>CP070842.1:0-57278 GCA_020342155.1 Dehalococcoidales bacterium
GTTCTAATGCTCAAATGTTCCAAAGTTTGCTTCTAGGACCATGGATGTCAATGACCGGGAGTAAGAAAATGGTTGTTCTATCGGCAAAACCAAACAAAGGCGATCTGGTCTTTATGAAAGAACTCATCGAAGCCGGTAAAGTAATTTCCGTTACAGACAGACGTTACCCGTTAAGTGAGGTTGCTGAAGCTATCCGGTATCTTGAGAAAGGACACGCCCAAGGAAAAGTAGTCATTACTGTGAAGCATAATGATTGAATCTAGTAGCAATATCAGGTATGTTACTTAGAAATCTACAGATAAAAAGGGGGGACACTTGTGACAAAGGAAACTTTCCTAACCGCACGTTGGAATAACTGGCTTACCCTGCTGATAGGTATTCCCATTCTGATCTATGGGATTGTCTACTTGTCCACTGATGTAACGTCAGCTTTTCCGTGGTTTATCGGGATAGCAGTTGCCGGGGCGGTCTACTGAACGGTTGTCGAATTGCATTGCTCCAAGCGGTTCGCTTGGCAAAGGGAAACCGTAGGCGGCGAAGGTCCCGTTAAACCTAAGATTACTTCCCTGCCCAGCCTGGCTTTTTGGGCCTACAATGTACCCATCTATTGGTTACCCATAATACTTCCCTTCACCCCGGTAATGGACTACAATGCCGGCTTCATAGCTTTCTTCATAGTTATTATCGTGAGGTCTTTTGTTAATTTTTGCAGGAACAACTTCCTCACGCTTGAGCAGGCTGAACGCTTCCCACTCCGAATACCTGGATGAGGTAGAGGCAGTCCTACCATGAACCACGTAGTAGTTCGTCAGTTAACCGGAATGACAATCGAGTCAGGTTTTATCGCATAATTTGGACACCTATGTTGTATTGTCTAGGTAAAGGACTATTCTTCCTCAGTAAGAAAGTGATGGACCACTTTAGCAATCCGCGAAACGTGGGGGTGATTGAAAATCCAGATGGTGTTGGATATATTGGTGATCCATCATATGGCTTTGATCTCGAACTATATATCAAGGTCAAGGACAATACTATCACTGATGCCAAATTCAAAGCCTTTGGCTGTGCTACTACTATCGCCACCGTTTCTATGGTCAGCGAAATGCTCGAGGGCAGGAGCATAGAACAGGCTCTGGACATTTCTGGTGAAGAGATAGCCGAAGCTCTGGATGGATTACCACCGTCAAGGATGCGTAGCGCTGAACTAGGTCACGAACTCATAGAATCAGCTGTAAATGACTTTCTTCAAAAGAAAGGTGAGTCGAAACTCATACAAACGGTGTAAAGGCAATCAAGCAGAGATAATGCTAACTATCACTTCGCTACTCGGTCAATCGTATGTGTAAAGGTACATACATCCCGATATCCGTTCAGTGTAACTAGCTCTATATCAGGCAGTAACTGAACAGATAGAAAGTACTTACGGTTTCGAGAGGTCAGTCTTTATCATGCTGGTGTTTCTAGAGCTTTGAGGACGTCGGATACAAAACGGGTGAGCCGGAAGCCACTCTGTCCCTGTTCGTCCATGATATCGAAACCGCGACGAACGATTACGACATTCCTTGAGGGAATAATCATAGAATATTGGCCACGAGCGCCAGCTGCGGTGTATACGCCCTCGGGCAAGCCCTGCTCGGGGCCAAAGAGCCAGAATTGAGCCCCGTAGCCACGTCCGTCTGGCATATTAGGCTGGTCGGGTGCCGGTGTAGCAACATATTTAGACCAACCTTCAGGAAGAATCCGTTCTCCATTCCAGACCCCATCATTAAGGTACAGAATGCCGAACCGGGCAAAGTCCCGGGCTGTGCTCCAGGCCTGACCGGACATCAGGAAGTCGCCATTCCAATCGGTTTCAGTGGTTGTTCGGGTCATCCCAATCTTCCAGAACAACTCCTGAAAAGGGAACAGGTGAAAACGGGCATCATCTCTGATAGCAGTACGTACGGCACGAACCGCTAGAATTGTGTCTGATCCGGCATAGACCCATCGCTTACCTGGCATGCAGTCAACGATATTAACAACAGAGCGTTCAGTTGCAGCCACACCTCCAAAATACAGTTCTTGTTGAGGATTCCCGGCCCGTTCGGTATACAGGCCACTGCACATGTGTAACAGGTCATTTGTCGTGATTTGTCGTCGGGGATCCCCAGGTGTACGCCATTCGGGGAGTGGTGCCTTTTTATAGATATCCATTAGTCCCTGCTTCACAGCTGCACCAACAACTGATACGGCAAAGCCTTTGGCCGCTGAATTGGTTCGATGGGGTGTGTGAATGTCGTAGCCACGACTTTCATCGTAGCGTTCACTAATGATTCTACCGTCCTTAACGATAACTACTCCCCACGTAATTCCACCATAGACCTCTCCGTCAAACGCGTTCTTCACAACACGTTCCAATGCATCAGCCTGTGGGGAGGGAAGCGTAACTGCCGCCTCCTTATCTCCCTGAGGCCACGGCTCGTCATCGGTGTTGGGTATAATAAGATCTTCCGGTAATCGTGGCAGGTATTTCACTGCATCCAGCGTAGCGCCAATGGGAAGCTGAGTTGAGCCAAGACCGGGTCGCCAAGCAGCGATACGCGGTGGCATATCCGGAAGATAGGTTACCGCTACAGTCTTATTTCTTTCATCTATCTCAGCTGGCATTTCCGGGAAGAGGCTTTCCCACACAGGAGAAACGCCGGTAAACACATCAGCTTCAATCCTTTCCGTCGTGTGGCCGGCAGTAAAAATACCACTACAATAATACATAGCCTTGTAGGCTGCAGCCATAGCCCTGACATGACGTCTCGTGTTCATTCCGGGACGCCTTCTTGGCTCTCGCTGATCGACCGATGGGGATTTGGCTGTGTTCATGCTCTCTTTGCCGCTTTCTGCCATCATTTCCTCCCGTATCGCTTGTTCAGGATCGTGGGATGGATAATCCGACCCATATTATACCATTCCCTTCCTTTATGGTGCTCCGACCGGCAGTAATCGTCGTTTCGTACCATCGATACCGCCGGAACCGTGAACCTGTATACCAAGTATGAAGAATATTCGTCAATATAGCGGTTAGCTATACTCCCCTTCCCCCACCTCGCCGGCGTAAATGCTCTGGAAAAACAGCTGCCTTGGATCAATAACTGGGCAGTTAACGGCCACCGTCGAATTTGAGGCTTGCAGATTGTCGGGGTAACATTTATCATGGGATAATAACTGATTCGTAATCTTCTAAGCATTGTGTTTTGAGGTAACCATGACCAGTATTCGCTCCATTGACAGGTTTGAATATAGAGCCCCCGGTTCTCTGGATGAGACGCTAGATATACTTAAGACGAGTGGTACCGATGCCAAGGTTTTAGCCGGTGGTACAGACCTGATTCTGCAGATGAAACAAGGGCTAATACGTCCTTCTCTGGTCGTCGATGTAAAAAAAGTCCCTGAACTGAATAGGCTGGAATGGGACGAAGTCGGGGGGTTACACGTCGGCGCAGTCGTACCTCTGAATAAACTAGCGACCTTTCCCGCAATATTGGAGCGGTACAATATTCTGGCCCAAGCTTGCTCTGTCATTGGTTCCGCGCAGGTGAGAAATCGGGGCACAATGGCGGGAAATATCTGCAATGCCGCCCCTTCTGCAGATTCGGCACCTGCGTTGCTATGCCTGGGAGCCGGGGCTGTCGTGGCATCCAGCAACGGGGCCCGCTCAATTGACCTGAATGACTTTTTTGTGGCACCGGGTGAGACCGCTATCGGTGATGGTGAACTCATGGTGGAAATAGAGGTACCGACGCCTCCCCCTCATTCGGCGGGTTGCTACATAAGGCATACCACCAGGGAGGAGATGGATATTGCTGTAGTCGGTGTGGCCTCTTTTTTAACCTTATCACCGCAAGATAAAACGTTGAAGGAAGCCCGCATCGCCTTGGGAGCAGTGGCCCCGACACCAGTACGGGCACATGGTGCTGAGGCGTTTCTAACTGGAAAATCTGTAACGCCGGATATTATTGAAGAGGTAGCCGAGAAAGCGGCAGCGGAAGCTAACCCAATCTCTGATTTACGCGGCTCGGCTGAATATCGCCGGGAGTTAGTAAGGGTATTAGTCCGGAGAACTCTGCGGGAGTCTTGTAGCGAGCTTGGGCTAATAGAGTAGAGTCTATGAAAATAAAAGTAAATGGGCAGGACTATGAGATCACGGTAGAGCCGGGGCGTACCCTTCTGGATATCCTGCGGTATGAGCTCAGATTAACCGGCACCAAGGAGGGCTGTGGCACCGGGAGTTGCGGTTCCTGCACGGTCCTCCTGGATGGTGAGGCAGTCAACTCCTGCCTGGTCTTCGCCATCGAGGTCGAGGGGAAAGAAATCACCACCATCGAAGGGTTATCCCAGCAAGGAAAACTCCATCCTCTGCAGCAGGCCTTTATTGATGAAGGGGCGGTACAATGTGGCTTCTGCACACCGGGTGTCATTCTTACAGCGAAAGCTTTCCTGGACTCAAATCCTCATCCGACCGAACTGGAAATAAGACAGGCCATAGCAGGTAACCTTTGCCGGTGTACCGGCTATGATAAAATCGTTCGTGCCATCATGAGTGCAACTAATTCTTAGAGAGGCTTAACGTGGCAAAATACTCTGTTGTCGGCAAGCGTGTTCCCAGGATAGATGCTTTAAATAAGGTAACAGGAACAGCTGTCTATAGCGGTGATGTAATACTACCCGACATGCTCTACGGTAAGGTGCTCAGAAACCCGCATACCCACGCAATCATCCAGCGCCTGGACGTGACGAAAGCCCAAGCGCTGGAGGGGGTGAAGGCTGTAATCACGGCCTCCGATGTACCCGGGTATCAAAGCAGAAGCCCGTTACTGCTTGCTGAGATGCCTCATCTTGCTCAGGAAAAGGTAACCTATGCGGGACAACCCGTGGCGGTGGTCGCCGCTACCAGCATCGAGATTGCAGAAAAGGCAGTTGATCTCATTGAGGTGGAATATGAGGAATTGCCCCCGATACTGGACGTTCTGGAGTCAATGAAGCCCGAAACACCACCCATCTATCCCGACTTATATACCAACTTCATCGCCAGCCCGCCGTCCGATGAAGACAGCACGCCGAGTAATATTGCTTATCATATGGTTATCAATCGCGGTGATTTGGAGGCTGGTTTCAAGGAGGCCGACCTCATCCTGGAGAACACTTTTCGTACTCAGCCAGTTCACCACGGTTATCTCGAACCGTTCGCCGCTGTTGCCAGCGTGGATATGGGTGGCAAGGTTATTGTATGGACACAAAGCCAGGGTGTTTTTACGGCACGCCAGATGATAGCGGCATTTCTGGACCTACCGGCCAGCCGGGTTAACCTGGTACCGGTGGAGATTGGTGGAGCATTCGGTGGTAAGAGTTTTTTGGCGTTGGCACCTCTTTGTGCTTTATTAGCCCTGAAAACTGGACGTCCTGTCAGGATGGAGATGTCCAGAGACGAAGTAATCAAAGCTGCCCGTCCGGCTCCGGGGTCGGTAACAACGATAAAGATGGGAGTCACGAAAGAAGGCTATATTACAGCTGCCTCGATTTCGCTTATATATGATGCCGGTGGTTTCCCGGAGATGTCTCACACTATGTTTGCCAGGGGGAATACCCTTAGTCACTATAAAATTCCTAACCTGAAAATCGAGGCATTTGATGTCCTGACCAACAAGGTACCGGTGACTTATTACAGAGCACCGGGAACACCTCAGAACCACTTTGCTGTAGAATCCCAGATGGACCTTATTGCCAGAGTCCTGGATATGGACCCGCTACAGCTACGTATTCAGAATATAGCTGTCGAAGGTGACACTGCGCCTAGTGGCGAAATCTTACCCAAGGTAGGTTATAAAGAGACTCTGGAGAGAATGGCTGAATATCTTAAGGAAAAAGGCAGTCTTCAAGGAGATGACCAGGGTCGTGGGGTGGCCTGTGGCTTCTGGCATGGTGCCACCGTTACCTTCGGTGCCTATGTGCACATAAATATCGACGGTTCTGTTACGCTGGTCGTCGGGGTTACCGATGTGTCGGGGAGTCGCACCAGTATCGCCCAGATAGTAGCCGAGGAGTTTGGCATACCGATGGAGTCTGTGTCTGTGGTGGTCGGGGACACGGATACGGCCCCCTGGGCATCACCATCCGTGGGCAGTCAGACCATCTATTCCCTGAGCCAGGCTGTATATCGTGCCTGCCAGGACGCGAAGGAGCAGCTCAGACATCTGGCAGCGGCCAGGTTTGAGGTTGAGGCTTCCGGATTTGAATTTGCCAACGGGCGTCTTATATTTCAGGGGGATGCCGAGAAATCTATCGCTATTGGTTCATTGGCAAGGTACTCTATATCATTCCGGGGGGCGGGACCTGTTGTCGGGCGGGGCTCGATAGGCGGGCTTCCACCAGCGCCATCTGTCGCTGTCCATGCCGCTGATGTCGAGATTGACAAAGAGACAGGCAAGGTCAAGGTGCTCTCTTACGCCGTAGCCCAGGACGTCGGTCTGGCTGTCAATCCACTGTCAGTAGAAGGGCAGATACAGGGCGCCGTCACGCAGGGCATTGGCTGGGCTTTAATGGAGGGCTATCAGTTCGACCAGGGGAAAGTACAAAATGATACGTTGCTGGATTACCGCATGCCTACAGCTACCGATGTTCCTATGATAGACGCCTTGCTCGTTGAAGTCGGCTCTGACAGTGGAATTTATGGCATAAGACATGTAGGTGAGCCTCCAATAGTAGGCGCTCTTGCGGCCATAGCTAACGCCATCCAGAGCGCCACGGGTGTAAGAATAAAGGAATTACCTATGACGCCTGAGGCTATACTGAATGGTTTAAAAGAACAGAATAAGTCATAGAGAAATTACCGTTGCTGCCAGCGCGATTCGTCCACGTCTTTGCGGACTCCATAGCCTTATTTATTAGATGAGCATAAAGGTTAACGTAGGACCTCTATTACAGGAATACTCTGACATTCCCGGCAATCTCGAAGTCAATGGGAGCACAGTCGGTCAGTGCCTGGATGACCTTATCAGGCAGTATCCGGAGTCAAGGAATTGGTTGTTTGACGAGGGCGGGCTGTTGCGTGTTGTGATAAGTATCAACAACATCGAAACGGTTACGCTTGATAAGGAAGGCCTCGACCGGATTCTCAAAGCTGGCGACGAACTACAAATATTCGCCGTGGTTAGTGGCGGCTAATCAGGTACAGGTGACTCATGAATACAGACATACTTGTTCCCAAAGTAGTCTTTGAGCAACTCGAGAGCGGCCACCCTGTAGTGCTGGTATCGGTAGTGGATGTACAGGGCTCGTCTCCCCGGCATCAAGGAGCAAAAATGGTGATCAGTAACGACGGGCAAAGCTACGGCACCATTGGTGGTAGCTTGTTTGAAGCTAGGGCTATACAGGAAGCCAGGGATATTCTTGCTGCACACAGGTCGAAATTTATGGACTTCGACCTCGCCGACAACGGGGTAGATTCTACCGGTATGATCTGTGGTGGGAAAGCCGTAGTCCTGCTGGACTATATATCGGTTGCCAAAGAGAATATTGAACTCTTCCGGTACTGGCATGACGAAGCTATAGCTGGCAACTGTTTCTATTTCCTCACCCATGTAAGTGATGTAAAAGGGGAAATAAGTATCTCCGGCCACTCATTGTTATTTCGTGACGGCCAAGTGCTCGGGTATTCCCCTTTAACTGTCTCCCAGCTTAATAAGATAAAAACAGAATTGCGCCATATTTCGAGTACAATCATTATACCGGTAGAGAATACCCATGTCGTCGTGGACCCGATACGCAATTTAAAGACCCTTTATTGCTTCGGTGCCGGACATGTTGCTGTACCGACAGCCCATATGGCTGCCGTCGTAGGTTTTCGTGTGATAGTGATAGATGACCGGGTCGAATTTGCTAATACAGAACGTTTCCCTGACGCCGAACAGATTTATGTGATAAAGGATTACGGCGGGGCACTTAAGCGACTGGAAGTCGATAAAGACTCTTTTATTGTTATCATGACACGGGGGCACCAGTATGATGGGGTAGTCTTGGAGCAGGCATTGAAAACCGAGGCAAGCTACATCGGCATGATAAGCAGTCGTACAAAAAGGGATACCATGTACCAGGCAATGCTGATTGAAGGAATCAAGAAGCAAGAACTGGAGCGTGTTCACTCTCCTATTGGGATAGACATCGGAAGTGAGACGCCCGAAGAAATTGCGGTTAGCATTGTAGCTGAGTTGATTAAAGAACGGGCGAGGAGGGTGAAATGAAACCCTTCGCCGTGCTGATTCTGGCAGCCGGATTTTCCCACCGCATGGAGAAATTCAAGCCCCTGCTATCAATCGGCGGTGAAACATTTATTGACCGCCTGATTGCTACGTTTCTGGATAATGATGTCGAAGTTTACGTCGTGGTCGGTAATCAGGCCGAGGAGCTAAAGGCAGCTATCAAAGGCCAGAACGTCGTAGTTGTCGAAAACCCAGACTATTCCCTGGGTATGTTTACATCGGTCCAGGCCGGAGTGCGTGCTCTTTCGTCAGGATATGAAGCCTTTTTTGTCATGCCGGTGGATATCCCGCTGGTAAAGCCAGCCACTATCACACGGCTCATGACTACCTTTGCGCAGCATTCGGGTAAAATCCTCTACCCGGTATCCCGTAGAAAACGCGGGCATCCACCCCTTATACCCATGAACCTGGCCCCGACTATTACAGGCTGGGTAAAAGACGGTAGTCTGAGAGATGTCCTGCATTCCTATGAGAGTCTTTCTCTAGAGGTCAGTGTGCCCGATAGAAATATTCTCCTTGATATCGACACGATTGATGATTACAAGTCACTCGTAGAGCGTTCTTAATGATATAAAGTACCAACGGAAGAGGAATGTTAGTCTTAGGATAGCTGAAGCTTTAATTAGGTTTTAATGCTAAATAACGTTACGCAAGGTTATTGTTAACTTCGTTTTCCCCGAGCCATTCTAATGCTTCATCAATGCTCTCAGTAGTCTTAATCGGTACACCTCTATTCCTGGCAACCGTTTCAACAAACCTTCGAGGGTCAAGGACGGGTTGCACAACAATGTAGGCCAAACGCAGTGCTGCTACTTTCCTCGCTGCTGGCTCTCTCCTTAGTTCACGAGACAAGAATTCCCCAAATTTACACCTGTCCGTCGCGGATAGTTCACCCTCAACATCACGAGCATCAATGAGAACCTTTGATAGGCTATGTTTAAAAGCAGCATGGAATATTTTTATGTGACTTTCTTGTATGTCTTGAAATCCTTCGATGCGCCCATGTGGTTTTACATATAGATACATATGTCTTGGCTCAATATCTTGAGTTGTGCCCTAGCCTATTTATTCTCTCTACTACTACCCAATCATGCCTGCAAACTGACTTTATGTAATAGTAATATATTAAGAAATCACTGCTATATTCCCCTTGTTGTGATTGTCAATATATCGAAGGGTTGAATCTTACCTTACTAAGCGGGGTAAAGACATTGATTGGGTAATGGAGGAGGGAGTATAATCAGTTACATCCGCGTAATGCATCTGGCTACAGGCTACCTGCTCTAGAAGCAATCGTAACGTTAAGGGAAATGCTAGCTGAATTATATTTAGATTTGGACCAGAGCGCGGGGGTGTAGGGGCGTACAGTCATGATTGAGGCATGGTATAATATCCATGACCTGGTTAAGGTTCACCTGTGTGTGGGGGAGTCGAACTCTGCTCGCGTCATTGATCCGCTCTTGGCATTCTTCAGAGTAGAGCCAATAGACCCCTCCCAGGTGAGCCTCGAGTTTCGTGATCCGATGAAACCTCCTGACTTTTCCGATGCCCTCCGTTTGGGGTTCTTGAATTATAGCCCCAGTAACAGTGAAATATGGGACAAAAGAAACTTATTGAAGGTAGGTCCTGAAGGTAAAATCTCGGTATATTCTAATGATGGGGTGGATGAGTATGTTCTGACACTGTTGCTGATGATCCAGCTAGTGCGACGTGGCTTGGCGCTCTGCCATGCCTTGGGAATTGTGTCTGAGGGTAAAGCTATAGTCTTTCCAGCCTGGCATAACACAGGCAAGACAGGGTTGTTTGCCTATATGCTCGACCGAGAGCGCACAGGGTTACTCGGAGATGACCAGGTGATTCTCTCGAAGCATGGAATTACATACAGTCTGCCGTACCCGGTAAAGATCGAGAGTTATCATGTGTCCAAAGGAGCGCCTGAAGTAAGCAGGGTAGTTAAAAGGAAACGCAATATCTCGGTCAGCAAGATATTAGGTTTCCTGTATGGTAAGTTCGCCAGCCGTGGGATATCCATTCTCTCCGCTATATCCCCCAGGCTTGTTCAGATAGTATATAGACTCTTTCCTAAGCGCTATGTGGCGCTTACAGTAAAAGAACTTGTTTCAGACGATAGAATGCCCAGTCAGGCTCCACTGGGAACAGTGATATCCTTGACACGGTACTCTGGGGACTCTCTTAAGATAGAGCTATGCACTCCCAATGAGGTAGTCGCGGAGATGATAAGCATGTTGTACTGTAGCGAACTGTTTTCGCCATCTGTTCAGCGATTCATCCAATACTGGCAGTCTATGGCCGCCTTCGGTGCTATAGAGAGTTGGCAACAGCTGCTTAGTTCCCTCGAGCAAGTCCTGACAGAGGCACTGAAAGACGCAAACTGTTATCGCTTGAGTATACCTGAAGACGTTGGGTTTACTGAACTCGGTGAGTTTCTGAGCGGTGTGGTAGGACAATGAGTCACACCTATCCGGATTAACATCTGTGCATACACCGCATTGAGGACTCTACTGTAATTACCTGTGATTCTGAGAAGCTAGTGATTTCTAATTATTGGTGTTTCCTCATCGTGAAGAAGAGGAGTTTGAGCTCATGCATTTCCCCGAATTTCTGGAAACCTGATCTTTCTTCAGATTTCTGCATGGCTATATTGTCTTCTCTGACATAGCCTATCCACCGTTTGGCTCCACGGCTTCTGGCTATCTCGTACATGTCGGCTCCGGCGGCGGCCGCCAACCTGTAGCCACGATATTTTTCAAAGGTATAGGCATTTTCTCCGAGCACTTCATCCTCTTGGAGAATAGGAAGTCTACCTCTGAAGCCTCGTTTACGGAGTTCATCGGGACGTGGAAATAGCATCCAGTGTATATGACATGGCTCTCCACTATCAGCAGCCTTAGCAATATAGCATTCATCAAAACCAGATTCATAGAACCATATTCTTTGTATCAGCTCATGGGTCGATTCCTTGCTTTCAAACCTTACCCGATTGAGAACATCATCCATATCCTCTTTAGAAGCCAGTTGCAGTGTGTATTGTATTTTTGCCTCGACCTTGGTAATATCGGTATCCAGGTTCTTTACCATAGCGTAGTATGTTGTCCGGCTGTATATCTGGCGTTGTAGCTGATGAAGGAAGACTCTGAAGCCCCCTGTCCTGATCAGCAGAATTGCGAAACGAAATCTCCGTATTATACGTCTCAGAATCATCGGTTTCCTCTGTTCAGCTGCTACCTAGATTTCACCCTTACTACGCATGACTATCTCTTACGCACAACAGGTTTGTCGCCGAATAATTTTCACAGAAACGAATGATGCCAGCCTTGTCCGAGGGCCTTACCTCCCCGTGAATCTCATTCGCATAATATAGTTGAAATCCATTATCGGTAAAGAAATTCAGGAAATCCTCAGGTGATACACCGGCTCGCTCCAGAAGACTGGGGCGAAACTCAGCCACTATTTTCAACTCTCCGCCTTTTTTAACCAGGCCGGCCATTCCCCGCAGGGCTGCCAGTTCGGCTCCCTCGATATCGAGTTTGATGAAGTCGACAGCTCCGTCGTAGCTTGTTGCTAGAAAATCATCAATAGCTATTGTATCCACCTCGAGACTTCCACTGGATTCATGGATGTCGTATATTGAAGACCAACGCATGTTGGCGTCTTTTTCCAGAAATAGCCGGACCTTCCCCGAAGTGTCTGAGACTGCTTTTGGTACAAGGACGACGTTTTCATAGCCATTAGCTTCAACGTTCTTCCTGAGGATATCAAAGGCACTCGGATTAGGCTCAAAAGCAAACACTTTACCTTCGTTCCCGACCAAACTGGCAGCTATCAGGGTAAAGTATCCGATGTTTGCTCCGATATCCAGCATAATATTGCCTTTTCGAATGTTCTTACGAAATATCTCAGTAGTCAGTGGTTCATGAACCCCTTTTACCGATAAACCCAGATTGTCCTCGGGATCCAAGAACATGCGGTGTCCGTGGACTCTGACTACCTTATGTCTTAGCCGATGTGCCAGGTAATTATAGAAGACCCAGGCCAGGTGGGAGCGCCTGACTCTTGATCCCCCGGGAATGATACGTAGCAATCTATAGATGACTCTCAAAATGTAGTGCATTAGTCCAGTGTTCCCAGTTACTCCTTGTACTATGTATATAAAGGCCCCATAAGAACATCAAGTCCCAAGCAGTTGCGTCTTTCTCAGGCGCATTTCGATGTCATGCCGCAGAGCCTGCTTATCTGCTTTCCCAACCTTAGTCAGCGGCATGTCGTCAATAAATTCAATCCTCTCCGGTAATTGCCGCACAGACGCTCTTTTACCTTTTAGGTAGTCGATGATGTCCTCGAAACTAAGCATACTCCCTGGTCTGAGTTGAATATATGCGCATATTCGCTCCCCCAGCAACTCATCGGGCATGCCGATTACAGCAACAGCCGCCACACCGTGGTGGTCACTGATGAGGGACTCAACCTCGGCAGGAAGAATATTCTCGCCACCTCTTATGATGACGTCCTTAATTCTGCCAGCTATCCTGGCCGTCCCATCAGAATCTATTGTTATCAAATCACCGGTCCTGAAGAATCCATCGTCTGTAAATGCTAATCGGTTAGCTTCAAGGTCATTGAAATAACCACTGAAGACACCGGGTCCCTTCACCAAGAGTTCTCCCGGTGTATCTGGTGGTAATTCATTCCCATCCTGATCCACAATTTTGTGCATATCGTAAGGGCAAGTTGGCTTGCCAACTGAGTCGCAGATAGTATCGAGGTCATCATCTAACCTGGTCATGAAACTTATGCCCTCGCTGCTTCCATAAGCATTAACGTACTTGCAGCCGAGATTGTGATGGACACTCCGGATCAGGTCAGGTGAGCTAAGTGAACCTCCGACATGCAGCTTGACTAAAGAGCTTAAGTCGTAGTTTCTGATGCTGTCGAAATCGGCAAGCTGCCTGGCCAGGGTTGGAACCATTGCCGCCGCAGTTATTCTCTCCTTCTGAATCGTACTACAGATATCCTCGGAGTTGGTCGAGTCCAGCATAATGATTTTACCGAAGGTAATAACTGCCCCACAGATTATTGTACTGAAGGTCATGTCATGCCCAACTGGAGTTACAGCCAACGAAACGTCATCAGTGCTCAGTTCCCAGGTTCTGGCTTTATACTCAACGTTACATAGATAGTCGTTATGCGTGCGTGGGACTATTTTTAGGACACCTGTGCTGCCCCCGGTCGTTGACATACGGGCAACCTCCATTGGGTCCGGTCTTCTACCAGCCAACTCAGGAAGGTTATCTTTGTTAATACGGGCATGCTTGAGCAGACCATTCAAGCTATGAAACCGCTTGTCTTCGCTGCGGACCAGAATGACATGGCGGAGTTGCGGGTTCTCTCTCAGAACACCGTCTATGATAGGTAGATAGTCTATCTTACGGTGTTCCCCAGGCAGTATCCAGGCTGTCGCTCCCGTTAGGCGGCAAACATGGTTAATTTCAATCTGTGAATGTCTTGGGACGAGCAGGACAGGAATCGCCCCGATTTTCTGTAGAGCAAAGAACGAGTACACGAACTCACTCCAATTGGGTAGCTGCAGTAGAACTCGTTCCTTCGGCTTAATGCCCAGTTCCATGAAACCGATGGCACACTTATCGGCCAGCTCTCTGACTTGAGAATAGGTGAGGCGTCTATCGCCGTCAACCAGTGCCTCTTTCTCGGGGTGCATATCGGAAGCTTTATCAAGGATGTCACCAAAAGTGAACCCGGCCCACCACCTCAGTCTATCGTACTCTTGGGCATCTGCTTTGTTATAATCGGTGAATCCTTCTAAAGACATGCTCTTCTGCTTTACGACCGGCTACGAGATTGATTGTTTGGTGCAGTCCTCCTTGCCGGTACAAAGCTACTTTGACAATCCATACTTTTTAACTAAATCGATTTACTGGTTGGTGGATTAGTACGATACCTGTATCCCATTTGGATTAGATACAGGAATATGCTGTCTAAGGTCCGCCGGGCGACCATTGAATCAGTTCGAACATCACACCGCTGGCTTTGCCGATATCATAATAGGCGAAGCCGCCACCGCCTTCAAACTTCCCGGTTACAATCGCATTAATCCCCATATCAGCCAGCTTCGTTACCCATTGGTCGATGTCATCTACTGAGAAAGCCAGGTGGCTAATACCCTCACCCCTGCTCTTCAGGAATCTCTCATGGAAGGACTCACCTGAAACAGGCTGTATGAGCTCAAACCACAGGTCTCCTATTTTGGCTACTCGTATTCTCATTACGAAATCGACTGGTTTTCCGTATTCCATTCTATCGACAGCGACAGCGTCGACCCTCTTGAAGGGCCCAATACCCAGTGCCTGATAGTAGCCAACAGCTTTGTCCAGTTCGCTAACCACCACTCCGATATGGTCAATCTTTGAGAATGGCATGCCTCCCGTAATTGCTTCACCGTTGATTTGCATGGTGGTTGTTTTCCGCGAGTTCTTAACAGTCATTTCCGACTCCAATATGGTTTGTCTGGCATAACCACATTTCAACTTCAGATTGGGAGAATATACAGATGAACTTTCACCTGATCAATTGAGTTATGCGTTACGCCGTATTATCTTGTTAAAGTCTGTCTCCTTAAGTCAGAGATGTAGTAGGCAGTTGTTACCTTTTCCCACATTATGTGTCTTTTTTGTTAGAATTTAGTTGGAACGCAGTAAGGATATTGTTAGAATATCGGGCATATTGGAGATGGTCCAGGGTACCGGCGACTGGTGACCGAATAAAGACGACTAAGCCCTATACAGCTGCCAGGTGATAGTCTGATTGGTCGGAGTAATACTTACTCTAACTATGACGGTTGGGATTATTTTATTTTTCATCCCTGGTCAGCTCGCGAATCACCTCTTCCCTCATTAACCTGGCTGGTGCTTCGACCCCTGTCCACAACTCAAAGCCGAGCGTCCCCTGCCAGACGAGCAACTCCAGTCCGCTGATAACTCTGGCGCCAGCTTGCTTTGCCTCCGTCAGTAGTCTTGTTTTCACTGGATGGTATATGGCGTCAAATACAACCAACGATGACTTGAGCTGGCTGGCAGCGACCAGAGTCTCGTTGATATTAGGTGTCATGCCTACGCTGGTAGCGTTAACCAGTATATCTGTTTCTTTTAACACACTGGCAAGGTTGCTATCAGTAAGCTCCAGGGCCTTTACCTCATATCGATAAGTCTCGGTTAAATTGCGTGCCAGTTCTTCTGCCCAATCGAGTTCCAGTCGACGGTTAAGGATGAACATGTGGACGCCCTGTTCCGCGAGTGCAAAGGCAACTGACCGTCCAGCTCCTCCGGCACCCAGTACCGTTACCATTTTGCCCTCCGGCTCCACTCCGTCTTCGGCAAGGGCTCTCATAAAACCGGCGGCATCGAAATTATACCCCCGTAAGATACCATCGTTGTTTACGACAGTATTAACCGCACCTATTTTTTGGGCCAGGTCATCTACCTCGTCCAGGAACGGGATTATGGCTACCTTGTGCGGCATGGTAACATTCAATCCCCTTATGTTTAGAGCCCTCATACCTTCCACAGCCTGACGCAGGTCTTCCTTTCTGACCATGAAGGCGACATAGCAGAAATCCAGGCCCATATGCTCGAAGGCGGCATTGTGCATTGCGGGCGACATGGTATGGTCTATCGGGTCGCCGATTACTCCGCAGAGCTTTGTCCTTCCGGTTACGCTTCTTTTCATCATACCTCACCAAGATATTGGTTTTTATCAGCTCTGTCAACCTCGAGCTTAATCTCGGCTCTGGACTAACCGGCTTCAGCGCTCCCTGGTAGCTTAATGGTAGAGCGGGCGGCTGTTAACCGCCAGGCTGTAGGTCCGAGTCCTACCCGGGGAGCCAGCCTCTTTCACATCTTTCCCCAGATTGTCACCACCAGTATCCATACGCATATTGTCCGATTAAGCGACGGGTGCTATAATCCGCAGCAAATGCCGCTGTCAGAGCAAGAGAACCACTGTGTAGATTGTGCGTGTGAATTTCTGTCTTCAGCCATTGGCGGTCGATGGAAAGTGGAGCGTTACCTGGATGAGCTCTACACTGAAGAGCCCACCCCTGAGGTCGTGGTCACCAATGGAGAGACTACCGTTGCCATAGAAGTGAAACGGATGGCTGGCGACATGTCTCAACAGGCATACATGCAGAGCCTGCTCTCAAACGAAAGATACCTCGTTCCTTCATGTGGAGGATACTACTTGCTGGAGCCGCCGATTGACTTGCGCCTCCCCCTCGATAACGCACTTCGCCGACAGGTAAAAAGGGAAATAGAGCATGTCGCGCCTACACTCCAGCCCGATGAGAAAGGGGTCATTCTGGTTCCCAGAAGCGGCCATATATCGTTCATATCTGAAACCAAACCGTCAATGATATTCTGTTTACATGACCGTTGCGCTGATTTGTTCCAACCGTTGCTTGAGCGGCTGGAGGGACGTTTCATGCTCGTGGACGAGGGGCTTGAGCACTCGTTCTTCACCGATAAGGGGAAGGAGGCCTTCTATGACGCCGTAGCCTCAGCTTACGAACGGCGCTTGGAGGGCGACTCATCCAAATTCTATTGGAATGAGGAGTGGCAGATTACCAGATTGAAGGCCAGCGCCGGATCAGGAGAAGACAGGGACGGCGTCTGGATACTTGCATCTACTGAAGCGCGAAGCGTACCGGCATCGATTAATGAGAACCTCCAACTTGTGCTAGACAATGCCCTACGTAAGTTCGTCAAACGGTGGGCTTCCCTGCACATACTGGTTCTGGAAGACAGCATTGGTGTCTTTACGCAGGAGATGCAGGAAACCGTTGCGGGTCTCAGTTCAGACGAGTTACCAAACATAGAATACGTGCTTCTTGTCGCCAACGATCAAGTTATCCAGTGCTATCCTCTGCTTGGCTAGGCTGCCTATTGCGAACGCTATCATAGGAATTTGGTAAGGCCTTACCACCCCTCCCCCCGCCCCGCCAGCGCAAATGCTCTGGGAAATTGGCTCAAACGTGACCGACAACCTGCAAGTTAAGAATCAAACGCTTATCTCAATCGCGCAGACCGTATCCACTCTCAACCAACTCCCTAAACCTCTGCATAAATTGAGCCGCCGGGACACCATCGATAGTATCGTGATTAAAACTGGCTGTGACAGATAAGTATTCCCGGATTTTTACTTCCCCTTTGACCACTCCCGGTTTCTCTGAGATGCCACCAACAGTAATACTTAAGTTATACGCTGGCACAGGAATCCCCCAACCGCTTCCTCGACCAAACATGCCAACGGCTGAAATTCCAACGGTACCAGTCAGTCTCATACGCCAATAAGGTGAGTTTAGCAACGTCCTCCATAATAAGCTTCTCAGAAAACCTGGCAGATACCAGTATAGGTTGACCCATTTCTGTGTGGTAGGCAAATCTTCACGCTTCTGTGCTGTTCTTATCTCCTCATGAATTTGCTCCAGAGTTTTTACGTTGGCTGCCTTTACCACGTGCGGGTAGATAGGAGCTCTTTCATGGTCTATTTCACGCTCAATCACTACTGCTATATCTACATGGTCATAGACAATTAGTTTGCCACGTCTTCTATAAGCATGTACTATTTTGTTCTCGTCGATTGCCTTTCCCAAACAAAATGTCAAAAACGCAGTAAAAGATAATGAGCCACTAGTCGTCTTTCTGAAGTCCTTTACCCATTTGCGTGTATCGGTAACATCTATTTCTACCAGTGCGTGAATTGTGCTCATATGCCTAGACTGGTGCAAGCTATCAACTACCGGCTGTCTTATCTTCGGGAAAGGAATTACAGTAAATTTATCCTGTTTCTCTTTCACCATTTGTCCAACTTCTTTGATTCTCAATTCAAGATAATAACCAACATGCTAGATGATATACTCTTGATACAGTGAGAATCAAATGTTTGTATATGCATACTCGTGAATCACTTCCTTACTCCCCCTTCCCCTACCTCACCAGAACAAATGCTCTGGGAAATTGGCTCAAACGCAGCCGCTTGACATCGTCAGGCACCAGTCGTAGACTGACGAAAATGCCGCGAACCCAGGCCCGTGTTATAGCGTATCAGCCCTATCCATTATCTCAATGACGAAGATAGAAGAAGTAGCGGAAGCCACATACCGTCTCGAAACGATACTGCCGCGTGCACTCTACACCTTCTCGGCGTATCTGATCAGGGAGACTGAAGGAGTCCTGATAGAGCCGGGGCCAGCTTCCATGGTGCCTTCTATCCAGGAAGGAATGGAGCAACTGGGTATCCAGTCGTTGTCCTACATCATTCCAACCCATATCCACCTGGACCACGGTGGTGGCGCAGGGAGACTGGCAGAGCTGTTCCCACACGCAAGAGTGGTGCTTCATCCGCGCGGAGCAAGGCATGTTGCTAGTCCCTCACGCCTCATCGAGGGTACCAAAATGGCCTACGGGGACGACTTTGAGCTCACCTACGGCCCAATCTTGCCCGTTCCCGAACCGCAGATAAAAGTACCTGCGGATGGTGAAACGATAAGCATCAATGGAAGGGAGCTGATAATTGTCTATGCACCGGGTCATGCCCTGCATCACATTGCAGTCTATGACAGTAAGACCGGCGGTCTCTTCTGCGGGGAGGCTCTGGGACTGCCAATTTCCGGTGACGAATACGCCGCCTTGCCTTCGGTGTCTGAGCAAGACTTCTATCTGGATTTGTACCTTGCGACAATACAGAAACTGGAGAGACTTAAACCTCGCATGCTCTTCTATTCCCATACAGGAGGTGTGAGGGAGCCAGCGGAGCTAATCTCCAGCCTCAAGAAAAGCACCCTGGTACTGGACGACGCGATTCTTGCTGGGTTGAAGAATGGCGAGTCCACCGAATCCATAGAACGACGGGTTAAAGAGTCTCTCTCAAGCCAACTGGGTGTAGAGACAGAGAACATGAGTATGGAGACGACTATTCTTGGCTATACCACGTATTACAGGAAGAAGGGTTTGATATAGGCCCCCCATTAATGTCAGGTTAAAAGTCGGGATTCAATAAAGGAGTACGTGCTTATGAGTACAAATGAATTCAATCCGGCTCAGTACAAAGCAGCGACCCAACAGCTGTGGCAAGAAATGGCACCTGGATGGCACAAGTGGTCGTCCTCCCTTTTCTCTGAATTGAATCGGAACATCACTAACCAGATGTTAGAGCTGGCCGGCATTCGTGCCGGGTCCCGGGTCCTGGACATTGCTGCGGGTGACGGCGACCAGTCCATAACGGCAGCTCACAGAGTTGGACCAGACGGCTATGTTCTGGCTACTGACCTTTCGTCTAACGTACTGGCCTACGCTGCTTCCGCGGCAGAAAAGGCGGGCTTAGCCCATCTAGAGACCAGGGTAATGGATGGGGAAAATCTGGAACTCGAAGATAACTCCTTCGATGCGGTTATTTGTCGAAGCGGACTGATGCTAATGCCTGACCCGAAGACTGCTATGGCCGAAATCTATCGTGTGCTCAGGCCGGGGGGACGCGTATCCGCCTTTGTCTCTTCCACGCCGGACAAGAATCCATGGCTCGGTATTTCCGTTGGTATTTTGAGAAAACATGCTCAACTTCCGCCAGCACCCCCCGGGAGACCAGGAACTTTCAGCCTTGGTGCACCGGGTGTATTTAAAGGCATTTTTCACGAAGCGGGTTTTCAGAGGGTAGTGACGCATTACACTTCCGGGTCGTTACCACTGTCATCGGCGGCTGAGTGCGTGGAGCTTCTAAAAGACATTGGGCTGGACTCCGTGCTGGTGTCTTTAGGTGAAGATGAGCAGCAACAGGCATGGGCTGAGGTGGAACAGGCATTGAGGCAACTGGAAGGCCCAGATGGCTTCGTGTCGCCGGTTGAGGGCATAATTGGTGCCGGGTTGAAATAGAACTGAGGTCTCGCCATTTTCAGGTTGCTGTTGACCGGCCTCCCGACGACTACAACCAGCATTCCGCAGTCGCCAGGTTGCAGGTTCGAGTCCTACCGGGGGAGCCAGCTTTGATGAGCTAACGGTCATCCTCTTGTATCTCGAGTGACGCCCATTTTGGCTATTCCAGAATGTTTTCTCAGTCCAGGTAGACCGGAACCCGTGGAGCATACCACATATCGTTGACTATGCGTTTAACAATGATGACAAGCAGTAGTATATTTGGGATAACGACTAATACATACCAACTGAGCTTGGTTTCTACAAGGCTTGATATGTAGTCGATAAAGGAATCCACAGGCTTGGTAATTCCGGAGGTGTCAGATACGACAGACCGCTGAATAGAAGGGGGGGCTTCTATCCGTTTACTGTTTGTGAAAAGTATACCACTGTGCCCGGATAGCACCTTATTTAATTCCGGTATTTTTGCATATTCGCAGGCCGTCGTTATTCCTGATGAAGTGCCATAATGAGTAATTGTGTGTTGCGAACTAATGTCCACTGTATTGCCAACGCCGATATCTGTATGTACAGGATGGCCGTTGATAGAATAGGCAGTACCAATAATAGAGAAGGTCAGGAATAGAAGGACGGCAATAGCGAAGGCGAGTGTTGTCGTCACCAACCCGCGAATAGCTTCTATTGGTAAGGCTGATTGTCTAGCCCTGGCTTTACGTCCGGTTTGTTTCGCTCGCCTGAATCCCGGTAGCCGTGTATCCGCGAAATGACTAAACCTGGTCAACTTCAACCACCCCAATCTACCGGCTACCTCCCTATATACCGCTATAACTGCAATATCAGGGAACACTGCCTTCAGGCCAATAATTACCGAGTCATGGTATTTCGACAATGCCTTTAGGTTATTTTAGTATTTCTCGGTATACTCCAATCCTAGCAGTTAGACGTGACTTGTAGAACTGCTCTTTAGTACTTTTTATGGCGCTACTTTCGTACCGTGTAAGTATTTTTCCAATGAAGGCCAGAGTGGGTAAAGTTGAAACGGTTATCCACTATTACCGGGATGTGTTCTAGAAATGTAACTGCGTCACCATATAAGCTACGAGAGGTGGACCCTTACAAGGTGTATAGATAATAATGACGTATGAAAATGCTGGAACCTCTGGAGAGATTTTTAACTGGCATGTGGTAACCTGCCAGGGCTGGTTTTCTGAGTATATCCTCTAGGGGCTGGGTGTATGGCAGACAGAGCAGTCGCTGCGGCCTTCGAGCTTATGCGGTATTTGGGGTACACCACCCGAGACCACGCTATGGCATAGCTCGCAGGTTGCATCAGTCCGGTTACTATGTGTCGCTGGTAGTACACCGACCATCTGTCCGGCAGAATGGCACTCGGAGCATGGACGGTGGTCATCATCTACCGGATGGGGAACACCTGTCGGCAAAACTAACGAAACCTTATGGCAGACTAAGCATGTCTGATCAGTTCGGTCAGCGTGGGACTGCGGCAGGATTACCAGGCCTTGCGCCGAATGGCAGGTTGAGCAGAACTCCATCTCTCCCCCGAGGCCGTGGGCAATCAGCGTTGCCATCACCGTTGAGACATCGTGGCAGACCTGACAGGTCTCATCTGTCCTACCATTATGAGTGGCCGGTAGCGTAACCATCGCTCCAGCGGCATGGCATGACGTGCAAGCACCGTCTTCAGTAGCCTCGTGCGCTATCAGGGGTGTTGGTACCGGCGACAGTGTGTGACAGGTGCGACACCATATCGAGCTGTCCCTGCCCTCATGGCTTGCGGGCAGGTCTACCATAGCTCCTGTAGCGTGGCATACGGGGCAGGAGGAGTTCTTTTCTACATTATGGGTTATACCGGGTGGCAGAACCGGGGTGACATCATGGCATGCCTGGCACATCGGCTCAACGGCTCCTTCATGATCGGCGGGTAAGTCTAATAGACCCTCATCACCGTGGCAATTCGTGCATACCCATCCCTCAACAGCGTGAGCTATATATGGAGCTTGAATACCGATCTCCTCATGGCACATGAGACATGTTTGTACTGGGCGATCTTCATGGCTGACTGGTAGAGGTGTCAGGCTCCCGGCAGCATGACATTGGTCACATATGCCCCGCCGACCTTCGATGTCATGTGTTATGTGTGTCACTCCGCCGGGAATCATCTGATGACAGGTCGGGCAGATCGCATTTCCTCGACCTTCGTGACTGGCCGGAACCGGCCAGAGCACCCGTGTATTATGGCAGACTAAACAGTCGTCTCTGCCTTCAGTAACATGTGGTATATCAGGACCGATACGCTCTCCTGGCAGGTCACCACCGTTATCATCCACTACATCTCCGTTGTCAGGTTCTCCGTTGTCGTCTGTTTGTGTATCACGTTCACAACTGGCAGATAGCAATGCTAACACAGTAAGGAGCGCAAATATTGCAATGAAGAGATAGGCCTTATGAGGCATGTGATCAGCTATCATGTAACTTTAGAACGGCTGCCAACTTTTATGATTTATGATGGTAAACATTGTAAGTGATTTCGTACTAGCTGTCAATAACACCGTAGAACTCTATTGTCCAATATTGAGCTGGAAAGTATAGAACAATAATAAACCAATATTGAACTCGCGTTCTTACCAATTTTCTACCGAGTTCCTACCTCCTTTTTACTCTCCCGACGTATGATATAGCTAGGAACACAGGGGATAGCTCACTTGAGCGTGCACGTGCTTGACAAACTGGATATAGCTATAGTAGTGTATATTACTAGTCTTCAATATAAGTCTAGTAATAATTAATCTGTTGCATGCAGAAAAATCAATGCTTCAAGAGAGGTGCAGATGAATAAAAGACGACTGATGCTAGTGTTATTTGCTCTCTTTGCTATAGGAGGGGCCGTAGGTGGCTGGTGGTTCAGCCAGTCGGTCCCGTTGTTACACCCGGAGGGAATTCCTACTAATGTAGCTCACGCCGCAGGAGGTCTAGCGGACGGGTGTGTGAAATGCCACACGGCGGCTCTTCCTTTTTCAAATTGTCTGGATGCGGGTTGCCATGATTCGCTCGAAACTGCTGTTGGCACCAACAGTAATGTGTATCTCGCGCACCATGATGTAACGGCAACCGATTCTTGTATTGATTGCCACCAGGACCCGTCTTACGAAAATGACGCTCGATATGTTGCGATTCCAGAGACTAATCATGGTTTCTGTAGTTCATGCCATAACATGATGCAGCACCAGACAGGCAGCTAGAGTAAGAAAGAAGTAAGAGGAAAGGGACGCTACACTAAGTAGCGTCCCTTTTATTTTACGGTTTAACGGATTCCTGAAAATCACCCGATCTCAGGTGCGTCAGTAGCTGTTTCGGTAGGAACAAGAGGCGGGTTCGCTCCTTCTTCCTGTCCAGATACTGGGGCATTGTCTTCCAGTGGCAGAAGGCGACTACCCAGAGAATAAAGTAGAAGCCACATGCCAACAGCCGCAACGACAGTCAGTATCTCGATGATATGAGGGAAGTAGTGCCAGAGTTCGTCCTGACCGACAATCGGAGACAACTGTCCGGCGATAACCAGGTTATATCTCGCAAAGAATGTACCGACGAAAATCAGGAGTGGAGCTACTATCAACCCCCATGTTCTCTTACCCCGTGTGTAGGCAAGGATAGCGATTGGAATAATCAGACCAATTATGATTTCACCTGCCCAGAAGGATACCGCCAGCGGCCCGTTTACCAGCACCTTCACCGAATTATAGCTCTCAGGAATAAGTCCGTACTGGGCGGCAAGAATATTCCAGACGGTGAATACCAGGTAAATTCCAATAAGGAGCAGAATCAGCTTGCTCAGGGTCTGTGTGACCCCGGCAATCTCAGGGGCCGGCTCTTGGCCTTTACTTCTATGCTTGAGTACCAGAAACAGTGTCAGGATAGAACTACCGGCAACAGAGGCTGACAAGATAAAGTAGACAGGCAAGAATGGGCCGTGCCAGATAGTCCTCGAACTTGTGAAGCCAAAGACCGCCCCCAGCATACTTAAAGCTGCAATAGCGAAAAAGACAGCCGCGGTCCCGCTGATTTTTGCTACCTTTTTACTGTGCTGTAAGAAGTACTCCATGTCTGGATTAGACCAGATTGCTAGTATCCGATAGAGCAGCTTTGTAGAGCCTGGAGAGGCCTGCAACCTGCGTATTGCTTCAGCACGGCATAAAAAGATAAACTCCAGTATAAGGAGAATCAAGTAAACGGCGTAGAGGCAACCCATCCACCACATTGGTGAGGTGGGGTTGGGGGTGACAAAGAGGTACATCGCCATACGCCACGGGCTTTCTAGGTCAGAGGCGATAACCAGAAATCCAGAGAGCATCAGGGTTATCGCTATGAGAATAGCCCGGTGTCCTATCGGCTTGAATCTATCTATGCCGAATATGTGTCCCAGTGAAGAAAGCAGGCACAGTCCCGAAGCGGGGAGCACGAAAAACAGGTAGGTCGAAATTAAAATGCCCCAGGGCACACCGGTACTCGTGTTAAAGGTCGCATGGTGCCCTATGACGAAGCCGACAACAATGGCTGTGAAACCTCCCAGGGTCACCGCCGCCATTAAGGCAATCCACAGATTAGAACGGGACAGTAGTCTTTCCTGACTTATACTAGCCATTTAACGTACTCCTTCCCTGAGACCTGTGTAATAGACGCGGGGCTTTGTCCCTAGGGAAGGTCTTATTACCTGGAGGCTCTCATCCAGAAGACGCTGCCTGACCGGGTCTTCAGGTTCCAGGAGGTTACCAAAAGACCGTGCACCCCTTGGACATGCCTGAACACAGGCTGGTGGCAGTCCCTGGGTGATTCTGTGGTAGCAGAATGTGCACTTATCCACCACTAAAGTCTCAGGATTAAGGAAGCGGGCTCCGTAAGGACACGCCACCACACAATACTTGCACCCGATACACCGCTCCTGGTCCATCAGGATGACGCCGTCATCGGTACGGAAGGTAGCGTTGAGCGGACATACTGATACGCATGGTGGATTGGCACATTGCTGGCATAACTTCGGGACAAAGAAACCATTAAGTGAATCATTGTCCGGCTCGAATCCGAGGTCTGTCTTTGTAATAAGTTCCGCCTGCAAGCTGCCATCCGCAGCTATTTCGTATCGTTCCAGCCAGGTACGGTACAGTTCCGGTTCATGTGGCACATGATTCTCTTGCTCGCAGGCACTTAGGCAACGCCGGCACCCGATACACTTCTCAATGTCCACGATCATAGCCCACTGGTATTTTCCCGCTTGGTAAGCAGCAGGATCCGTCTGTTCATCATCCAATTTGTTGTTTTGATATAACCACAGGGCTGCGGGAAGGGAACCATACACAACCACTCCACCCACTGTCAATCCAGATATCATAAGAAACTGTCGTCGCGAAACGGTCATTGTGTATCTCCTCCTTGTTCATGGCAGTGCGTGCAGCTCTCGATAGGCCGCTGTGCATGGTCAGCGGGGGCTGGATGGAATCCCTGAGTCCCGTGGCAAATCCGACAGTCTACGCCTTTGTAAACCGTGTGGATAGATGGGGGAGCTCCTCCCACATCAGGGCACATCGGATTATGGCAATGAATACAGGAAAATCCACCGCAGTGTTCGGCAGAGACTACCTGGGGAAAGTCATCGGGCCTTGAACAGCATGCTTCGTGACAGGTGATACATAAGTCGGCTGAAGTATTCACTATCATTGAGGTAGATTCTTCAACATGTAGTCCTCCCGAACCATGGCAGCTTTCACATACTACCGTGCAGTGCTCCGACTCTAGCCATTCGCCCAGTATGGTCTGATGGCAATCACCACATTGTTCTGTGCCAAGATAACTCACCTGTCTTTCCATGACACTGGCCTGAGCAATTTCCTGGAACGAAACCCTGCTTCCAGGCTGGTCAAGATATGGGGCGAGGAATGCGTCCAGTAATATCCAGCCGAAAATGAAAACGGCCAGGGCGACCACTGCAAGTCCCATTGTAATCAAGGGATTCTGAGGTAGTTTGCTCATTTCTCTGTACTCCTAAGAATCTGCCGTGGTAAACACTCTGGTAGTCGTGCATACCACGATCCGGAATCGATTCCTGAGATAAAACTCGTGAAGAGCACGATGGACATGGGGATATTGTGCTTGGTTAAGGAACGGTCATGACCGGCATTGCAATCCGGGATACGCGAGTTTCTAATGTTCAGGCTCTTCGTCTGCAAGAACTTCATTCTGATTTTCTGTTTGTAAAAGAGAGTCGTATCTTCGGTGACCTAGACTATGACCTCCAGATGAAATTGAGAAGTGTGAAAGCCCCGTAGGAGATAAACAACAATCCGAGCGTTAGTATCAGACTCTGTAATGAGAAAGTCATTACAGAACCCCTGGTGTCGAAGCCGAGGCGTATTCGCTGTCTTACTTTCATGCCGCCAATTGCTGTCAGGATAACGCCGAGGACAATCAGCAGGACAAGGGAAATCCATACCAGAAAGACACCTCCTGCCTCCATTGTTTCGTCTCTCCTCTCTAAGGTCCTTGTTGTTCTATAATCCTCAACAACTAATAATAAGGGTGTAATACTTAGACGCACGCCGACAATCCCGAAGGTTAATCTATAGCCACCGTCTGGTTACACCTTAGCAGTATAGGTGGTAGTAGGTCATATTATCTGGGATAACCCGGTTATAATTACCCAGAATACAGGTTATTTTTTCCCACTTTGCGAGACATTTTAGCATACTGTTACTAATTGTGACAACGCATGAGCGGATATTCGCAGGGTGATATTGCCTCTGGCTGAGGTTTCAGCCGCAGCGGGAACTACACCGGCCTGTTACTCTGAGTCGCTGTCTTTTAGCGATTCACGTAAGGTATTGATTTCGGCTCTCAACTGCCTCTGCCGGTTAAAAAGTAAAAACACAAACCCAAATAGCAGTACCCATACTATCGCGAAAGCAGCAAATAGAAATCCAGCGTTTTCCATTATTATACTCCCTGTACCAGCAATTGAATGTTCAATCGCGTAGTTCCTTCAACCTTTTTAATTCAACCTCGTCTTTCCTGATGGCTATTCTGAGCGTAAGGAGTAACCAGTACAACAGTGTAAAGGCGACCAGGCTAACAAGTAATGTGGCCAGCATGGAGGATTCCAGGCCTCCCTCAAAAATGACCGCGCTGGGATGCTGTGTCCGCCACAGGCTAATCGCCAGGGCCACAATGGGTACATCAATAAAGCCGACTATGCCAACTATAGCAGCAAATCGAGCACCCCGTTGCTCGTCAGCAGTATAAGGACGGATAATGAGGTAGGCGAGGTACATCAGCCAGAGGACCAGTGCTGCGGTGAGCCGGGCGTCCCACGTCCACCACACACCCCAGACCGGTTTTGCCCATATAATACCTGTAATCAGAAACAGGGTGGTGAAGGCTACTCCTACTTCGGCGGACGAATGAGCTAAAACGTCCCATTTTTCCTGTCGCTTCCAGAGGTACATTACGCTGCCGATAAAAACTAGGAAGAATGCGAGAAAGGCAAGCCATGCCAATGGGACATGGAGATAGAATATCCTCTGTATGACACCCATCTCATATTCAGTAGGAACCCAGATAAAGATGAGGTACATGGTGACTACCATGGCAATTGTTGTTAGCCCCAGCAGTGCCATTCTAAATATATGGTTCTCTTTCATCCTTCCTTACTACTCCTCAATAGCATAGCTGAATACCCAAAATGATACCACCAGGAAGATAGCATCAAAAGCACCGATTATCTGGAGCCATGAAGCGATTTCACCCCATGATTCACCTGAGAGAGCCAGTCCCGATCCCTCGACGGCGGCGATAATGAGCGGGACAACAATTGGAAGGAATAACAGCGGAAGCACCATCTCCCGTGCCTTGGTGTTGATTGCCAGCGCTGAGAACAGGACACCGACGGCGACGAAGCCAACCGTTGTGAGCAGAGTGATAACTATCAGTTGAAACGAAATATCCAGATTAAACAGAATGGCGAATATCGGCAGGGCAACTACTTCTACAGAGAGCATAAAAAGCAGACTGGCCAGCATCTTCCCTAGATAGATGCCCTCCCGGCTTACGGGGCATACCATCAGTCCCTCAAGGCAACCCTCCTCCTTCTCTATGATAAAAGAGCGATTAAGACTCAGCACGCCGGCAAAGGTGAAGGTTATCCAGAGCATGCCTGGGGCTACCATCTGTATTGTGTTTTGACCGCCTCCAAAGGCGAAATTGAAAATAACGATCACCAGGAGAGTGAAAACCAGCACCGAGAAGATGATTTCTCTAGTCCGAAATTCAGAGAGAACATCTTTCCATGTTATAGCCAGAACCTTCCGCCAGAATCTCATCCTACTACCTTGTAGTCTCCTCGTAGACTTTACGCAGGGTTGACAGGTCTGGACTAATCCCTGTTTGCTCGTGGACAATCTTCCCCTTGGCCAGAATTACGAGGTGGTTACCCAATTCAAGGCTACGCTCCAGGTTATGGGTGGTCATGACGACGGTACGTTTCTTCTGCTCCTCGTTCTGTAATGCCTGCCAGAGCATGGGCAGGGCCTCCTGGTCCAGTCCGGTTTCCGGTTCGTCCAGTAACATGATATCAGGCTTGTGAAGCAGGGCTCGTGCAATTGAAAGTCTCTGTTGCATGCCGCGGGAGAGGGTACTTACCCGGTCGTTGAGACGAGTAGCCATTCCTACTGTATTTACTACTTCGTGGATTCTCTGCCTGGCTTCGGCAACATCGTACATGCGGCTGTAGAATTCCAGGTTCTCACGAGCAGTAAGGTTATTGTATAAAAACGTCTGGTGGGTTACCACGCCAACCCGACGCCTTATCTCTTCGGCATCTTTCTTGAGGTCAAGACCACCAATTCGCACTTCTCCTGAGGAAGGTTTCATAATGGTGGCTAATATCTTGAGCAGGGTTGTCTTGCCAGCTCCATTAGGGCCAAAGATTATGAGGAAATCACCGTAAGTTACCTGAAGGTCAATCCCTCTCAAGGCACGGTTGTTACCGAAGGTCTTGGTCAGTTCCTGGACCTCTACTCCGGACGAAAGAGGAATACTGTCACTCATCATTCTCTGCTGTTTTAATAAGACTGGCTCCGCAGCGGGGACAGAAAATATCACCCTCACGCCGCTTTACCCCGCATTTGGGGCAGAATCCGGCATCCTTAGCACTATTTTTCTGTCGGTGCGGTGCCTGAGGTTTTCTGAAGAATGGATAGGCGATAAAAAAGAATGCTACCAGTGCCAGTAAAATAGAAACCAGAACGGTCATCGGGGATTCCTCCTATCAGGCCAGAAAGCAATGAGTCCCCCGGTGAGGAAAACAAAACCTCCTATCCATATCCAGCTGACCATAGGGTTTACCATGAATGTATAGGAAACGGCACCGATCTCAAAATCCCAGCCCATAAGGATAACGTAGAGGTCTTCAATAAGGGTACTTCGGATAGCTACCTCTGATACCGGGTTTGGATAGCTCCTGTGGAAGCATTTCTCTGGAGTCAGTTCGCCAATCAGCTTTCCCGCATCGTAGACAGTGAGGGTGGTGCGTAAGATAGCTTTAGTATCACCGACGTGTTCGACTTCCATATCTTCATAGGTGAGGGTATATTGCTTGATGGTGGCCGATTCACCCGGCATCAGGGTAGCTTCTGTCTCAGTATTGAACAGGGACGAACCGGTGATGCCGACAGTAATAATGACAATGGCGATGTGAACCAGATAGGCACCATAGCGTGGCCGGTTCGCGCCAATCAGTCCGAAAAAGGAGGAAACAGCATCGCTGCCGCTGGTCCGGCGCCGTGTTATTACCTCTTGTAGCCACTGATACGCTATTGCCACGAGAATGAATGAAGAGAGCGAGAAGATAACTATGGCTGCCCACTGTCCCATCCCCACGACAAAAAGAACTACCCCGCTTACTACTGCTACCCCCGCTGGCCACAACAGCTTCCGAATCAGATTCCTGTTTGAAGGCCGCTGCCAACCAATAATCGTACAGATACCGGCGAGTACTATAATAGTTATAAAAATGGGATTGGCCACCTGATTGAAGAAGGATGCGCCGAGCTCGATCTTGGCACCGCTTAATGTCTCGGATATGAGTGGGTACATGGTTCCTACGAATATGACTGCTGTGGCTCCTACCAGGAGCAGGTTGTTCAGCAGGAAGGTACTTTCCCGGGAGACCATAGTGTCAGTCCCTGTATCACTTTTCAGCCATTTTCTGCGATAGAGCATTAGGCCTAATGAACCGAAGAGGGTAATACAAAGAAATGCGAGGAAGAAGGGACCCAGGTTGGACTCGCTGTAAGTGTGGACTGAGGCGATAATACCGCTCCGGGTCAGGAAAGTGCCAAAAATAGCCAGTGTGAAGCTGAGAATTACCAGGACCATGCTCCAGGCTTTGAACCTGTATCTCCGTCGCTGCATCACGGCAGAATGAATGAAGGCGGTAGCTATCAGCCAGGGCATCAGCCCGGCATTCTCCACCGGATCCCAGGCCCAGTAGCCTCCCCAGCCCAGTTCCACGTAAGCCCACCAGGCACCGATGAGATTACCCACTCCGAGAAGGAGCCAGGCAAGAAGCATCCATCGTCGTATAGTTAACAACCATTCTGCGTCGAGCTTCTTGGTCAACAGGGCGGCGATGGCAAAAGCAAACGGCACGGTAAGACCAACATAGCCGGCCAGCAGGAGTGGTGGGTGAAAAATCATTCCCACGTTTTCCAGCATGGGGTTAAGCCCCGTACCGTCAGCAGGAACGTAGGACAGCTCAGTAAACGGGTTTGATACCGCAATAAGCACGATCAGGAAGAAGGCTTCGGTGAACATAATGGTTGCCGCAGCATAAGGTACCAGTGCTGCGCCGCGGTTTCGCTTTTGCAGGACAACCACCAGTCCCACCAGGGATAAGAGCCATGCCCAGAACAGCAAAGAGCCATCGTTTCCTGCCCAAAGGGCACTGATGAGATAAGGTAGGGACATATCGAGGCTGGTATAGGCGCTAACGTATTCTATCTGGAAATTATGTGTAACCAGGGCGTGTAAAAGGATAATAACGGCCATAGAGACCAGTCCGAACGTGGCAATCAGGCCGTTACGGGCACTTTCTAAAAGGGTGGTGCGATTTTGCCGTTGTCCGAACACATAGGCCGTGATTGAGTATATTGATGTTATCAGGGCTAGTATCAGGGTAATATATCCGATGTTTACCATAGGCTATATCTTAACTCTCGTCTGATTCCTCCGGGACATATTTAGAGGGGCACTTGGTCTTTAGTGTGTGTGCCTGGAAGATGCCAGCTGAGTCAAGATAACCCTCTATGACAACATCATTACCTTCGGTGAAAGCGTCCGGTACCACACCCTCGTACACCACGGGAACCGTTTCTTCGCCATCGACGCTGGCAATGCTGAACCTGAGAATGCGACCAACCGCCTCCTGTTCTACTGAGCCAGTTAATACCTGGCCATTAACCTGGACATTCTGGTCAATAACAGAATCTCCCTGTTCGATAAACTCGCTGACCGTATAGTAATAGACTGCTGAGATGGAGAAACCCACGTAACCCAGATAGGCTATGGCGGCTAATACCACGACACCACTGATGAAGAACTTCTTTCGTTTCAGCAATATTTCACCATCACTGGTATGCACCCCGGGTGCATCCAACTCAATTGTCCTGAGTATAAGGCGTTAATAATCCTAACATTACAATAAAAATGATAGACATGTCCAGAACTCAGGGCTAATCACAGAAACGGAAAATAATCAACTCATGCAATGTCGGTGTTTTTGTCGAGTCTGAGTTGGTAAAAATTGCCCGCCACCACATATATCTACCTGAGTCCAAATACGACGTTTGACATCAAAGCACAAACCGTGCAATCTGTAGTGGGCTAAAAGACTACAAGTACCCATTAGTGCCAGAGTAGTACCGAAGTCGATGAAAGAGAAAAGGAAGGCTCAAAATGAGTGAATCGTCCCGTATTGAAGCCATCGAAGCCAAACTGCAAGCGCTAGAGCATGAGTTGGGCATCCAGAAGGACATAGAAGAAGTCCGGCGACTCCACTACATATACATGTACTACAACAGCAACCGCATGGCCAAGCAGTTGATCGACCTGGTCGCCGAAGACGCGGAGTCCATCGAGATAGCCGGGCGCGGGGTGTACTCCGGCAAGGAGGGCTTTCGCAAGAACTTCGCCAGCCCGGGTGAAGATGTGAAAGACAGGGGCTGGTCTTTCGGAAATGTCCTCTTTCAGCTAGGCGGGATGGACGTGATAACCGTGGCCGACGACAGGAAGACCGCCAAAGGTCGTTTCGCCGTCCTGACCCCGGTCATAACCGGCTTTCCGGACAATCAGCGCGTCAGTCTGAACGCAGGGGTGTATGAACAGGAGTTTGTCAGGGAAGATGGTATCTGGAAGATCAGCAAGTTCAAGTATGTCCATTACTTCATGGTCCGGTTTGAGGATTTACAGGTAATACCGGGCTACTCCCGCTGGCCTGACGAGGACAATCCACCTGACGCGCCCACCACCTGGTACCATCCATTTCCCGAGGCAGGGGTCATGCCATTTCACTTCCCCAATCCTGTTACTGGAGAAATTGCCCCGGAGATTGTTGACCCCACGCACTACTGGATCGGCAACTGGTCCGGAGAATTCGGGCAAAAGGGCCGGATCGAGAGGACCCCTGAGAAGTAGCTCATTCCCGGGACCGCCGAAGGTACCTGGCTCCGGGTGACCAAACTGAGGGGGAGTGCCTATCGCTGGTGGCGGTGGAAAACGAGAGGAAAACACTTCGGAACCACCAGGCTGCAGGTCCGAGTCCTACACGTGGAGCCAGTTTCTTAGTGTACCCGGAAGAAGGACGCCAAAGGCGTTACTCCACCTGCCTACGCCAATGTGTCCAGAAAGTGGCTCAAAATGCGACTGATAACTAGCGAGTTACACACCCAGCAAGACATCGAGGCACATGCCCAGGAACAGCAGACCGAGATAGGGGAATGCCGACAGCCGGTACAATCTCCATGAAGCCTGAGAAGAAGCCGAGATTGCCAGTCGCAGGCTGGTGTAGAGCAGGACACAGCCCAGGATGTTTACCAGCAAGAGGAAGACCCAGGAAAAACCACCGGCGAAGTATAGCGTAATAGACGCAGCATAAAGCATCAGGCTCAGGACCACGAGGAGCCTAACCACCTCACCGGTTTTCCGATTCAACGGAAAGTAGCCGATACCGGCACGAGCGTAGTCGTCCCGCCGGGCGACCATTACGCTCCAGAGGTGGATGGGTACCCAGATGGCGATGAGGAGGCAGAGCAGTAGCAACTCCCAGTCGAAGGTTGGACTAATGGCAAACCAGCCCGTCAGCACCGGCGCGCAGCTGGCCAGCATACCCTGGGGAAAGACGCACGTCCACCTCTTCCGCCAGCTTACCGCCGCAATTACTCCTACCAGGCCAGCCCAGAAGCAGAACGGGTGCATCCACCAGGCCAGTACCAGGGCGCCAAGGACCAATACTGTAACGAGGGGCAGTACTTTCTCGGGCGGATAGATGCGTCCTGAGGGCAAAGCTCGGTGGCTGGTCCTTTGCATCCTGGCATCGATATTGCGGTCCAGATAATTAGTGAGCCCGTTGGTGCCACTGCTACCCGCCAACAATCCGACCGAGACGAGCACCAGTCGGCCCGGTGAGGTAAATCCGCCTCCGGCGATGACGGCGGCACATATTCCGATGAAGCTCAGCAGGATGCTCTCGCGAGGCTTCAACACTTCAAGGTAGTTACTGGCTGCACCGAGAACGGAATGCCTCATTATTACTCCCAGCAGAGTAAGTCGGCTTGTGCTGATGTTAATTCAGGTAAAGGCAGTTGTCAAGGTTGTCCTTTTGGCTCATATAGTTGAGCCCTTGGGGCTTTCATACCTGATACGGTGGGTCTAGAATCTTAGTTGCCAGGACAATCCCGAGTGCAATTAAAATGGGGAGGACTACAGGGGCTATGAATACTACTGCAAGCGAGACGCCCTCTGCGGACAAGGTAAAAGAACTGATACAGGGTGTGGGGAGTCTCGCCGAGCAGGTCAGGCGTTGGCAAGACAAGCAGGAAAAGACGCACTCTTCGGACCTTGAGACCCTGAAAAATCAGGTGGATGAGATAGGGAGCGAACTGAGTGAAGTCTCTTCGCGTATTAATACCTATAATGAAATGCTGGAATCTGCCTCTACATCACCTATCGGAGCGGCCGAGATACCTGTACTGGAACACCTGGCGCTTCGAGTTACCCATATAGAGAGGTGGGTTGCCAAGCTGGAGGAGAAGTTCAGGAAAGATGCCTCAATGGCAAGAAAGCAGTTCGTTATCTCTCTGGTTACGCTAGCTGCCGCCGCTGTGTTTTTAGGGGTAGCCGTCTGGTATGGACTGAGTGGTTGACGGAGGACTTTATTAATAAGCAGGGGTATACCCCTTAATATATCAATATCAGGATACAAGAAGTACTAAAGGAGGTTTTTGGGGAAGATGGAGATAATGGGTAGAGAGTTCCGCATTATCGATAATGGTCTTGACCCGGATGAGGTCACCGAATTCCTGAAGGCGGCCACCGGTTCGAGCGACGATGCCTTTCAACGGCTGGAGCAGTTCTCCGCGCTGCAGGCGGTTGCAAGGACGATGGAAGAATCGATAGAACAGGCAAAACGTTTAGCGGAAAATGCCAAGAGACAGGCGGAGGTAGAAGCTCAGCAGGAGAAAGACAGGACAGTCACAGAGGCGAGACAGCAGGCTCAGGCAATGATCGACCGGGCGAGGGAGAGTTGCACTGCTTTAATTGACGACGTCCGCTCCGTTCTGTCGGGTAATATAAACAGGGCTTTCGAGCAGGCGAGAGAAACCATCTCCAACAACCTGAGGGACCTGGATGGGAGTGTCCACAAGGTGGTTGATTCACAGCACAGCCAGTTGACTGCAGAAAGCGAGCAGCCCAATGAAGAGACACCAGTTCCACCGACTGACTCTGTTGATGTGTCTGCTACCGATGAAGTAGAGGTGGCGGAACCGGAGCAGGATTCTACTCTTGATTTGACCAATCTACAACAGAGCCTGATGGAACTGGAGAACAGCCTGACAAGTTTACAGAATAGTAAGAACGGCGTGGAGAATGAGCCGGAACTCCAGTCCTCCAGCCAGGAATCTGGTCAGGATGTTGAGGATAAGGATGAATCGTCTGATACAAAAGTGCTTGATTCAGATACGAAGGCGCTTGCTGATGAACCGGGCGATGATAACCATCAGTATAGCGGTGAGGTCGTGTTAGCAATTCCTGCCGGTGCTAACGAGTCATGGATGCAGGAACTACGACAGCGTACTCTCGAACTACCGGGTGTGCACATTCGGGCAGAATCAGGTATGGATGAGAAAACTACTTTGGTGACGCTGTCACTTGGCGAACCTGTTGCGTTGCTCCCCATTTTGCGGGCAATGCCAAAGGTGAGCAGGGTTGTTGAAGACCAGGCGAAGGAAGAGTCTTCAAGCAAGTCGCGATTCAACTTGCTACAAAAGGTCCCGAAGAAACAAAAGCAACCCACCATCACGGTAGAACTTAATATGGATTCTTCCAATGTACCTGTTCTGCTGTGAGGTTCACTAGCAGGCTCACCTCAGTACCTTTGACTGTTGGTATCGAGGCCCAAAGTACTATTCACATCTTGAGGCCTTGAGCTTAGAATTAGGATACGAATATGAGTATAGTGGATTCAAGGGGCAAATCTGATTCGCGTGCCGAGTCTAAGTCGGCAGGGGCAGCGGAGCAAAGTTACGTGGAATTGCTTGGTCGGGCATTCCGTATCGTCGAGAAAGGCCTGGACCCGGATGAGGTTGCCTCTTTCCTGCAGGCAACCGCTGGCTCGAGTGATGATGCCTTTCAACGACTGGAGCAGTTTTCCGCTTTGCAGGCGGCAGCGAAGACGATGGAGGATTCGATAACACAAGCCAGACATCTGGCAGAGTATGCCAAGAAACAGGCGGAGACGGAAGCCCGGCAGAAGAGAGCTCAGGCGACTGAGGAAGCAGAGCGGCAGGCTACGACAATAATCGACCAAGCAAAAGAGAGCTGCATCAGCTTTGTCGATAGTACTCATGTCGCTCTTCTTGAGGCTATCAAGGGGGCTCTCGGACAGGCCAGGGAAACGGTCTCCAATAATCTGACGAGGATACACGGGGATATTGAGGAGGCCGCGAAGTCGCACCTTGGTCAGTGGGAAACAGATGTTCAGCAGTCTGTGGAGCAACCAGCGGGTATAACCTCCGGACCTACCGATTCCAGTCCTGATGATGAAGCAACAGACGAAGAGGATCTGGAAAAGGCAGTTCCTGACCTGATCAGTCTTTACGGAGATTCAACAGGTCCACGTAGGAGTGAACACTCGCCTGATGACACGCCGGCGACAGACTCAGAAAGCGGGGAAAGCCCCGAATCGAAGAAAGATGCCGAAGGCGAGGAAGCCAGCAGTACTGCTGCTCTGGGGCTAATGGACGGTGAGCTGGTCGAAGCGGCTGACAGTCTCTATAGCGGTAGTGTGAGAGTGATAATACCTCGTGGTGTTAAGGAAACGTGGATGCATCAGTTCCAGGAACGAATGTCCCAGGCACCAGGGGTGAGTATTCAAGAAGAATTCCAAAGTAATAAAGAGAGAATCGAGGTGACTTTGTCGCTGGATAAGCCTATCGCGTTGATACCGATGCTGCGGGAACTACCGAATGTAAGAAAAGTAATGGAAGCCTGGAACGCTGGAGGTCCTCCAGAAGAACGAGGCTCAGGGCGAGTTCATCAGGTCTCCAAGGATTCGGGAGAAGTGGCTCTGATACTACAGTTTGCCTAACACGATGCAGGGCCTTTAAACAGTAAATAATGAGGGAGTCCCAATCGGGACTCCCTTTTCTTTGTATCATGGATCTAACCGTCAGCTCGACAGGGTATGGTTTGCTCTGTTAATTTACTTCTTCATATTCCTGGTTAGGTCCACTTTCGGCAATCTGCGGTTGAATTACATATTGCCCGCTTTCCCCGGCCTCGACGACAGTAACGTCGTAGACAAACTCGGTAAGTTCACCCTCCGTAATTTCAAAGGGATAAGAAAGGTGTAGCTTCCCGCTGGGCAGCTTTATGGTGTCTCCGTCTTCGTTCGGGATCCCTTCGATTTCACTTACATAGATGAATATCTTGGTATAGGTACCTTCATCGAGTTGCCCAGTCCAGATTTCGGTGGCATTACTGCCCGGTAGGTCGGTCAAATCTACTATCTCTGCCGGCTCGAGTTCAAACTCAAGCCAGGAACCCGGATCACCGCTTTTATGTACACCGATCTTGGTGATGGTCACATATAGATTCTCGAAATCACCGATGGCATTGACCTCGTCACTAATCAGGAGGCGGAAGTTCACGTTTTCGGAATTCTGGCTGTTGTATGCATCGAACAATGTCGTCAGGTCTTCGCAGCCTCCGGTAAGCAGTGGTACCAGTATCAAGGCTACCAGAATTGCCAGGTGTCTCCTCATCTTTCTCCTCCTTTCGAAGCCATTCTAACTTCTTTGTGCTCAGGCACCTAACAGTAATACAGGAGTATTAACATTACCAGGTATGGTCTGTTGTTGAAGCTCCTCATTATGTATCCGGGTTCACCTGCCAGCAGGTTATGCTTGTCGTTCCGCCCTCCCAGAATCCAGTCCTGATTGTAGCTATCACTGTACCGGTGGAGTCCTTGGCTTGGGCGGTAACCGTAAACGGACTGCTATCCGTATCCCAGACGGTACCTTCATCTTGTCTACTTGCTTCGACACAGCAGTGGCCTTCAACCCCGGAAACATCGGGGGGGCCACTTAGCTGAAAGAAATGTATTCGTGATTCGGTCATCGGTATAGTGGGATAAGGGTCAAACTGCCAGTAGATTGTTACGCCCGTGGAAGCGTCACCGACCACTGTAGGATCGTCATTATAGAGTTCTCCACCGGTTGACCCTGGCACGTACTCAAGTCCGGGAGGGAAATCAATAAGGATTTTTTCTATTTTCATATTCCCATCGCCGTTATTAATTATCGTTATAGTGTAAGTATATATTCCCGCATCGTAAGTTATTGATTTCTCAATTATCATCCAATCGGCATGCACCCCGAAATCACCTATTTCTACACCAGCAATGGTCGTAATCTTATCAATCACCACGTCTACCGTCATCCCGTTAATGTCAGTCAGCTGATACGAGTAGGGGAAATTCCCGGGAATGTCGTTTATCATTTTCCATATAGCATCCTCTACGCCGGCTTCAGCCGCGTAGAGGGCTTCCAGCTTCTCTTCGAAGATCTCTCCGGTATTGACGCTGGTGGCGACGAAGTTGAGGGTAGGTATGATGAGCACGCTGCCCACTGTCATCATCACCAGGACAATAAGCAGAGTCACGCCTTCTTCCCTTCGAGTTATCTTAGACAACCATTTCTTCATTAGTAAGTACCACACTAAATCTATTCCTGGAGTCTCTGACTGATTTCGTATTCTCTAGTGACACTCTTATCTCCGGAGCGCGTTTCCACCGTCAGTTTCCATGAATCAGTCTGGGGGGTGAGGGTTGCCGAGTAGATGTTGTCTGCTATTAGGGCTGTCGTGTTGCTTATTTCCACACCCTCGCTATCACGGGCAATCTGGTTTCTCTTTAGTTGCTTCATTGAGTCAGTTGAATCAAACCACAGGTAACGGGTGTCGTAGGTGTACCCATTCTCCCAGTCCTTCCAGAAGAGGGCAATGAACTCGAGCTCAGCGGTTTCGGGATCGTCGCCGATGTCAATGGTACTTACTGTCAACGCATCCTGACTGATCCACTGGCCAACACTCTGGGCTTGGCGTACTGCCACGTTCCAATCGCTGTTTTGCCGGGAGCTTCTGAAAATCTGAGCGGTGGTCATACCCGCGCCGACGGCAAGCAGGGCCGAAATGCTGACGGCTATTAGTATCTCAACAAAGGAGTAACCCTTCTCGCTCTTCATCTGGCCACCTTATAAACAACGAGTGAGAGGACGGTTTCACCCTGGCGTTGAGCGATGACTGTCACCTTCTGAAGGCCGTCATCACTGGCGTGCACGGGCTCGACAATGGGGGTTGGCACCGTCCAGCCTTCAGGGATGGTGAGTGTTGGATCGACCGGATATTCCGATGTATCGTATTGGTAGCCGTACCTTTTAACGTACTCCGCTTCACTGCGCACCAGACTCTCAGCAATTGACTGTTCTTTTGTAATGATAGTCGCCCGGGTGCTCGTGCCTATACCACCAAGAAAGGCAATTCCCACCAGGCCGAGGATGGTAATGCCAATCAAGATCTCAATCAAACTGACACCACTCTCGCCTTGTACAGGGCAGCCTTTGAGTAGCTTGAGGGGTCGTATCAGGTGCTTCCGCCAGCCGAACAAATAGAATCACCTCCTGACAGTTGGTTAGGTCAGGATACCTTATTAATACATTCTAACTGCGTGGCTCCATTTGAGGTAGATTACTTTCGTACGCTTGGGGTGGTACCTTAGTTCCGAAGTCAGATTAAGATAGGGGTATCTGTGACACTTTCATCCTCGCATCGTATAATCAAACAAGGACGCCCCGGGAATTACCTGCGGTAATAAGCAGCAATAGGAGATAGCTAATATGAAGAGGACGCATGTTTCTGTACTGATGATAACTTTAGCCGTAGTGCTAGGCCTGACAGCCTGTACCCCCAATCTGGCAAGCGAGGTGTTAAGCTCGGAGAAGCAGAGGGTGACTTCTCCGGATGTGCCCGAGGCTGACCTGACACTTCTGGTTGATGGCAGTAGTGCCTTTACCTTCGACCTCTATCAGGCTCTCAGAGATGAGGAGGGTAATCTGTTCTACTCCCCATACAGCATCTCGCTGGCACTGGCGATGACGTACGCTGGTGCTCGTGGTGAGACAGAACAACAGATGGCAGATGCCCTCAATTTCCTGCTGGCACAAGAGGGACTTCACCCGGCGTTTAACAGCCTGGATATCCTGCTCGGCCAGCGCGGTGAGGGTGCCGAGGGCAAGGATGAGGAGGGCTTCCGGTTGAACATCGTCAATGCCATCTGGGGCCAGAAGGACTACGAGTTCCTGGCCGAATTCCTCGACATCCTGGCTGAGAACTACGGCGCCGGGCTGAGAATACTCGATTTTATCAATGAAACAGAGGAATCACGTGTCACCATTAACGACTGGGTCAGTGACCAGACGGAGGGACGTATCGAAGACCTGATTCCGCCGGGTGTGATTACGGCACTGACACGGTTGGTCCTCACCAACGCTATCTACTTCAACGCAGCCTGGGAATATCCCTTCAATGAGGATGCTACCTACAACGGTCCTTTTTACCTGCTCGATGGGAGTGAAGTCACCGTACCGATGATGAGCCAGACGGAGTCATTCGGCTATACTGAAGGCGAAGGCCATCAGGCAGTTGAACTGCCATACGATGGCCACGAGCTATCGATGGTAATCCTGCTCCCCGAAGAGGGACAGTTCGAGGCGTTCGAGGGCTCTCTGGATGCTGCTTTCGTGGATGCTATTATAGAAGACCTGGGGTCAAGAGAGGTCGCCCTGACGATGCCCAAGTTCGAATTCGAGTCCGAATTTGGTCTCAAGCAGACTCTGACGGCGATGGGTATGCCGATTGCCTTTACAGACGCTGCGGACTTTTCCGGCATGACGGGCATACCAGACCTGCACATAGCAGAGGTCATCCACAAGGCATTTGTCTCTGTCGATGAGGCCGGTACTGAAGCGGCTGCCGCCACCGCTGTGATTATGGATCTATCAGCAATGCCCGAAGTGGTTGAGATGACTCTTGACCATCCCTTTATCTTCCTGATTCGGGATATCGAGACCGGTACAATACTGTTCGTCGGGCGTGTGGTGAACCCCTAGGCGATAATGCCTTTATCTTTGAACTGGGCAATATCCTCCCAGGTGTAGCCGTACTCGAGGAGGACTTCCTCGGTGTGTTGCCCGACCTCCGGAGCTGCCATTCTTATCGAGGCTGGAGTCTCACTGAGCATCACCGGGTTTGCCAGTACTTCGAGACGGCCGTGGGTGGGGTGGTCGTAGGCTACGAAGAAGTCATTAGCCCTGGCCTGGGGGTCGTTGATGACCTCACGCATACTTTGATGTACTGCATACGGGATTCCTTCGAGGAGCGGGCGCCATTCATCCAGTGTCTTACCTGCAAAGGCTTCATCCAGCATCGGGTAGAGGATGGCGTTATTTTCTTCTCTGGCCTCCCTCGAGTTGAACCTGGGGTCGTTCTCTAGGTCACCCCGTCCAATAGCCTGACAGAACTTGCCCCAGTAGCGGTCGGGTTGCAGGGCAACAAACACAATAGTCCTGTTATCTTTGGTTTCGTACCGGCCCGCGAGCGGATTAGGGGCCTTGCTTCTATAGAAGGCCCTTGCCGGGGCAAGCCCTTCCTCGGCAGCAGCTACTACTTCGGGTGGAGGTTCGTCCCACCAGTCTTCGTGATCCAGTCCCGTAGCCAGGGCACCGGCAATGTCGAAGGAAAGCTGATACATTCCGGCATGGAGCAGGGCGACGTCTACTTCCTGGCCCTTCCCGGTCTTCTCACGCACATAGAGGGAGGTCATGATACCGTAAGCCAGGGCCAGTCCGGCAACATTGTCTCCGAAAGCCGGGCGGAAACCGGACTGTGGTAAGCCCGGCCGGGTAAACATGTAGGGGATACCCGACCTCGTCCAGTAGGCGGTGGCATCATAGGCCGGGGCATCCTTCTCGGGCCCCTTTTTACCAAAGCCGGTAAGGGCAGCATATATCAACTTGGGATTGAGCTTGTTTAGAGTCTCGTATTGCAGGTTATATCTCTCCAACTCGAACGGCCGTAGATTTGTCAGGAACACATCCGCAGTTTCCACGAATTTATAGATGACCTCCTGGCCTTCCTTCTGGGAAATGTCGACAGTAGCACTTCTTTTATTACGATTGAAGTTCTCCCAGTTGTAGTTAATCTCCGATGGAGCACCGGCCCTACCAGTATCCTGACCGGCCTGGTAGACTCGCCAGGAATCACCTGTTTTTGGGTTCTCGATATGCACAACATCCGCTCCGAAATCTGCCAGGTGTCGAGCAGCCACGGGTACGGCTGCCACCTGTGAAACATCAATAACCTTAATACCATCCAGGGCACTAGACATTTGCTTTCTCCTGATTCCGTACTTATTCTGGCTCTGAGTTTATCATCTAAACGTCGAGTGTGTAAAATGGGCGGGAGAGGGATGCCACAGGACTACTTGACAATCTCAGCCTAAAGTGTCAATATCAGAATGTGGCGGGTAAGCAGACTTTATGAAGTAGACCCCGCCACAAAATTCTGAAAGGTGTATCAGCGGGAGGTAGTCCATGAACGAGCAAGTAGAGGCAGTTCTGAATGAGATAAGGCCTTCTTTGCAGGCTGATGGTGGTGATGTCGAGCTGGTGGGTGTCAATGACGGTATGGTCAGTCTGAGGCTGACCGGTGCCTGCGCCGGTTGTCCTATGTCTACGATGACCCTGAAAATGGGGATTGAGCGAATCCTGAAAGAGAAGTTACCCGAAGTCAAGGAAGTCGTAGCTGTATAAGTAAGGCTGAGTAAGCGGGCTTTATTCACCACCTTCGGAATAGAGGAGGGGTGGGTTCCAGGAACAGGTAGTAGGCTTCGTCTCTCTATGTTATATTGTTTCAGAGCGACGAAGCCTCTTCTATTTTGCAGCCTTTACTCGGTTAATCAATCCTGGTTCGTGATAAGTATCGAGGTGGACTAGATGGAAATCAAGGTGCTGAAGGATATTTTAGGTGCCAATGACCAGATGGCGCAGAACAATCAGCAGTTACTAGACAAGCACAATGTCTTCGCGGTGAATCTGATGGCGTCACCGGGTGCCGGTAAGACCAGCCTTGTCCTAGAGACAATCAAGGGATTAGGGGGCAAAGTCCGTACTGGCGTTATCGAAGGCGATATCAGTTCTAGCATCGACTCTAAGAAAATCGCTCAGGAGGGCGCACCGGTGGTGCAGATAAACACCGGTGGTGAGTGCCACCTCGATGCCAGCATGATTCGTAACGCATTGGACAATCTACCCCTAGCGGATATCGAGCTACTGCTCGTTGAGAATGTGGGTAATCTTGTCTGCCCGGCCGAGTTTAATCTCGGTGAGCACCGCAAGGTCGTGGTCTCCAGTGTCCCGGAAGGTGACGACAAGCCGATAAAGTACCCGGCGATATTCCTCATTGCTAATGCAGTGGTGCTCAATAAGACCGACCTTTTACCATACGTTAAGTTTGATGCTGGTAAATTCTGTGAAGCGGTCAGGGGCGTGAACCGGAAGGTGGACATCTTCGAGGTCTCCTGCACGACCGGCGACGGAATCGACCGCTGGGTCTCCTGGCTCCTTGCTCAGATGGGGCGTAAGTAGTTTCTCTGCTTATGGACAAGATTCGTCAGATAGAAGACTATGTAAGGTCAACAATGATCGGAGCGGTCGCCCACGATTTCAAGCACGTCGACCGTGTCCGGCAGTGGGCGCTGCTAATCGCCGAAGAAGAAGGTTTTGAAGACCTGGAGATAGTCGAAGTCGCCGCCTTGCTGCATGATATCGGCTCAGCGTCTGTGGATGAGAAAAGAGAAAGGGATAAGCACGGTCAGGTGGGGGCCGAAATAGCGGCAAAGTTCTTGAAAGAGAACTATAACTTAACTCAAGAGCAAATTGAACAGATTACATCGGCAATTCGACATCATTGCTCACCACCTTCGCTGGTGGCAGACCTTCTCAGGACCATCGGGGAAAAAGGCAGGTTATTAGCAATCATCCGTGATGCTGACACGATGGATGCCATTGGTGCTGTCGGCCTGATGAGGGCGTTTACATCCAAGGCTGCCAAACTGGAATATGACCCTGAAAATTTCAAGGGTGATACCTGGGGACTGTCCGGGAGAGAATTTGACGAGAAGTTCGCTCAAGGGCTGGGGATAGGTGGTACTATTATTGACCAGATTAATTTCCAGATTAGCTATTACGACAATCTGAATACGAAAGCAGCTAAGCGTATGGCGAAGCCCCTTATTGACTACATGAAGGAATACATTGTCCAGCTTGAACACGAAATAAATAATCGCTGAGAGGTGCGAGAAAGAGTGCCTGCGGACGAACTCTACGAAGAGAACCTGCCCTTTCCCCTTGCAACGGTCGCCACGTTGGTAATACTCTTGGTTGCCCTGCTGATGCTCATCCTGTTTATCCTGCAGCTGAGTTCCGGCCCGCTTGGTAGCCGCCCCGCCCCGGACTGGTTCTATCTGTTAATGTTTATTTTCATGTCGGCCATTACCTTTCTGGTGGCTAATTTCAGGACCCTTGCCATCAGGATAACCAACCAATCCGTAACGGTGGCTTACGGCCTGATAAGGAAGACCATTCTCTGGGGTGATATCGAGGAGGGTTTTCTTGATAGCTCTTCGCCGTTGGGTTACGGGGGTTGGGGAGCCCGTATTGCCCGGGTCGAAGGCCGGTGGCGGCTTGCCTTCAATGTAATCGGTGCTTCCAAGGTGGTACTGCGGCTACGAAAGGGTAGAGCCCGTGAGTTCATGTTTTCCACGAAAAACCCGGAGCAGGTACTGGCAATTATTGCCCAGGAAACGGAGGGAACCGATTAAAGGTTTTCTCGACCTGAACTACTGGTACTAGGGCACGCCGAACAGGCTAAAGACGACAACTACGATTATACTGGCGAGCAGAGTACCGGCAGCTACCTGGGCAGGTGAATGTAGCCTCAATGTCAGTCTTGCCCAGGCCACCATCAGGACCAGCATTATGGCAGTAGCGGCTATCCAGCCGTAAAAAATTATCAGTATTGTCGCCAGTGCTGCTATGAAGGCAGCGTGCAGGCTTATCTTCCACACCAGATTGATACCCGTGAATAAGACCGCACCGAACAATCCTCCAGCGAATGCTGCCTCCAGCGTTAGCGGTGCCCGCGAATAGTGCAGGATGAGATAGCCAACCGCGGCGCATAGAATCGAAAGCAGATAGATGACGGTTCTTTGCCGGCGGGAGGCAGTAAGTACGCTGTCAAGCCAACCTTTTTTTACCAGATAGACCACAATCGTCAGGACTGGTAGTACACTAATGGCCGCCAGTATCAACGACCATTTCAGGGCATCAGCTACTCCGGACGTGGACTCAAAGGTCAATATCAGGATTGCTGTCAGGCTAACCAGGAAGGGGTTGAGGGTATTGGAGGTCAAGGTGGCGATTCGGTGTCTCATGCTATCTCGATTGTAGCGGAAATGCATTGGATAGTCTACTTAATCTCCGGGTTTGCTTGATTTTACGCTACGCCCCCACTATTATGGTCATCAATGGTGACATCAGATTCCAACCAGGTTGCGGTCGACGTCAACGAGGTGACCTTCCGGTACGGTAACATCAGGGCACTTGATGCATTATCGCTGGAGATTCCTGCGGGTATCAGCTTCGGACTGCTCGGCCCTAACGGGGCGGGAAAAACAACCCTCATCCGTTTGCTGGTAGGCCTGCTCAAGCCCAAGAGTGGCAGTGTCCGGGTGCTGGAGGAGGCCCCTTCGCGGCGGATGGCCAATCGCGTCGGCTATATGCCACAGCTACACTCCCTCTATACCGAGCTGTCTGTCCGGCAGAATGTCGACTTCTTCGCCAAGATTAATCGGCTGAGCGATGGGGCTGAGCGTGCCCGGCAGGTGGAGGAAACCATCCGGCTGATTGACCTCTGGTCGCGCCGCAACGATTCCGTGGTCAAATTGAGCGGTGGGATGAGGCAGAGGGTGAGCCTGGCCTGTGCCATCGTCCATAATCCCCCACTGCTCCTACTCGACGAGCCAACGGTCGGCCTTGACCCGGAGCTAAGGGTCACCTTCTGGGAGCACTTTGCCAACCTCAACAAGCAGGGGGTAACTATCGTCGTTTCCAGCCACACCATGGACGACGCCGCCCACTGCGACCGCCTTGCCTTTATGCGTGATGGCCGGGTGATTGCCCAGGGCAGCCCCGATGAGCTGCGGAGCAATACCAGACAGGATACCCTGGAAGATGCCTTTTTGTATTATGTGCGGAGTGGGGGTGAACATGCTGCCTAGGTATGCCCTGACGATTGCCGGTCGTGTTATCCGCCAGCTAATTCGAGACCGCCGCACGATAGTGTTGATTGTGGCCGTACCGATGGTAGTGATGACCCTCATCGGCTTGAGTTTTCCCGAAGGGATAGTGCTCGACCGTATTGCCCCGGCTCTGCTGGCGACGATGGTGCTCTTTTTCAGCTTTCTCCTCACCGGCATCAGTTTCCTCAGGGAACGCTCTCAGGGTACGATGGAGCGTCTGATGGCGTCACCGGTCTCGCGTCCGGACGTGGTCCTCGGCTACCTGTTAGGCTTCTTCCTCTTTGCCCTGGCGCAGACGCTGATTATCCTGCTGTTCACCATCTACGTTCTGGATGTCAATTATTCTGGAGACCTGTGGCAGATATTCGTCTTTCAGATTATTATCATAGCCGGTGCGGTTAACCTCGGCATCTTTATATCTACCTTCGCCCGCAACGAGTTCCAGATGGTGCAGTTCATTCCGCTCATCCTATTCCCGCAGGTATTCCTCTGCGGCGTCATCTGGCCGGTGGAGCAGATGCCCGAATATCTACAGTGGATAGGCAGGTTTCTCCCGCTGAAATATGGGGTTGATGGTTTGAGGGGTATCATGCTGACCGGGGAGAGCCTGGTTGACGTTGGCTTCGAGTTGCTGGTGCTGGTGGGCTTTACCGTGGCAACCTCGGTTCTGGCGACGCTTACACTGAGGAGGGGGGTGGGAGGCTGAAGAATTACATCCAAAAATCCCAATCATAGACTCCATTTTGTGGTAGAATCTAGCCAGATGCTGAAAAAGGGGAAAATGGCTTCCGATGCAGGCAGTAATCCTGGTGGGCGGGCAGGCAACAAGACTCCGACCCCTTACCATTAACACACCCAAGTCAATGGTACCGGTGCTCAACCGGCCGTTCCTGGAGTATGTCATTCAGAACCTCAGCCGGCACGGGGTAACAGAAATTATCCTGGCGCGGCACCACCTGGCCGGACCGATTGAGAGTTACCTCGGCGATGGCAGCCGCTTTGGGGTCGGGATTCGCTATGTGATTGAGGAGGAAGCGCGGGGTACTGCCGGGGCGATAAAGAACGTCGAGAAGTACCTGGACGGTACTTTCCTCGCCCTGAATGGCGATATATTCTCCGACCTTGACATAACGGAGATAGTCAGGTTTCACACAGAGCAAAACGCCAGGGCAACAATTGCTCTTGTCCCCGTGGAAGACCCCTCTGCCTATGGGCTGATTGAGACTGACCTTACCGGCCGGGTACGTCGATTCCTGGAGAAACCCGACCCGGGTGAGATTACCACCAACCTGATAAACGCCGGTACCTATGTCCTTGAGCCGGAGGTGCTGGCACAGATACCTCCGGATGTACAGGTCAGCATCGAACGGGAGACGTACCCATTGTTGGTGAGCAGCGGTCAACCCGTTTATGCCTTCTCCTTTGCCGGCTACTGGATGGATGTGGGCACGTCAGAAAAGTACCTGCAGCTTCACCGTGACCTACTCAGTGGTAAGAGTACCTGGTATACACCGGGGACGGATGAAGAGGTGCTTATTGGGGAGGGATGCAGCATTGACCCCACAGCACAGATAACGGGTCCGGTGGTCATCGGGGCCGGGTGCACAGTCGGGGAGGGTAGTATCGTTGAGGACTCGGTCATCTGGCATGATGTCCTGCTAGGGAGCCGAGTGAGAGTGCAGTCGTCAGTAATAGCTGATAATTGCACGCTCAATGATGGCAGTATTGTTGAGGGTACGGCTCTCGGTGACCACGTAATGGTCGTTGCCGGTGGCAGGGTGGAGCCGGGCAGTACGGTTGAACCGGGGGAAAGGGTCGGGTAGGGGTGGACATATAACCCGCCGATTTCAACCTTTATCTTCCTGCTCTTTCAAGGAGTTTGTACTTTTCTCTCTTTGTTATATACTATCAATCGGCTGGTGTTCCTTTCGCGAATGTGAATCTGGAGGTGGACAATGCCGGTAACAGCGATTGTCGGTGCAAACTGGGGCGATGAAGGTAAAGGAAAGACGACTGATTACCTGGCGGCCAGAGCTGATTTTGTGGTCCGCTTCCAGGGCGGGAATAACGCCGGTCACACCATAATCAACGAGTATGGCAAGTTCGCCCTGCATCTAATACCGTCGGGCGTCTTTTATCCTGACGTGGTCAATGTGCTTGGTCCCGGGGTGGCGGTGAACATCACGGCCTTTCTCGAAGAGCTAAAGCAACTTGCCCAACGCGGTGTGCCCGAACCGGTTATACGGATTTCGGAGCGGGCCCAGGTTGTCTTACCCTACCATATACTGTTTGACGAGTACGAGGAGGAGCGACTCGGTAGTCAGCAGTTTGGCTCCACTAAAATGGGGATAGCACCCTTTTACGCCGACAAGTATATGAAGGTTGGGGTGCAGGTGGCTGATTTGTACCATGAGAAGCGCTTGCGGGCGCGGCTCGAATCAGCGCTGGCGGTGAAGAATGCTCTCGTGGAACACCTGTATCGCAAACCGCGTCTCGATATCGACGAAATTATCGCCGGGCTGCTGGAAGACGGCCGGCGTGTCGACCGTTTTGTTTGTGATACTACATCGCTTTTACACGACGCACTGGCCGAGGGAAATGAAATCCTGCTGGAAGGACAGCTAGGCGCTTTACGTGACCCTGACCACGGGATTTACCCGTATCCGACCTCGTCCTCGCCGCTGGCCGGGTTTGGCGCTATCGGAGCCGGTGTCCCCCCTTATGCTATCAACCGAATCATTGCTGTGACCAAGGCGTATTCCAGTTGCGTTGGTGCCGGACCTTTTGTAACCGAGCTGACAGGGCCTGAAGGGGATGAGTTACGTCTCAGAGGGGGAGATGAGGGGGAGTTTGGGGCGACGACGGGCCGCCCTCGCCGGGTGGGGTGGTTCGATGCTGTGGCGACTCGCTACGGTTGTCGGGTACAGGGTGCCACCGAGGTGGTATTCACCGTGCTGGATGCGCTGGGCTACCTGGACGAAATCCCTATCTGTGTGGCTTACGAGGTGAATCGAAAGACGGTCAGTGATTTTCCCAATCCGGCTGAGCTTGGGAGTGCCTTGCCTGTCTTCGAGGTGCTCCCCGGATGGAGAGAGGATATTTCCGACGCCAGGTATTTCGATGACCTTCCTGCCAATGCGCAGGCGTATGTCCTGCGAATCGAAGAGCTGATTGGGGTTCCGGTTAAATTCGTCTCGGTGGGATCAGACCGACAGGCAACGATTGTACGCTAATCTCGTGAATTGAGACCAATGAACTACGAAACCGTAATCTTCGATTTATTCGGGACGCTGGTCAATGACCTTGCCGGACCAGAATATGAGGTTATACTCGGGCAAATGGCGTCGGTGCTGCGTGTATCTTACCGTGATTTTCGGCAACTATGGTCAGATACCTACTACGAACGAAATACGGGTGGCTTTAATAGCATTGAGGATAATGTTGCATATATTTGTAAGGAGTTTGGGGTTCAGGCAGAGCAGGATGATACCAAGCGTACCGCGCAGATCAGACATGATTTTAAGAGAAGCGTGATGTTGAAGCCTAGAACAGACGTTTTAGAGGTGCTTTCTAACCTGAAATCTCAGGACCTCAAGATTGGCCTTGTCAGCAACTGCACTCCTGCTGCTCCGGTAATCTGGCCGGATACACCTCTCGCTTCACTCTTCGACGTAACGGTGTTTTCCTCTTCAGTAGGTATACTGAAACCAGATCCCCGTATTTATCTATTAGCTACGGAGCGGCTGGGGGTGCAGCCAGAAGACTGTCTCTATGTCGGTAACGGGGGTAGTCAAGAGCTAGCCGGTGCCGCAAAGGTAGGTATGACTTCTGTTCTTATCCGTGTCCCTGGAAAGTATTCTGTTGTCAGGGAAGAATGGAATGGCCCTACTATCGCTTCCCTTACAGAATTGCTGGCGCTGGTTGAGTAGCTCAACTGATTTTGTATAGGTATTGGGAAAGAATCAATGAAATACACAGCCGTTATATTTGATTTGTTTGGGACGCTGATAGATAATTTCTCAGATGAAGAATATCGTAAGGTATTAGCAGAGATGGCCTCGGTACTTTCGGCTCCATCAGACGATTTCGAGAACCTCTGGTTAGGCCTGTTCGAGGAGAGGGTGACAGGCGTACTCGAAAGTCCGGTGGGTGCTATTGGATGTGTCTGCCAGAAGCTTAACGTACGCCCGGATAATGCTCAAATCGAAAATGCTGCCCGAATCAGGTTTGACATGTCCCGGCGGGTAATGAAGTTGAGGCAGGATGCTGTAAAGGTGCTCTCGCATTTGAAAACAGAAGGCTATAAGACCGGTCTCATCAGCGACTGCTCATACGAAACGACAGTCGTATGGGAAGATTTACCTCTGGCACCATTAATCGATGTCGCCGTATTCTCTTGTTTAGTTGGTATAAAGAAGCCCGACGCACGTATTTATCATCTGGCAACGGAGCAACTGGAAGTACGGCCGGAGGACTGTCTCTATGTCGGTGATGGTAGTAGTCAGGAACTGACCGGTGCTACTCGGGTGGGCATGAGCCCTGTCTTGATCCGTATCCCCGATGAGACGTGGGAAGACCCCTATCCCAACGATGTCAGGGATTGGAGTGGCCCCAGGGTCTCATCGCTGACGGAAGTTCTGGCGCTGGTTAAGTAGGCTGTTGGAGGAGGAGAGTATGAGCTCCGAAGAGGGTATTCCTGATTCATTTAGCCGTGAGTACCCGCAACGCCCGATAGTCACTACCGTCGCATGTGTCTTTCGTGAAGACAGGGTACTCCTGATAAAACGCGCCCAAGAGCCCAGCAAGGGTTGCTGGAGTGTACCTGGCGGCGTTATTGAGATTGGCGAGGCAATCTACGATGCCATACGGCGCGAAATCCGCGAGGAGTGTGGCATTGAAATTGAAGTGGTCAAAGTCATCAATGCGGCTGACGGTATTATCCCGGACGGAGCCGGGCGTGTCTGGTTTCACTACGTGCCGATATACATACTGGCCCGCTATGTGAGTGGGGAAGCACACCCCGGTTCGGATGCCTCGGAAGTCGGCTGGGTGGCACGTGAGGGACTGGATACTTTCGATCTGAGTCCTATTACCTACGAGAATGTAATCCGGGCCTTTGACATGGCTCGTGACCTGGGCCTTTTCTAACGGAGAGTCGCAGTATCTCTACGAATGGGAGACGACTCAAGGGGGACATCCCCTTGCCCCCAGTTCCAAACGGATTTCACCCCTCTAGACTCTCCAAAAGGGGATGGGGAGTGAAATTTTGGGTAAGTACCACCTTAGGCACGACCATTCGCCTGCTACATCGTATGACTGGAATTTCATCATAGTCTAGCCTTTGTGACTTCTCTGGGTATACCCTTACTTTTCCAATAGTAGATTAATAAAGGATAAGAGACCTGTTCGTCCTGCCTCCTTTTTACGCAGATCGATAAGCTCTAGTACTTGCGCAGGCAGTAAATAGCGGGTAGTCTCATTTATCACCTTTATTTTAAAGCCCATTTCTTGTAGTTTATGCAATAGAGCTGACGGTTCGGTTCCAAGATGACTAAGTCCTTCTGGCCAAAATTCCATCATGATTTTTAGTTCATCCTGTTTTAGTATGTTCTCGGCACCATCCAATATCAAGCCCTCGGCACCCTGTGCGTCCAGCTTGATAATATCTACCTTTTCGTCTTTAAAAAATTCGTCGAGGGTTACGGTTTCTACCTCTATCGAAACGGCCTTTTCAAAAGTATTGTCCTGAGATAAGGAGTGGGTGCTTGAGCTAACCCTGTCAAGAAACAGTTCAGCTATCCCGCATTCATTCGAAACGGCTTTGTTAACAGCGATGACATTGGTGTAGCCGTTTAATTCAATATTCCTGACAAGAAGTTTGTAATTACCCGGTTCCGGCTCGAATGCATATACCTTACTGTTGTTCCCGACTAATCTTGCTGCAATCAGACTGTAATACCCTACGTTAGCGCCAATATCCACCACAGTCATGCCTTTAGTTACCATATCATTGAACAGTTCTGTTTCGGCTTTTTCATAGCTTTGGCTTAGTAACCCGCCAAGCCCGACCCTCTCGTAGTCAGCATTAATGTACATCTTGATTCCCTGGAGCTTGGTTAGTGCAATCCCCCGTGGCCGAAGTCTCTCGAGTAGAAAACTATATGCCCATGGTACTCCGGGGACTCTTCTCAGCCCTTTTCTGCTAAGAAACGCGTTGGCCTGCTTAAAAAGCGTAAACATGAGTTTTTTCATTGGTCTGCTCCTACTCTAAACCCACCTCATATTACTCAGTCAGAGATAGTCTCTGCTCCTTTGTCTGAGTATATTTACTGCAAAATTTATATAATAGAACATACCATATTCAGGTAACCTTGCTCTACTTCCCATTATCACGATATTGACTTATACTAACATTGAAGGAAACTATGTTTAACGTGATGGTTTCTAAGGTCAGGCGCGCATTTGCCGTAGTACGTTTCGGACTGCTTATTTTACGATGGTGCGGTTTACGAATATTCATAAGTAATGTGGTACACCAGCTATATGGACGAACAATTTTTCTTATCACGACGGGGCAGTTTGATAGACCGCCGCCGTCCGATTTTGAATGTACTGTTCAACTGGCTTCACCCAGTGATATAAAAGAGCTCTTTAGTGGGCTACGCACTGAAAGCCCCGAAGGAAGGTACCAACTGCTCGTCCGAAGATGGTACCACGAACGCGGGTTTAATGATTGCTATATAACCAGGACATCTGATACCAATGAAATTTGTCATGTTCGGTGGCTTGTAACAGCCAAACATATCAAACAAATGGGATGGGAAGAAAGGTACTCTCTTGGTGAAGACGAAGTAATGTCAGAAAATAATTATACGTTTGAAAGGTTTAGAAGAAAAGGCGTGAGCCGAGCTACTGCTATTCAAATACGGGAAATTATGCTCCAGCTAGGTTATCGTCATAGAAGGGAATACACTGACGAAACAAATATGGCACAACTCAGAGGCGAAGAGAAGAGTGGTAATATGGTGCACGAGAAGATTCTAGAACGGCACCTCTTATTCCGTGTCACTCGTAAAACCCTGGAACGGTATGACCCGCCAATACCTGTAAAAGCTCCGGACGAAAGTCAATAAGTCAGAATTCGCCAGGTATTCAGGCTAGCAGGTCTTTAAGGGTCTGCTGGTTTTCTTCTATCCTTTGAATAACTCCCTCATTTCCCGACCTGTCTGCTATATACTACTACCTTATCCCTTTGTCGTGTGGACGCATGTCCTTAAGTATTAACTGGGCCTGTGCTATAATTCTATCGGTGATTGAGTATGTGGGATAAGCTGGAACAGATAGACAATCGATACCAGGAAATCGACCGGCAGATGGCGGTCCCTGAGGTCGCTTCGGATCCGAAAGAGCTACAAAAGCTGGCCCAGGAGAAGGCTGCTATTGATGAGGTTGTGACTATTTATCGGGAGTACAAGGCTACTGTAAAATCGCTAGAAGAGACCAACGAGATGCTGCGTACCGAGCAGGACGAAGAGATGGCCGCTCTTGCTAAACAGGAGGTCACCGAATTAGAGTCACGGCTTGAGCAGTTGAGTGAACAGTTAAGGCTGGCCCTGGTACCCAAAGACCCCAATGATGAGAAGGATATCATCATGGAAATCCGGGCGGGGGCTGGTGGTGATGAAGCCGGGCTTTTTGCCGCCGACTTATTCCGTATGTACACCCGGTACGCACAGGCGAGGGGCTGGGGTGTCGATATTGTCAGTGCCAACGAGAGCGGTATCGGTGGATTCAAGGAGATTATCTTCGAGGTGAAGGGAAAAGGTGCTTTCAGCCGACTTAAGTATGAAAGGGGCGTTCATCGTGTGCAGCGGGTACCGGTCACCGAATCTTCCGGTCGGATTCACACCTCTGCCGCCACCGTAGCCGTCCTGCCCGAGGCTGAGGAAGTGGAGCTGGATGTCAACCCCGACGACCTGCGGATTGATATCTTCCACAGCGGTGGTGCCGGGGGACAGAATGTCAACAAGGTTGCCACGGCGGTACGTATTACCCACGTGCCGACCGGAATGGTTGTCGTCTGCCAGGACGAACGGTCACAGCTAAGGAACAAGACGAAAGCAATGGCCGTGCTCCGTGCCCGGCTACTCGATATTGAGCAGCGACGGCAGGAGGCTGAGGTAAGCACGCAGCGCCGTTCCCAGGTTGGTACCGGTGACCGTTCCGAGAAGATTCGTACCTATAACTTCCCGCAAGACCGTGTTTCAGACCACCGTATTAGCATGAATCTGCATAACCTGCCCCGGTTTATGGAGGGAGACCTCGACCAGCTTATTGATGCCCTTGCCAACGATGACCAGGCAAAACAGCTGCAGGAACAACTGACGTGATTGTCAGACAGGCCTTAGCTAATGGGCGGCGGCTGCTTGAGGAGTATGAAATCGAGGACGCTCCACTTGAGGCTGAGATTCTGCTCAGGGATGTCCTCAAGAAAACACGAGTAGAGTTGTACCTGGAGCTTGACCACGAACTGAGTCCACAACAGTATTATGCTTACCGCATATTAGTCAGGCGACGCTGTCGTGACGAACCCACCGCTTATATCCTGGGGCGCCGTGAATTTTACGGCCGTGATTTTCTGGTTGACAATCGTGTCCTGGTACCACGTCCAGAGACAGAGCTTCTGGTAGAGAAGGCAATCGGGCTGGCCCGTGATTACGAGACCCCTTTACTGGCCGATGTTGGTACCGGCTGCGGTGCGGTTGCTATTATATTGGCGCTGGAGCTACCGGAGTCGATAGTCTATGCCACTGATGTCTCCGGTGATGCCATCAGGGTAGCCCGTAAAAACTGCCAGAAGTACGAAGTCGGTCTTCGGGTACATCTTTTGAGGGGGGACTTGCTTGAAATCCTCCCTCAGTCTGTTGACATAATAGTTGCCAACCTGCCGTATGGCTGTAATGCCGACCTACCCAGTACCGGTCCGGTCAGCGCCGAGCCGCGTCTGGCCATCGATGGCGGTGTCGATGGGCTGGAGCAAATACGCCAGCTCTGCCGTCAGGCAGGCAGCAAACTTCGTCCTCATGGCCATCTGCTTCTGGAGGTAGGGCTGGGCCAGGCTGAGGCTGTCGCTATTCTACTGCACGGCCTGTTTCCCGAGGCCCAGACGGAGATAATACCGGATCTGAGTGGTATTGACCGGGTAGTCAGCCTGTCGTTATTTTGATATCTAAAAAGAGGAGGTTCTCAAATGGCGGGACCGTTAGTCGGGATAAGAGTGCTTGACCTGGGACGCTTTATTGCCTGCCCATTCTGTGGAATGCTGCTGGCTGACCTCGGTGCCGAGGTTATCCGGGTGGAGAGGTCAGGCGGTGGACAGGACCGATACCTCGGCCTTTTGGCGCCAACAGGTGATAGCTATGGTTTTACCAACTATAATCGTAATAAGAAAGGTATATCGTTAAATTTCGAGAGGACTGAGCGCGGCCGGGAGATACTTAACGAGTTAATTAAGCGCTCGGATGTGGTGATTGAGAACTTCAGCCCTGAGGCCGCCCGGGCTCTTGGTATTACCTATAAAGACTTGAAGAAGGTCAGGCAGGATATTATCTTCGCTGATATATCCGCCTTCGGTACTACCGGTCCGTTCAACCACCGTCTTGGCTTTGACCAGATTGCCAAGGCAATGTCCGGGGCAATGGCTGTCAGTGGCTTTCCCGGGCCTCCGACCAAAGAGCAGACACCCCACATTGACTACATGACAGCCAGTCTGACGGCGGTGGGTGTCGTGTCGGCACTCTACCACCGGGAGCGAACGGGGGAGGGGCAGATGATTGATACCGCTCTGCTGCAAACGGCCGTTACTATCATGGCACCGACGATAGGGGAGTGGGAGATTGGCGGCAAGCTTCGCCAGCAGACCGGTAACCGCAGCCCGTGGATTGGGCCGAGTGACCTTTATAAAACTAAAGACGGCCGGTGGGTAATGCTGGCCATCATCACCAGCTCTATCTGGAGGCGATTCTGCCGCTTTATTGACCGTGATGACCTGGCAGAAGACCCCCGGCTCAACGACGACCTGGCCCGCTGGGAGCACCGTGATATCGTTGACCCGGTGGTTGCGGAGTGGGTGGCCTCGAAGACTGCCGAGGAAATCATGACGGCTGCGGAGCAGGTACCCATCCCCGCTGGAATCTGCCACGAGCAGACCGAGGTCGCTAGCCATCCCCACGTAAAGGCGCGTGAGATGCTGACCGAGGTGCCTTACCCTGATGGCAGTAGTAAGATGCTGGTCACCGGATTGCCCATTCGCATGTCAGGTACTCCGACCGAGATACAGCGCTCCTTCCCGGCGGTGGGGGAGCACAACGAGGAAATCTACTGTGGACTGCTCGGGTACAGCCGCGAAGACTTGACCCGGCTGGCTGAAGAAGGCATAATCTAAGTCCACTGTTATACCCAACAGTAATCACCTGACTGAGGTGGAATTATGCCACAGACAATCCCCTGGCACGAGGACGATACCCTCTGGGAAACCTGGGGGCCCGTGATGTTCTCCCGCCAGCGCTGGGAGGGTACACCGGCTGAGGTCGATGACATCATCTCTTTATTGGATATCCGACCAGGCATGCGTGTGCTTGACCTCGGCTGTGGCGTGGGAAGGCACTCACTGGAGCTAGCCCGCCGTGGCTTTCATGTGACCGGGGTAGACCGGACAGGCAAGTATCTGGAACAGGCCAGAGAGAACGCCCGGGCTGAGGGACTGGAGATTGAATTTGT
>CP070842.1:57378-77801 GCA_020342155.1 Dehalococcoidales bacterium
ACTGCTCAGGACAGCAATGGCACACATCCGGGAGGATATTTCACCAGCCCACTTCGAGATTATGAGGACACTGGAGGAAGCGGGGACACTGCATGTCACCGAAATCGGGGAGAGGCTACAGATACCCAAACCACAGATGACGCACCTGATAGATAAACTGGTCAGTCTGGATATGGTGGAGAGGCAAGCGGATGTCAGGGATAGGAGAATAATCAATATAGCCCTTACCAGTAAGAGTAAGACGCTTCTGAAAAAGCACAAAAAGATGATTGAGAGCGCTATCAAAGAGACCTTATCGTCTCTGACCGACAAAGAGCTGGCAGAACTATCGACTTCGCTGAGAAAACTGCGAGATATACTCTCAAAGCTACAGTAAAAATTTGGTCACAGCATATATAAGAGGTGTGGCAATATGGACAATGGAAATAATATCATCGAAATACAGGACCTGACCAAAAAGTTCGGGCAGATAACGGCGGTTGATTCCATTTCCTTTAATGTATATAAAGGGGAGATATTCGGTTTTCTCGGTCCCAACGGGGCCGGCAAGACCACCACTATAAACATGCTGTGCACGTTGATGACACCCTCCGGCGGCCGAGCTACTGTTGATGGATACGACACGCTAAAGCAGCCCAGGAAGGTACAACAGATTATCGGCCTGGTATTTCAAGACCCTACCCTCGATGATTATCTGACAGCGGAGCAGAACCTGCGTTTCCATGCCTATGCTTACGGTGTTCCCAAGAACGTAAGAGAGAAACGTCTGGACCAGCTACTGGAACTCGTAGAGCTTTCCGACCGCCGTAAAAGTAAAGTGAGTACCTACTCTGGCGGTATGAAAAGACGTCTGGAAATTGCACGAGGTCTTCTGCATCACCCGCAGATCCTGTTTCTGGACGAGCCTACCCTCGGCCTTGACCCCCAAACACGATACTATGTCTGGGAACATATTCATGCCTTGCGAAAGCAGGAAGACCTGACCATCTTCATGACCACTCACTATATGGACGAGGCGGAGAACTGCGACCGCATCGCCGTTATTGACCAAGGAAAGATAGTAGCCCTGGACACCCCTGATAACCTCAAAGACTCCCTGGGTGGCGATGTCGTGATACTAGAAGCTGAAGACTCACAGAAGGCCATACTGGAATTAGAAGAAAAATACAATTTGTCCCCCCAGTTTCAGGACAATACGATTACCTTCAGTGTCCCACGTGGTGAGACGTTTCTACCCGAGTTTATGCGCAGTTTTCAGAGTAAGCTAATCTCTATCAACGTACATCGACCAACTCTGGACGACGTTTTCCTGAAACTGACCGGCCGTGCCATTCGAGACCAGGAAGCCGACTCCTGGACACAATTCAGAAGAATGATGCCGCATTGAGGTAGCTATGGAATCAGTATTAAGAGCAACATGGGTTATCGCTTACCGCGACTTGCTTAGGTTTATACAGGACCGCCCCCGTCTATTTGGCTCGTTCGCTATGCCACTGCTATTCCTGATTATCTTTGGAGCTGGTTTTAATCGTATTATTGGCTCTCTGGCACCGGGAGTCGACTTCATACAATTCATGTATCCCGGTATTATCGCAATGACAGTACTCATGAGCTCCCTGATGTCGGGGCTTTCAATAGTCTGGGACCGTGAATTCGGCTTCCTGAGAGAGGTCCTGGTAGCACCGTTAAGCAGGACTGGTATTGTGCTGGGAAAGGTAACCGGCAACGGCGTGATAGCTATTGGTCAAGGGCTTATCATGCTGGCACTGGCACCAATCATCGGGGTTAAGATTGACTTCATTCTGGTGCTCAAGCTGATACCTTTGCTCCTTGTCGTATCAGTCTCTCTTTCCGGACTGGGTATCTTGATGGCCTCACGTATGCGCTCGCAGCAGGGATTTCAGGTGCTGATGCAGATAATTATCATGCCCTTAATATTCCTGTCCGGCGTATTCTTCCCGGTCAACAACGTACCGGTATGGCTGGAGGTTGTGTCCAAGTTTAATCCTCTGACCTACGGAGTGGATGCCATCCGGCAGGTCTTCTTCAGCGGTGATATGTCGGTCATAGCCAGTGCTGCCGGCGATAGCGGTTACGTTTTCGGCGTCACGGTATTCGGCCATACGATGGGCATAATCGAGGATGCTCTTGTCATGGCAGTCCTCGGTATCATACTCCTGTCACTGGCTATCTGGTCTTTTAGCCGACAGGAATGAACTGCAGTCAAGGCGGTGCGTCCCTCATCTCTCGCAATATACGGATGTTATCCTTCTTTTGTCCTTACGGCATGACCACCGAATTCCTTGCGCATTGCTGCCATCAACCGACTACCGAAGGGACTGTCCTGACGGGAGCGAAAGCGCACCTGAACCGAGTCGATGATGGCCGGTATTGGTACACCCAGATTAATTGCCTCCTCGACGGTCCATCGCCCCTCGCCAGTATCTTCCACATAGGCCTGAATATTATGTAAATCTGGGTCTTCCTGCAATATAGCAGCCGTCAAGTCCAACAGCCAAGACCGCACCACGCTGCCGTATCGCCATATCTGGGATATTTGAGCAAGGTCAAGTGGAAAGTCCTGCTTTGCCTTCATCAGTTCGAGACCCTCAGCGTAGGACTGCATCAGCGCGTATTCGACACCGTTATGGACCATCTTAACGAAATGACCCGCCCCGCTGGGCCCGACGTAGCCGTAACCATCCTGTGGTGAAGGCGCCAGTGTTTGAAATATAGGCTCCAGACGCTGGTAGACATCAGAATCACCACCGACCATCAGACAGTAACCACCCTCAAGACCCCAGATACCCCCGCTGGTACCGACATCAAGAAAGTGAAGCCTTTTCTCCGCCAGGGCAGCCGCTCGCCGCATGCTATCCTTATAGTTGGCATTACCGCCATCAATAACCGCATCTCCCGCACTCAATTCTGCCGCTACATTGTTGATAGCACTCTCGGTGGCTTCACCAGCCGGCACCATCACCCAGACGACACGAGGAGCCGTCAACTTAGCCACCAGTTCAGCCACAGAACCAGCACCAGTGGCGCCCTGCTTAGTAAGAGTCTTTACTGCTTCTTCTATTGGATCATAAACGACAACATTATGGCCGCCACGCAGCAGACGAAGCGTCATGTTGCTGCCCATACGGCCAAGGCCAATCATTCCAAGTTCCATGCCTATACTCCTTCTTTTTTACCTCCGCCTCCAGAAAGCGCCTGCTTCTCAATGGCCAGTGTTTTCTCGAAGCGGCGACGATGGCGTTCCTCACCGGAGAAACGTGCTTCCAGAAAAGCAATCACCAGCTCCGTAGCCAGCTCGGTACCGATAACGCGTGCTCCCAGGCAGAGGACATTCATATCATCATGCTCCACGCCCTGATGTGCCGAATACATATCGTGGCAGATAGCAGCACGGATGCCTGGTATCTTGTTAGCAACAATACAGGCACCAACGCCACTACCACAGATGATGATGCCACGCTGTGCCCTGCCAGAGACAACTGTTTCGGCAACCGGTACTACGAAATCAGGGTAGTCATCATCCGGCTCAAACGAAACGGCCCCGATATCCAGTATCTCATAGTTACCCTTCAGCCGGGCGGTCATCTCCTTTTTCAGGTAAAAACCGCCGTGGTCAGCCCCAAAAACAACTCGCAGCTTACTCCCCTCAGAAGGCCTCATATCTTCCTCCGCAACAGTTTCTCAGCTTCAGCAGCAACATGATGGGCGTCGAGACCCAGCTTCTCATAGATAACCTCACCGGGCGCCGAAGCCCCGAAACGGGATAGACCGATGGCAATCCCCTCAACACCAACGTACCGTTCCCATCCCAGTGGGCTAGCTGCCTCGATGGAAACACGCACCCCTATATCCGGAGGCAGTACTTCGTGCCGGTACTCCTCTGGTTGTGCATCAAACAACTCCCATGAGGGTAACGAGACTACCCTTGCTGAAACACCCTTTTCCTGGAGTATTTTGCCTGATTCGAGGGCAATATGAACTTCAGAACCTGTACCGATTATAATCACGTCCGGCGGTTGGGCTGCTTCCCAGAGAATGTAACCGCCTCGACGTAGTCCTGCAGCAGGAGCCAGTTCGGTCTGGTCCAGTACCGGCAGCTTCTGTCGACTGAGCACCAGGGCTGTCGGGCCATCGCGATGCTCTATAGCCACCTTCCACGCCTCAACCGTCTCATGAGCATCGGCAGGACGAATTGTTACCAGCCCGGGTACCGAGCGCAGACCAATCAGTTGCTCAACCGGCTGATGGGTCGGCCCATCCTCCCCCAAGCCAATGGAGTCATGGGTGAAGATATATACTACGCGGATGCCCATCAATGCCGCCAGCCGTACCGGGGGCCGCATGTAGTCATAGAATATCAGAAAGGTCCCGGTATATGGGATAATGCCTCCATGAAGCGCCATGCCGTTAGCGATTGCTCCCATAGCATGCTCCCTGACACCGAAGTGCATGTTATGGCCACGGTACTCATCAAAACCATAGCTCCCGTACTCCCTGAGCAAGGTCCGGGTTGACGGTGCCAGGTCAGCAGAACCGCCCGTGAAAGAGTGAATCCTCTTAGCAATGGCATTCATTACTCGCCCTGAGGTTTCACGGGTGGCGATTGGCCCCTCGTTATCGGAGAAAAGAACGGCCAACTCACGGTCCCAATCAGGAAGCAAGTCACCCCGCAGTTCCTCATCCAACTGCCGGGCTTCTTCGGGATAGGCCATGTGGTACGTCTCCATTCTGACCTGCCACTCCTCCTGCCATCGGCTACCCCGCTCCCTGGCCTGACGGAAATGAGCAAGAACCTCTGGCGGTACAGTGAAAGGCTCCTGGTAAGGCCACCTCAGGTTCTCCTTGGTGAGACGTGTCTCCTCAGCACCGAGGGGCTCACCATGGGCTGCGGACGTTCCCGCCTTGTTCGGGCTGCCGTAGCCGATAATGGTATGGCAGATAATCAGGCTGGGCCGACCCTCAGCCGCCTGTGCCATCTTTATGGCAGACTCTACACTGGGTATGTCCATCCCATCGATAGGGCCAACGACATGCCAGCCATAGGCCTGAAAGCGCTGGGCTACATTCTCGGCGAAGGCTATGCTAGTACTGCCCTCAATGGATACGTCGTTGTCATCATATAAATAGATAAGCTTGCCGAGTCGCAATGTCCCGGCCAGTGAAGCTGCCTCTGAGGCAACTCCTTCCTGAAGGTCTCCATCGGAGACGATGGCATAGGTATAATGGTCAATAATTTCATGGTCGGGCTGATTGTAGTGTTCTGCCAGTGAGCGCTCGGCAATGGCCATACCGACTCCATTGGCAAATCCCTGTCCCAACGGTCCGGTGGTTGTTTCCACTCCCGGCGTAGTCCCGTACTCGACATGCCCCGGTGTTCGGCTACCCCATTGCCGGAACTGCTTGATTTCCTCCAACAAAAGGTCATAGCCGGTCAGGTAGAGAAGGGCATAAAGCATCGCCGAGGCATGGCCGCAGGATAAGACAAACCTGTCCCTGTTTACCCACTTCGGATCAGCCGGGTTGTGCTTGAGAAAACGGTCCCAGAGCACGTAGGCCATCGGGGCCGCTCCCAGAGGTGTTCCCGGATGGCCTGATTTTGCCTTCTCAACAGCGTCTACCGCCAGAAAACGCATGGTGTTAATGCAGAGTTCGTCAATAGATGTGGCCGTCATAATCAATCCCCCTGAACAGACCCCTTACCTCACCAAGCAGAAAAAAACTCTGCTGAGAGTATCATCCTAGTATTATACTAAAGTGATGTCAACTAATACTTAATAAGGTATTGACAACAACCTCCCCAAGAATTACAATCAACTCCCCAATGTACAAGGAGGTAATACAAGATAGAACGAAATGTAATATGCCCGCAGTGCGAAACAAAGAATCCAGAAGGTATCGAGTTCTGTGGTATATGTGGGCAATCACTACGTGGGGAAGCAATATTAGCAACTAAAAACCAACGCCTTGCCACATGGTTGAAATGGGTAGCGCGAGTCATTGGTTTGGTTGGAGTAGTGTTCTATCTTATGTTCCTCTTGGCTAGCAGTATGTTTACCGAACATTGGGCCAGTAACGTTGCTCAGATTTCTTCTTCCATCGCTCTAGTTATATCATTTGTCGGGCTATCTATCTCGTTTTTGACAATATGGCTTGCTGGTGTATTGCTGACTCTTTCTTTTATTAGCCCCCTTTTCGTTGTCATCTATGTGGCTATGAAGACTAACCTAAATATGCCCGACTTATTCTTTGGTTTACCTTCATTCATTGCAGGAGTATTATTCCTATTGTCTTGGTGGTTTTCAAGGAAAACTACTTCTTCAGCACCACCAAAATACACACCCTGATAACGAACATCTAACTTCTAAATACAAGGCTAGCAGGTCTTCAATGGTCTGCTAGCCTTCTTCCGTTGTTGCGGTGCTCCTCTTTTATAAAATCCTTCTCCCCCCTTTGACTTCGCACGTTTGCGGTGGTGTCGCCCATTGACAACAACCTTCCAAAGGACTACAATCGACTCCCCATTACAATACTAATACGTATACCACTAATACCCAACCATACCCGACCTCAATACATATATTGGTATTTAATGAGGATATTTATAAATCCAACAAATAGTATTATTACTACGGAGCAGGTTGCCCATATTGTTCGGCATATCGCTGTTCTTTGTCGTAGAGCACTGAAGCACTTTGGTCATTACTCTCGAGACGATAAGCTGGTCAGAGTTGTCTCTACTCTGCAGATAAGCCAGGCAGTTTGCACCGATCTGACGAATTCCCATATAATGCTGACATCCAGTAGCAGTGGAGGTAAGACTTGGTATATGAAACACTGATTCTAGAACAGCAAGAAGGCGTCGGCATTATCACGCTTAACCGTCCAGAACAACTCAATGCTCTTAACGTTACCCTAACCACAGAGTTGGACAGAGCCCTCAGCTATTTCGAGGGCGAAGACGAGGTTAAGGCGATAATCATCACCGGGGCTGGTGATAAGGCATTCTCGGCCGGGGGAGACATTCACGAAATGACCCGGCAGTCTGAGGCTGGACTCAAACAACGAGGTTCTCGCAGAGTCGATCAGAACTGGCATCTAGCTACGTGTCAAAAACCCACCATTGGCGCTATCAACGGTCTGGCTTATGGTGGTGCTGCCCTGCTGTCCTCTACTTTCGATATCCGCATTGGCTGTGAGCTTACCAGTTTTCGTTTCCTTGGTGTCGCCTACGGTCGGGTAAACTCCACCTGGACACTTCCGTTAATAGTCGGCTGGCCGATAGCCAAGGAACTCCTCTTCACTGGACGGGTAGTCGAGGCTGAGGAAGCCCTACGAATCGGGCTGCTCAACAAACTGGTATCTTCATCGGAGCTTATGAAAGCCGCAATCGATATGGGGCAGGCCATCGCTGCGAACAATCCAGCGAGCGTTCAAGGAATCAAGGAGATATTAATAAAAGATATCGGGATGAGCTGGCGTAAGATGCTGCTTAATGAAGCCCAGATGGTGTCCGAAGCTTTAAAGCCACCCCCGCCTGAGGAAAGTTTCCGAGATTTTCTAGACCGCAAGGGAAGCCAATAGCTTTAAAGCATACTAATAAACCAGCCTTAGGTATCAGGGTGAATTTCTTCTGGGCGAGAGCACTCCTTCATTTTTCAGGGATGCAATCTCTGATTGACTCATGCCAAGCAGCGATGACAGTACCTCCTCAGTATACTGGCCAAGGTCTGGGGCACCTGTCTCAATCTCTGGCGGTGTTCGTGATAGTCTGATTGGTGTATTGGACACTTTTAAGCTGCCTGGTTTTGTACCCGGGCAGGGTAAGTCGATAAACATGTTTCGATGGAGTAGCTGAGGATTCTCGGCCGCCTGGGCAATAGTGTTTACTGGACCACACGGTATGCTGATAGCTTCAAACTTTTCGAGCCATTCGGTGGTTGTTTTATGCTTAAGTGCCTCAATTATAATTGGCTCCAACTCCTTAATATTCTGCGACCGCGAGTATCTGTCGTGGTATCTCTCTTCAGAGAGAAGGTCGAGTCGGTCAATAATCTCAAGGAAGGCAGTCCACTGTTCTAGACTGCCAACGCTAAAGGCTATGTATCCATCCTTTGTGGGGAAAGCCTGATGAATTGCTGAAACGGGGTGTTTAGAGCCTCTTCTCTGAGGCACTTCTCCCGTGGCGAAATATCGTACGAAGGCATTCTCCAGAATTGCCGCCTGGCAATCCAACATCGAGAGGTCCAGCATCTGCCCCTGCCCACTCCGGCTTCGCTCTTCAAGAGCAGCCAGTATCCCGATGGCAAGGAAAAGACCACCGCCAATGTCCCCAATAGACGCTCCTGCCCTTACCGGCTCACCATCCTCGGGTCCGGTTATGCTCATAAGGCCTCCCATAGCCTGCACAACTATATCCAGGGCTGGTTTCTCGTGGTAGGGGCCGGTCTGGCCAAACCCGGACAGGGCTGCATAAATCACCCCAGGATTATGCTGTCTGAGCACCTGATAATCGAGACCCAGCCTCTCCATCGTCCCCGGAGTAAAATTTTCAGCCACGACATCAACCAGTTTCACCAACTCCAGGGCAATCTTCCTGCCTCTATCAGTACGAAGGTCAATAACCACACTCTTCTTTCCCCTGTTGATGCTGAAGAAGTAGGTGCTTATCCCATCAACCCTCGGTCCCTGTCTTCTTGCCCCATCACCAAAAGGTGCCTCAATCTTGATGATATCCGCCCCCAGGTCTCCCAATATCATGATTCCATAGGACCCGGCTAGCGCCCAGGTGAAATCCAAGATTCTGATACCCTCCAAGGGACCTGCCATTTCGTACCCTCCTATATCTAGATACTTCCTCTTACTCCTCAGGAACGTAACTGCGATTGTACTTCCGCACACACAGAGGTGCCAGGGCTGCTGTATTTCGCGGCGTAGAATTCTATCTCACCGGCAATCTTCTCCCCACCTCGACAAAACACACTCAGCCTCATAACGCACCCTCACACCATCGCCTTTATTACCGCTATTACCGTCAGGTAACAGGGTATTCGCAGGGAGGACAACTCAGAACACAATCACGTTGCGTAGCGCCTCCCCCTTTTCCACAACCTCTATCGCCTCGTTAATCTGGTCCAGGGAATAGCGACTGGTAATGAGTTCATCCAGCTTAAGGCGTCCGGCCTGATAAAGAGCTACCAACTTGGGAATTTCCACGCTCAGCAGCGTTGACCCCATAGTACTGGTGGTAACCATTCTCTCCTGCCACCTTAAAACTGACGGTAGAGTTATTGACTCCATCACTGGTGGTAACCCGGCGACGACTATCATACTGTGCGGACCTGACATATCAAAACCTTGCTGTATGGCTGCTGTATTGCCAACTGTCACAAGTACGTAATCAGCCCCTCTCCCGGTCAGTTGCCGTACCGTCTGAACGGCGTCCTCATCACTAGCCTTGACCGTATGTGTCGCGCCAAAGGTCCGTGCCGCTTCCAACTTGTTATCCAGCATGTCTACTGCGATAAGTGGATATGCCCCCGACATGGCCGCTCCTTGCACTGCATTGAGCCCGACACCCCCACAACCAATTACAACGGTACTGCTCAGGGCTTTGACCTGTGCCGTGTGAACCGCCGCCCCGAATCCTGTTATCACGCCACAAGCAAGAAGTGCCGCTCGGTCTATGGGCATGTCCTCAGGAATCGGAACTGCTTGAGATTCATGGACAATGGCATACTCAGCGAAGGTGGCTGTTCTGGTCATATGGCTGATATCTTGTCCCTGCCTATTATGAATACGGCTCTCTCTGTTTAACGGCCACCGAAACTGGCACATGTAAGGACGACCGGAAACACACTGCGGGCAGCGTCCGCAGGATGTTAGCAGTGATACTACAACAGTGTCGCCCGACTTTACCAGGGTTACATTTTCGCCCACTTCTTCAACATAACCGGCGGACTCATGACCAGCCAGAACGGGCAACCTTGCCCCAAACTCCCCCCTGATGAGATGAATGTCACTGTGGCAGATTGCTGTCGCGCCCATGCGGACCTTCACTTCGCCTTCCTTGGGCGAGTCCAGGTCTACCTCTTCCACCACCAAGGGTTGACCGAATTCATAACAAACTGCAGCTTTCATCACATCTCCTTTTTCCTGCTAATATAGTTGCTCCCTAAAGATAATGTCAATAACCCCCTTAAATTGCACAGATGACGGTTAGAACTATCCGCAATAACCCGACCTTGACAAAACCCACTCAGCCTCCTAGAGTATCGTTATACCGATACCTGTACTAAAGCTATTCGTTTCAGGTGGCAAGATGTTCGCAGGCATTGTGGGGCGGCTTTTACTGACAGTGGCTATTGGGCTATGCCTTCAGAATACACTACCCATATCAGCACAGTCCGCACCAGAAGTTCCCACCCAGGTAAAGGAACTGAACTTCGTTTTCCTCCACGGCATGGGCGGTAATAGCTGCTCCATGCAACTCCTGGCCGACTTCGTTACTGAACAGCTACCAGCCTTCGCCTCTTACTATGAACGAGACAACCCTGATACTGAAATCAGGATAAATAAGCTAATACGATGCTACCCGGGTTATGACGACATAGAGACATGGGCCCAGAACATCACTAGCAGCATCGACGAGCATTTCGGTGACAAGCAAGACCTCATCATTGTCGGACACAGCATGGGAGGCAAAACAGCGCTCTATGCGGTAGCCCAGAATATCAACAATCTCGCCGACAAGACAGCGATGGTCGTCACTATCAACAGTCCTATCAAGAGCCTGAACGAGTATTACATTCCAGGCGGTGGAGAGGTGGTGGATTACTGTCGAACCGCGATGCTGGGCACTGACGAAGGAATCTGTGAATCTGTAGCCTTACGGGACAGCTCTCAAGATGGAGAGTGGGTAAGCCAGAATAAGCACTGGCTGGCCTTTATTGCAGCGGAAGGGGCTCCGCTTAGCGAGCAATTTGACCGCGCCGGGGTCGACGTGTGGCCGAGAGACATGGATGATGGCGCGATACCACTCTCCGCACAGTATTCTGACGCGGCCGATGTCTTCTACTACGGCCAGCATGGCCACAGTGACTTCGGTAACATCGACGGAGTGGCTGAAGTCATTGCCGACCGTACCCTCCGCTATATCTTCGGGATGCCCATCGAATGCTCCGTTCTCTCCAGAGAAGGTACTCTCGAGCACAAAGCCGATTGGCTACTGGGCACCGACCACTGGATTGATGTCGTCAGTGCAGTTCTCATCAGCAGTGGCCGACTTGAGCATCGCAACAAGTATTGGACCAGGTGGTTACAGTGGGAAGACGTGCTGGGCGAATGTCCTACTCAGGGTCAACGGAGCAACATACTAATCACGCAGTTGTCCCTCCCCATTTTGACAAGCGTCAAGGAAGTACGCTGGTTCAATCCTGACGACCCCGAAGATTGTCGAATTTATATAAGGACCGGGGCCGCGCCGAGAATGACGGTCCGACTGGACTGGGCCATCTACCAGCGAGACCTGCTACCCGAAGGAACAACACGCTCCCATTATGAGGTCGAGATAACAGATGGCACACCTCTAGCTGCTATCCGGCAGGTCTCATGGGTGACCACCGACCCTCGTGATATCAGGTTACGAATATGGTCGGAAGCACAAAGTCCCTTCCGCTGGTTCGAGGCAGTATGGAGGACCTATCACAAAGAAAGCCGCCAGAGGCAGGTCATTGATAAGATTCCAACTAAGGAGATAACAGGCGGTATGCCGAGCAACTAGCTACCCGGCAGCTGTACATCCAAGGCGGGACTCTGCTGGACTCGGCGGCGGCTATAGGTGGCTGCGTTCTGTAAGAGGATTCCGGTAACTACAAGCAATATCCCGGCAAATAACTCTCGCGTCATGACCAGTAGCACGATAGCACCAACCGTGGTGGCCAGACCAATAACACAACCAGTCCAACCGGCAATACGCGTCGCCTTTTCATAGCCGACGTGTAATCTCCACAGCACCGCCCGTAACACCCTCCCCCCATCCAGGGGTAGACCGGGGACAAAGTGAAATATCGCCAGCATGAATAAGATGTATGCCAGCCACTGCATGAGCACCTGAACCATAACATGCTCGGTGTCTTCCAAGACAAAGAAGATGACAGAAAAGATTCCAGCAACTATTACGTTGAACAACTGTCCGCAGGTAGCCAGCAACAGTTCGATAGTGGGGGAAGTTGTTTCCTTGTCAGCCTGAGACAACCCTCCAAAGACAAATAGGGTAACACTTTCTACTTTGACACCTCTCCTGACCGCGATGAAGTTGATGACAAGCTCACGGAGGGTAATCGTCGCTAAGAATAGAAAGCTGGCAAACACTCCAAGAATTGCCCTCTGCCACAGTGGGTAGGTTGCAGAAAACTGAGTTATCACGGCAATGGGTATCAGGATAATGACAAAGAGCCAGGTGTAGTGTATCCGGAAACGAATCCTGAAGAGCCCGACTAGAGCAGAGATGCTTCTCATCTTTCTCTCGGCAGTATCAGTCCATCCGTACCGACCCAACAGTCAACAGCCAGAAGCAACCAGCGGTTGGCAGTTTGCAATACCTCTTACTACTACCAACCTTACCAATCAACCATTACCATCCCATACAGAGCAGAGTACCTCAGTTTCCGGCCTACTCAGCGAACCGCCATGCGGTCAGGTACTAATCTGAAGTATCCTGACCCTCCGACCGCTGCCACGATTGATGAGACCAAACCAGAACGTCTCCGCTACATTTGTCCCGTGCACCATTACCTTAACAGTGTATAGCCCCTGTTCTAACTTTCTTTTCTCGTCCCTCCAGTCAACCGGGGCACGAACAGCAGTATCGTTGTTAATGCCGTAGCACTCTTCGTCTTCGTCATACTTCAGTACCAAATTCAGGTAATACGGTGTGGCATCGGACAACATATCAATCTGGCTCGGAGCCACAGTCTCAGTTTCCCCTTCCGCATCACTCGACCACTGACCTACCATCCCAAAAAGAAAGCTATCGCGAGAAGCATCATAAAACTCGATATGGCCCGCCACCTTTTGGGCTATCAGGTCAGAAGCAGGCAGGTCTGGCTCATTGGTAAAGGTCACCCGTGTTAGCCAGGGTCTCTCGTTGATTTGCGTCTCTCCACCTTGAGGTGAAATCGGCGGAGCCTCCGTTGCCTCCCATCCCAAAAAGCGGATGCAAGGTCGGGTATCGGTCGTTAATCCATTAGCCACTCCTGCTGCCGCAGGTCTACTTGCGTCATTCGTAAACAAAGAGTAAGTCGCGTAGCAGATGCCGACAATAAGAGACGTGACAAAAACTGTCAGAGGCACCATCCACGCCAATACCTCAGCTGCGCCGCTCAAATCTAAGAATTTGGCACCTATCCAGCCGATAGGTATCATCGCAGCCGCCAGAACCTCAATGTATATCAGAGGACTGCCAAAGGCCCGCGACAACCATATGTAGAAAGCGGACTCTTTCATCGTATCTAATTCTAGCACTTTTACAGCCGCTATCCAATTGTTTTTTACGACTTTGAACTACATTCCACAAGACAGCGCAGAATTGATTTTATGAAAATTTAATGCCTTCTTTACAGAATCTTTACGTTCTTTATCCTTATCTTTACACTAGCATGGTACATTTCAACTATAGCGAGATAACCAGGAAGGAATACGCCGATGGAGTACGCCACGTGGTATGAGTTTAAAAAGGAATGTGAAAGGCGTCTAGGCCACAGTTTACTTAACAGTATCTGGTTGAAGGTAAAACCAGCGAATCACCTTCCCTGGGACGACATTGATGCCGAGACAGTCATTTCCACAGTAGCCCACCTCCGAAGAGCTACCCAGTTTGCTGAAATGTAATCTGCCGAAAGACATTAGTCTGCCAGCGGTTCATACCGCCCTACCCCGAATACCACATCGTTGCCTGCCATGTACGCACGTGCATTGATAACCAGAGCTCTTATTCTGACCACGAAGAGGATTGCCACTATCTGTAACCACGGTCAAAGACGACGAAAATACTCCCGCCTACCGACCCTTTATACCACCCTAACACCTGGTGTTATCGCAAGGACTGCTATATACTCTAGGTAATACCAGGACATCTCTTTCCTATAGCTTACTGAACGCAATGCTGAAGATACCTAGAATTCCACTGGGGCAGACCCCTGATTCCGTCGGACTGGCCTATGAGAATGTCTGTTTTCCCAGCCGCATTGATGGCACTCTTTTGAGAGGCTGGTACCTCCCCGGGAAACGAGCCATCACGCTAATTATTGTTAATGGTGGCGCGCAGAACCGTGTCGACCTCGAGACTGGGACACTGGAGATAGGTCGAGACCTGGTGGAGAAGGGCTACAACCTACTGCTGTTCGACCTCCGTGGACGGGGAGAATCGGAGGGTCAAGGGTATCATCTGGTCCACTCCGAGAGAGATCTGGGTGGTGCAGTTGACTACCTGAAGCAGAGGTTCCCATCAAGGAATATCAGCCTCATGGGGTTTTCGACAGGCGCCGCTGCTGCCATTATTTTTACCGGACGGGAAAAAGTCGCGGCAGTGGTATCGGATAATTGCTTTGCCAACGTCACCGACAGCCTGACGACCAAACTCGCCGCAGACTGGGGGATACCCCGAATCATTGTCAAAATTATTGCCCCCGGGCTATTCCTGACAGCCAGGATGCTATACGGCTACAAGAAGATCGACCCGGTTAGCAGTGTAACCAATATTTCATGCCCCATATTATTCATTCAGGGAGATAACGATGATCTGGTTCCCGTGTCAGACACTTACAGCTTGTATAAGGCATCGGGCAATACCTTTGATGACCTGTGGATAGTACCCAACGCCAGCCATACCCAGGCCTATCATACCAACCCTGCCGTATACATCGAAAGAGTAACCGGCTTTCTCGAAAAGACCGAGGCCGAGTCTGACTAGGTGCTCCTCTCCAGTAGTAAAATACGCCCGTCCTGAGCTATATTGATAGAGGGTGATACTGCGTTGCCACAGGCAGTCCTGCTTATAAATACCAACGTAACACAACCGCCAGTCAGTCCGGTAGGTCTGGAATATGTTGGTGAGGCCCTTATCGAAGCTAATCTGCCGGTCCGGGTCCTGGACTTAGCACTAGAAAACGACTGGAAGTCGGGTCTGGCCAGAGAACTGGCACGAGAAGAGCCCCTGATAGTGGGGCTAACGGTGCGAAATACTGACGATTGCTCCTTCGCCACCAGGAAGTCCTTCATACCATGGATTACTGAGGTCACTACCGAAGTAAAGCGTCTCACCAGCGTGCCCATTCTTCTTGGTGGTGTCGGTTTCTCCGTAATGCCTAAAGCCGTCCTCAGGCTCACGGGAGCAGATATCGGCATCGCTGGTGATGGAGAAGAGGTCGTACCGGCCCTGGCCAGATGCCTGATAGATGGTAAGGATATCAGCCACCTGCCCAACCTCGTTTACCGGCAGAATGGAAATATCATCTGCAACAGAAGGGCAAATGTTAATCCGGAACTCCTCCCGCTACCACGCCGCCATCTCTTTGACAACCGGAGATATGAGGAACTGGGAGCGATAGTAGGCATAGAGACAAAACGGGGCTGCCCCAAGCAATGTATTTACTGCGCCGATCCGGTGGCGAAGGGGGCCAGCGTACGCCTGCGACCTACCAACACGGTGGTACAGGAGTTCCGAGACCTGCTCACCAGCAGGGTATCCTGGTTTCACCTGTGCGACAGCGAATTCAACCAGCCGCTGCCCCATGCCAAGGCGATATGCCGTGCTATAATCGAAGCCGGCCTGGGAGACAGTCTGCACTGGTACAGCTACTGCTCGCCGGTACCATTCGACCTCGAACTAGCCATGCTGATGAAACGGGCTGGTTGTACCGGCATCAACTTTGGCATTGATTCGCTTTGTGATGAGCAGCTATTGAGGCTGGGACGCAGCCACTCAGTGGATGACATTCAGCGACTAACACGTATTCTGGAACGGGCCGAGCTGGACTACATGTTCGACCTGATTGTCGGTGGCCCCAGTGAGACACCAGCAACCATCGCGACAACCGTTGAGGTTGTGAAAAAGCAAAACGTCCCCCTGGTTGGAATAGCCACCGGTATGCGGGTATACCCCGGAACACCACTCAGTCGTGATATAGCTAATGGCACTATTAGAGAAGGACTACACCCGAAAGGGATTCATGAATTCCACGAACCGGCATTTTACCTGTCCCCTCGTCTCGGTGATGACCCTTTCCAGCTAGTTCATGAGCTTGTAGACGGTGACCCTCGGTTCCTGTTGCTTGTATCTCCCGATGAAGAAGAGAGCTACAACTACACGGATGACCAAGCGCTCTGCCAGATGATAGAGGATGGTGCGAGGGGCGCCTACTGGCACATCCTCAGCAAGAACCGGGGACAGACAGAAGGTACACTGTGATTCACCTCAATCATATATTTAGTGGCACCATGATTGACGAATCCCATTCTAATCTACCCGATAAAACTGTGAAAATATAGGTAAATCCCCTCTTTCATCACTACACTGGAGCTAGGCACAGCCCCATTTTAGTAGCCCGTTCTCCTTGGTTGAGGAGGGATTATATGGGACAAAAAGGGCTCAGCGATAAATACCATCAACCCCATAATAGGGCCTGGTATATGGTTCGGCATTGGACAAAAGGGGCTAAGCATGGTAACCTGCTAACAGTAATTCTAGGAGGAGGCTTAGCCATGACGAATAGAATTACCAATGGGGGGGAGTACTTCTCACACACAATGTCCTTTATCCGCAAGCTCCTATTCGAGTGAATATGTTTACTCGTAACTACCGGAGCTAGTTCGCAAGCATCCGCTCCAGGAATTAATTCCCTGTATACCCGTATTAACTTCTAATGCTTGCACTCCGTTGACCTCTCCAAGTATATCGGTGTGGATGTTGCGAACGATAGCCAGTTCCCCATGATTGGTAGCATGTCTAAGCAGGCACAGGGGGGAAGTTCGTGCCATTAAGCTGCGGAAAATAAGTTTGTCGTAGAGGGGAATTAAGTATGACGACTATAGGCGAGCAGATTCTGATTAATATAGATGAGAAAAAGGTCTTACGTGACGTTGGTTACGATGCTAATCGCAGACCACCAACTCGCGTGACGGCGCTTGCGCGCGATTATGCAGAAAACGTAAATCAACTAGTTAATCCCGCATTTTCATATGTCATTAAAGATATTGACTTCGTTGTTAACTCAAGCGTATTTATCGAAGGCGGGTTCGTCTTCCAAAGCCAGGTAATATCTGAACTACTAAAAATGTGCGAAAAAGTGGCCGTGTTTGCCTTGACAATAGATGGTTATCTTGAGGAAACCGTTGCTCAACTTGCCGAAAATGGGCTCATCGTACAGGCCAGGGTGCTGGATGCTATTGGCTCGAATGCTGTTGAGCAGGTTGCCGATCATGTGCAGGATATAGTTAAAGATAGAGTTAGTACTCAAGGATTCCATATCAGTCGGCGCTATAGCCCGGGTTATTGTGATTGGGAGGTGGATCAACAGCAGACGCTGTTTCGTGCTATGAATGGCAGTAACATCAGTATTCAATTGACCGACAAGAACCTGATGTTACCTCGTAAATCAATATCAGGCATCATTGGCATTGGAACCTGCAAAAGCGAAATAGAGAACTACAATCCATGTGTATCCTGCCAACAGCATGATTGCCCCGGCAGGAGATAGATATTAATGAAACCTAGTCGCAAAGGTGTTATTGGAGGTAGATACAAGCCGCTTTCCGAAGAGTCAGTAGAAAAAGTTCATGAAACTGCTATGCGGTTGATCGAGGAAGTGGGCTTCGAGGTCAACTCGGAAACAGCGTTGGGGCTTTTCCACAAAGCTGGAGCCCAAGTGAACAGGGAAAGGCGGCTAGTACGTCTGCCACGTGAAAAAACAATAGAACTGATAAATACGGCTCCCTCCGAAGTCAGGCTTTGTGGGCAGGAAGACAAGCATGACATTCTTCTTGGAGGGAGCCGCGTATATGCTGGTACTGGTGGCACAGCCCTCAATATCTACGAACCAGATACCAATCAAAAACGTCTCGCCACCCTGGAAGACCTGAGGCGGATTGCCAAACTGGTTGACCAACTAGACAATATCCATCTGTTTATGTTAGCCACCTATCCCAATGAACTACCTGTGGAGCAGGTGGACGTAAACCGCTTCTTTGCCGGGCTGGACAACAGCACCAAGCACATTATGGGTGGTGTCTACACGGCTGAGGGAGTGAAACAGGTAGTACGCATGGCCGAGATAGTGGCTGGATCCGCTGAAGCTCTCCGCGAACGCCCAATTATCTCTATGATAGCCTGTAGCATGAGTCCTATGAAGTTGGATGCTCACTATGGTGATCTGGTGGTTGTTATTGCCGAGAGCGGCATCCCGTTAGTGTGTCCTGCCGAGCCTTTATGCGGGGCTACTTCACCGGTCACACTGGCTGGGAACCTGGTAATACAGACAGTAGACTCACTGATGGGTGTTATGCTCACCCAGATAGTAAATCCGGGAACACCGGTTATCTTTGGTTCTGTGGCTACCAGCACGGATTTGACCAACCTAGGCTATCTGGCTGGTTCAATTGAGATGGGCCTGATTAATGCCGCTGGTGCCCAGATGGCGCAATTCTACAAGCTTCCCTTCTATGCCACTGGCGGTATGACGGACTCCAAGGTACTGGATTCCCAGAGCGGTTATGAATCAGCCCTGACCGGTCTGCTCTGTGCACTGGCAGGCTCCAATTTCATCCATGATGCAGCCGGGCTCATGGAGTTCGCTATGACGGTATGCTATGAGAAGCTCGTTATTGACAATGAGATACTGGGAATGGTGATGAGAGCGGTCGAAGGCATCAGAGTGGATGATGAGACCTTGGCATTCGACCTTATAAAGCAGGTCGGGCCGGGGGGCAATTTTACCACCGCCAAGCACACCAGGCGCTTTATGCGTACTGAGCACTACCTGCCTACTCTGAGTGATAGAGACAGCCGGGCAGACTGGGAAAGGAAGGGAAGTAAGGTTACCTGGCAGAAGGCGGGAGAAATCGCACGGGAGCTAATAGCTGATAGCAACCACCGTCTCCCTGAGACAGTCAGACGACAGATACTCACGGAAATAAAAGGTATAGTGGACTGAATACATGCTGGTAATCGGAGAGAGAATTAATGCTTCCAATAGCTCGGTTGCTGAGGCTATCGTCAGAAGAGACGAACAGTTTATGACAAAACTGGCTAAAGCCCAGGCTAACGTCGGTGCCGATTTCATTGACGTAAATGTTGGCACGGGGAAACAGAGTAAGCAGGAACAGATGGCGGACATGGAGTGGGCGATAGAAGCTGTCCAAGCAGCCACTGATAAGCCGCTGGCAATTGATAGTGATATCCCTGATGTCATAGAAGCGGGCATGCGTAAGTATGGCAGGGATGAATTAATAATAAACTCAGTCAATGCCGAGCCAGAGAAACTGGAGGCAATAGGCCGCTTCGCAAGCGAGCGTCAGGTACGGCTGGTAGCACTGGCGATGAGTGCCGAAGGAATACCCCGTACCGCCGAAGAAAGACTGGCCGCCTGCGAAGTAATAATGACACACCTGGCACGGTTCGGTGTCAATGAAGAGCAGGTCTATTTTGACCCGCTGGTACTACCCGTAAGTATAGATTCAGCGCAGGGATTGACAACACTGAAGACCCTTGAGCGGATTAAGTCGCAGTATCCAAAAGCAAAAACAGTGATGGGCCTGAGCAATATCTCCTATGGTTTACCTAATAGAAAGCTAATAAACCGGGCTTTCCTGTTAATGGCAGCCTATGCAGGGCTGGATGCCGCTATACTCGACCCGCTTGACGCCAGAACAATGAGCCTCATTAAAGCCGCCGACATTCTCGTCGAAAAGGACCCACAATGCCGGCGGTACATCAGAGCCTACCGAAACGGCACTCTGATAGCTTAGGAGAGATACTATGTCAAGAAACGGAGTGCTTGTAGAGCCATATCAGCGACTGAATAAAGAGCAGATAGAGAAGATACATCGGGCTTCACTTAGTATCCTGCTTGATCCGGGCATTATCTGTTTCAATAAAGATGCTGCCCAGGTCTTTGGTGATAGCGGTGCGGAGGTCGAGCCCTACAGTCAGGAAGACGCTAATGCCTGGCTACTCAAGATACCTGAAAAAATCATATCAGATGCCGTATCAACGACACCGAAGGTAGTGAAGCTGGGAGCCCGTGATGAGGACAACTGCCTTGTCCTTGATGGAAGTGAACCAAGGGTGCACTTTGCCTCCGGCTCCGAAGCTAATAACTGGCTCGACGTGGATATAGAGCCTTTTATCA
>CP070842.1:77901-136953 GCA_020342155.1 Dehalococcoidales bacterium
CTTATACCGGTATCCAGCATCAGTAGCATGATTGCCAAATTCCGCTGACCGGAATCACCTGATAGCCTGCAGGTCTGTAAAAGCGACTCCACCTGTGCTGCAGAAAAGGTATTCTTGACCTTGATCGTAACCTTAGGAATGCGAATGGTCGCCATTGGACTATCCGCTATATATCCTTCCCTGACCACCCAGGCAAAGAAGGCCTTAAGGGTTCGGACATAACCTTGCACGGTTGCGTCAGAGAGTGACATATTGGTGTGAGGCGTCCTCGCTTCCTGCTGGAGGTAGAGTACAAACTGCCGAATACTGGTGTTGCTCAGTTTGTCAATGTATGTCGGTAATCCATTCTGCTCAAGAAACCTGTAGAATCTCTCGAGGAAAGAGGTGTACCATTCTATGGTACGGGGACTTTTAGCCTCGATCCGACATGACAGACGGTACCTTTGGATTAGGTTCTTTAGTTCGAGTTCGCTGGTTTCCATTTTTTGTGTCTCCTTTATTAATAATCAGGGTGACATACTTTTTTATTGTCGGGTTGACATTCTCCCCTTTGGCCAATAAAAAATCGGCCCCGTTTTGGGGCCGATTCCAGCCATTTTAGCCTCGATATGCGGTTTTCAAGTAGGCCGTGCAGGTCTCGAACCTGCGACACCCTGATTAAAAGTCAGGTGCTCTACCAACTGAGCTAACGGCCCACGAAATATACGTTTGCATTATAGCCTGTCGTGACTGAGGCAGTCAATTACGCTGGCAGTATACACCGCTCGCTCTTACCAAACAATTTCACAACTCTTTTTTACTCAGTATTAAGTCAGGCACCCGGTTAACGTGGTACAATATACCCACCGACTACACTGAGGATAGCAACTTGGACAATAAAAGCCTGGAAATGCTGGAGTTCCACCGGATTAAGGAAATTATCGCCGGATTTGCTTCCTTTCCGGCGAGCCAGCAATTAGCCCTGAACCTGACCTGCTCGACCGATTACAAGTGGATTTCCCGACTTTCGAGGCAGTCAGCGGAGGCACGGGAGCTGCTTTCACAGGAGGGTGACTTTTTTGTCGGAGAGGTCATCGATTCACGAGAGGAAGTCAGGATGGCCGCCCGCGGACGGGTCTTTGAGCCAATGGTTCTGGTCAGTATAGGGCGGACTATGGCCTCTGCCCGAAACCTCCACAGTAGACTGAGTCGGATGTCTGCTGAATTCCCGCTAATCTGGGAGATAGCCCAGGGTATCACTCCACTACGTCAGCTGGAAAACGACATTGCTAGGTGCCTGACGCAGGATGGGGAACTGCTTGATTCCGCTTCACCCCAGCTGGCTACAATCAGAAAGCAGCTCAGGACAACGCGTCAGCAGTTGCTTAAGCATTTGGAAGCCATCATAAAGTCAGCCCGGGGTCAAAGAATCATCCAAGAGCCCATTATTACTGAACGTGAAGGGAGATACGTTATCCCGATAAGGGTGGAGTCCCGAAAGGAAATCAGGGGTATCGTGCACGATGTCTCCAATACCGGCGCTACTGTCTTCATCGAGCCGTGGACAACTACCGAGACAGGCAATAAGCTTCGAGAGCTGGTTGTGGAAGAGCAACGGGAGATAGAGAGGATTCTCCAGGACCTCAGTGTTAAGGTGGGAACTCACGAAGAAGAAGTCTGTAGCAACATCGCCCTGAGTGCCGAGATTGACCTGGTACTGGCCAAGGCAAGGTACGCCCGCCAGGCGAAGGCCATTGAAGCCACGCCTGTCACCTTCGACGGGAATGTTAGACCGCAGGGTGATAAGGATACAGTATTGAGGCTGGTTGAAGCGAGACATCCCCTACTGGGCGATAAGGCGGTACCGCTTTCTGTGGAGATAGGGCCTGACTTCACTAGCCTGGTTATCACCGGGCCTAATACGGGCGGCAAGACAGTCGCCCTGAAAACTATCGGGTTGCTCAGCCTGATGACACAGGCTGGCCTACCTATTCCCGCCTCCGAGAAGAGCTGCCTACCGGTATTTGACGGCGTATTCGTTGACATCGGTGATGAGCAAAGTATCGAGCAGACGCTATCCACCTTTAGCTGGCACATAGGCAACATCATCCACATTGTCGATAGAGCTACCGACCGTAGTCTGGTGCTCCTTGACGAGTTGGGCACAAGCACCGACCCCGCCCAGGGTTCTGCTCTGGCTCAGGCGATTCTACGCCACTTCAAGGTAAAGGGGACGATGGCGGTAGCGACAACACACTATAGCGACCTCAAGATATTCGCCCACGCCACGCCGGGGCTGCAAAATGCCTCTCTTGATTTCGACCCTGTTACCCTGGAACCGACCTATCACCTTACAGTGGGTATCCCCGGCGGTAGCAACGCACTGGAAACGGCCGCGCGCCTCGGACTTTCCCCGGACATCATCGAAGATGCCAGAGCGATGCTCTCCCAGGGCACCGAAGAGCTTGAGGCCCTGCTGGCCGACCTGATGAGGGAAAAGGAGCAGGCTGAGAGCCTCCACCACAACCTCGAAATGGAAATGTATGGGGCAGAGCAGAAAAGTACCGAACTGGAGAGCCAACTTCGACGGCTACAAGCCCAGGAACACAAAGTGATTCAGGAAGCACGCGACCAGGTTGTCCGAGAGGCTGCCGAGCTACAACGGGAAATCCGTCAGGCGGCATCACAGCTACGTAAAGACAGAACCAAGGAGACCCTTGAGCAGGGCAGGCGCACGTTGGCTGCCATACGAAGGCAACTCAAAAGTGAAAACTGGCAGCCGAAGGTATCCGAGGGGGTAGAGGAAGAATCAACTACCCCGATTTCCCCGGGCGATACCGTATGGCTGAAAGAAGCTAATATACCGGCAACTGTACTCTCGGTGTCAGCCAAAACTCGGCAGATTGAGGTCCAGGCAGGCTCGACCAGGATAAAACTCAAAATAGACGGGGTGGCACAAGTAAAAGTCCCTACTGGCAAAGACAGAGAGCGGTCGGTACCGACGATAATCACCGAGAAGTCACGTACTGTCCCCATGGAGCTCCACCTGCGGGGGAAGCGGGCCGAAGAGGTGGAGTGGCTACTGAACAGCTACCTTGATAACGCCTCTCTGGCCGGTCTATACGAGGTACGGATTGTTCACGGTAGTGGCACTGGCGTCCTGCGCAATATTGTCAGGGAACTGTTACCGCATCACCCCCTGGTGAAGTCCTTCCGCCCCGGTGGGAGGGGCGAGGGTGGCAATGGCGTCACTATCGCTCAACTATAGCTCAATGTACTGTGGTAATAAGGAATCCTCTCAAAGAATATGCTAACCTCACGACAATATCGGCTCAGCAGACTAAAGACACTAAACCTGCTCAACGAACTGGAAGCGGTTGGCAGTCAGACCGTCTCTATCTATTTGCCGTCGGGACTTGCAGGACCAGATATTAGAGAACTGGTCGTAAGCGCGATTCCCATGCAGAACATCCCCGCAGAACTGTTCGCGCATACTACTTCTTCCGCAACTGGAGCAGTTGTTTTCTGGGGGCCATCCCGGAGGCTGTTAATTCAACCTCCCTTTCCCCCGATGGAGCAATTCATCTCCCCGGTTATCGATATCGAGCCACTACGTTCCACGCTAAAGAGCACCTGTACCGTTGTCCTGATTCTGGTACGTCTCGGTACTTTTGCCATCGGTGTCTGCCGGGGTGAGCAATTAGTCGCCAGCAAGACCGGGACCGGTCTTGTTCACGGCCGGCACCGTAAAGGCGGTTCATCTCAGAGGCGCTTCGAGCGACACCGTGAGAATCAAGCTCACGTTTTCCTAGAACGCGTCTGTTGGCACATCAGACAACAGCTGGAACCCCATGCTCCAGACCTGAGCTACCTAGTATACGGCGGTGCCCGAACAACTATTCAAGCCCTTAAAAAGCAGTGCTCTTTCCTGAACCAGTTCGAGGATCGCACCTTACCACCGTTGTTGAATATACGCCGTCCACGTCGGGAAGTGCTCGAAGCAGCCATCACGGACATCTGGTCGAGCAGAATTATTGAGTGGACCGATGAGGAGTAGTCCGTATAAGTCACTCTAAAGTACTAACCAGTGATTGCTTCCTCACGCAGTCGGTGATCCTCACCGCATTCCAGCGGTTCTACCCTTTGGACGATAGCCATGCATTTATTGCAGGTAATGCACGCTGCTGGATCGGTTTCTCCTCTCTGCCATCGGGCAATCAGATGAGGTTCACGGATAAAGGGGCGACACATCGATACCATGTCAGCATCACCGCTTGTAACGATATCCTGTGCCGTTTCCAGATTGCGAATCCCGGCCACCAGAATCACGGGTACGTCAACAGCACGCTTCACCGCAGCTGCCCTCTCCCGGAAAGGCGTCCTTATCGGCTCGTTCTCTCCGGTACGATATACTCCCTGACCGACACCACCACTGACCTCGATAGCATCAATGCCAGCAGCCACCATCTGTCGTGCCGTCTCAATACCATCATCCAGAGTAAGCCCACCTTTCTGGTCATCCATAACGCCATACTTAATAAAGAAAGGGAAATCAGGCCCGATGGCCTGCCGTACCCGGCGGACGATTTCCAGAAGGAACCTCCTCCGGTTCTCGACGCTACCACCCCAGCGATCAGTACGATGGTTGTAGAGAGGTGAAATAACCTGGCTCATCAGGTAACCGTGAGCGCCGTGCAGCTGGATGGCGTCGAAGCCAGCCTCTCTACCGCGCACGGCTGCCGCTGCGAAGTTGTCGATGATACCTTCAATCTCTTCGTCGGTCATCTCCTGATGTAGTCGTTTCATCTCTGGTATGCTCGATACTGCAGGGAGTGTGATACCTCTACTCATCAGGTGACCGGAATTTATACCGGCATGAGCAATCTGTAAAGCGATTTTTCCACCACCCTCATGGACTGCCTGTGCCAGTCGACGCAAACCCGGAATCATATCGTCGTTGTGGACACCGTACTGTCTCGGGGTAGCCTGCCCTAGAGACGAAACGAAAGCATGGCCACTAACAACAATACCGATACCTCCCTCCCCTAACTTTTTGTAAAAGGCTACCGATGTATCAGTAACCGCCCCGGACTCATCGGCGGTAGCGTCCCAGGTCGCCGACCTGACGAAGCGGTTCTTTATTTCCAGTGCACCAATTTGGCATGGCTCAAACATGATTTCAGACATTGCTAAACACCCTCGAAAAAGTTACTCGGGCCGTTGACACAAAGACCACTGATTACTTCTTCGCTAACTCCCATCTCTCGGAGCTGGGCAAAGACGGTATTCTTTATGTAAAGAAAACCATGAGGGTTGTATTGTCGTCTCTCTTCCTCTGCCCTACGCCAGTCGGGTGAGAGGAAGGGGAGAGCCGAGCTATCATGCGAGGGACAGAGGCGGTCGGCATAGCCGGCATCTATCAACGCCTTCATAGTGTTGGTACGAGCTCTTGAGCTGACAACCCTGCCGGGATAGCGGTCAAGCCCTAGGTAGCAGCCCTGTTCCATCAGTTGGGTAAGGTACTCGATATCAGTCGTATCATTGGAATGGTCAAGCTTCACTCTTTTTGGGTTAACGCCCTCCTGCCTTAGGATATCCAACTGCTGCCAGCCTACATGACCGGGTGAGTAGGAGTGCAGCATGATGGGTACGCCGGTCTTGAGATGAGCACGACCCACCGCCCGTAAAATAGGCTCCGCCTGTGGGGTCACACCACCATAGTCGCTGGCCGCCTTGAGGATGCCGGCTTTGATACCAGTACCGGAGATGCCCTCTTCTATCTCGCGGACAAATACGTCAGTCAATTGCTCGGCGGAGACACCCATCCCGGGCATAAAGCCCTGGAAGAACCTCGGTATATCCGTCCACCAGCCGGAAACAGCGATGATGTTGACCCCGCTGATACGTGAGGCCTCGGCGATGAAGTTTATGTCACGGCCGAGGTCGGTGGTAGTTGCGTCAACAATTGTATCCACCCCACCCTCTTTGGCCTGCTTGAGCTTATTGACAGCACGTCCCAAGGGGTCGTCGCCGAGCAGTTCCGGATAGACTTGAGAGACTCCGGCAAAGCCAACGAGGATATGCTCATGCATCAGGGTAAAACCCAGGTCCTTCGTATCAATCGGTCCGAGTACGGAATTAACGGTCGCCATTTATTTTACTCCCTTCTAATCATTAAATGAGACGTTTTAGCTATGTTAGCAGCCCCGTTCTCCGACCGTCAAATAACAGGTGACTATTTGACACCAGAACGACGCCAGCCTATTATCAATATCTGATGACAGAAAACGACCTTTCCGTAGATCCCATTACCAGTGGCCTGGAGACCCGCTTCGTCGGGCAAAGGACACTCTACTTTCCCAGCCTGACAACAACAATGGACGTGGCCAGGAAGGAGGCTCTTGTAGGAGCCCCGGAGGGGACGGTCGTCATCGCCAGTGAGCAAACCGCTGCCCGGGGACGACTGCAACGCGTCTGGCTTACACCGCAGGGTAATATTGCCCTGTCGGTGATACTTTACCCTCACAAGGAATACTTACACTCGCTCATAATGGTTGCCTCTCTGGCAGTGTCACGCTGTATCGAGGTCGTCACCAACCTCACGCCTGAAATAAAGTGGCCTAATGATATCCTCGTCGGCGGGAAAAAGGTATGCGGGATTTTGATTGAGAGTGACGTACGGGCGGACAGAGTGAATTACGCCATCATGGGTATCGGTATCAACGTCAATCTAAACGTATCCGATTTCCCGGAGATCCGTTCAACAGCCACCAGCCTCTCCCAAGAACTGGGAGAAAAGATATCACGCCTCAGCCTAGTCCGTCAGCTTCTTAAAGAGATAGAATCTTACTACCTGGCGTCGTCGACCGGAGACACTGTATACGAACAATGGCGGAAACGATTGATAACGCTCGGTAAGAAGGTGCAGGCCACATCGGCAGCCGGCGAGACCACGTTTACGGGAATTGCGGAATCAGTGGACCGGGACGGCAGCCTCTGGCTACGCCTTGAGGACGGCAGCCTGACCAGAGTAATCGCCGGGGATGTTACCCTGAACGAATGAGAAGTGTTGAGTAGCCCGCTGGACCAGCAGGCTACTCCATGTTTAGTACCAGCTGTATTTGTTCGCGTTAGTCTGACTTTTTACCCTCAACCTTATCCATGAACATCTTGATGAGGTCCATCGGCAGCGGGAATATCACGGTGCTGTTTTTTTCGACAGCGATTTCGGTGAGCGTCTGTAGATAGCGGAGCTGCAATGTAACCGGTTCGCGGGCAATTATCGCACCTGCATCGGCTAGACGTTCGGATGCCTGGAACTCACCGTCGGCATGAATAATCTTGGCACGGCGTTCCCGTTCCGCCTCAGCCTGAGCAGCCATCATCCGCTTCATCTGCTCAGCGAGCTCAACCTCTTTAATCTCCACTGCGCTGACCTTGATGCCCCAAGGGTCAGTATGCTCGTCGATTATCTGCTGTAGACTCTGGTTAAGCTTCTCCCGCTGTGTCAGCAGCTCGTCAAGCTCGGCCTGACCGAGGACATTCCTCAGTGTCGTCTGCGCAATCTGGGAGGTTGCCCGGACATAGTCCATCACCTTAAGGATAGCGTCCTCCGGCTGGACCACGCGGAAGTAGACGACAGCGTTGACACGGACGGTAACGTTATCCTTAGTGATGACCTCCTGTGGCGGCACGTCCATCGTGATGATACGGAGGTCGGCCTTACGCATGTTGTCAACGAACGGAATGATTAAGAAGAAACCGGGACCCTTCGTTCCTAAATACCGTCCCAAGCGTAGAATAACACCTCGCTCATACTCAGGCAGAATCTTGACCGTTGCCGGAATGAGAATCAGCACGACCAGACCGATAATAGCCCATATAATCCAACTTTCCATTAAATTACCTCCTAATTATTTCTTGACTACTGATAATACCAGATTACCGACCTTGGTGACGACCACCTCCTCCCCGGGTTCGACCCGGCCTTCCTCCGATACAGCCGTCCAGTTCTCACCTTCCACAAAGACCGTACCCCGAGGGGAGAGTATTGTTTTAACGACAGCGGTCTTACCGACCAGGCCTTCGCTGCCGGTAACCGACCGACGGAACAGTGTCCTAAACGTTCTAATAATATCCCGAATATAGTATATTTTGAGCAACACCAGCACGATAAGAGAGATTATACCGACAATCACCAGCGGACTCAATTACCTGCCTCCTTTTTTTGCCTGTGAACATATAGTTTCAGACTATCGACCCGGTCGATGACCACCTTCTCATTAAGTTCAATCCGACCTTCCTCAGACACGGCCATCCACCGTTCCCCTTTATACAGGACCATGCCCTCCGGTACCAGGGCAGCCCTAACCACGGCGGTCTTACCAATCAGCTCTTCCCAGCCGGTAGCCGGCTGGCGTCGGTGCGAAGCGACCACGCGGGTGAGGACGAAAACAAAAGCTGCCGCAATAACAAAAGCAATAGTACCAACAAGCCACGGATTGACCTGAAACAAAGGGCCACCCTTGAACAGAATCAGCGAGCCAAGCACAAGCGAGATAATACCTCCGGCAGTTAACAGGCCGAAAGTCTCGGTGAACACCTCGGCGATGAACAGTCCGAACGCCACAACCACCAGCAGTATTCCGGCAATATTTACCGGCAGATTACCCAGTGAGTAGAATGCCAGTATCAGACAGATTCCACCGGCTACTCCGGGGAAAATGAGGCCGGGATTCGATATCTCAACAAACAGGCCGAGCGTCGCCAAGCTCAGTAGCACATAAGCAATGTTAGGGTCGGTAATAGCGAATAAAAACTCCTCCATCCAGCTCATATCGATGTACTGGATAACGGGATCTTGCGTCTCCAGGGTGACTACTGCTCCACCAAGCAGGGTAGCCTCCCAGCCGTTAAGCTCAGAGAGGAGGGAATCGAGGTCCGACGAGACGATGTCGACAACGTTAAGCTCAAGAGCCTCTCGCTCAGTGGCTGAAACAGCCTCCCTGACAGCTAGCTCCGCCCATTCTACATTACGCCCATGGGCTTCGGCGATGCTCCTGATATAGGCAGCGGCATCGTTGAGCACCTTCTCCTGCATCGTCTCCGACATCTCGACCTCACCCTCAGGGCCGATTGACACCGGACTGGCCGCACCGATGGCGGTATTGGGTGACATGGCAGCAACATGACCCGCCATCGTGATGAACACTCCTGCTGAAGCTGCCCGCGCTCCGGCCGGCGAGACATAGACCACCACTGGAATCCGGGCTTCGACAATTGACTGTACAATGTCCCGCATGGCGGTATCGAGGCCGCCGGGCGTATCCATCTGGATGACGCAGGCAGTGGCGTTCATATCTTCCGCCTCTTCGATACCACGAGCCACGTAGTCGGCCATGACAGGATTAATAATCCCATCGATGGTGATAACGACAATTGTCGGCGAGGCCGCCCGGACACCCAGAGCCGTGAACGCCATGATGAGCAATCCCAGCAGAGACAGTATGCGTATCGCCCTAAACATCACCCCAACCTACCATACCTACCCTGATGATAACATGGCCGTACTAGCGTTTCAACAAGGGGCGTTGAGTGGTGAGCTAAAGTAGTGTAGAATTGAATGACTACTAACCATAAAATCAGTTCACGAAGGAAACGACATGCGAGTCGAGAGATGCAAGGGAACCAGGGACCTTTCACCTGATGAGATGACCAAGTTCCGTCTAATCGAGGGGGTCTTCAGCGACTGCTGCCTCAAGGGAGGCTACCGGGAAATCAGGACGCCCACCCTTGAGTACCTGCACCTGTTCACCTCCACCGGGACACTGACACCTGGTACCCTGGGCAAGGTGTATTCCTTCCTCGACTGGGACGGTTGGAGTGGGGAGAGGGTGGTACTCAGGCCGGATGCTACCATTCCGGTGGCCAGGTCTTATATCGATACCGTACAGAACGGAGGGCTGACCAAACTCTTCTATGTAACCAATATCTTCATCTTTGAGGAGACCGGTAAGGAGACCAGGGAGAGGTGGCAGTGCGGGGCCGAGCTCATTGGAGCTGGCTCAACTATGGCCGATGTGGAACTAATTACTCTCGCCCTCGACATCCTGAAAAAGCTAGGCCTTAAGAAGGTGGAGCTACAGCTGTCTCACGCCGGTCTGATAAGAGCTCTATTGGCTGAGTTCGGGCTAACCCCACAGGAACAGGCCAGCGTATTCGACCAGATTCTTGATGGAGATGAAGCCGTATTCACCAAGCTGAAAGCAAAGACACCGGAGCTTGGAGAAACCCTGGCACCCCTGCTCGACCCCAAAGGACAGTCCGCTGGTTTCCTCCGAAACCTGAAAGCATTATTCCGTCGGGACCTGCCCGAATTCGAGCCTGCACTAGACAATTTCATCGACATTGTCGACCTCATGGAAGCCCTAGGCTACAGCTACCAGATTGATATTGCTTCGGGGAGAGGCTTTGAATACTACACCGGCGTAATCTTCCAGCTCTTTGCCGGCAAAGAAAGGGTGGCCGGAGGTGGTCGCTACGACGCCCTGATTCCATTGATGGGAGGCCGGGAAGTCCCGGCATCCGGTTTTGCCCTCTACCTCGACCCACTGATAGGACTGATAAAGCCGGAAGTCATTGACGGACAGCTCCCGGAAAGAATCCTTATCAGAGTCGGAGACAGTACGCTAGAAACGGTGAAGGAGGGTTTCAGTATTGCCACCTACCTCCGTGACGCCGGGTATGCTGCTGAGATGAATTTGGGAAGTCAACCGCCCGCCGATATCCGGTGGATACTTGATGTCAAGAATGAGGCGCCACGGTTCGTTGTCACTGACACCGCCACAAAAAAGGAGTCTCAGGCACGGACCGCCAAGGAAGTACTGGCATTACTGGGGGGAAATGGTGACAGTTAAGATAGCCCTGCCCAAAGGATATCTCCTTGAAGCAACCGCAGCCCTACTGCGGGCTGCCGATTGGGGTCTGGAGGGATACAACCAGAGCATGCGTAATTACCGGCTCGAGTCCCGCCGCTTCCCAGACCTCCAGGCCAAGGTATTCAACGAGCGGGATATTCCGGTCCAGGTAGCCGTCGGCAACTATGACCTGGGTATTTGCGGGCTGGACTGGGTTGAGGAGCTTTCTGTCAAATTCTCAAGTTCGGCCCTGGTGAAGCTGAGAAACCTGGGATACGGTGAAGGTGTCGTCTGTATCGCAGCCAGCCGCTCTCAGCCAGCACCCACCATTGAGGAACTCCAGGTAGAGACAGAGCTAATCCGTATCGCCAGCGAGTACCCCAACCTGGCCGAGTATCTTGCCCTGCAACTGCGGCTGCGGCGTTTCAGCGTGTTTCCCCTGTGGGGGGCTGCCGAGGCCTATCCTCCGGAAAGCGCTACCCTGGCACTGGTCTCATACCCCAATGAGCAGGAAGCGCTTGCCTGCGGTCTGGTACCGGTAAACGTCCTACTCAACCACAGCGCCTACCTTATCGCCAATAAAAACAGCTGGGAGCAGAAGGACCTCAGCGAGATAGTGGAGTCGATTGACGTCCAACTACCCGTAACCAAAGGAAGCCAGGTGAAGATGACCACCACGGCGCCTACCGAAAAAAGCTACCAGCCGTGGCAGGTCGACGAAGACACTGTTCGTATTGCCCTGCCTGACGGACACCAGCAGGCACACACGGTGAAACTACTCGATAAGGCCGGTATCCGGGTAGAGGACTACCCTTCAGAAAACGGTAACCGCCGACCAGGTACAGACCTAAAAGGCACAGTCATTAAGGTAATCAGGCCCCAGGACATGCCTCTACAGGTGGCTAACAGGAACTTCGACCTGGCGATTACAGGCCGTGACTGGCTGACTGACCACCTAACCATTTTCCCATCGAGCCCGGCCACTGAACTCCTCGACCTGAAGTCTGGCAGAGTAAAGATGGTGGCGGTCGTCAGTCAGAACGTACCCGCTGATGACATTTATAGTCTGAGGCAACTGGTTGCCAAGCAGACCATACCCTTCCGGGTGGCCTCAGAATACGTCAACATAGCTGATAAGTATGCCCGGGACAATCACCTCGGGATGTATAAGGTTGTCCCCACCTGGGGAGCCACCGAGGTCTTTCTGCCCGAGGATGCCGACCTTCTGATAGAGAATACAGAGACAGGACGGACGATTGCCCGTCACAATCTGAAAATCATCGATACCTTGTTTGAATCGACCGGCTGCCTCATCGGCGGCAAGGGTGAGACATCCAGCCCGGTCAAGCGGGAAAGAATAGAGTCAATCGTGGAGAAACTGCGAGCGGCAGTGGAGGGGGAGTAACATGAAAATCATCAAGGGATTTAAAGCAGCCAAATCAGCGCTATCCCGGCAGGCCCCCAGGGAGTTGATTGGTGGTGATGAACAAGAGCAATCCGTCCGAGACATCATCAACGACGTCGCTCAGCGCGGCGACGCTGCAATCCTAGAATATACCCGAAAGTTTGACGGCGTAACCCCCAAAACCTGGGAGGTCGACAGGGAACAGATAGCCAAGGCCCGTAATAAAATCGCCCCTGACCTGCTGGAAGCGCTCAATCTGGCCGCCAAGAGAATACACTCCTTCCACATGAGGCAGAGAGAAAGTCTCTGGAGCGGAGACATTGAGGGGATGAGCTGGATGGTACGCCCGTTGCACCGGGTCGGTATCTACGCACCCCGTGGAACAGCTCCCTACCCTTCATCCCTGCTGATGACGGCTATTCCGGCGAAGGTGGCGGGGGTTAAGGAAGTCATTCTGGCAACACCCCCCAAGAAGATACCGCCAGTAATACTGGCGGCGGCTGATATTGCCGAGGTTGACCGTGTCTTCTCGATCGGTGGAGCGCAGGCAATTGCCGCCATGGCCCTGGGCACTAAGACTATTCCGAGCGTGGACAAGGTATGTGGTCCGGGCAGCATCTATGTCACCCTGGCTAAGAAGCTGCTCTACGGCGTGGTTGGTATTGATGGACTCTACGGACCAAGTGAGGTCTTGATTATCGCCGACAACGACGCCAACCCTGCATATTGCGCCGCCGACCTCCTCGCCCAGGCAGAACACGGTACGCTGTCAGCTGCTATTCTGGTAACCACCTCCAAGGGCTTTGCAAGTAAGGTCAACCACGAGGTTGGGCAGCAAATAAAGAAGCTCCCCCGTAGGGAAATAGCCCTCGAATCTCTTGAGAACAACGGGCTTATAGCCGTGGTCGACAGCATCGACGAGGCAATCGAGTTGGCCAATCTCTATGCCCCGGAGCACGTACTCTTGCTGGTGGAAGATGCAAAATCTTGCATCGACCAGCTGAGCAATGCCGGCTGTATTGTCATCGGCAAGAGGGCTACGGTGGCTATTGGCGACTATATAGCCGGGCCAAGCCACGTGCTACCCACGGAAGGGACAGCCCGCTTCAGCTCACCGCTCAATATCACCGACTTCATCAAGCTTGTCAATGTAGTCACTGTTGAACAGGACAATCTTGAGGAATTAGGGGAGGCGGCAGCCACCATCGCCAGAGCCGAAGGATTCGAGGCTCATGCTCAAGCAGTAGAAAGGCGTCTTGGGAAAGGCCATGACTGAAAAAAATCTAATCGAGAAACTGATACGACCGGAACTGGCCAGCTTCGGCGGCTACTCGGCGGCAATATCGCCGGAAACGCTGGAAGGCAAGGTCGAGGTGCCGGTCAAGAATATCATCAAGCTGGACGCCAACGAGAACCCTTACGGCTGCTCGCCGAGGGTGAACCAGGCCCTGGCCAACTACTCGGGCTTTAGCATCTATCCCGATGATGGACAGGAGAGGCTCCGGGAATTGCTGGCAGGATATGCCGGAGTCGACGCCCGCCATATTGTCGCCGAAAGTGGTAGCAACCGTTTAATCGACCTCGTGTTACGCCTCTTCATAAGCCCGGAAGATGAAGTGATAAACTGCGTCCCGACCTTTGGTATCTACCGTTTCAGCACCGAGCTGTGCGGTGGTACCCTGGTCGAGGTACGCCGGGACAAACGGTACGCCGTAGACGTGACCGCCGTCAAGGCCGCCATCAGCCCGAGGACAAAGATAATTATTATCGCTAGCCCCAACAACCCCACCGGAACACAGATACCGCGTGAAGACATCCTGGAATTGCTGGATACCGGCCTGCCGGTACTGATTGATGAGGCCTACTACGAGTTCAGCCGTGAGACAGTAGCTCCGCTGGTCAGCCAGCGCGATAACCTGATGGTGTTGCGGTCATTCAGCAAGTGGGCAGGACTGGCCGGCCTCCGGGTTGGCTACGGCCTCTTTCCACCCCGAATCGCTGATTACCTGCTCCGGATTAAGACACCCTACAGCGTTAATGTTGCCGCCCTGGTGGCCGTGGAGGAATCGTTGAAGGACATGGACTACCTTCATGAGCGGGTAAAGGCCATAATAACTGAAAGAGAACGTCTCTTCGGGGAATTAGGCAGGATTGACTGGTTGAAACCAGTTCCCTCGGCAGCCAACTTCATTCTCTGTCAGGTACTCAAGGGCAAGGCCAACCAGCTACATCAGCAATTACGGAACAAAGGCATCCTGGTCCGCTATTTCGACGAGCCGCTACTACAGAATTACATCCGCATCAGCGTCGGCAAACCGGAAGACACTGGCGCCCTGATGAGGGTACTCCGAGAGATAGAACCCTGATTCAAGTACGGCGGCCAGGCATAATACGTTCTTCGCGAGAATGTAACTCTTCATCAACTGTAAAGCATAGCCAGCTTTCTTTACAGTATCCGGTTATTGTAATTAACATTTATATGCTTATACTATTGACAAACCTTTGTTCTTATGTTACTATAGTTAACAATTCTCGGCACACGCTCTAGACTTGATGGAAAGAGATTGAATACATGACAGGAGCATAATATTGGACCCGGTTGCAGAGGCAATAGAGATACAGAAGAAATACGACTATACCGACCAGCAGATGGCCGACCTGCTTGGTTGCAGTCGAGTACTTTACCAGCGGACGCGGACAGGTAAAATAGAAGCCGGTGGCGCTTTTCTGAGGGGTATTCTCCGGCTTCTCTCCCCGGAAGCCAGCAGGTCATCGATGGTCAAGCGCGAAACAAGTGAGACAAACATCAGTTTACAGCTTGTCATCGATGGCACCGGCAAACATGATGTTGCTACCGGCATCCCTATGCTCGACCATCTCCTGTCGCAGGTAGCCCGGCACGGCAGGTTCGACCTGACTATTAAGGCTTCGGGAGATGATGAGCACCATATTGCCGAGGACGTCGCTATCTGCCTGGGCCAGGCTCTAGGGAAAGCCCTCGGGGAGAAACGGGGCATTACCCGTATGGCCGATGCTTCCGTACCGATGGATGACGCCCTGGCCACAGTAGCGGTCGATATCATCGGTCGCAGCTATACCGTGCTTGACCTGCCTTTCAGTGAAAATGACATGCTCGGGTTTCCCACCGACCTCATCCGGCACTTCCTCGAGTCCTTCGCCATCGAAGCCCGGCTTAACCTGCATGCCCGGATAGCCTACGGCACCAACGACCATCACAAGGCTGAGGCACTGTTTAAGGCACTCGGCCGGGCACTTGACATGGCCACTCGCATTGATGAGCGTATTGGTGGTGAGGTCCCCAGCACAAAAGACCGCATAGAAAAATAGGACACATGGCATTAATACGTTGGGAGGTGGCAGACGATGACGAAGAATGCCAGTCAGACCCTTTCCGATCTTATTTCATTAAAGGGGAAAAAGGCCCTGATTACGGGTGCTGCCGTCGGCATCGGCAGAGCAACTGCCCACCGCTTTGCCGAAGCCGGTGCCGACCTGCAACTCGTGGACATGGACGCCAGGGGACTGGGCGCAGTTCGGAGCCAGCTATCACAGTATACCCAAGAGATTGAGACCTACCGCATTGACCTCTCGACCAAGGAGAATATCGACGCTCTCTGGGCGGAGCTGGCCGGCAAAGAGCCGGACATCCTGGTAAACAATGCCGGAATATTCCCCTTCAAGAGTTTTTTGGAAGTAGATGAAGCCTTCCTGGAGAAAGTGATGAGCGTTAACCTGAAGTCGGCCCTGTGGATGTGCCAGCACCTGATACAGAGGAGACTGCGCAAAGGCGGGGTAATCATCAACGTCGGCTCCATCGAAGCCATTCTGCCCTTTGAAAAGCACCTGTCCGCCTACAGTATCAGCAAGACAGGTGTGATTGCCCTGACAAGGTCTCTGGCTAAAGAGTACGGCAGCAATGGGTTCAGGGTAAACGCGCTGATACCAGGCGGGATAGTAACCCCGGGGACGAAGGCGGTGGCCAGGGAGATTGCCCAGGGTAACGTACGCCTTCTCAGGACAGGGGTAGAATATAAATTGAGACTACCGATAGGAAGAGGTGGCCAGCCCGACGAGGTGGCCCGTGTCGCCCTGTTCATGGCCAGTGAATTATCCAGCTACGTGCACGGGGCACTGATTCCGGTGGACGGTGGATTTTTGTCCGCTTAGGTCAGGCCTACGGGGTAGATTACCCAGCAGCCGCGATTAATATTCTTTCAGCTTCCGTCCAGTCAGTCGTTCGTAGGCCTCACGGTACCGTTGCGTAGTACTTTCAATGACCTCCTGGGTGAGCATGGGGGCCGGCGGACTCTTGTCCCACCCGGTCGCCTCTGTCCAGTCACGCACCGGCTGCTTGTCATAGCTGGGCTGGGACCACCCGACCTGGTACTGGTTAGCAGGCCAGAAACGGCTGGAGTCGGGGGTCAGTAGCTCATCAATCAGGATAAGCTCACCGTTGTCCAGACCGAACTCGAACTTGGTATCAGCAATGATTATACCGCGGTCACGGGCACGCTCCCGGGCAAAACTGTAGATAGAAATGCAGCTGTCCTTGAGTTTTTCGGCCAGAGCTTCACCCAACTGGTCTTTAACATCGTCCATGCTCATCGGCTCGTCATGTTCGGGGGGTTCTGCCTTAGTGGTCGGGGTGAAAATCGGCTCAAGCAACTCCTCACTCTCTCGCAAACCCTCCGGGAGCGAGATACCACAGACGGAGCCACTCTTCTGGTACTCCACCCAGCCCGACCCGGCCAGATAGCCCCGGACGACACACTCTACCGGGATAAGTTTCACCTTCCGAACGACCATTGACCGGCCTGCCAGATAGGCAGGATACGGAAAACGGTCTTTCTCCGGTAGATAGGCATCGAGGCAGCCGACATCTTCGACGACCTCTATCACGTGGTTGGTCACAAGTCCCCGGGTCTCATTGAACCAATAGGCAGAGAGCTGGTTGAGCACCAGCCCTTTGTCCGGGATACCATCTGGGAGGACAACGTCAAAGACAGATATGCGGTCGGTAGCGACAATCAGTAAGTGGTCGCCCAGCTTATAGGTATCCCGTACTTTACCCCGGATGAAGAGGGGCAGGGGGAGATCAGCTTTCAGCAATACTTCCATAACAGGCTGAATATAACACAAATAATGTAAGGTTGTACACTTTTAATGCGTGTCAGAGGTAAGGGCAATTCCCTATGGGAAAAGGAAGTCCAGTATCTTATCGATGTCCTCGGTGGCAGCACTACCCTGAATAGGACGCCCTTCGAGGCAGGACTCGAAAATCTCCTGGTTCTGGTGAATGACCCCAATGACAGTCATGTCCCGCTTGTCAAGGTAGTCACGCAATCGCTCGGCGATATCGTCCGAGGTGATTTTGTTGAGAACTGCCCAGACATCGGCAATACTTATCTGGGCAGATAGCTCGTTTATCTTTTCGGCTACCTCCAGGGAGTCGATTGAAGGCTCAACGACAACGAGGACACAATCAATGCTGGTCTCGACCCCACGGCCGAAGTGTTCTACCCCGGCCTCAAGGTCAACGACAGCGACCTCATCTGGCTCCAGGCGTAGCTTCTTCAGAAAGGAACGACTGACGATGCCCATGGGACAGGCACAGCCCTCGAGTGCCATTAGTATCTTGCCGATATTTATCAAACGGATACCGTTATTGGTCTCAAACATGTACTCTGGTGGAATGTCGGATAGTTGCATCTCCTGATGAATTAGTTCGACACTCATCTCGGGTGTCCCCGCTCTTACAGCCGCTTCGAGCTGTTCTTCCAGCTTCTGTTTACCACCGAGAAGGCCTATCAACGGCTCCGGGGGACGTTTAAAACCGAGCATACGGTGAAGCCCGGTGTTAGACTCATCAGCATCAACCACCAGCACCCGCTGCCCTCGCTCACGCAGCCCTCCGGCCAAGAGCCTGACGACGACGCTCTTGCCGCTGCCACCCTTACCACATATCGCTATCTTATTCATGCTTCCTCGCTAGAATCGTACCACTCACCACATTTTCAGCCGCCGGGGATACCGCCGTACCGGTGTTAGACGGCCTAGCTCCATGAAGGAACGGTAGATTCCTTCCAGCGCATCGTTAGCCCCGTTCATCACTCCGGTCTCCACCAGTTCGGCTACCCGGCCTATGTACTCATCAAATGTACTGAAATCGTTCTTGTAGCCAACACTGTAGGCAAAGCTATAGACGTCATCCTGACTGTATTCATCGACAATCACCCGATGAAGGTCTTCTCTGACATCGCGAGGCAGGGCATTCGGCCAGAAGTAACCGGTATATCGGCACATCTCAGGCAGTGCTTCCTCTTCCAATAAAGCATCTACAATCTCGTCGAAGGCATCATCAGCCCCATTCTCAGCACCAATCGTTACCATATCAGCTACTTTGTCGAGGAAATCTTCATAGCTGGAGAATCTCTCGCGGTAGCCCTGCCGGTAAACACGGCGGAACCGCTTCTTTCTGCTAAGCTGAGCCGCAATCGCACGTCGCACATCTTCTCGGATGACCTGTTTGTAGCCCTCCGGCCAGAACATTTCCGCAGCCGAGTCTTCGTCTTCTGTATCGGGCATAAAGTGCATGGTTACTTCTCCCCTACCCCCCGTTCGACTCAGGGACCACCCCTGACGTTGATAACCTGCCCCGAAATAAAACTGGATTCATCCGAGACGAGGAACAGGGCAACATTGGCAATGTCTTCAGGGGTGCCCATCCGTTTCAGAGGTATGCGGGCCGTGGCAAATCGGCGGAAATCATCGAGATACATGCCCTCTTTGCGGGCGGTATTCCGGACCATCTCCGTGTCAATGTAGTCGGGGCAGATGCAGTTGACATTAATGCCGTAGCGACCCAACTCCAGCGCCAGAGCCTTGGTAAATCCCTGCACGGCGGCACTGGCGGAGGCATAGGCGGTCTGTCCCCGCTCACCAAGACTGGCGGGAACCGAAGAGGAAATGTTAACTATCTTACCGTAGTTCTGCCTTACCATATACTTCTGTGCCGCCCGGGCACAGTTGAAGCTTCCTCTTGTCTGGGTAGTAATAGCAGAATCCCAGTCATCCTCGGACATCTTGTGCAAAGGAGTATCACGCCTGATACCGGCGTTGTTTACCAGAATATCAACTCCGCCGTATCGCTTCTCCGCCGCCTTGAACATCTGGGCTACTTCGTACCAGCTTGAGACGTCAGCCTTGAAAGCCAGGACTTCCCGCCCCGCCTTCTTCAGCTTGTCGACGACATTCTCCGCATAGGCAAGGTCGATATCACTGACAATGACCCTGGCGCCTTCCTCGGCGAATCTGTTAGCAATTGCCTTACCGATACCCCTGCCGGCACCGGTGACCACAGCGACTTTTTTGTCCAGCTTCACAGGACTTCCCTGGAGTTGTTGGCGACTATATCTTCCTCACGTAGAACTCGCAGTAGCCGTCCTTGGCTGTGGACGCCACTTGCTCGTCGACCAGCTCCATCTCCACATGTTTACGCAATGTATCAAGTGCCGTCATGCAGTAGTCGGAACAGGTCATCAGGTTGGCTACGCTTTTACTACACTTTTCGCTGATTCCGGCAAACAGAGCGCACTGCGGTATCCGATACGCAAGTACTTCCATATTATTTAGAATAATAGGTACCTTCAGGAAGTTCTGAGTGCCCAGGTAAGCAATCTCGACGAATCGCTGCGGTACGTGAGGCCATAGCAGAAACTGATTGCCCTGCCGGTCAACACTCTCCAAGATGACCTCGATTGTCCTGTCCGAGTATTCCTCGCCCAACTGAATTGTTTTCTGCATCCAGGCTTTGCCAAGGTCGGTGAAAAATGCCCTGGCCGTCTTCTCAACATCACCCTTGCTCTTGCCCTTGATAGCCGCAGCCAGCTTATCAGCGACTAACTCAGCACCGAACTCAGCCCGAAGCATGTCTACCATATCCTCGTTCAGGTCAAAGGAGTACGGCTTGGGAGCAGTGAACAGGGGATATGGCGTCTTCTTTAACTCTTTGAAATAGTCCTTCGCTTTTGCCTTTGCCATAATTATCTCCTACTGGCCCCACTGCTCGCCTTCGACTTTAGGCTTGGCACTTTCCTGCTTGGGCACCTCAATTTTAATAGCATCAATAGGGCAGACATCAATGCATATGTTGCACGCTGTACACTTATCACGACGTGTGGCGTAAAGTATATAGTTCCCATCAATCCTGGGGTCCATCTCCTTCAGCCGCTCCTCCTTGGCCATAACACGGGTTACATGAAAGACACCCATGGGGCATTCCTGCAAGCACCGCTTACAGAGAAACGGAACCGTGCATTTTTCAAGATCTACCGTTATCTTGGGAAACTTTCTCCCCATCCTCAATCCGTAGGTCATGTCCACACCTCCGCGACTGCCGGTACGTTAACTCGCGGTTCCAGCTTAATGGCTCCGCGCGGGCAGCCGGTCTGACATAGCCCACAACCGTAGCACTTGAAGATGTCGACGTTAGCCTTCTCCGTGGTAACCTCAAACTTGAGTGCTCCCCACTGACACCGCTGGGCACAGATGCCGCAACCATTGCATTTGTCATAGTCGACCATGGCCACGTGATGGCCCTTGAGTGAGCCAAGACCGAAGTCGACGGCGTTCCGGACAGCACCGCAATCAGGATAATCACACTGGCAGAAACCACCGATAAAAGGCGCGCCGAAGAGCATCAGGATATGGACAAAACCGCGCCGATCCATCTCATGGTTCCACTCCTTGGCTTCATCGAGATTAACAAAGGCAACACCGCCCTTGTATCGCTCCGGCCAGCGTTCCCACTTGAGCATACCAACACCCATGCCCATGCAGGTGTACTCGTGCTCATTTCTCTCGTCGATGGCCCGTATTCCCTTGCGGCAGATACAGGCAATCAGGCCTATTGGGGAGCTAAGCTCAAGTACCTTATCAGCATCTTCCAGGGCAACAATCTGGCTGCCCTGACCCCTGGCCATCATGATAGATGTAATCCTGTCATACTCAGCCCGGTCATTGTTCTCGATAGCGTTCAGTAAGTCCATCTGCGACGGGCCACTGCGCGCCCCGGTTTCCAGACCCGCCTCAGCCCCTTTGAAGCCTTCGCCAGGAGCCCGAAGCTTGTACATATTCCTCGCGTAGTTCTTCGGATTCAGATACCAGAGACCATTTCCGTGCTCCGGGTCTCCGAACTCATTACACATCCAACACATTTCTACCTCCTACAGCCTATAGTAATCGTCCAGCTGTCTCAAAACATAATTGTCCACGCTCAAACATACAGTTAGCACACATCCGGCAATTCAAACATCGCCGTGCCTCCTCCACTGCCTGCCAGAACGTATATCCCAGATTCACCTCCTTATAAGTAGTTATCGCCTGTCTGGCGGTTAATTTCGGTACTTCCCACTGGTCATGCCGACTCAGATAGACGGGTACCTGCTCCGGCTTGATGGTAATCATCTCGAGGTCTTCTTTAGCAGCCACGATAGGCCTTCCGCTGAGATACTGGTCAATCGAACGAGCAGCGCGGCGCCCAGCGGCCATTGCCTCCGACACCGTGCCGCGTAGAGTAGTCACGTCTCCGGCAGCGAACACGCCCGGGGCACTGGTCTCACCCGTTGCTTCATTGATGACGACAGCTCCTCCCCGGCTGATTTTAACCGGACCACCTGACAAGCCGGTTGTATCCGTAGCCTGCCCGATAGCAACGATGACGATATCTGCATCCACGGAGTAATCACTACCTGCACCCTCTACCAGTGTCCAGCTTATCCTGCCCTCACTGTCCAGAGAGGTTGAGGCAACTCGTTTGAATTTGATACCACTGACCCGCGAGCCATTCTTAGAAGTAAACCGTTGGGGAGCCAACGACGGATGGATATTAACACCCTCTCTCTCTGCCTCCTCAACCTCCCAATCGTAGGCTGGCATATCAGCCCGACACTCCAGGCAGGCAGCATGGACCTCATCGGCACCGAGCCTGAGAGCCGTACGGGCACAGTCCATCGCCACGGCACCACCGCCGATAACCCAGACCTTCCCTTTCATTGCCACCAGTTCACGCCGCTTAGCTTCACCAAGCAATTGAAGGGCGGGGACTATACCTGACAGTTTAGCGCCAGGGATATTAAGCTCGGCACTCTTCTGGGCACCGATGGTAATCAGTACCGCACCGAATCCCTGACGACTCAGCGTATCGAGACCGATGTCCCGGCCGATACGAATATTGCTATGAATCTTAACTCCCAGAGCCTCAATGTAATCAATATCGGCCTGGACAGCCTCGGTCGATAATATAAAGTCAGGTATCGCCGAGGTGAGTATTCCACCAGGTATCGGGGCAGCATCAAAGACAGCGGCACCATACCCCATTTTTACAAGGTCATGGGCGGCGGTTAGCCCAGCCGGGCCACCACCAACTACAGCCACCCTCTCTACTTTCTTTCTTTTAGCCGGTCTTGGCTTTCTGCCGCTACCCCAGTCAGCAGCAAACCTCTTCAGTGCCTGAATTGCTACCGGACTGTCCACCACTTTGCGGTTACACTCTGTCTCACAGGGATGGTGGCAGACGCGTCCACAGATGGAAGGTAAGGGATTGGTCTCTCTGATGATAGCTAACGCCTTACTGGCATCACCCCGGGCGATAGCCATAATGTAATTGGGAACATCCTGATGAAGCGGGCAAACAGCCTCGCAGGGCGAATATTTGTCCACCTCCGGCCAGCACCTTTCGGTATGGATAAAAGCCGGAATCTCTGGTCGCCGAGTGTAATAGGTCTCAGTTGCTAGAACCATTTACTTCTGACCCTCCTCGTAAGTGAAACTGCCCTAATTTAATATTAAACATTCTAGCACTTTAATAAATCCTAGGTCAAAAAAGATTCCAGCGGAAATCACTAAATATCACGTCATCTTTTGACATCATATCTTAAAGCTGGTAACCTCTAGGCGACCGCGCGATTGTATAGCGATGAGTACACTTCTTGTCATTATAATCATAGGTATAGTCTTCATATTCAGTCTGGGTCTCGGAGCTATTATGCTTGTCCTTCTCCGAAGCGGCCCCGAGACTACCCGTGACGGAACATCGCAACCGGTAACTGAAGCGCCTAATCTGGCATTTCGATGGCGTTCCGCCGCATTGCCGCTGGTTGTTCTTGTCCTGACCATCGCCCTGGTGGCATATTTTTACCGGTTATTACCAGAAGAGGTCGTTTATCGCTTCGGGTCTGACAGCTCTCCGGACGAGTCGACAGGGCGGGGCACAATCGTCCTGTGGTCACTATTGCCGCAGCTATTCCTTACCCTGCTGGCACTAGCAGTCGCCTGGGGAGTCACCAAACTGAGTACCACATTCAAGCAGATGGAAGGCTTCGGGATAAACCTGGATACTATTGCACTCGCCATGGGCAACATGATCGCCCTGCCACAAGCTATTATCTTCTTTGCAATGCTGGATATTTTCAGCTACAATGCATACGAGTTCCGGATTCTGCCCCTGTGGGTGATTGCCCTCATAATAATGGCATTGGGTGCCGTTGTCCTGGGCATTTTCTTTATCCGGACTATGCGGCAGGTCCGGGGTAACCAGTAACACTATCCCGTTACAACCCTGAGGAGTGGCAGTATTGACCGAACCGACACCAACCGTAGACATGGAGAAGCTTGTTTCCCTCTGCCAGCGACGCGGCTTTATCTTTCAGAGCAGTGATATCTACGGCGGACTGAACAGCTGTTGGGACTATGGCCCGCTGGGAGTGGAGCTAAAACGCAATATCAAGGAAGCCTGGTGGCGAATGATGGTCCAGGGACACGACGATGTGGTGGGGCTGGACGCCAGTATCCTGATGCACCCGCACGTCTGGGAGGCCAGTGGGCACATTTCAAGCTTCTCTGATCCCCTGGTGGAGTGTAAGGAATGCCACCAGCGCTGGCGGGCCGACCAACTGGAGGGTGATCGGTGCCCGTCCTGCAGCGGCGAGCTGACCGAGCCGCGTCAGTTCAATATGATGTTCAAGACCTTCATGGGGCCGGTCGAGGAAGATGCTGCCGTGGTCTACCTGCGCCCCGAGACGGCCCAGGGGATGTTCGTCAACTTCCAGAACGTGGTCAACACCACCCGGAAACGACTCCCCTTTGGTATCGCCCAGATTGGCAAGGCCTTCCGCAACGAGATAACCACCGGCAACTTTATCTTCCGCAGCCGGGAATTCGAGATAATGGAAATCGAGTTCTTCGTCAAACCGGGCACAGATAAAGAGTGGTTCGACTACTGGGTCGGGGAGCGGTTTAACTGGTACGTTAAGCTGGGCATCCGCCGAGAAAACCTGCAGCTCCGGCCGCACGAAGAGGACGAACTGGCGCACTACGCCAGCAAGTGCTCGGACATCGAGTACCTGTTCCCAATGGGCTGGTCCGAGCTTGAGGGCATTGCTAAACGAGACGACTTCGACCTGCGGCAGCACCAGGAGCACAGCGGGAAAAGCCTGGAGTATTACGACGACGACACCAAGGAGCACTACCTGCCTTACGTCGTCGAGCCGGCTGCCGGGGTGGACCGAGCCGTTCTGGCCTTTCTCTGCGATGCCTATACTGAAGAGCCGGACAAGGACGAAGTCCGGGTGCTGCTCCGATTTCACCCCGACCTGGCACCGATAAAGGTAGCAGTGCTGCCATTGAGCCGTAAGGAGAATCTGACAGTCTTCGCTAAGGATGTATATGCCGACCTACGCCCGCAGTGGGCAGTGAGCTATGACGACACCCAGTCAATCGGGCGGCGGTACCGAAGGCAGGACGAGGTCGGAACGCCCTACTGCGTGACGGTGGACTTCGATTCGCTGGAAGATAAGCGTGTCACCATCCGCGAGCGGGATACCATGAACCAGATACGCGTCCCTGTCGCTGAACTGAAGAACACCCTCCAGACCAAGCTGAACGGCGAAGACCTGTTTGTCCTGCCCCCGGGTGGTGAGGTGTGGAAGGTGGAGAGGGAATAGACGGGTGTTGTTCCATGAAATACGCTGCCGTAATCTTCGACCTGTTCGGGACGTTAGTTGACAAGTTTCCTCTGGAAGAGCACCGAAAAATATTGCAGCAGATGGCCTCTGTTGTCTCAGCTCCCCCAGATGATTTCACACGTTTATGGTTCGATACCTATGAAGAGCGGGGTATGGGAACATTTCAGAGCTATGAGGCCAATATCGAGTATATATGCCAAAAACTCGGAGTAAAAACGGATAACTCTCATGTTAAATTCGCCGTTAAAATAAATCGTGAAGGCGGGGCACGTCTCATGAAACCACGGCCGCACAGTACCGAGTTACTTGCATATTTGAAAACGGAGAATTATAAAACCGGCCTTATTAGCGATTGCGGAGTTGAAATCCCGAAGATATTCAATAATATGCCCTTTGCTCTATTGATAGATATGGCAATCTTTTCCAGCCTGGTAGGTATGCAAAAGCCCGACCTACGGATTTATCAGTTGGCAGCCGAACGACTGGAAGTCAAACCGGAAGATCGTCTTTACATCGGGGACGGAGACAGTAACGAACTGACCAGTGCTCTAGAGGCCGGCATGCAACCTGTATTAGTCCGCAACCCCGCAGAGGACCACAACGATGTATACCGCACATATTTCGAGGGGGATGATTGGCAAGGACCAGCAATCTCGTCACTGCGGGAAGTCCGTGATCTGATTGAATAGAGGTGAACAATTGAAGATCCTCCACTTTGCTGACCTTCACCTCGGCGTCGAGACCTACGGGCGACCCGACCCGAACACCGGGCTGTCTTCGCGTCTTAACGACTTCCTCTCCGCCTTCGACCAGCTTGTGGATTACGCTTTAGATAGTAAGGTAGACCTCGTTCTCTTCTGCGGCGACACCTACAAGAGCCGCGAGCCCAGCCAGACCCAGCAGCGGGAATTCGCCCGGCGCGTTAACCGCCTGGCTGTTGCCGGCATCCCCGTTTTTCTGCTCATCGGAAACCATGACCTGCCCAATGCCATCGGGCGGGCAACATCAACAGAAATCTTCGATACCCTGGCCGTCCAGAACGTCTATGTCGCCAGCCGACCCGACATCTACCAGATACCAACCGCCAGCGGTGATATACAAATAGCCGCCCTGCCCTGGCTGAGACGCAGCTCCCTACTGAGCCGGGAGGAGACCAGGGAGCTTGACTTCGAGGGAATCAACGAGAAGCTCCAGCAGATTCTGACCGGCATCATCACCGACTTCACTGCCAAGCTTGACCCCACCCTACCAACGATACTGGCCGCCCACGTCTGGGTGGCTGGAGCAACCGCCGGCTCGGAGAAGTCAATGACCCTGGGACAGGAGCACGCTCTCCTGCTAAGCAATGTGGCTAACCCCACCTTCGACTATGTCGCCCTCGGCCACATTCACAAGCACCAGGTACTTTCTGAGAGTCCGCCAACCGTCTACGCCGGGAGCCTGGAACGGCTCGACTTCGGTGAGGAGGCCGACGACAAGGGTTTCTACATCGTGGACATCCAATCCGACGAGACTGGAAGTAAAAAGACGGTCTCTTACCAGTTCCAGTCAATAGCAGGACGGCGCTTTCTCACCATCAGCCTCACACTGGAAGCCAACGATATCGACCCGACGGACACTGTGGTCAAGGCAAGCGTCGCGCAGACCGACAAGATCAGTGATGCCATTGTCCGACTCCAGCTAACACTACCGGCAGAGGTCGAGGGGCAACTCCGCGACGCTGAAATTCGCGACGCCCTCAAGGAAGCCCACTACTTCACGATCGCTAAGGATATCAAGCGTGAAACACGCCTCAGGTTAGGCAAGTGGGCTGCTGAAGAGATATCGCCGGTGGAGGCCCTGAAGGCCTACCTGGCACAGAAGAAGGTATCTCCAGGACGGGCTAAAACCCTGCTGGAGTACGGGGAACGGCTGATAAGTGGAGAAGAGACAGAAGGAAACGACGAACTATCCTCGAGTTAATAAATACGAGGAAAATCACGTTATGACCGAACCGAAAAATACACCCCGCCTTTACGATGACCTTGCCTCATGGTGGCCCCTGCTTTCAACCCCTGAGGACTATGCCGAAGAGACCGCCATTTACCGAAAGACTATCGTCTCCGCCAGCAGTATTTACCCACAGACTCTCCTTGAGCTCGGCAGTGGTGGTGGTAACAATGCCTCGCACCTCAAGGTACACTTCACCATTACACTGGTAGACATCTCCAACGGGATGCTGACCGTAAGCCGTTCCCTCAACCCGGAGTGCGAACACATCCAGGGTGACATGCGTGACGTCAGGCTCAATCGACTATTTGATGCCGTCTTCATACATGACGCCATTGTCTATATGACTACTGAGAAAGACCTGAGAAGTGCCATCGAAACCGCGGCGGTACACTGTGAGCCGGGTGGTGTTTGTCTTTTTTGCCCGGACCATATTCGCGAGACCTTTCGCCCGTCAACAGGTCATGGTGGCCATGACGGCGCCGACAGAAGCATGCGTTACCTCGAGTGGACCTGGGACCCGGACCCAACGGACACCACCTATATCACTGACTTCGCCTACCTGCTGCGAGATGATACCGGCGTTCGCTGTGAGCACGACCGGCACCACACGGGCCTTTTCGGGCGTAACGACTGGCTCCGCTTTATTACGGAGGCAGGTCTGCGCGCCCAATCTATCCCGTTCGAGCTCAGTACACTTGAGCCCGGGACTACCGAGATATTCTTAGGAGTCAAATCAATAGCAGACAAGGACAGCAACAGCCTGTAAGTTTGACAGAAGACAGCAAAAGTTATAGAATTTTCTTTGCTGTCACACAGCAGGACCGATATACCGCCGTAGGAAATCGTCTGGTTGGTTTGTGAACAGAAGAGCCTCAATATACTGCCTTCACGGATACTCCGTATTCAGGATTCAATCTCCGCCGCAAGGAGAGATTTCAGCGGTTTTTTGGAATCAAAGTTATTAAATAACAGGAGGTTCAAGTATGGCTGACAGACTAAAGGGGAAGGTGGCTATTGTCACCGGCTCCGGTGGTGGTATTGGACGGGGAGAGGCACTGGCACTGGCATCGGAGGGCGCTAAGATTGTCGTTAACGACCTCGGCGGCGCTGTTGACGGTAGCGGTAGTTCCGACGCAGCCGCCAGCAAGGTCGTAGAGGAAATCAAGGCAGCCGGGGGAGAAGCAGTCCCTAACTTCGATTCAGTAGCTACCGTAGAAGGCGGTGAAAATATCGTCAAGACAGCAATCGACGCCTTTGGCAAGCTGGATATCCTGGTCAACAATGCCGGTATCCTGCGGGACAGAATGGTCTTCAACATGAGCGATGAAGAGTGGGATGCGGTTATCAAGGTACACCTTTATGGCCACTTCAACGTTGCCAGGCCAGCCTGTGTCCTCTTCCGGCAACAAAAAAGTGGACGTATCATCAATACCTCATCGACATCAGGGCTGGGCAACCGGGGACAATCGAACTACGCTGCCGCCAAAGAAGGCATTGTCGGTTTCACGCGGACCCTGGCCCTCGAAATGGGCAGGTACGGAGTGACCTGTAATGCCATCCGGCCGACCGCCGGTACCCGCATGACCGTCAGTGATGACATGAGACAGGCAGCCGAGAGAGCGGGACGTGGAGCAGAATTTGAAAAAATGATGGCAGCGCAGAGGCCTGAGGACATCGGACCGCTGATTGTCTGGCTGGCCTCAGACGATGCCGCCAATGTCAACGGCCGGACCTTTGGTATACAAACAGGCAGGATTTGCTTGTACTCCGAACCTGTACCGGAAAAGACGGAGACCAAAGAAGGTGGCTTTACCATTGACGAGCTATTCGACATGATGCCGAAGACACTAGCAGCCGGCCTGGTGAACCCGTCGCCACCCGAGCCACCAAAGGAATAGCTAACAGGCATAGGATATTACTACACAACCCCATTATTAACGAGAGTAACCAGACAGGAGGAAATTGATGGGTGAAAGACTAAAGGGTAAGGTAGCGGTGGTTACCGGCTCTGGTGGTGGTATTGGCCGGGGAATAGCCATCCTCATGGCCGAAGAAGGTGCCAAGGTAGTCGTTAATGACCTCGGTGGTGCCGTTGATGGTACCGGTAGTTCGGATGCGGCAGCCAACAAGGTTGTAGAGGAAATCAAGGCAGCCGGTGGAGAAGCCGTTCCCAACTACGAATCAGTCGCCACAGTCGAGGGTGGTGAGAAAATCATCCAGACCGCTATTGACAGCTTCGGCAAGCTCGACATCCTGGTCAACAATGCCGGTATTCTTCGTGACAGGATGGTATTCAACATGAGCACGGAGGAATGGGACGCGGTTATCAAGGTCCATCTCTACGGGGTATTCAATTGTAGCAAACCAGCGGCTGTGCTTTTCCGCCAGCAGCGTAGTGGTTGCATCATCAGCATGAGTTCAACCTCGGGCTTGATAGGAAACTCCGGCCAGGCGAACTATGGTGCCGCCAAAGCAGGCATTGCCGGTTTCACACGTGTCATCGCACGTGACCTGGGCAGGTACGGTGTTCGCTGCAACTATATCGCCCCTGGCGCCGGTACCCGGATGACATTGTCCGACGAAGTACTGGCAGCAAGACAGATCAGGGCTGAAAAGGGCCTCACCGGAGGCAGCCAACAGCCACGCCGGGCTGGCCCGGGAGACCCTGATGACGTAGCCCCATTGGTGGTATGGCTGGCGAGCGATGCTGCAGTCAATATCAACGGGCAGGGCTTTGGTGCTGCCGGCGGTAATTACTCACTGTACCAGCAACCGGCACCGATTAAGACCATTGTCAAGGACGGTCGCTGGACATTAGACGAGCTCGACAGTATTCTGCCAACGACACTAATGGCTGGACTGGTTAATCCATCACCAATGCAACCACCAAAGGAATAAATCAACTAGCGGTATTACAGGAAACGGGGCAAAGGGTGTCTAAGCACCCTTTGCCCTTATTATTTGCATGCAGACTATAACTATTTAATCAGACGGAACTCGCCGACATCCACGAGGCCGAGGTCAGTCAATCTCAGCTCAGGGATGACGGGCAAGGCCACAAAGGAAAGAGTCGCAAAGGGGGAAGTCAAGCTGGTGCCCAGCCCGACGGTGGCTTGCTCGACACTTTCCAGCCCCGCCACCACCTTCTCCAGGGGCTCATCGGAGAGCAGTCCGGCAATCGGCAAGGCCAAGCTGGCAACCACACGACCGCCATCAGTCACTATGAGCCCACCCTGCAATCGCTCTATCTCACGAACCGCCGCGATGATGTCTTCATCACTGGTACCGACGGCGACGATATTATGAGAGTCGTGGGCAATCGACGAGGCCAGAGCGCCACGCTTGAGACCGAATCCCCTGACCAGCCCCACGCCAACATTTCCGGTAGCTTCATGTCTCTCGACCACCACCAGCTTCAGGATATCACGGTCTATATCGGGGACAACCAGTCCATTCTGTATCTTCACCTTTTCCTGCCGCCTCTGGGTGATAATCTGACCGGGTACAATCTCAATAACGTGCTCCGTCTCACCGGAGGGCACCAGTGTTAACGCTTCAGCACTGAATGGTTTTATCCTGACAGTATTGTTCAGTCCTCCCCTGCCTCTTCCCCCTGCTGAAAAGAGAGCGTCGCCTCCTCTGGCAACCAGTCGACCATGGTAATAGGCACTCTCCACCCGGAATTCGGACAGATCACTAAGTACAATCAGGTTGGCCAGGTAGCCGGGAGCAATTGCTCCCAATTGTTCCAATCGAAAGTGCTCGGCAGCATTAATGGTCGCCATCTGGAGCGCCCGTATCGGCTCGAGCCCGAGCCGAACCGCCTTCCTGACCACGGCATCGATATCACCATCACTAAGCAGGTCGACACAACTACGGTCATCGACCACGAAGAGACATCGCTTATAGGTCTTGTCAGTGACCAGAGGCAGCAGGGCTTCAAGGTTTTTCTCGGAGGAGCCTTCCCGAATCATGACATACATGCCCTTTGCCAGCTTCTGTCTGGCCTCCTCCAAAGTGACCGACTCATGGTCAGAGCGGATACCGGCCGCCACGTAGGCATTGAGGTCATTACCGGTGACACCCGGGGCATGACCATCCGCCACCTTTCCGGCAGCGTGGGCAATTTTACTAAGCATCTGCGGGTCGGCATTGAGCACACCGGGGAAATTCATCACCTCCCCCAAGCCAATACACTGGCGCCACCTCAGTACACGCCGGATGTCTTCAGCACTAATTTGGGCACCAGCAGTCTCGAGATTGGTGGCCGGTACGCAGGACGGGGCCATCAAGAAAAGCTCCAGCGGCAGACGACGGACTCGGTCGAGGACATACCTCATCCCTTCCAGGCCACAGACATTGGCGATTTCGTGGAGGTCAGTCACCACCGTCAGCGTACCGTGCGGCACCACCGCCCGGGCGTATTGCCCGACATCAAGCATCGAGCTTTCCAGATGGGTGTGGCCGTTGATAAGACCGGGAGCAAGATATTTACCATCCAGGTCGATAACCTGCTTTGCCTGCTGATAATTTCCAACCCCGGCAATATGGTCCCCACAGACGGCGACATTGCCACGCTCCACCTCACCGGTGAAGACGTTCACCACATTAGCGTTGGTGAATAGCAGGTCGGCGGGTTGCTCCCCCCTGGCTACCTTAATTAATTGACTGTCTATCAACCTCAATCCCCCTAATAAGGCTCTCAACCTGGTTTCGTGCCAATATACAGCAGATGTCGTGAAGCAGCAATGATAGATTCCTCGGTGCTAATCTCATAAAGCAGGTCGAGCCACAGCTTTCTTCTTTCACCCTCAAGCTTGTTATAGCTTTCGTCATCGGCGGATATGGCCGGCTCCACCCCTGCAACAACCAGTGTCTTGAACCCTACCTCTTCATGCAGCGTCGCGATTTCTGATATTGTTGTAAAGTATCCCCGAAATCCGCCTCCATGCATACCGTCAGGATCCCTACCCTGTTCCATAATTGAGCGTACCTCAGATTGATTCTCAATCCATTGCGGAATGTTCTTCATTACATCGCCCAGAATGCCATATCTGCTGATAAAAGATGAGAATATCGCTCCCCCCGGCTTCAACAGATCGAATGCCTCTCTTAGTGCTGTTTTCCTGTCTCCTTCTAAGATAAGATGATAGAGAGGCCCCATGAGAAGGACAGCGTCAAAGGTGTCATCTTTTATGTCGCTAAGATCTCGTGCATCTGCAACAAAAAATCTCACGCTCTTCTCAAGCTCCTCTTCCGATACCCTTCTCTGACACAGCTCGATGAGATTGCTAGAGAGGTCAGCAGCCGTAACAGTATACCGACGCTTGGCCAGTTCGAGCGTATAGCCGCCGGTTGCCGCCCCGATATCCAGAATGGCACCTTTTGGAGGTAGATACCTGTCCAGATACCGCCACGTTATGTCACGTTCAAGCTGGTGCCGTTCCAGCCTGACTAGTTCACTTTCTACAGCGTCGTCATAATACGATTGAATATCACTGATGTCGTCTTTCAAACCGTACTCCCCTTCTGCGCCACAATGATAAACCGATGCAGTGGGGTATCGTAGAACTCCCTCTCTTGAATTTGGAGGTGCAATTCCCAGAATCGGTCCTTGTACTTATCTATTCTGAAATCCTCAATAATCCATGGTATTGCCTTCATAAAATATGCAATAGCACCGACATCATAGAACCTGTAGAACTGGATATCCTCCTGCTGCTCAAGGATTTTAAATCTGGCTGATTTCAGTTCTTCTACGGCAGAGTAAAGATTCCAATTCGAGACAGTCTCAGCTTTCTCCGTAAGAAACTGCTTGAGATTGATTACACCGATACTTCCAACCTGCTGAGTGATAAATGTTCCTTCAGGTTTTAATACTCTCATTAGCTCCCTTGGGTAATAGGCTTCGTGTCGACTAATTATCAGGTCGAAGAACTCGTCATCGAACGGCAGATTCGTATTGAAAGGAGGCTCCTTCTCTTCTTCGATTTCAAAGACCTTCACCCCGAGCGGCTCCAGTCGTTCCCGGGCCACTGTTACGTTAGGTTTGTACTGTTCTGTAGCGTAGGTACTAGGTGGAAGAGGAACAAATCCTGAGAGGATTTCTCCTCCTCCTGTCCCCATATCCAGCATAGCTTCAGCTCGCAACAGATAAGGAAAAACTACATTGTAATAGTTCCACTTCACTGGCGCTTCCACCATCCGACCTGTCTTTGTCAGGTATTCAAAATTCCAGCCGGTAAATGGTGTATTTCTGGCCTGTTCGAGATAAGTTTCGAACATCTCTTCTAGCGTATTGCCACTCATAAATCTATCCTGCAGAGTTATAGGAAGTGCTATCTTTATTCGTTATCCTCTAGAACACAAACATCTGGCAGGTTACGGAACCTCTCATCATAATCAAGCCCGTAGCCAACGAGGAATCTGTCGGGTATGGTAGTGCCAAGATAATCAATCGGCACCGGTACCCGCCGACGCGAGGGCTTATCGAGCAGGGTACATAGCCTGAGCGAGGCTGGTCTCTTCTTACGCAGGTATTCCAGCAGATAAGCGACCGTCAGGCCGGTATCAATGATATCCTCGATAACCAGCACCTCTCTATCCCTGACAATGGTACGAAGCCCCTGCACGACTTGAATTTTTCCTGAGCTCTCCGTACCCCGACCGTAGCTGGAAAGCCTAACAAAATCAACCTCCAGTTGAAAATCAAGTCGCCGGATTAAGTCAGCCATAAACATGAACGAGCCTTTGAGAATACCGAGAAGCAGGGGCTCTTTACCGAGGTAATCTCGGCTGATTTCGGTCGCCAACCGGTCAATGGTAGTAGCTATCTCTCTGCTGGAGATAAGGACCTCAGGCCTGTGCTCAGTATTCATAATCTAACCTTTCAATGCACCTCCTGGCGCGTTATCCCACACACCAGTCCCTCAGAACAGCTTTCACACTTTTCACACTCAAGTTGCAGCGTAGTATGGGTGATATTGAAACGCCTGGCCAGCTCCTGCTCGACTGACCGGACTATTTCGGCACTCCGGGCCACCGTCTGGTCCTCAATCAGGACGTGAGCACTGAGGGCGTGTATCCCCGATGTTATCGTCCAGATGTGCATATCATGAACATCCCTGACGCCGGGAATATCCATCATCACCATTCCGACTTCATCCATCTGGATATGACCGGGTACCGCTTCGAGGAGGATGTCACTGGACTCTTTGACGAGTCGCGCGGCCCCCCAGAGGATAATGCCACCAATGACGATGGCAATGATAGGGTCGACAATACCCCAACCGGTTACCGCAATGATGATGCCACCGATAATCACACCCAGAGACGATATTGTATCACCAAGAACGTGCCAGAAAGCAGCTTTGACATTGATGCTGCTATGCCTAGCCCTTCGCAGCAGCAGTATTCCGGCCAAGTTGGCCACCAGGCCGACGACCGCTATCCCCATCATCAACGGTGCCTCAACCTCGGGAGGGTCTAACAGACGCTGGTAAGCCTGATAAAAAATGAAAACGGCCACCAGTACCAGGATAACGCCGTTAGCCAGTGCTGCCATGATTTCAACACGATGATAACCGTAAGTTTTGGCAGTATCGGCCGGTCTCCGGGCAATCCAGATGGCAATCAGACTTATACTCAGTGCCAGAGCATCGACCAGCATGTGACCGGCATCGCCAAGCAGGGCCAGGCTGTTACTGAGCAGGCCACCGACGATTTCGGCAACCATTACCACTACGACAATAAGCAGTGCAAGCAGCAATGGCCTGGTGCCACTTATTATCTGGTGATGGTCATGCCCTTCATGCATCATCAGCCCTCCTAGCTTCAGGTACATAATACCACGTTCAAGTAGCATGAGAAACAGGCAGACACAACCATCGAACTATAAAAAGGGGATTGACAGTTGACAAGAGGTCTGTTAGAAATATCTCAATAGCACTGGCAAGAGGTTGTGAAGATGCTGGTACTTACTAACGGCACTCTAATTGACGGCACCGGAAAAGAACCTATAGAAAAGGCTGTCGTAGTAATAGAAGCAAATACAATCAAGAGTGTCGGGCCAGAGATTGCCTATCCAGAAGGTTCACCAGTAATTGACCTAGGTGGTCGGGTGATTATGCCCGGTCTTATCGACTGCCATCTTCACCTCGGCGGATTTGTTATTGATGACCCGAACTGGCAGTTCTCATCGCGCTCCTTCATGCCGTGGTTTTCATCTTTTTTATGGGACTATTTGCGCCACTTCGCCAAGCGAAGACGACTGGCAATCGAGAATGGAGTCACCACCATCAGGAGTGCCGGTGACAACTATCCAGACATCACAAAACTGCGTGATAGGATTGAGTTAGGCAAGCTCACCGGACCCAGGATATTTGCACCCGGGCCAATATTTACCGCCCCCGGTGGGCACCCAGCAGGCACCATCTACAGGCGCAATCGCTACATTGTTGAGCATGCCACGAGACAGGTCGACGATGCCGAAGTAGCCAGGGAAGAAGTGCGAAAGTTGGCCGAGGGAGGAGTTGACTGTATCAAGGCAGTATATTCTAGGATAAACCTGATGGACCTAGCCCATGATGTTCCTCAATTGGACCTTCGTGTGCTGGAAGCAACAGTGGATGAAGCCCACAGGCACAATCTCCGAACAATGGTACATGCGGGAAGCCCGGAGGAGACCAGAAACGCTGTCACTGTCGGTGCCGATAGCATCGAGCACGGGATAGGACCTGACGGTGATCCCATCGAATTCACTGATACACTCATCGCGATGATGGTGGACAAGGGCACATACTACGTCCCTACCGTGGCCGTCTCTTGGGCACTAAAAAATACCTATCCTGGTTTCCTTGCCAAGGTAAAGGCGACTGTTAAGAAGCTGCATGATAGCAGCGTCAAAATAGCTACCGGCACAGACTCCGGCATGCCAGGAGTGGTTATCGGTAAGAGTATCCACATTGAAATGGACCTCCTGGTAGAGGCCGGTCTAAGCCCAATGGAAGCGATAGTGACTGCCACACGGAATGCCGCCGGGAACCTGGGACAAGAGCACCACCTGGGAACAATCGAGGAGGGTAAACTGGCAGATATCATTGTGGTCTCCGGGAATCCTCTGGAGCAGGCCAGCAAGACAGGTGAGATAGAGATGGTAATCAAGAACGGCGAAGTGTCGATAAATCGACTCAGGAAAGGTCGGTTTCCTCAGGCATGATGACCACATGAGGGGTACCGGTTACCGGATGAGCCTCCACCTTTACCGACGCAGCAAAGACCTCCCTAAGCAGTTTCTCGGTAATGACCTCGGATGGTGTCCCGTCAGCCAGCACCCGGCCCTCTTTGAGTAGCACCAACCGGTCGAAATAGAGAGAGGCCAGGTTAAGGTCATGCATGGCGGCAATGACGGTCAGTCCCTGCTTCCGGTTCAGGCCCCTAACCAGTTCGAGAATCTCTACCTGGTGGGTAATATCCAGATGCACCGTCGGCTCATCGAGCAGCAGCAGTCGCGGTTGCTGGGCAAGCACCATCGCCAGAATAACCTTTTGACATTCGCCGCCGCTGAGTTCATCAAAACGGCGTTGCTCCAGTCCAGTTATACCTGCTATTTCCAGAGAATGAGCCACCTCCTCCCTGTCCACCTCCGTCTCACCGGTAAGTGTCCGAATAAAAGGAATGCGTCCCAGCATCACCACTTCACCCACTTTAAAGGCAAAGGGGATATGGAATTGCTGGGGCATGACGGCAATACTGCGGGCCACCAGCTTCCGTTTCATTTGGCCCAGGTTGGAACCGTCCAGACAGATTTCACCCTGACCGGGTTTCAGAATGCCACTCGCCAGCTTGATGAGGGTGGTCTTACCCGAGCCGTTGGGGCCAAGCAGGCCTACCATCTCACCAGGCCTGACCGACAGGTCGATATTGTGCAATATCAACCCGTTACTGTACGAGAACGAGACCTGTCTGATATTCAGACCAATCATCAGAAAGCGTACTCCCTTCGGCTGCGCCGCAACAGATAAAGGAAGAACGGGGCACCAACAACGGCGGTAACGACCCCTACCGGAATCTCGGTGGGGGCCAGCACGACCCGTGCCAGCAAATCGGCAAAAATGACGAAAATGGCCCCGGCCAGGGCCGAGGCTGGCAGCAGGAGCCGGTGGTCCGGTCCCAGGATAAGACGTACTGAATGCGGCATTACCAACCCGACAAAGCCGATAAGGCCTCCAATAGAAACAGCCGCCGCCGTCAGCAACGAGCCCAGGGCCAGGATAAGTATCTTGTCCCTCTCCACCTCGATACCGACATAGGCGGCACCCTCCTCCCCCAGGGAAAAGGCATTCAGATGGTAGGCAAAGAAACGGGCCACAACCACGCCAGCGACCACCAGTGGAGCAATAAAAGCCAACTGCTCCCAGCCGACCACCGAGATATGACCCATGAGAAATGAATAGACCGAGCGGATGTTGAGGTTCAACTGGTCGCTTATAGCCATCATGAAAGATATTATAGCTGCCAGCAGGGCACTGACAACGAACCCAGCCAGGAGCATACTGACAATGGGCGTCTTGCCACCGACACGCGCGAGGTTATAGACGAGAAACACCGTGCCCAGGGCACCGACAAAGGCAGCCAGCGGCACCAAACCGAAACCGAGAAGGGTGAGTTCTATTGGCAGCACCATAGCCACAGTCGCTCCCAGAGCAGCCCCGGCCGAGGTACCGATAATGTATGGGTCAGCCATCGGGTTTCGTAAAAGACCCTGGAACAGCACACCAGCCGTAGCCAAAGCCGCACCTACCAAGGCACTAGCAATAACACGGGGCAGTCTTATCTGAAAGAAGATTGTCTCATCGGCGTCACGCCAGGTGTCCTGCAAATCGATAAACGGTACCTTGTCCAGCGTCATCTTGACCACGTCCGGCAGAGATAACATCACCGTTCCGAAGATACTGGCTATGAACAGCGCCAGGACCAGCCCTACGGCAAGGAACAGCAAAATCAGGGCAAACCGGCTACGCCCTTTCAGTCTGCCGGACATCTGTTCCTTCACTCCAGTTGCGACACCCAACGTTAGGCCTCCACCCTAAAAAATAGAACCCCCTCGTCGCTCGAACAAGGGGATTCATAACCTGCCACCTACTTCCCCCATCTCCGCGGAGGTAACCAAGAAAACTCGGGGCTGGTGTTCTGACTTCCGACGGGTCTACTACCCACGGTTACAGCAGGCGGAACTGTGCCGGATTCTCACCGGTCTTGCGCTCCATTTAAGCCCTCACTTACGCTCGGGCACCCCTGGGATTACCTATTCAGTTGTATTCTCTAGCGTAGCGGACGGTGTATTAAAAGTCAATATACCCGGGCTGCTGGATTTATTCCAGCGCTCCTGCCACAATCTCGGCCAGGTCTAACACCTGCACCCGCTCATCGGCATCCTTGTCCTTAAGGCCATCCTCGAACATTACCATGCAGTACGGACAGGAAACACAGATAGTAGCCGGAGCCTCTTTTAAGGCCTCTTCAACACGAGCTATGTTGATTCGCTTGCCGAGACTTTCCTCCATCCACATTCGCCCGCCACCGGCACCACAACATAATGCCTTATTATGGTGTCGCTCCATCTCGGTCGGTGCTTTGCCAGTAACAGCTGCGACCGCCTCACGTGGGGCTTGGTAGATTTCATTGTGACGCCCCAGATAACAGGAATCGTGGAAGACCACATTACCCAGGCCATTACTTCCACCATTGAGTTTGAGGCGACCTTCCTTGAGCAGCCGGTTAATAAACTCGGTATGGTGGACAACATCCAGTTCCATACCATACTGGCGGTAGTCATTCTTCAGGGTGCTAAAGCAGTGCGGGCACTCGGTGATAATCTTGGTGATTCCCATCTCCTGGAACTGGGCAATATTCTCTCGCGCCATGCGGTCATAGACGAACTCGTTTCCAAGGCGACGCAGGCTGTCGCCACAGCATTTCTCTTCGCGGCCGAGGATCCCCCAGGAAACCCCGGCAGCATCAAGAATCCTGGTTATAGCCAGACTTACGTGCCTTTCCCGGGAATCGAAGGCACCGGCACAACCTACGTAGAAAAGATATTCGGTCTTATCAGCTTCGAAGGGCTGAGCATCAATATTCGCCGCCCACTTGGCACGGTCAGCCGGAGCAATCCCCCACGGATTGCTGCGCTGCTCGGAGTTCTCAAACAGATTAAGCAACTCCTCGGGGAATTTCGCCCGCATCTGCACCAGGTCACGGCGCATCTCAACAATCTTGGGCACATGCTCAATGTAGACCGGACAGACCTCCATACACGCCCCGCAGGTTGTGCACGCCCAGATGGCGTCTTCAGAGATACTGCCTTCCCGTTCGCCCCCAATTAACTCCAGAGACGGCTCCTGCTTCTTCAGTAGTACCGGAGCATTGGAAAGTAAATTGGCTTTAACATCACGGACAATCAGGAGGGGATTGAGCGGCTTTTCGGTCAGGTTGGCCGGGCAGTTCTCCTGGCAGTAGCCACAGACAACACAGGCCTGAATATCGAGCAAGTCCCGTTGAGTGAAGTTATCCACCCGGGAAACACCAAAGGTAGCCGGGTTTTTGAGGTCAATCAAGCTGACCATTCCCTTGGGCGGTGCCGAGCGGATGAGATCATTTATGATAGCGACAATCACGTGCAGGTAGCGTGTGTAACCAATGATAGCCAGGACCAGCAGGACAAATACCCAATGACTCCAGAACCAAGCCGCGTGCCAGGCTTCTATCGAAGTGGCGCCATCATAGAGATTAGCCACCGCTGTGCTTAATGGTGGGGTAGCCAGGCTCAGCCCGGCTGGAGGGCTTCCTGCGGCAATCTGGGCAGCAATCTTACCGACATGGGTTATCGGGTGAATTAGCACTGTGATGAGAATTATCAATGCTTCCCAGGTTAGCTGACCTTCCAGCCGCTTGGGCCTACCAATGTAACGGCGGAGGATGCACCAGACGGCCCCAATGACAATAAAGGGCGCAATTATATCGGTTATCCAAGCGTAAACAACGTAGAAACTATTATGCTCCATGGTTTCGTAGATACCGAATCCGGAAGCGATAACAATGAAGAGAAAGTAGTAGATAACGAAAAGAATGAATCCCCAGAACATGAAAGCATGACCAACACCAGCCCGGTCCCGATGGGTGAGGTTCTTCCACTGGCACTCCTGTACGATGATGTTAAAGATAGCGGCCAGCCCTCTTCTTATACCCGGCGTGGCCTGCCCGTTCCCCCTCCCCAGGGAGATGTATCGCAAGAGCTGCACCCCCCGATAGAGGAAGATACCAGCCGCCACGGCCGTCAGGCCCCAGAAAAGAAGATACCCGATTGCCCCCAAGTCACTGACTGGATTCATCTCATATAGCCTCCTGTTATCTGCCGCAGGATAGAAGAACACCACCCAGCATACAGCTAGCCCTTTTTCTGGGTACGCAACTCCCGGATATGGGCGGTTATGGCCGGCACTACCTGGAAAACATCACCCTCGATACCGTAGGTGGCTACCTCAAAGATTGGCGCCGTTCGGTCACGGTTGATGGCAATAATTACGTCCGAGTCCTGCATGCCTACCAGGTGCTGGATAGCACCGCTGATACCACAGGCGATGTAAATCTTGGGCCGAATCGTCTTGCCGGTCTGTCCCACCTGTCGCTCCACCGGTATCCAGCCAGCCTCGACCGCGCTACGGGAACCAGCAACGACACCGCCCAGTTCATCGGCCAGTTCCTGCAAGAGCTGAAAATTCTCCATCGACTGCATACCGCGCCCTCCAGAAACTACGATGTCGGCGGCAGCAATATCAATATCCCCAGCAGCATGACTACGGGAATCGTGCACCTCGAGTACCTTGACTCCTATGTCATCCTCGTCAATATCCAGCAACTCACGGACAACCTCACCGTTACGGGAGTCGTTCCGCTCTGGCATCGGCATTACATGCGGTCGGACGCTGGCCATCTGCGGCCGGGTACGCTCCGTCATGATGGTGGCCATGACATTGCCACCAAAGGCAGGCCGGGTCTGCAATAGAAACCGGTTTTCATCAATGGTCAGGCCGGTGCAATCGGCTGTCAACCCGGTGCGGAGTTCGGTAGCCACCGCCCCAGCAAGGTCTCTACCTAATCCGGTAGCGCCTATTAGCACAATCTCTGGTTTGTACTTTTCTACCAGGTGGCAGATTGCTTTGTAATAAGGCTCGGCGCGATAATGGTGAAACACCGGCTGATCCATCAGGTAAACCTTGGAAGCACCATAGGCAAAGGACTCCTGGCACAGACCCTCCACGTTCTCACCGATGACTATGGTGCATAGCTCTACATCCAGAGTCTTCGCTAAATCAGCGCCCACTCCCAACAGCTCCCAGGATACGGTGTGCGGCTCACCGTCAACCTGCTCAACAAAGACCCAGACACCCTTATATTCGGCAAGCTTGGCACGAATACGGGCCTCTTCCTCATCCACCTCCTCGACTTCAGGTTCGGCCCCGGTAGCAGCCTTCTCTTTGTCTAGCTCATCGATTATCTTCTGCTGCTCCGGCGTGAGGTAGATTTCAATCGCCTCTGCCGGGCAAATCCTGAGGCAACGGCGGCAGCCAGTGCACTTCTCGATATCAATAACTGGCTCGCCTGCCTCATTCATCGTTATCGAATCGGCACGACAGTCTGCCTGGCAGCGGGCACCACAAGCAATACATTTACCCGGTATCAACCGGGCTACACCAAGGGGTCTCTTCACCTTCTTCTTTTTCTCTTCCACGCTTTGCCTCCGCTGTCTATAGAAAGGGTTAGAGAGATATGATGTCTCTTTCCAGCAGGTTATCTATCAAAATATGGGCGGCTTCCTCAGGTTTATTGAGGCCATCTCCTAATATCTCACCCTTGACCCGCTCTGGCGAGAAGATACGGCGTACCTGAGTGGGGGAGCCCCTCAGACCGATGGTTTCTTCGTCAAGCTGCATCACTTTGTTGTCCCACAGTATTACCTCGGCCTCCTCGGACATGAGACGCATTGGCACCGTAGGATAACGGGGACGGTTAATCTCACGTACCACAGTCAGTACCGCTGGCAGGCGCGCCTCGACTATTTCATGCCGACCCTCTAGTTTACGCCTGACCACTACTGTCTTCGCCCTAAGGTCGACATCACTTATCTGGTCAACCAGCGTCAGTTGTGAGTAGCCCAACCGGCTGGCAATACCGGGCCCCACCTGGGCGGTATCACCGTCAATGGTCTGTTTACCACAGATAACCATGAATACTTCATCCTTTTCACCAAGCCGCCTGACAGCCTCCGCCAGTACCCGGCTGGTGGCCAGCGTGTCGGCACCACCAAAGACCCGGTCGCTGAGGAGTACAACCTCATCGGCACCGAGGGAAAGCGCTTTCTTCAAGGTAACCTCAGTATTGGGAGGCCCCATCGAAATTGCGGCTACCCGGAACCCATACTTATCCTTGAGACGCAGGCTCTCCTCCAGGGCATGGGTATCAAAGGGATTGACAATGAAAGGTACTCCTTCACGAATCAGGGTACCGGTCTCAGGGTCAATCATTACCTGAGTGGTATCCGGCACCTGCTTGACACATGCAACTACTAGCATTGCCTGCCCCCCTTTGTCTGAATTCCGCTACACTATGACGACAGGATGGCGTTGCGGCGGTGATAACCGATAAAATTAGCCAGGGCTCTGGCGGCTCGCTCCAAAGTCAGGTACACAGGTAGTCCCTGCTCCAGATAATAGTCACGGATGCGACGCCGGTTACCTTCTGACTCGAGAGTTTCGACCCCAATGGCCTCAACCGGCATCACCATGACTACCGGCTTTCCGAACTCATTCCTGATGTCTACCGGAACCCGGGCTCGTTCGTTAATCAATTCTGGTGGTCGCCCTGCCTGGCCACCAGGTGACATCATCATCGTCATATCAATCTCATCCACAATGATTATGTCAATATCTGCTTCAGTGGCAACTGTTTCCATGACTGCTCTAAGCATCGGGGGTACTGGACCAGGACCACCCACATCCACCGGGTTCCGAGCGCTGGCACCGGCTGCCGGGACTATCGACATCAGCTTCTTCTGAAGTTCGGCAGGGAAGACCGGCACTTCAAGCCCCATCCGCTCACAACTATCACTTGCCGCCACGCCGATGCCACCACCGCCACCGATAGGACAGAGCCGGCGGCCCGTCTGTGGTTTGAGGTGGAGGAAGGCAAGAGTGGTATCCAGAAGCTCTTCAAGACCGGTGACCCGTACTGCGCCAGTCTGCCCGAAGACAGCATCCCAGATTTCTTCTTCACCACCCAGCGAAGCTGTATGGGACTGTACTGCCCTCGCCCCACCCTCAGTGAGGCCACCCTTCCACAGTATTACCGGTTTTGTCCGGCAGACCTCTTGAAGGAGCTTAAAGAAACGGGGACCGGCTTTGACACCTTCGATATAGCCAGTAATTATCTTGGTCTGGGGATCCTGGAAAAAGTACTCTATTAGGTCACACTCATTGATATCACAAGCATTGCCGTAGCTGACTACCTTGCTGAACCTGATGCCCAGGCCTTCAGCACGACGCGGCACGCGGATGCCATAACCGCCGCTCTGGCTGATAAAGCCCACCGGCCCGCTCTCCTTGGGTAGCGTTGCTCCCGGTAGAATGGTAATACCACCATCGGGAGAGTAGACGCCGAAGCAATTAGGGCCGATGATGCGGATACCTTTAGCAGCAATCTCGGCCAGTTCCCTTTCTAGCCGTACCCCCTCCTCACCAGCCTCACGGAAACCGGCACTAAGCACCTGTGCCGCTTTGACCCCTTTATCAAGGCACTCCTGAACGACCTCCGGGACTGCCTGTGACGGGACAGTAATTGTAGCAAAGTCAACTGGGTCAGGTATGTCCTTGACGCTGGAATAGGTCTTCATCCCCTGTACCTCAGTTTCCTGAGGATTTACCGGGTAAAGAGGGCCAGAGTAACCAAAGGTGAGTAATACCTGCAGTATCCTGCCACCGAATTTTCTCAAGTCCGCCGAAGCCCCAATCACCGCGTGGGATTTCGTATAGAAGATTGTGGCAAACTCATCCAGCCTGTTTTCGGGCATACTGTCCTTTCATAAAGCATGCCGGGTATTACAGAATGAAAATAGCCAATGGCTATACCCGGCACAGGCACAAAATTAATAATATACCAATAGATTACCTTAGTCAATTGACAAACCACGGTATAAACTGGTTGCTATTCCTGCGTGAAAAGACACAAATTCAGGTTGACAATGGCACTACTCTACTCTAGACTGTAGGCGGTAGAATTTGGCCTCCTCGCTAAAGCGGACAAGACATTGCAGGATACGCTAGGTCAAAAGAAGGAGGATAAGCATTTGAGAATCCCCTTCATACCTCGAGAAGAGAAATTTTTCGAGTTATTTGAGGACAGTGCCCATAATACTGTGAAGGCAGCCAAGGTGTTGAATGAACTGGTCGACAACTGGGAACACATCGAGCAAAAAGTGGAGGAGATAAAGGAGCTGGAGCATACCGGAGATACTATCACACATGAAATTATTGCACGCCTACACCGCACATTTATTACCCCATTCGACCGAGAGGACATCGCCCTGTTAGCCAAAAGCCTGGATGACATTATAGACTTCATCGAAAGCGCCTCTAACGATATGCTCCTCTATAAGGTGGAGTCACCTGGTCGGCGAGCTAAGGAGCTCGCCGATATTATTATTGAAGCAACTATTGAAGTCGAACAGGCAATACTTGACCTGAGGCATAAGGCCAAGCTGAAGCAGATTCTCGAACGGTGCGTAGAGATAAATCGGCTAGAGAATATGGCCGACGTAGTTTACCGGGCTGCTCTAGCCGAGCTTTTCGAAGACTCAACTGATATGGCCCATGTTATTAAGTGGCGTGAAATCTACGAGCACATGGAGAGCGCCACCGACAGGTGCGAGGACGTGGCCAACGTCCTGGAAGGGGTAGCCCTCAAGCATGCCTGATTCCTCGCTAATCGCCTTGATTATCATCATTGTCCTGGCGATTGGTTTCGGGCTGGTAAACGGTTTCAACGATGCCGCCAACGCCATGGCAGCATCCGTCGGTAGCCGCGCAATTTCACCCAGAAATGCCATCATACTCGCTGCCGTGATGAATATGGTCGGCGCATTGAGCGGCGTAGCAGTTGCTAGGACTATCGGAAAGGGGATTCTCACTGAAGAGGTAATACTGCAATTCGAGTATGTACCGGTAATTGCCGCTCTGGGCACAGTCATTATCTGGGGCTCAGTGGCGACATGGATGGGGCTCCCTGTAAGTATATCTCACAGCTTCGTTACCGGTCTAGCCGCAGCCGGTATTGCCTTAGTTGGCACTGATGCAGTGATATGGGACAAAATGACGAGGGTTGGTGCATCGGTAGCCATCGCTCCCATCCTGGGCTTCATCGGAGGTTTTATACTGATGGTGATCATACTGCGGTTGTTTCAACGCAGTTCACCTGCAGTGATGAGGATAATATTCAGTCGTTTGCAGTGGCTTACCACTGCCTTTTTAGCCTATAGTCATGGCAAGAATGACGGCCAGATGCCAATCGGAGTGATAACCCTGGGACTGGTAATAAACTCCAGCGATACCGGTCTCTGGGATAACATTCCGATCTGGATAATCATAGTATCGGCGCTAGCTATTAGTAGCGGAACAGCTATAGGCGGGTGGAGGGTGATTAAGACACTAGGAATGAAGATAACTGCCCTGAGGCCGGTCCATGGTTTCACTGCTGACCTCTCGGCAGGTGTGGTCATCGAGGTTGCCTCACAACTAGGTATCCCTGTCAGCACAACTCACTGTGCTGCGTCGGCTGTTATGGGGATTGGGGCAACGAGACGATTATCGGCGGTACGCTGGGGGGTGGCGGGCAACATCGTAACCGCCTGGGTGCTAACTTTCCCTATCTGTGGGGCACTGGGCTACCTGTTTGCCAAGCTGCTCCAGCTATTATACTCAGGGTAGATCTATCTGCCGCGAAGTTGTCCGGTATTTCTTCGCAGCAATGATAGACTTAACTAATGCGAGGATATAGTTAACATCCTAGAGGGAGTAGTACCTATTCATGCCTGATTCGTCGTTAGCCGCCTTAATTCTTATCGTTGCCCTAGCGATTGGATTCGGGCTGGTCAATGGTTTCAATGACGCCGCCAATGCCATTGCTACCGTTGTTGGTACCCGCGTTCTTTCCCCCCGAAACGCCATCATATTGGCCGCTATCGCCAATCTAGCAGGTGCACTCACCGGTCTTGAGGTTGCCAAGACCATCGGTAAGGGAATTCTTATTCCGGATGTAATCACAAATCTCACAGTAATTTCAGCACTGGCAGCAGTTATCGTCTGGGGCTCTATAGCTACTTACCTTGGTCTGCCGGTGAGCATTACGCACGGATTTGTCGCCGGGTTAGCCGCAGCCGGGATTGCCGCAGCCGGCACTCAGTCTGTGGTCTGGGGCAAGATAGCACTTGTCGGCTCATCTGTCGCAATCGCCCCGGTCCTAGGATTTGCCGGCGGTTTTGCCTTGATGGTCGCCCTACTGTGGTTCTTCCGGCGCGTTGCGCCGGATAGAATGCAATTAATATTTGGCCGTCTGCAATGGCTCACGGCTGCCTTTATGGCTTACAGCCATGGCAAGAATGATGGTCAGATGCCCATCGGTGTCATCACCATGGGCTTTGTGATCTATAGTGGTAACATAGACCTATGGAATAATGTGCCCTTCTGGATAATCATCGTCTCTGCACTGGCCATAAGTACCGGAACCGCTATTGGCGGCTGGCGTGTTATTAGAACACTGGGGACAAGGGTGACTCTACTTCGCCCGGTCCATGGTTTTGCTGCCGAAGCATCAGCAGCCACAGTAATAGAACTAGCATCGCATTATGGTATTCCAGTGAGTACAACTCATTGTATCAGCTCATCTATTATGGGAGTAGGGGCTACCAGAAGATTATCGGCGGTACGCTGGGGGGTGGCAGGCAACATTGTCACTGCCTGGGTACTGACTTTTCCTATCTGCGGGGTACTGGGCTACCTGTTTGCCAAGCTCCTCCAGTTGTTCTACTCAGGGTAGGGCTATCCGCCGGGGGGTCACCCGGCACTTTTCAGCGGTAATGATAGCCTGGATTGTGGCTACCACCCGGTCAATCTCCCCGCTCTGATTCACGACCATGTAGTCGAACCGTGACAGCTGTTTCATTTCTTCTTTGGCTGTCTTCAAGCGAAGTGCCAGATCAGCGGGCGATTCTGTTAAACGCTGGGTCAGCCGGGCATTAAGTTCCTCCATTGACGGGGGGGCAAGGAAGATAAAAACGGCCTCGGGTACAGTTTTTTTAATTGTTGCCGCACCCTGAACATCTATCTTGATGATTACATCCTCACCTCTGTCCAGGGCTTCTTTCACCGCCGCCCGGGGAACCCCATACCAATTACCGTAAACATTAGCCGATTCAAGAAAATTGTCTTCAGCCAGCATGCTACGGTACTCCTCGGTCGAGACAAAATGGTAGTCCACCATGTCTTTCTCGTTGTCCCGCCGGGGTCGTGTTGTCAGGGTAGTAATATAGCAGAGAGGGTAACCAGATTCTTTGAGCCTGGTCAGGACCGCATCCTTACCGACACCTGAAGGACCGGAGAGCACTATCAGCAGCGGCCCTGATGACCGATTTAGTTCGGGGGCGAATCCATTCCTATCAGGCTTGGCATTCATCACTCCGACCTATCCCCCGCCCTAATCCACCTCGACATGCTCTTCTTTCAGTTGAGTTGCCTGCAACCTGCCGGCGATAGTCTCCGGCGCAAGCGCAGCCTGTACAATGTGCCCGCTATCTGTGATGAGCACCGCCTTGGTCTTTCTACCATTAGTCAGGTCAATCAGCATTCCTTTGGTCCGACCTTCCTGAACCATCCGTTTCGTTGGCGCCGAGTTCGGCGAAGCTATGGCAACAACCCTATTCATCACGACAACATTGTTGAAGCCAATATGTACCAATTCGATGCCCATTACACTCTCCTCAGAAGTTTTGGTTTCCGGCCGATGGTAGCACGAGGCTGGCTAACCACCGGTAACACTGGGTTTTTTTACCCGCTCCGGCCTCTGAACGTAATCGCGATAGTACCGGAGCACACAATGGTATATGTTATACCTTTGACTGCTTTCTGGCAAGTCCCCAAGGCCTTGAACCACATACTTTTTCATGATAAACTACTGGTGGACCTGAGTACTTTTTTAGGGGTATTTATTTGGAACAAAGTATGCGGGAGCGGTTGTCACCGATTCTGGAGGGTCAGCGGAGACACAGAGAATCCCTAATTCCAGTTCTACAGAAGGTACAAGGGGAGTTGGGCTATCTACCTGAAGAAGCAGTTTCAGAGATAGCCCATTTTTTAGGCCTGGCCAGCAGTGATATTTTCGGAGTTGCCAGTTTTTACTCCCAGTTCCGTTTCGAGCGACAGGGGGAGCATACTGTAAAGGTCTGTCAGGGAACTGCCTGCCATGTTAGAGGGGCGAAACGTATTATGGAAACCGTTGTCCAGGAGCTTGGCATACAACCCGGCGGGACTACGGAGGATTACAAGTTTAGCCTGGAGAAAGTAGCCTGCTTCGGCTCCTGCGCACTTGCTCCAGTCATGGTGGTCGATGATCAGGTATACGGTCGAATGGCCACACCCAAAGCAAGACAGGTGCTGACAGAGTACTAGACGGCCGACCTGGCCGAAACAGACTGTACTTACGGAGAAACATGAGACTATGACGTTCGATGAGCTACGCAAGCAAGCAATCGCGGAATGGGAAGCACTGCAGAAGAGCGATAAGCCTCGTATCCTTGTCGGGATGGCTACTTGTGGTCGAGCTGCCGGGGCCGGAGCCCTGGTAAACTTAATCAAGGAAGAGCTTTCACGGCGTAGTATCGGGGCGGTAGTAACCGAGGTCGGCTGCATCGGAATGTGCTACGCTGAGCCTCTGGTAGACATCATCAAACCGGGACGCCCCCGAATCTGCTACGGTAATGTTACCCCCGAAACCGCAGCAGAGCTTATCGAAGACTACCTTATTAACGATAACCCCCGCCCGGACCTGGCAATGGGTACTATCGGCGAAGAAACCATCGAAGGTATTCCCAAGCTCACCGACCTGACCATCATGAAACCACAGGTGCGGATATCGCTGCGTAACTGTGGCCATATTGACCCGGATGACATCCGGCAGTACATCGCCAATAGTGGTTATAATGGCCTTATTCGAGTACTGGAAATGACCCCGAAAGAGGTCGTCGATGAGGTTAGCAAGTCCGGGCTGAGGGGGAGGGGTGGTGCCGGTGCCTACACCGGTTTCAAATGGGAACGCCTCTGGGAGGCCCCGGGCAACGAGAAATATCTCATTTGCAACGCCGACGAAGGCGACCCCGGCGCATTCATGGACCGGTCGTTGCTCGAGGGTGACCCGCATTCCGTGCTGGAGGGTATGCTCATCGGTGCCTATGCTACGAGGAGCAATCACGGTTATATCTACTGTCGGGCGGAGTACCCGCTGGCGATACAGCGTCTGGAGACTGCCATCAAGCAGATGAAAGAATACAACCTGCTCGGTGACAACATCCTCGGCACTGACTTCAGTTTTGACCTGACAATCAAGGAGGGTGCCGGTGCCTTCGTCTGTGGTGAGGAGACCGCCCTGATGATGTCCATCGAGGGCAGGCGGGGAATGCCAAGGCCTCGACCACCTTTCCCGGCACAGTCAGGCCTATGGGGCAAACCGAGTAACGTCAACAATGTTGAGACCTGGGCCAATATCTCTGCCATATTCCAGCGGGATGCCGACTGGTACGCCCAGTATGGTACGGAGTCAAGCAAGGGCACCAAGACCTTCGCTCTAGCAGGTAAGATAGTGAACACCGGCCTGGTAGAGGTGCCGCTGGGTATCACTATCGGCGAAATCATCTACGAAGTCGGTGGTGGCATCGTCGACAATAAGAAGTTCAAGGCAGTACTCACCGGCGGCCCGTCCGGCGGCTGTCTGCCGGCCAGCCAACTCGACCTGCCGGTTGATTACGAGTCCTTAACCCAGGCTGGCACAATAATGGGTTCTGGAGGCTTTGTCGTCGCTGACGAGGACACCTGTATGGTAGACATGGCCAAGTTTTTCCTGTCTTTCACACAAGACGAGTCCTGCGGAAAGTGTACGCCGTGCCGTGTCGGCACCCGCCACATGCTCGACATTCTGGAACGCATCAGCCGGGGCAAAGGACAGCTCGATGACATCGAGCGTCTCGAAAGACTGGCCAATACCATTAAGGCGACATCGCTGTGCCAACTGGGCGGCAGTGCACCCAACCCGGTGCTGACAACGCTTCGCTATTTCCGCGAGGAATACGAGGAGCATATCGAGAAAAAGCGCTGTGAGGCCGGGGTCTGCCGAACGCTGGTCAGAGCACCGTGCCAGAACGCCTGTCCGGCGGGAATAGACGTTCCACGCTATATCCGGGCTATCATTCAGGGCAAACCCGAGGTAGCCACCGCTGTAATTCGAGAGAAGGTACCCTTCCCGGCGGTACTCGGCTATATCTGCGTACACTTCTGCGAGGCCAAGTGCCGCCGAGGCCAGCTTGACGATGCCATCGCTATCAGACTACTGAAACGTTACGCCGCCGAAAGAGACGACGGCGACTGGAAGCAGCGAATTAAGAAGCTACCACCTACTGAGAAAAAGGTAGCAATAGCCGGTTCGGGACCGGCGGGACTGACGGCCGCTTACTATCTGGCCAAACAGGGGCATACCGTGACTGTCTTCGAGGCGGAGTCAAAACCCGGAGGACTACTGCGCTATGGTATCCCCGAATACCGGCTGCCTAATAGCATCGTGGATAAAGAGATAAGTGATATCTTAGAGGTGGGAGTAGAGTTAAAAACGAACAGCCCTCTACAGGACCTGGCCGCCACTTTCGAGCAGGGATACAGTGCCATCTTCCTGGCAACCGGTGCGCTATCGAGCCGAAAGATGGGTATCCCCGGCGAGGATATCGGGGGTGTAATGCATGCCCTGGACTTCCTGAAACGGGTTAATGCAGGGGAGAAAGTAGAACTGGGGAAAAAGGTAGCTGTTATCGGTGGTGGCAACGCTGCTGTCGACGCCGCCCGTACAGCCCTGCGCCTTGGGACTGAGCAGGTCAACATTATTTATCGTCGCTCACGGGAGGAACTACCCGCCTTGAGCGAGGAAATTGAGGAAGCCGAACACGAAGGCATCAAGCTCGATGTCCTGGCAGCACCAACCGAGGTACTCTCCGACAACGGACGGCTGACCGGTCTGAAATGTATTCGTATGGAGCTGGGCTCACCCGATGCCGGTGGTCGCCGACGCCCCGTACCTCAAGAAGGCTCCGAATTCGACGTAGCAGTCGACAACGTAATCATCGCCGTTGGACAAGAGGTGCCCAAGTCCACGCTACCAGAGGAGCTCGAGTTCACTGGCTTCGGCACCCTTCAAGTAGACCCGGAGACATTACAGACAAATGTTGATGGTGTTTTCGCCGGGGGCGATGTCGTCTCCGGACCAGCCGATGTTATTGCTGCTATTGCCGCCGGTAGACTAGTCGCCTCTTCGATTGACCAGTATCTTGGCGGTGATGGTGACATCGACGAAGTGCTGGCGTCGCCTGAAGGAGAAGTGGAGCCATTCAACGTTGAAGAGGCCGAGGGCGAGAAATACCGTATTGCGATGAAGTTGCTATCACTCGATAAGAGAGGCAATTGCTTCGACATGGTGGAACTCGGTTACGAAAACGGAGAGGCCGTTGAGGAAGCAGACCGCTGCCTGAGGTGTGACCTGGAAGAAACAGACTGAGTAATAACCGGCGAATTCAGCCGGATATTCAATAGCAAAGGATGTCAGCGACAATGGGTGAAATCACACTAACTATTGATGGACAGGAAATTATAGGGGATGAGGGTATGACCGTACTCGATGTCGCCAAGCGTGCGGGCATCTACATACCAACACTATGCTACCACCCGGACCTGGCTCCCTACGGTGCCTGCCGACTGTGCATCGTCGAGATAGAGAAAATGCGTGGCCTGCCGACTTCCTGCACGACACCGGCTAATAATGGCATGGTGGTACAGACCAAAACCCCTCAACTCCAGGAGTTCCGGCGTGGCGTTCTGGAGCTTATGCTCAGTGAACACCCCCACCCCTGCCTCACCTGCTGGCGCCGGGAACGTTGCGGGCCGTTCGACATCTGCCTGCGAAATGTCGATGTAACGCAACGCTGCGTCCTTTGCCCCAAGAATAAGATATGTGAACTACAGGATGTGGTCGACTATATCGGTATCGCTGATGTGGATTTGCCCTACACTTCCCGGGAACTGCCCGTTGACCGCGAGAATCCGTTCTTCGAGCGGGACTATAACCTCTGCATTCTATGTGGCCGGTGTGTCCGGATGTGCCAGGAGGTCAGGGGTATCGGTGCGATTGCTTTCACTTCCCGGGGTAGCGAGTCACTACCCGGGACCGCCTTCGGGCGTCCCCTTAGGGACTCCGACTGCAAGTACTGTGGTGCCTGCGTCGATGTCTGTCCCACCGGGGCGCTAATTGAGCGCCGCCGAAAGTGGGAAGGCGTAGCCGAAGATAAAGTTGCCACTACCTGTCCCTACTGCGGTGTCGGCTGCCAGCTTGAATTAGAACTGAAGGGTGGCCGGATAATGGAAGTTATCCCGCTGCAGGATAACGATGTCAACCGGGGGCAGGCCTGTGTTAAGGGACGTTTCGGTATCACCGAATTCGTCCATCACCCCGACCGGTTGACTACTCCCCTGATTAAAAAGAACGGTGGCCTCGAAGAAGCCACCTGGGACGAGGCCCTGGAGCTGGTTGCCAGCAAGCTCTCCGGTCTTAAGAAGGACGAAGTGGCTGTTATTTCATCGGCCAAGTGTACCAATGAGGATAATTATGTGGTCCAGAAGTTTGCGCGTACCGCCTTCGGCCATAACAGTGTGGACCATTGTGCCCGCCTCTGACATGCCCCCACCGTGGCCGGTCTGGTCACGACGTTCGGAAGTGGAGCCATGACCAACTCTATCCGGGAAATAGGTAATGCCGCCTGCATCCTGGCTATCGGTACCAACACCACCGAGGCCCATCCGGTAATTGCCCTGGAGATAAAGAAAGCAGTACGCCAGGGTGGTAAGCTGATTGTCGCAAATACGCGTGAGATTGAGCTTGTCCAGAACGCCGATATCTGGCTGAGACACCGCCCCGGTACCGATGTCGCCCTCCTTACGGGGATGGTCAAGGTTATCGTGGATGAAGGACTGGCTGATACTGCTTTCATCGAGGAGCGCTGCGAAAATTTCGATGATTTTAAAGAATCACTCAAGGCCTTCGACCTTGATTCTGTTTCGCATATCACCGGTGTGCCTGCCGAGAAGATAGCTGAAGCGGCACGCACCTACGCCACCAACAGCCCGGCGTCTATTCTCTACGCGATGGGTATCACTCAGCACAGCCACGGTACTGACAACGTTATGGCCATCGCCAACCTGGCAATGCTGACCGGGAACATAGGCAAGCCATCTACCGGGGTCAACCCCCTGCGTGGTCAAAACAACGTTCAGGGTGCCTGTGACCTCGGTGCTCTGCCCAATGTCTATCCCGGCTACCAGTCGGTTGCTGACGCCGCTATTAAGGAGAAGTTCGAGAAGGCCTGGGGTGCCACGCTGAGCGATAAGCCCGGCCTGACCGTTACCGAGATGTTCGACGGTGCCCACAAGGGAACGATCAAAGCAATGTACATTGTCGGTGAAAACCCGCCACTGAGTGAGCCCGACGCCAATCACGCCATCGAGGCCCTGACGAAGCTGGACTTTCTCGTTGTCCAGGACATCTTCATGTCCGAGACCGCCGAACTGGCTGACGTGGTGCTACCAGCAGCCAGCTTCGCTGAAAAAGACGGCACCTTCACCAATACCGAGCGCCGCGTGCAGCGAGTACGTCAGGCATTTGAGCCGGTTGGTGATGCTAAACCGGACTGGTGGATTACGTGCCAGATTGCCCGGAAAATGGGTATAAATGGCTTCGACTTCGAGAGTTCCGCAGAGATAATGACTGAGATTGCCAGCCTGACTCCAAGCTATGGCGGCATCTCTTACGAACGTCTCGAGGAGGGCGGCCTGCAGTGGCCATGCCCTACTCCAGAACATCCGGGCACTCCCATTCTTCACGCCCAGCAGTTCAGCCGGGGTAAAGGACATTTTGTGCCACTGGAGTATAAGCCTTCTGTAGAGCTTCCCGACGATGAATACCCGTTGCTGCTGACCACCGGTCGTAGCTTGTTTCACTGGCATTCGGGCACAATGACGCGTCGAGTCGGCGGCCTCAATGACCTGCTGGGAGAGGGGTGGGTGGACATCAGCCCAATGGATGCTGAGAAGCTTGGTATCGCCCATGGAGACCATGTGAAAGTTAGCTCGCGCCGTGGGAGCGTACCCGCCCGCGCCAACGTGACTGAGGTGTCGGACGAAGGTGTAGTCTACATGAATATGCACTTCGCAGAGAGCTCGGCCAACGTGCTCACCAATCCAGCCCTGGATCCGGTTGCCAAGATACCCGAGTTCAAGGTATGCGCTGTCAGGGTAGAAAAGAATTCTAATTAGAGTTGTGGTGGGGAGGAGAGTTGTACAAGATACTATCCAGAGAAGACCTGGCGCCGAATATTCACCAGTTTGAAATTGAGGCGCCCAGCATTGCGCGAAAAGCCCAGCCGGGACAATTCATCATCATCATGGTCGATGAGAAGGGCGAGCGTATCCCGTTGACCATCGCCGACTGGAACCGGGAGAATGGAAGTATATTCCTCGTCTTCAACGTGGTCGGTCAGACTACCAACAAGCTGGCCGCCGTACAGGTTGGCGAATCTATCATGAGTCTCTCAGGCCCGATGGGCTTACCCGCTGAGATTGACAAGTTTGGCACCGTAGTCACCGTCACCAGCGGCTACTCCGTGGTCACCATCGTGCCAGTCGTCCAAGCCCTGAAGGAGATGGGTAATAGAGTCATTTCCATCATGCGGGCACCTACTATGGACTCGGTCTTCGGCCAGGAACACCTGGGTGCCATGAGCGATGAGCTGATTGTAACCATTGGTGACAACTCCTGTAATGGTGAACCGAACTTTGTCACTGAACCGCTTGAGAAACTCCTCAAAGCTGAGCAGATTGACCGTGTCATCACGGTTGGGCCGGTCTGTGTTATGAAGCTGGTGGCATCGGTCACCCGTCCGCATGAGGTAAAGACCATCGCCAGCCTGAACCCAATAATGGTGGACGGTACTGGCATGTGCGGCTGTTGTCGGGTGAGTGTCGGAGGCAAGACGATGTTTGCCTGTGTTGATGGGCCGGAGTTCGATGCTCACGAGGTCGACTGGCCCTCACTAATGGCCCGCCGTTGTACTTATGCCAGCAACGAGCGTGGCTGGTCACAATACCGATGCCTTGATTGTGCTCAGTGGTGATTGTGGGGGGATAGTAGTTATGCCGAAGCTGAATCTTAACCGTGTCGAGATGCCCCGCCAGGACCCTATCGCCCGGGGTAAAAACTTCAACGAGGTTGCCCTCGGCTATACCCCGGAGATGGCGGCTGAAGAAGCAGAGCGGTGTATCCAGTGCCCCAAGCGACCCTGCGTAGAGGGCTGTCCGGTGAGCGTTAATATACCCGAGTTTATCAAGGCACTCCGTGAGGGGGATATGCCGGAGGCTGTCAGAATGCTCAAGAGCAAGAACAGCCTCCCCGGAATCTGTGGACGTGTTTGTCCCCAGGAGTCTCAGTGTGAAGAGGTCTGTACCTTAGCCAAACGGGATGCACCAATCGCTATCGGTCGCCTCGAGCGTTATGTGGCCGATTGGGAACAGGAAAATAAGCAAGCGGTTGAGTCACCAACGTCTGACCAGCCTGAACCAACCGGCAAGAAGGTGGCCATCATCGGCTCAGGACCGGCGGGACTGACGGCAGCCGCCGACCTCGTCAAGCTGGGACACAGTGTCACCATCTTCGAAGCGCTACATGTCGCCGGTGGTGTACTAATGTACGGTATTCCCGAGTTCCGGCTGCCCAAAGCTATCGTACAGGGCGAGGTGCAATACGTCACCACTCTGGGAGCCGAGCTGGTATTGGATGCTGTTATCGGCAAGATTGATACCGTTGATGAATTGCTGGCTAATGGCTACGATGCCGTCTTCCTTGGCACTGGTGCCGGACTCCCAATGTTTATGAATCTCCCTGGAGAGAATCTCTGTGGCATTTATTCCGCTAATGAGTTCCTGACACGGACCAACCTGATGAAGGCCTATCTCTACCCGGAGTATGATACCCCCTTGGGTATGGGCAATAGAGTGGCCGTGATTGGTGGCGGTAATGTTGCCATGGACTCGGCCCGGTGTGCCCTCAGGCTAGGTGCCAAGGCAGTCTACATCATCTACCGCCGTTCGGAGGTAGAGATGCCAGCTCGGCGTGAAGAGGTAGAAAATGCCATGGAGGAAGGCATCATCTTCAAGTTTCTAACCAATCCTACCGGGTTCCTTGGTGACGGGCGGGGCTGGGTGAGCGCCATGGAATGCATCGAGATGGAACTCGGAGAACCGGATGACAGCGGACGGCGCCGCCCCATTCCCAAGCCGGGTAGTGAGTTTGTAATCAAGGTAGATACCGTGGTCGTCGCTCTAGGCACTACCCCCAACCCCCTAATTGCCTCGACCACCGAGGGACTGGAGACCACCCGCTGGGGCACAGTCGTTGCCGATGAAGAGACCGGCAAGACGGTCAAAGACAGAGTCTGGGCCGGGGGCGATATCGTCACCGGCGCCGCTACCGTAATCAGTGCCATGGGTGCCGGTAGAAAAGCCGCCGCCGATATCGATAAATTCCTGAGAAGCAACTAAAGGTCCTTTCATTGTTTCCTCGAAACCTGTTCTGCTTTCCCGGAAGTTATGCTGTAGTCACATCTCTCGAAAGACGAAATAATGGATATCAAGTACCGCGAGCTCGGGGTTTGCGGGCTCTCGTGCAGACTCTGCCCCAGGTACCACACCGATGCCGAAAGCAGGTGCGGGGGGTGCAAGAGTGAACAGAGAGTAGCCGTGGGCTGTCCCTTTATCACCTGCGCCGTCAAGAAACAGGCAATCGAATTTTGCTGGGACTGTCACGACGGACAGACCTGTGAGAAGTGGGCGAAACACCGGGGCTTTGGCCGGCAGTACGATACCTTTAAATGCTACCAGAAGCTTGAAGACAACATCTCTGCCATTGCGCAAAGTGGAATCGATAGCTTCGAAGAGCAGCAGAAGGTCAGAGAGCAGATTTTAACCGAGATGCTGGCAGAGTTTAATGAAGGACGTTCCAAGAGCTATTACTGCATCGCGGCAACCGTAATGGCAATCGAAGAGCTAAGAGAGGCACTGGACCAGGCAAGGAAGGAATCAGAAGGACTCGGGATAAAAGACAAGTCACGAGTGATGCACTCAATCCTCGATAATATCGCCAGCAAAAGAAGCTACTACCTCAAGCTCAGGAAATGGAAATGATGGTGCTCTCTCCCACACATCGGTGAAAATGATACAATGTTGGGACTGGCCAGCCAAGTAACTCTGAGAGGAGATTTTATAAATCTACAGTCTCCCTAAAAAGCAAAGGGGCCGCTCCCTCGCCAGCCAGCCCATACAATAACAGTATCACCGGCCAACTATCGACACATCGGCCTTTGGGGGGATTCCGCCATCCGTATTTACGCTTAACTATCGGGCGGGCAGCCTGCACACCAAATTCAGGGAAAGCCAGGTACAATGATACCGTCTAACAGGCCCTCTCGTGCGTACCCTCGATGAGAGCGCGTAGAAGCTGGATTCGACCGATATGCAGGGCACCGTGAGCAACCGTAATGAATAGCCAGTGAGCTACACTCAGACCGTCCCCTGACGTGGGCGGAACGGTGTGGAAGTCTTCATCGCTAAGGGAGGTGATATAGTTACGGCTCTCCTCGCGTACTCCCCGCACCCAGTCGAGCACGGCCGGCACTGACTCAATTGAGCGGCGAACATCGTCAGCAGAACGCCACTCCGCACCGAAAACTTCGTATGGAGAGGGCACTATTTTCCCGGAAAGGCCCTGGAGGAAACTACCTATGTGCAAGCGCTCCCGGTGGGCAATATGACCCACATGCCAGAGGATACAGAGACTCTTCTGCTCAGGAATCCAGAGAAGCTGCTCATCGGTCAGTCCGTAAATCTCCCTGATAGGGTCGGTATACCAGAACTCAGGCCCGTACAGGAAACGGGCCACATCAGTCCATTTCGACATAGCTATACCTCCTAATCTTAGACAGGTCAGCCAGGGGTAACCTCCAGCAAAGCGAATCCGGTAGTCGCGTTCATGACACGGGAAATATCCGCTCCCAGAATCTCGTAGATAATAGCCTCCCCCACCACCCAAGTGGTAACACCGGGACGCAGGCAGCCGGTGGTGGTCTTACCGGAACGTCCCAGGGCGGCATGGATATGCAACGCCGGCTGACCATCTTCACCGCGAGCGATGATACCCACACCGGCAACCTCGTGGGCACCGTCAAGCGGCAGGAGCATCGGTTCCGGAGGCATCTCATCGG
>CP070842.1:137053-188870 GCA_020342155.1 Dehalococcoidales bacterium
CCATCCAGAGCGCTTCGTCCGTGGCACCCAGCACCCCCAGTGGACACGCCGGAGCATCGGGGAGCAGGGTGATGGTCTGCGTATCTTCCAGAACGCTGTCAGGTGGGCTGAAAGTCTGTAAGTAGCGATATGCTATTCATTCTGCGGAGAAAATAAGTACCTGGCCACCGCTGTAAAAAATCTCTAACGTGCTGTCTTCAATTTGAAATCGTTCCGCTTGCCCCAGAGCCAACAGGTACAGGGTTTCCTGGTCCATTACCCCCTCCGGCTCCAGGCAGGCCATCTCCGTTGAGGCAATCGAGCCGATGGTGATATCCTGTCCGTCAATTACGTAGGAGCCAAAGTATGAGTTGCAGCCGGCTGACCCACTTACTTCACCTGCAGAGAACTCGGCTGTTATAACTGTGTCTTCGAGGACGGCTTGAGGATTGTCCGGGTTACCGAAGGATTCAAGCACCCATCTGGTGCTTTCCAGAGTGACAAATGCCTGCCGGAGCATGTCCCACTCCCTGTCCATGATTGCCGAAACAACCTCTCCTTTATTTATGATAATAACTGCCTCATGAGGAGTGATTACCTGGGCAAGCGTCTCTCCCTCGCGAGTCCCGTAGCCGGCATGGCGACTGTCAAATTCGAAGGTGAACGCCCAGCAGAAGGGACACCTTGCCGTCAGGGTATCGGTCAGTTCGAGGGTCTCCTCGATGCCGTCATAGGTAAATGTGGGACTGTTCTTCACGAACTCCTCAGCGATGTCCCGGCTCCATGCTTCGGACATCTCTGTCAGCGGGCTGAGCTCCGTTACAGTACCGTCTGGTTCCACCTCCCCTTCCCAATGCCAACCGTTCTGAGTGCTGGTTGTAGTGGTAGTATAGATAATATACTCTGGAGCGACCACAGGGGCGGACACAGTGACTGTTAGTCCATCTGAGGTGAACTGCTTGGCTGATGAACCTACCAGCCCGCCGGGTGTGATATCCTCTTCCTGCCACTGGAGGCCGGTACCCAGTGCACTCTCGGGGTATTGCTCCCGCAGGTATTCAAGGGCGGTGTCTCGCGCTCCAGCGGCGTCTTCTACTTCCGGCTCAGCTGATTCTCCTTTACAGGCCCCGAATGCCAGAATGACTGCCAACCCCACCACCAGCGAGTACTTCACCTTCGACACGACACCCTCCTCTGACACTATAGTTGATGTACCAGTTCTTCCGTCTTCGGGCAAAGGGGTTACTAACTCGTGTTACCACTAATCATATATCTTCCACCGCCCATCTTCTTTTATAAGAACGGTAGTATCTGGTTGTGTCAATCCACCATAGTGGATTGTTCCTCTTACAATCGCTTCATCCCCTTCTATATCCACACTTCCCACTTCAAAATAATCATAATTGCTCAGCAAATTTGATTCATCTTCAAGTATTTCTCTGAATTCACTCTCTGTGGGGAAATAAGTGTCCTTTGAAAAAAGCCTCTTGCACCCATCGTAGTCCCCTTCGCTAAGGCAACGGTAGACCTCTTTGACCACGTCCTCAGGAGTCGCTGGATATCCCTTGCAGCTGGTCAATGCCCCGATACTAACCAGAAGTATTGCTACCATTCCTATCAACAGGCATTTCTTCAGCATCTCTTCCTCTTTTCATCCCTGTCTTTGGTATTTTATTTGATTTTCAGGCAAATCGTATACTGCCTCAAACAACCTGAGGCCAAGCTAACAGTATGCTAATTGAATACTGCGAAAGGCTTTACTTTTTTCGACGGCCTACCGCTGCCAGCGGTGCTATTGCCAGCCAGAGGGTGATGGTAATCAACATCGCCACCGCATAGCTTATCGTTTCTACACCGATGTCGTCGGCAAAAGCTCCCCAGAGGCCCCAGAGGATGAGCGAGCTGATAAAGAAGCCGGGTATTGCCGCCAGTATCCTGAAATAACCCATCAATGTCCGCGTCCTCCTATTGTTTTATTCGCCTGCCCATTTTTCAGCCAGTTCACCTGCCAAGGGCAGCTTGTATTTCTCGTCCTGATAGGCTTTGATCATCAATACCACCCAGAGTATGAACATTACTGCACCTGTAAGTCCGTTCAGGATGCGGTCAACGGGATATGGCAATAACCAGAAGATAATAGTAACAATCGTGAAAATCCCGAAGACGATAATAGACTGCAGTGCATGGAAGCGGATAGACTTGTTATCGGGCTCAATCAGAAGAAAGATAACCCCGCTTATCCATCCCAGGACGTAACACAAGACCGCCGCAATATTCTCTTCGAGTCCGGTAGATGTTTTTACCATTTATCGCAATCTCCTTCCGCTCAGTTAGTGTGACCAGAATATCTCAGCCTGACTCAGGTGTCAAGTTGTCACTTCAAGAGGATGCCCCCATCATGACCAGTGCCCGTTCCAACTCTCGCTTGTGGTGCCCAGTGCTGACATCGGAATCAATCCATGCCCAGGGTAGCTTGTAACTCGTATCCCATTGCTGGTGGGCGTAGAAATCAATATCCAGACGGCTTTCCGTGATGGCACGACGCCAGGCGGGTAATGATACTGCTTCTATACTGGCCAGCACTTCTGATAATCGACTATCACCCCGGGCCAGGACTGCCTGTACCTGGGTCCAGACGAGACTCTCAGCCTTGACTTGAATCCCTTTTGGATGCAATTCATTTCTAAGCAAGGTCAGGCGGTGTTCCAAGGTGGAAAGCGGAGCCATCGGTAGCCACTGGAACGGTGTCCCTGCTTTGGGGATAAAGGGGGAGATGCTGAGGGTGATACGACCACCCCCCAGTTGTTTATCGAGCAGGCCTTTGCAGGCGAAGGTCAATCGGATAATTTCCTCAATATCGTAGTCGTTCTCCGAAGGCAGGCCAATCATGAAGTAGAGCTTTAGTTGCTTAATGCCCTGCCCCACCACCGTTGCCACAGCCTTGAGGATGTCGTCCTCGGTAATTCGCTTGGCGATGAGCCTGCGGAGCCGTTCTGAGCCGGCCTCAGGGGCGAGAGCGATTGTGCGGGCTCCACCCCCGGCGACCTCGGCCAGTACCACTGGCGAAAGTGGTTTTATCCGCAGTGAACTGACCGAGAGTTCGGCGCCCATTTGCCGGAGTCGCTTGACCAGTTCGTCAATCTGAGGGTGGTCGGTGACGGCCGGGCCTACCAGACCGAGGCGCTTTCGATAGTGAAGGCCTTTCTCCGCTTCAGCGAGCAATCCATCCACCGAACGATACCTTACCGGGCGGAAGGCATTACTTACCAGACAGAAGTTACACCCCCACCCGCAGCCCCGCTCCACTTCTATCAGGTAGAGGTTACCCAGCTCGGTATCGGGGGTGAGCACCGTCGAGGTCGTTGGGAAGTCGTCAAGATTGGCTACCCACTGCCGGACCACGGGGGTGCCAGTATGTTGTTGCGGGACATAAACACCCGGTAGCTTTGCCAGGGCTTTGAGCAATTCATGTCGGCTGCTGCCGATGCCCTCGGACAGCACCGGCAGCATCGGGGGCAGTATTGCCTCGGCCTCCCCGATGCAAAGGCAGTCGAAGAATGGCGACAGGGGCATCGGGTTAGCGGTGATGCAGGCACCCCCGGCAATGATAAGGGGGTGACGCTCGTCGCGTTCAGTAGCATACGAGGGGATACCGCTGGTCCTGAGAATATGTATCACGTTGAAGTAGTCGAGCTCATAGGTGACGGAAAAGGCGAGGACAGCGAAGTCCGTCAGGGGCCGACCCGATTCCAGCCCGATGGGTGGTGTCTTCTGGCCTTTCTCCCAGAAGACCCGCTCGCAGACAACGTCACCGTAGTTGTTAAGCAGGCGGTAGATAGCGTGGATACCCAGGTTGGACATGCCCAGGTAATAGGAGTTCGGGTAAATCAGGGCAATGGGGAGCCGCCCTCCCCAGTCCTTGGTGATAGTGACCTCTTCGCGCGAGAGAATTTGTTTGGCATCTTTGAATTTATTTCGGGTCATGGAATCTTATCAACCCCTCACCCTGTATCCCTCTCTCTTTCGAAGGGGAGAGGGAAAAAATTACAAAAAGGGGCTTCGCCCCTTTTGAATTCCTGTTTGGAATACAGTAAAGCCCTTACCCCTTGAATATCCTCACCCTCCTCTCGGGGTCTTTGCCGGTGCTCTGGGAGGAGAGGGCGTTCCTCTCGGCAATCAGGTGCTGCAGGCGGCGGATATAGGCGCTCTGCGGGCTTAGCTCCACTGTCTCCTCGCCGCTCATTACCTTTTCTACAGCCTCCCTGGCCTCACCCAGGGCCTTCTCAAAGGAGTTAGTCTGTTGCGGAATCTCAGCGGGATAAAGCGTGTTGAGCAGCTGCCGGATTTGCGTTGGGGTATTGCCTCTCAGGACAAAAATGGGCACATTGGTGGCCTCAGCTTCCTTGACCTTCTTCGGTTTCTGGCGGTAGTACTTCTTGGAGGTGACCAGCAGGGTGGCGTTCTCCAGGGTGTTGACCAGGTCCAGGCTTATCTGCATTTCATCGGCTACCTGTTCCATTCGCCCACGGTTGACACCAAAGAGAAAGAGTCTCGGCTGCCCGTCTTTTCTCGCTAGCTGCCTCTGCACCGGCGTCCTTCGCTCAGTAATAGCCGGTACTACCTTCTCGATGTGCACCTCCCCATTTTCGTCCGGCCAGCGGGTCTCGGTAGCGGGTAGTTGGCCGCGTAGGATGGCATCAACCGCCTCACCGACATCGGGATGAATGGCCACCCGGTCCCAGTCCTGGATTTCCACCAGGATGTTAAAGGTGGGCGCTGACATACGCTCCAGTATCTATTTCTGGGTACCACGTCGCCTGGCCTCATCGTCACCCAGGGTGACTGACTGTATCCCCCCGATGAGGTCGGACAGCGTGGGATTCATCATCAGGTTCTCCAGGGTGTTGCCGTGGGCAGTGGCGACCAGCTGAACCCCGCGCTCGGCAATGGTCCGGGCAGCCTGGGCTTCGAGGCCGGTGCCGATTTCGTCGATAACGATTACCTCCGGCATGTGGTTCTCGACGGCCTCAATCATAACGGCGTGCTGCATATCGGGGGTGGTCACCTGCATCCGGCGGGCGTGGCCGATGGCGGGGTGGGGAATATCACCGTCGCCGGCAATCTCATTTGAGGTATCGACAATGATGACACGTTTATCGAGCTCGTCGGCGAGCACGCGGGCGGTCTCACGGAGCATGGTCGTCTTACCTACGCCGGGACGACCCAGCAGCAGGATACTCCTGCCCGATTGGACGAGGTCTTCGATGATGTTGATTGTGCCATAGACGGCCCGGCCAACTCGGCAGGTCAGGCCGACAATTCGACCTTTGCGGTTACGAATAGCCGAGATTCGATGCAGCGTCCGTTCGATGCCAGACCGATTGTCGTCGCCGAAGCTGCTGATGCGGGAGGTAACGTACTCGATATCTTCCTCAGTGACCTCCTGGGGGTCCAGGATGATCTCCCGCTGGGCGAAGCGGGCCTCGGGTGCACGACCCAGGTCAAGGACTACCTCGAGGAGCTGTCGGCGATCTTCGAGCCCCACCAGTGTCTGTTTAATGCGGCGTGGGAGGATATCCAGCAGAGCATCCAGGTCGTCGGTTATTACCTTTTCCATAATAATCCTCCCCGTTCCGTGTTCATTACTCGCCTCCGGCAATACTCAGAAAGTAACGGTGGAACCGCAGGTCATCGGTCAATTCGGGGTGAAAAGCGCAGGCTAACAACGTCCCCTGGCGGGCGGCCACAATCGTATTATCATCAAGGCGTGCCAGCACCTCGACCTCGTCGGTTACCTGCTCAATCAAAGGAGCACGGATAAAGACACCGGGAAACGGCTTTTCTCCAAGCACCGGAATCTCGAGGTCGGCCTCGAAGCTCTCCCTCTGCCGACCAAAGGCATTACGCCGGACGGTTATGCCCATCACAGACACCGGCTCGACACCGTCATCAGAGACCTCGCGGGCAAGCAGTATCATGCCGGCACAGGTCCCGAGTATCGGCAGGCCGTTTTCGGCCAGTCGGGAAATCTCAGTCCGTAGATTGTAGCTCAGCATCAGACTGGTGATGGTGGTGCTCTCGCCGCCGGGAATTATGAGCCCGTCCAGTCCCACCAGCTGGCGGGGCAAACGGACGGGCACGGTCTCTACTTCCAGTCGATGTAGTGCGGTAATATGCTCGGCAAAGGCTCCCTGCAAAGCAAGGACACCTATTTTCATCCTATCACCACCCCCTGGGTGCCAGCAGCTCCTCCGGTTTAATCTGCTTGATGTCCAGGCCGGGCATAGCCTCACCTAGGTTTTTGGAGACCTCGGCGATTATCTGCGGGTCCTGGTAGTGGGTGGTTGCCTTAACAATCGCCTCGGCCATGATTGCGGGATTACTCGATTTGAAGATACCGGAGCCAACAAAGACTCCATCAGCACCAAGCTGCATCATCAGGGCGGCGTCGGCCGGGGTGGCCACCCCACCGGCGGCAAAATTAACCACCGGCAGCTTACCGGTGTCATGTACTTCTTTGACCAGCTCAAAAGGAGCTCCCAGTTCTTTGGCTTCGGCCATTAGTTCGTCCTCGGGCATGTTCACCAGCTTGCGGATTTCATCCATGACCGTCCGCATGTGTCGTACCGCCTCGACGATGTTGCCGGTGCCGGCTTCACCCTTGGTGCGAATCATGGCAGCTCCCTCGCCGATGCGCCGCAATGCTTCTCCGAGGTTTCGACAACCGCAGACAAAGGGGACTTTGAAGTCGTGCTTCCAGACATGGTGTGATTCATCGGCCGGGGTAAGTACCTCGGACTCGTCAATATAGTCGATACCAAGAGATTCCAACGCCTGGGCCTCGACGAAGTGACCAATACGGCACTTGGCCATAACCGGAATAGAAACAGCCTTCATAATTGCTTCGATAACCGTCGGATCGGCCATCCTGGCAACACCACCGGCAGCGCGGATGTCAGCCGGTACTCTCTCCAGCGCCATCACGGCGCAGGCACCGGCGTTCTCGGCAATCTTGGCGTGCTCCGGAGTGACCACGTCCATGATTACCCCGCCCTTCAACATCTGTGCCAGGCCAGTTTTTACCTTCCATGTCCCGGTTTCCATGATGTGCCTCCTCAGCCCCCACTGCTTGTTAGTAGTACAGCAATATTCTACAACTGTTCATTATGTTTATCAACTCGTCTTACATCCTCACCCCCTTTGACAATGCAACGCCAGTTATCTAGAATGTCTTGATGGGTCACAGTGGTAGAGATTATTAAGTATTAATTCAGGAGGCAGTACAATGGCAGTTGACGGGACCTATAACATTGAAGTAGAAACCCCGATGGGAAACCGACCTGGTAAACTCACTCTTAAAGCCGATGGCGGCTCTCTCAGTGGTAGTGTCGATATGGGGATGGGTGGTGAGCAGGCATTCTCTGAAGGCACGGTTGCTGGCGATGAGGCTACCTGGTCAATCTCGGTGAGTGGCCCGATGGGCCAGATGAAGCTCGATTTTAAGGTGACGGTGACCGGTGACGATGTCTCGGGTCAGGTACAGCTTGGCTCTTTCGGTACAGGTAATATCAAGGGCAAGCGAGCTTAGCAATAACCTTTTTCACAGTTGCAGGATTTGTATAACTCCTCTTAGGAGATAATAGACTATCTTCCTACGATCTTGTTTTGTTTTTCAATAAGAGCACCCAGGTTTGATGTCAGAAGAGGGTAATTGCTCTCAGAGAATTCCAGCTTCTGCCGGGTATCTGGAGGTAATTCGTCCCAAGGTGTTTTACTTAGAATTAGCCCGGTCTCTTCTTCAGAGAAATGAGGTCTATCTACAATCTTCTGAAGATATGGTTTGTTCACCGGGCACACCGATTGACAGCTTATACAACCGATGAGGGCATTAGGCCAGTCGGGCTGATGATGGACCCAGTAAGGGAAATCGGGTTCTCTCTCGCTGAGAGAGCCCAGACATTTTTCAGCGTGAATCAGGAAGCGGTTGTCGGTGATGCTGCCAGTCGGGCAGTTCTCACGGCAAAGCGAACAATTCTCACAGGCTTTCATCGCTTCTACTTCCTGCCAGTTGTCGTCTTCACAGGGACAGTCTGTGTAGAAGGCAATCAACCGTAAGAAGCTACCCATCCCGGGTACATAACTGATATTGTTTCTACCGTATTGTGCCAGTCCACTTCGCACCGCCAGCGTCTTTAACGCCAGATGTGCTCTTACCACCTTGTATCCAGCATCTTTCATCACTTTGTTTAAAAGTTCTTCAACGTGTGATTCATCCGCCTTGACGATGGAACTTGGAGCAATGTCTGCCGGGTGGTCAGTTCCCTGCCATTCGAATCGGACACGAGTAATGGGCTGCGGTATTGCCACGATGACGATTGTTTGCGTTTCTGGCCGGTCTTTGTTTGTATCTAGATAGAAACTCCATTTTTCATGCAGTTGCTTGCTCACCAGTCCCTGCCTGACCAGTTCTCCAACCGCTTCCTGTACTTCCGGCAGGCGTGCTATCGAGACAGTCTTGGCTTTGTAGTCCGACTGCTCCATTACCTCTTGTATCTTGCGGGTAATTTCGTTCACGGCCTTTATCTTACCTTATCGGTCTCTTCTTTGGTATGCCGGGGCGGCGGGGATACTGCTCCGGTGTTGCTGATACCTTGTCGATCACCACTAAGTAACGCTTATCGGGAAACTCCGACAGGTCAACCGCTTTTACCTCACGTAGTTTTCCTCCACACGTATCAATTGCCCGCGATGACTTTTTTAATTCAACTTCAATATCACCTTTCTTATGGACGACCACACTGCCACCAACAGCACAGAAAGGCAAAGTCAGTTCGGCCAGTGCCGGTAACGGGGCCACCGCCCGTGACAGTACCGGGTCAAATTCCTCCCGGTATTGAGCGTTGTGAGCGACCTCCTCCGCCCGGCCGACCACGATTTCCACGTCTTTGAGTTTGAGTCGGTCTCGCAGGTGGTGCAGAAAAGCGGCTTTTTTAGCGGTGGCTTCGAGCAGTACCAGTCGTATTTGGGGGAAGGTGATCTTGAGTGGGACTCCCGGTACGCCGCCACCGGTGCCAACATCAAGAATTCGGGGTGCAACGCTTCCTGCTGACGGTTGCCAGACCAGGGCTACTGTCAGAGCGTCGAGGAAGTGGTTGACCTGGACCTCATCATAGCCGGTGATGGTAGTCAGGTTGACTCGCCTGTTCCAGTCTATTAGCTCATGATAGTAGACCTCGAATTGCTCCAGTTGATTAGGGCTGAGCTGCAGTCCGAGACTACTTGCACCTGAATTGAGTATTTTCATACCAGGCATCTACATCGGCTCCGGCACTCCAAGATAGGTGATTCTGCCGTAAAGCTCTGGTCGGCGGTCACCGATGAAATCGAGCTCGAACTCACCCGGTTTGATAACGATGCGCTTCTGTCTTGCCTCTGCCAGCCTGACCTCGGCATAGAGGATTTCCTCGCTATCCCGACTGCCCTCAGCAAGCGTGTCCCCCCCGGCCCTGGCAATCTTGCTCATGCCGAGAAATGTGGAACCGCGCTCTACACCGACGCGGTCGGCGGCGACGACATGAACTAGGTTCTCCAGGGCGCGGGTATTGACCACGTAGAGCGAGATATTACCTCGGCCGGTCGGCCAGTTGGTCGGCAATGCCAGGATATCGGCCCCTTGCAGGGCCATGACACGTGCTGTCTCCGGGAAGTTGCAGTCGTAGCAGATATGTAGACCGATGTTACCGATTGGTGTCCTGTACACCTGGAAAGGCTCATTACCCTGGTCAAGGAAGCGGTCGACTCCGAGGAATGGCAGGTGCGTCTTCCGGTACTTTCCCACCAGCCCCTGCGGTCCCACTAGGATGGCCACGTTGAAACACTGGTCTCCATCAACCTCCAGCATACCAACGACCACGTGTACACCTAGCTCGTGGCATAATTCTGTCAGCCTTTCGGTGACCGGACCGCGAATGGTCTCCGCATAAGGCAGTGCCTCTTTCCGGTTGTTGAACATGTAGCCGCTCAGGGCACACTCTGGGAAGACGATTAGCTCGGCACCTTCCCCGGCAGCCTCTCTTATCCTGAGTGTTATCTTCTCCAGGTTCTCGTCATTTTTCTTGAGTTTGGGCTCCATCTGGACGGCGGCAACCTTGACATTATCTTTCATGTTACACTCCCTGTATCTGGTAATGGATACTCTAGATAGGCAGGGTGGTTTTGTCAAGCATGTGAGGTAAGCCCTTTCTAAATAACATTCCCGTTTGGGTTCCTGGACCCTCGCCTATTGTTGGGGAAAACCAAGGGGGACACTCCCTTGTACCCCCGTTCCAGAGGGATTACACCCCTCTGGACACCACAAAACGGTGAGAGGGCAGTCTTCAGGCAGGAGTCGTTCGCACCTTAGAGAGTGCCGTAATATCAGGGCAGGGGCATGAAAAAGTGTACTAGGGGGAGTTTTAGGGGGCGCAGCCCCTCTTTCCACATCTTCTCCTTCCCCTCTGGGGAAGGAGATTAAGGGGATAGGGCTTCCATTACTGAACAGAAGGTGAGACAGATGAGAGCATATCAAAGTGTTACTTTTAATATGACTGAGCATCCGCCCTTGACACCTTGTGTGGTGAGAGTCTAGTATGGCAGCACAGATAACACGAGGAGGAGAGCTATGGCGTACAAGGAAATAATATATACAGTGGAGGACTATATTGCCACGATAACCCTTAATCGTCCGGAGAGCCTGAATGCCTTTACCGACACCCTGCTCACAGAGTGGGTGGATGCTATCGAGAGCGCCAAGACTGACCCTAAGGTCAGGGTGGTGATAGTGACCGGGGCGGGGCGTGGTTTTTGCTCCGGCATGGATGTTAAAGCTGCCGCCGGTGGTGGCCGGCAGGCACAGCCGCTCTATGCCCGGAGGCACTACATGCGCCTCGGCGTGCACCGGGTGCCCCGTGCTCTGGAGAGCCTGGACAAGCCATACATTGCCGCTATTAACGGTCCTGCTGCCGGGGCGGGTATGGATATGGCCAGCATGGCTGATATCAGGATAATGTCTGATAAAGCCCGGGTAGGCATGAACTACGTGAGGATGGGGCTTCTCCCCGGAGATGCCGGTTGTTATTTCCTGCCGAAGATTGTCGGTATTGCTAAGGCCCTGGAGCTTATCTGGTCGGGCAGGATGATTGATGCCGAGGAGGCGCTCAGCATCGGCTACGTGACTAATGTTGTACCCCACGATGAGCTAATGTCGGCCACCAAGGAGTTCTGCCAGCAGTTTACGCAGGCTCCGGTAGCTACCCAGTTCGCCAAGAAACTCCTCTGGCGGGGCCTTGATATGTACCGGAACCTCAACCTGGAGATGGCCGAGATGGCGATGCTGATTAACTCCACCACCCCCGATACCCAGGAAGGCCCGCGTGCCTGGGTGGAGAAACGAGAGCCAAAGTGGAGCGGGGAGTAGACCAATCACGGCAGTTAGGGGGTATTTCCCTTGCATTTCCACTATCTCTGTGCTAGATTATTAAGGTAAAACATATAAAGAAGACCGCTAGGGGTGCTAACAGGCTGAGAGGCTGATGCCAACCCTGGGAACCTGATCTCGATAATGCGAGCGTAGGGAAGCGGTGATAGTAGTCACCAAGGGCCTGTTAGTATTAACTATTGCCCTTGGTTTTCTTTTTAGGAGGCGATGATGACGCAACTGGAGCTGGCTCGAAAGGGTATTATCCTGCCACAGATGCGGGCGGTGGCCGAGCGTGAGGGAGTCGAGGCCGAGTTTATTCGCCAGGGCATCGTCAATGGCACTATCGTCATCTCGCACAATACTACTCGCAAGGACGTGGTACCCTACGGTATCGGACAGGGGCTCAGGACCAAGGTAAACGCCAATATCGGGACATCTTCCGACTTTGGTGATGTTGATACCGAGCTGGCGAAGCTGCAGGCGGCGGTTGAGAGTGGAGCCGATACTGTCATGGACCTGTCGACCGGTGGCGATATCTCGTCCATTCGCCGTGAAATCATCGCTAGAAGCACCGTGCCGGTGGGTACTGTCCCTGTCTATCAGGCGGGGATTGAAACAATCCGGGAGCACGGAGCGATAGTGGAAATGACGGTCGATGACCTGTTTAGCGCAATTGAGGAACACTGCCGGGATGGGGTCGATTTCATCACGGTACACTGCGGCCTGACGAGGTCGGCCCTGGACTGTCTCAAACAACAGAAGCGGGTGGCCGACGTGGTGTCGCGGGGTGGAGCTTTTATGATTGGCTGGATGCTCCACAACGATTGTGAGAATCCGCTTTACGAATACTATGACCGTCTCCTGGAGCTGGCCAGGGATTTTGACGTAACGCTCAGCCTCGGTGACGGTATGAGACCCGGCTGCATTGCTGACGCCACCGACCGTGCCCAGATGGAGGAGCTGCTGATTGCCGGAGAGCTGGTGGAACGGGCATGGCAGGCTGGAGTCCAGGTAATGGTTGAGGGTCCAGGCCACGTGCCCTTGAACCAGATTGAGGCTAATGTCAAGCTGGAGAAGTCAATCTGCAAGGGGGCGCCCTTCTATGTGCTCGGTCCACTGGTGACGGATGTCGCCGCCGGCTATGACCATATTACCGCTGCCATTGGGGGGGCCGTCGCTGCCGCCGCTGGTGCTGATTTCTTATGCTATGTCACACCGGCAGAGCACCTCTCTCTTCCGGACCCTGATGATGTCCGTGAGGGAGTGATTGCATCGCGGATTGCTGCCCATGCTGGTGATATCGCCAAGGGTGTCAAGGGGGCGGTACAGTGGGACCTCGAGATGTCGCTGGCCCGGAAGCGGCTCGATTGGGAGCAACAGGAGAAGCTCTCGCTGCAACCGGAGTTGTCACGCCGGGTACACCACAAGCATGATACCACCGGAGAGGCGTGTAGCATGTGTGGCAACTACTGTGCCATGCGCCTTGTCGAGGACTACCTCGGTATCTCGGCGGGCCGGTGTTGATCTGACCGGAGCAATAACCATTTTGGTTACCCATTTCTGGTTACCGGCATCATGTGCCGTGTCCAGTTCACCTGAAGCTGTAAATCATGGTAAGATAGGCATGGTTTTCTCATCGGAGGGTGAATTTGCATGATGTTGCCGTAGTTGGTGGTGGGCCGGCGGGAAGTCATGTTGCTGGCAGGCTGGTCAAACTCGGGTACGATGTTGCGGTATTGGAACGCAAGCAATACCTGTCGGAACCGGTCTGCTGTACCGGTATTATTAGTCGCGAGTGCACCACTACATTTGCCATTGATGAAGACCTTATCTTCCGGTGGGCGAATGGCGCTAGGATAATTTCTCCCTCAGGTGAAGTTGTTAAATTATGGCGACCGGAGCCTCAGGCAGCCATTGTTGACCGTGTGAGTTTCAATATTTCTTTAGCCAGCCGGGCCCAGGGCAGGGGAGCACGCTATCTGATGGGGACTCAGGTCAGGGCTGTTAAGGTACAGGATGACCGTGTCGTTATAGAGGCGGGCTGTGACGGGGAGCCACTGAGTATTGAGGCCAGGGTTGCCGTCATCGCTACCGGCTTTAGCCTCGGGTTTGTCGAAGGCCTGGGGCTGGGTAGAATTAGTGACTCCGTTCCGGGAATACAGGTGGAGGTAGCCGCGCCGACTATCGATGATGTCGAGGTCTACTGTGGCCGGGAAGTAGCACCGGGTTTCTTTGGCTGGCTTGTACCGACCTCTCCCGGCCGGGCGCTGGTGGGATTATTAGCCCGTCGTAGCCTGGGTACCTATCTGGAGAAATTGATGTCTTCTCTGGAAGCCCAGGGCAAGATTATGGCTGCCAATTCCGAACCAATGCACTGGGGAATCCCACTGAAGCCTCTGCCGAAGACGTATGGCCAGCGACTGATGGTTGTCGGGACGGCAGCCGGCCAGGTGAAGCCGACCACTGGTGGTGGTATCTACTACGGTCTGCTCTGTGCCGATATTGCCGCCGACCATCTGGACCGGGCACTGGCTGCTGATGACCTCTCGGCTAGAAGTCTCGCCCGCTACGAGCGTGAATGGAAGAAAAAACTGGGACGCGAGCTGAGGGTCGGATACTGGGCGAGGAAGGTCTACGAACGTCTGAACGACGGGCAAATAGAAAAGATATTTGACATAATGCAGTCCAGCGGCATTCTTGAGGACTTGCTTAAGGATGAAGACCTTTCTTTTGACTGGCACGGTGGTGTGGTATCACGAGTATTTAATTACCGGGTTTTCCTCAAGACAATTGCCGCGATGAATCTCCCCACCGGCTTGATAAAGCGACTCACCAGTTGGGGTAGGGGTGGGGGTTAGACAACATAGTCCTGAAACAGGAGGCATTTCGGATTGACCAGTGGTAGCGAAATAAGCCTAGGTGAAGCCGCCAGGCGTTTCCTCGCAGATCTGCCGGCCGAAACAAGGAGTAGCAGCCAGCAGGAGATATATCGGTTTGTTCGCTGGTATGGCTGGGAACAGACCTTTACCGGACTGGTCCCGGCTGGAGTGGCAAACTATGCTGAGCAGCTATCACAGTCGGATGCTGACTACTCACAGAAGCTCGAATCAATCCGTGCTTTTCTTTCTTATGCCAGGAAGCGGGGTTGGAGTAAGGTCAACCTAGCTACCCATCTAAAAACACGAAAGACTAAGAGCAAATCAACAGTATCCCGAGGTAGTAAGCGGCAGCCAGTGTCACTGACTGAGCAGGGGTACGACGAGCTAAAAGCCGAACTGACTGTACTGCAGGGCAAGCGTCTTCAGTTGATTGAGGATATCCGCCGGGCGGCGGCAGACAAGGACTTCCGGGAAAACGCTCCTCTGGACGCTGCCAGAGAACAGCGCGGGCATGTTGAGGGTAGGATCATTGAGCTTGAGGCAATCCTCGGTTCGGCCATCATCCTTGAAGAGGCTCGGGAGGTAACTCACACCGCCTCTCTTGGCGATGAAATCGTATTACAGGACCTGGCCTCCGGTGAGGAGGTACGCTACACCCTGGTCAGTCCCACCGAGGTAGATGCCACCAGTGGCAAGATTTCCGGTGCCTCACCAATCGGCAGAGCTATTGTCGGCAAGGTCCAGGGGAATGTGGTGGAAGTAACTGTGCCCGCTGGTAAGCTACGCTACAAAATTTTAAGAATTGGAGACTGAGCGGGTTTTCTCTGGTTTACGAGGTTCGGGGTTTAGCGCCGGATAAGCTTCCTTACGATACTGGTAAGCCGGAATATAGTGGTTCCGATAAGCGGACGCCGGAGCGCGATGGCATTGTAACGGCAGACCTCGTGACAGCACAGGCACCCGATACAGGTGGCCTGGTTGATTCTGGTGGTCTCATCTGCAATTGTCGCAGCCCCGGTGGGGCATATCTTAACACACTCCCCACAGACTGTGCAGCGTTTTTTCACTATCCTTGGTTGGACAGTGGTCTGGCCTGTGACGAAGCGCAGGATGCGACTGGGTAGCGGCCCTGACATTCTTGTCATGAGTAAACGTGTTAGAGTAGCCGGTAGTCGAAAATCATCAATGGTGACACTTTCCAGGCTCTCACCGGTAACCTCGATAGCTTCCAAATAGCCTACTCCTAATCCCTGCTCGTCACAGTAGCGGATTGCGTCAATATCGACCGGATTCAGCCCGATGATGCTGCTGGCTACTGTATCCAGGGCTACCGCGTCCCGGCTGGCAAGGATGACATTCGTTTGCCTGAGATTGCCGTTTGCTGGCCCTTCACCTTCCATGCCAACAATACCATCCATAATTGTCAGCTGTGGCTTGGTTGCCGCAAAAACGTCGGTCAGCATTAAGCTGAAGTCCTCAGGATGAATAAACGTGCCGTGATATTCGCGACGAAGGCTGGCAGGAATAACACCATACATGTTTTTAATGCCACCGGTGAAGACGGTGAGTGAGTGGGTCTTTAGCCTGGGGAGATTAACGATGACATCAGCCTCAAGGGCAATCCGTGAGAGATAGACCGAGTCAATAAGACGCCCGTAACTTTCCGTGGCGACGAATCCACCCTCACGGAGGTTAACCAGCCGGACACCGGCCCGCTGGCACATCTGCCGGAAGCCGGAGACGCCAAACCCGTCCTGAGGTTCTGACTCAATATCGTCGCCTACGGTAATATCAGCCCCGGCCTCTTTCAGGAGTTCGATAACCGCCTCGGCGAATATAGGATGGGTAACTATCCCTCTTTCCGGAGGGGATGCTGGGGGCAGGTGGTTTATCTTTACGAAAACACGGTCACCGGCCTTTATTACTTTCTCAAGTCCGCCTATTAGTTCAGTACCCTTTCTAACGGCGGCAAGGATTTCATCAAGGTCGTATTGGCTGGCCCGGACGATTGATACCTGGGCCCGGGGCAGGTCGACTTGTTCCGGGACGTCGGACTCCTGTCTACGACTCACAGTCTGATATGATTCCTTTCGAGTTATTACATTCACATTGTATCCTCTTATCACTCTCCATGGCCAGTTCTACGTCGTGATCTGAGGTTGCTTTATCAATAAGCTCTCTGCAATACTCCTGTTTGCGGGTTGGTTTAGCCACCTGCTAGAATTATATTCACACGTGTAGTCCCTTCTTGCGATACGGCTATAACATTCCGAAAGGGCCCATGGTTAAAAAGTCTGACGTCCGCGTATTCTTATCCGGGTTGCTACCGCTTTTCATGCTGGCACACTTCGGGCATCATGTCATCGGTGCTTCACTGCGACCATTGATGCCGATGATACGTACCAACCTTGACCTTAGCTATACCACAGCCGGGTCTGTACTCTCGGCATTTCAGGTTACGAGTGGTATCAGCCAGTTACCGGCAGGCTGGTTAGCCGACCGTTTTGGCGTACGGCTGGCTGTGGTTATAGGTATCTCGGGCGTGGCCGTAGCCGGCTTGATGATTGGGCTATCGCATTCCTTCGTGGCTCTGATTGCTTTCCTGGTGATTGCAGCCATACTGGGGGGTGGCTACCACCCGGCTGCTTCAGCTGCTGTTTCGGCATCGGTATCTCCCGAGAACCGGGGTAGGGCATTGGGGCTTCACCTGATCGGTGGTAGCTCCGCTTTCTGGATCGTGCCGCTAATAGCTACCCCAATTGCGGCTACCTGGGAATGGCGCAGTTCATTCGTGGTGCTTTCTATCCCTACCATCATACTCGGAATTGCCCTCTATACCCTCATCAGCCGGCGAACAAAAGTCCAGCGTACTGAATCTCAGACCAGTGACAACGGTTTACCAGCATTACCGACCAAGATTCAGTGGCGAAAACTAGCACCTTTTGTCATCATGAGTGTTGCTACTGGCACAATGGTCCAATCTGTCTCAGGTTACTTTTCTCTGTTTGCTGTCGACTATCTCAACGTTGCTGAAGCTACTGCTGGTCTACTGATAGCGGTTACCCCTCTCGTTGGGCTGTTTGCCGCCCCGATGGGTGGCTATCTGTCCGACCGGTTTGGTAGTGTACCCGTGCTGGTAACAGTGAGTTTTCTGGCGGCTCCGCTTATCTTCGCAATTGGCGTGGTACCTAATGTCGCTATCTTTATTATGGTAATGGTCGTGATAGGCCTGGTAACTAATGCTCGCATGCCTACATCAGAGTCCTACATCTTTGCTAACACCCCGGCGCATCGTCGCTCTACGATACTCGGCTTTTACTTCTTCGCCGGTGCCGAAGCCGCTGGCCTACTCACACCTTTTGTAGGCTATCTTATCGACCGGATTGGTTTCTACAGGAGTGTCTCAATCATCAGCGGCAGCCTTGCGGTAATTGTAGTGGCCTGCTCGCTGTTTATGTGGAAAAACAGAGGCAACTAATGCCCGATGTGACAATTATCGGTGTGAGTAGAGTGTAACGGCCGACCAATTGCTAGCGTGCAAGAGATGGCAAGCCCACAAGCAACACAGCAATCTCGCGCCAGTAAGAAAGTGTCACCTGACGGGATATAACCGTTCGTATGTTAATTTACTTATTAATTGCCAGCTGCTGTTATCAGTATCGCTTGTTCCGGTATTCGTCTGTTCGAGCAGCTAGTTGCTCATCTCAATGCTATCGAGGACAACAATACCATTGACTTCTACTGGCAGGTCGTAATAACCGCCTGGAGTGTAGGTGAATTCATCATCCTCCGGGTCATCGTAGTGGAGCACGGCAAATAGGGTGTCCCCGTCAGCAAGGTCAGCAAGGGTGCCTGTTATCGGTTTGTTGAATTCGTAACCACCAGCATTCGGGAAACCGAAAATATGAAGCGTTCTACTGGTGTCCGGCTCTCCCTCGGGTGTAGCCGGACGAAGCACCAGCCAGCTGGCCTGATAGATATGTAACTTGATATTGATGGAGCTGCCACTCACATTTTGTTGTATCTCCACGTAGGGTGGGTCACCAGGTACCGTGAAGGAGTCCTGCACTACCTCGCCTTCCACCTCTACTGGCGGGTCAGCATTACCACCTGCGGTGAAGGTGAATTTCCCATCTGCCGGGTCATCGTAATAAAGCCTGACAAAATAAGTGCTGTCTTCACCGACGGCTTCTGGCATTTCACGCTCTGTGCCGGTTAACGAACCAGAAGAGCGGAAGTACATTTTTGTAAGCGCTTCACTGGTGTCTGGCTCTCCCTCGGCTGTGGCTGGATGAAGTACTAACCAACCAGCATTATCAATAGTAACGTCGATGAGAACTACACCTTCTTCATTGTCCTGGCTTGTGATTTCGAGCATTGGAGTGACTGCTGTCTGACGGCAGGCAGATAAAGCTAATAAGCAGGCCGCGATGAGTACTACTGAGATATACCTAATCATAATTCCTCCTTGCTTTTCAGTCATTGCCTCTCACACTCAGATTGGCTCCTAGTCTGTTTAGCCATGACTGTCACTATACTTGTTTGTCTTACATTGGGTAACTTGGTACACCCACCATTCAATTTCTTAAAAAGTCAGACCGAGCACCCTTTTCGTAGTCTGTTTATTCTAGCGTAATATTGAAAGATAAGCAACATGTTCTATCACCGAATGCGATGATTATTTCAGTTGTGATTATATCATCCTTAACTGCACAGAGCTCTTATATAGTATCGGTAGCGGCAGCAAAAACTATATCTGGAAGCGAAATGGCCAGGATGGTGCAGTCATCGCATATTGGAGCCTTGAGGTAAATCGAACTCATATGATTGCGTCGACGTATTTGCTGTAAATAATGAGCCTGTGATCAGCTCTCGCAGCTGTCCCGGGTTGCTGCTCCTCAGTAGGACTTCTTCCTGAGCAACGGTGCCCGTTTTCACCAGAGCAGCCAGTGCTTGGTCAAGAGTCTGCATGCCCTCTTTATTGCCAAGCTGAATAACGGTACCCAGTTCATGAATCTTCTCTGAGCGGATGAGGTTTCTGACTGCCGGTGTGCCTAGCATAATCTCAACAGCGGCTATCCGGCCTCCCTTGGTACGTGGTAATAGGGTCTGTGATAGCACTGCCTCTATTACCTGGGACAATTGCAGCCTGACCTGGCGTTGTTGACCGGGTGGAAATACATCAATGATACGGTCAATAGTCTGGGCGGCGTCACTAGTATGTAGGGTGCCAAGCACCAGATGACCTGTCTCGGCAGCCGTAAGGGCGGTGGTTATCGTGCCTAAGTCGCGCATCTCGCCAATTACAAGAACGTCTGGGTCATGACGGAGGGCCTTTACTAGGGCAGTACTAAATGACTTGGTATCGTCTCCAAGGTCTCGCTGAACAATGATGCACTTGTGGTCGGTATGGAGGAATTCGATTGGGTCTTCAATCATGATGACGTGACGCCGGTCATTTTCATTGAGGTGGTTTATCATAGCGGCTAAGGTAGTGGACTTGCCGCTACCAGTGTGCCCTGTTACTAAGATAAGGCCCCTTGGCCGGAGAATGAGCGTTTTCAGAACTTGAGGTAGTTCGATCTCATCAATGGAAGGGATTCCGAACGGAATGAACCGGAAAGCGAGGCTCATCGTGCCCCTCTGTTGCAGTACATTGACCCGGAATCGCCCTACGCCGGGAATGCCGTGGGCAAAATCTAGCTCCAGGTCTCTCGTGAAAGTGTTCTTCTGTTCTCTCGTGGTGACCTGTTCAAATAGGGATTCGGTGTCTTTTGCCACGAGTTGCGGTAATTCATCGTGGGGCACAAGTTCACCATCGATGCGGAGCACGGGTGGACTGCCTACTTTGAGATGTAGGTCTGATGCACGCTTATCTATGGCTAATCTAAGAAGATATTCAATCTCCATAGCAGAATTCTTTACTTAACATTTGCCGTATCCGATGCCCATCCCGGTGCATTCGCGTTTACATGGCTGGTGTTTAGAAAGGCTTGAACCACCTCGGGGTCAAACTGAGTACCTGCTCCCTGTCGGACCTCTTCTACCGCTTCATCGGTAGATAAGGCACTACGGTAAGGTCGTGGGGATGTCATGGCATCATAGCTATCGGCGATAGCCAGAATGCGGGCATCTAGTGGAATGTTATCACCCTTAAGACCAGCGGGGTAGCCGGTACCATCGTAGCGCTCGTGATGGTACTGCACGGCAGCCAGGCAGTTTTTCAGACAGTCAACATTTTGCAGGATGGCCACTCCCAGATTCGGATGAGCATGTATCAGTTCCCAATCCTCGGCGACCAGCGGTTCACGCTTTGTGAGCAATTGGTCGGAGATACCAACCTTACCGATGTCATGCAGCAGTGCTGCGGTATGAATTCTCTCGACATCTTCTGGGGGATAGTCAAGTGCGGTAGCGATATCTGCAGCGTACTGGCTGACCTTTTTAGAGTGATTGCGGGCGTGATATTCTCGAGCGTCGACGGTGGCAGCTAGAGCGTAGATGGTGTTTAGAATGGTATCATTCTTCCGATCGTTGGCAGTTACTGTTTCTGGCATACTCACGGGTAATGCTTCACAGGCCAGGCACACTTTATTCCTCCCGTTCTGCTTGGCACAGTACAGCGCCGCATCGGCTGCTCCGGTAATCTCGTCTCGTGTTACGCCGTCAGTTGGCCAGGAGGCTATGCCAAAGCTACAGGTCTGTGGTATTCCCCGGTCGCTTGTTTCTGTCTCCATACCTTGGCGGATTCTTTCGGCTACCCTCGATGCGCCATCAAGAGGTGTCCCTGGTAAGAGGATGGCAAACTCATCGCCGCCGTAACGGAAACCGATGTCTATGGTCCTGATAGACCGCACGATAATTTGGCCGAGTTGGTTAAGAACTTCGTCGCCTGCGAGATGACCGTAGGTATCGTTGTACTGCTTGAGAAGGTCCATGTCCAGGAAGATAAGCGAAAAGATATCACCAAAGCGGGAGCACCGGGCGATTTCTTCATCGAGGCGTTCCTGGAAATACCGGTGGTTGAATAACTCTGTCAGTGCATCAGTATTGGCCATGCGCTCGGCTACTTCCAGTTTAGCAGTACGCTCCTCTACCATTTTCTCGAGACGAGCACGGTATTTCTCCAGTTCTCCTTCCATCTGTTTACGCTCGGTGATATCAATGGTTACGCCTCTCAGTCCAATGGCCTGGCCGTCCTTTATGATGCGTGTGGAATATGTTACAATCGGATATGGTGAACCATCTCTCCGTAGATTGGTGTATTCGACACCACCCAGATTTTCTCCGTTCATTATCCTCTGGATGTTTTCCTTCATTCTTTCCCGGTCCTCGGAAGCACAGCTGTCTAAGACATTTGGGGAGGCAATATTACGTTCTTCTGAAGAGTACCCGCTGGTTCTCAAGAGGTACTCGTTAGCGAAGGTGATATTGTAATTGTCATCCATTTCCCAGACACCTAGCGGTAGGAGATTGACCAGGTCCCTGAACCGACGTCGGCTGTCCCTAAGCCACTCTTCCGACTGTTTGCGCTCGGTGATATCTACTACGTTTCCTAGAACGGCCCGTTTCCCCTGATACCGAATTGGTGCAACTGTCTCCACGAGCCACCTCATCTCCCCCGTCTTGCTGTCAACCTTATACTCATACGGAGCAGTACGAGTGCCGTTCAGCATTTCAATTGCGTTTTGTCTCACCATCTCCCTGTCTTCCGGGCGAACCCGGGCTAGAGAGTTGCCACCAAGTAAATCTTCTTCAGTCCAGCCTATATCATTGAGGAACTGGGGATTGGTGAATACGAACTTTCTGTCCTGTATGATGTACATGCCAGCAGGCGATTTAAGCGATACTATCTGAAAGATTTCCTCCGCCTGCTTTCGCTCGGTGATGTTCATATAGTTTCCCAGAGTGGCTTTTTCCCCCTGGTACATAATAGAATTAACTGTCTCCAGAATCCACCGAACCTCTCCATTCTTGATAATGGCTCGATACTCATAAGGTTGGGAACGCTCGCCCTTCAGCATCAGTATGGCGTTTTCCCTGACACTCTCTCTGTCCTCAGGTAGGACAATATCCAGCGGGTTTATAGCCAGGAGCTCATTTTCGGTGTAACCGGTGTCTTCTTGAAACCGGCGGTTAACAAATAGAAATCGACCATCGTGAACAATAAAGATGCCGACTGTGGAGCTCTGGGATATAGCTCTAAATAGCGACTCTTCTTGCTTTGTGGAGATTGAAATAGGATTTTCCACGTTGCCGATAGTTACGCTGGATACAGCCAACTCTGGCTTGACTGGCGTTTTGCCTGAGCGCCCTTGCAGAGTTACCGACCCTTTTTTGGTCGGCTCCTTAAGCTCGTGATTCTTCTTCATCCTTGTCTCTTAAACTAAGTGGCGGGGGACGGACTCGTTTGATTTGCCTGGTATATCGATTTCTGGGTGCTAGAGTCCGTAGTTATGCCTTTCTTTGCCTTGCAGCCAACTGTCAATTGAATCGCGGCGGAAGCGTAATTGCCGTCCCACACTGCTCACCGGTACCTGCCGGCTTCTTACCAGACGATAGACACTTGCCCGTGAAATTCGCAGGTACTCGGCAAGATCGGTAACCGTCATCAATCTAGGTTCGCTCTTTGGATACACTGTCATCTGCCCTTTTACTCCATTATCTGGGAGTATACTCTGGTCTCATCATAACAATTGTGATTAACACCAGTAACAATAGTTTATCAGGAGTGGCCACCAACAAGAATGCCCTATTAGTCCGTTCACTCTTAGTACTTTTGTCACGATGTGTGCCTGAGGTAATCTCAAATGGGTTACTGAGAGGTATAATCACAGACTCAGTGGGTTATTACCGTGTATGGGGAGGGCTTGTGGGTATTCTTGACAGGCAGACACCAGGTAACGAAAGCGGATATTCGCTAATAATGGGTAGCTGCTGGCTGAGCAGACATTGACTGGGGCGCGTACAATTTATGATAGTTCAGAGAGAGTTATTTGTGCGGTAAGTATCTGTAACTACTAGATTACTCTGCCAGCGGCCTCGCGGCGAAGTCACACAGCAGGAGGACGCACTCGTTACAGAGCCAGTAACCGAAGTTAATTCCCTCTGTCATGACGATTTCATAAAGCTCTAACTCAATTGGCGGTAGCTGAAACGAGGCCCCGTCTTCGTTGATTCGTACTGCGTCCTCACCCTCTTCGCGTTTGCACATGTAGCAGGTCTTGACCTCAGGAGGTTTAACGCCGCTTGCCTCCGCGTACTCAATGAGTCTCATTTCGTCAACCATTTGCTTGGTTGTTTTCCCGGTGATGATTACGGTTGTCTTGTTATCTGGCATTACCTACCTCCAAAGCTACCCAAACAGCCATGACTTCTGGGCTGTCCAACCTTATTATCGATGGTGCCTGTTTATTTGCAGTTGGAGATTGGGGAGAGTATTGTAGGAGTTATTTAGGTATATCTGCCTTCTCTTTACGAATGAGAGAAAATCAAGGGCGACACCCCCCTTGGACCCCTGTTCAAAAGGGGTTTCACCCCTCTTAACACCCCAAAAAGGTGAGGAGGTGATTTCTAAGGTGTAGGTCTCTCTCACCTTGAATAGAGACTGGACATTGAGCCAGTATACTCCCTACTCGTTTTGGGTTCCCAGACCCTAGCCTATTGTTGGGGCAAAGGGAATCAAGGGGGGCACCCCCTTGACATCCCCCGTTCCAGAGGGATTACACCCCTCTGGACTCCCCAAAACGGTGTGGGGGCAGTTTCCTGGCATCGGTCGTTCGCACCTTTGATAGTGCTACACCAGTTGGGCATAAGTGTGTAGCATTCAATAAGCGGCGTATATAATAGGCGGTTGCAGGTCATGTTTTATCAATTTCAATCAATGCAGGGGCGTATAAGAGGGGCGTAGCCCCTCTTTCATATTATTCCCCTTCTACTCTGGGGAAGGGGATACAGGGGATGAGGCCACCATCACTAAATAGTGACAAAGCACAGTCCATTGACACAGTGAGACAGGAGGTGTTAGTCTGAGGATTGATTTAATGCCTTGCCTGAGTGGCATAACGCAGTCCGGAATACTAAGCATGTGATGGTAAGGTAGAAAGGTCAGTCTTTGCGCGTTCTGCTTATCAGTACGGCACATCCTCTGGAAGAGAACCCGCTTCCCCCACTCTCGCTTGCCTACCTCGCGGCTGCCCTTGAGAGCAACGGGTTCGAGGTCCAGATCCTCGATTTTCTGGTAACCCGCTACCGTCCGGAGAAGGTCAGGCAGAAGCTGGAGGAATACCGTCCCAACCTTGTCGGTGTTACCTGCGTGACGCTGAACTACCACCTGGCCGCCGAGATGCTGGAGGTCGTGAAGACCGTTGATCCTGCCATTGTAACCGTTATCGGTGGTCCCCACGCCAGCTTCACCCCGAGGGAGACACTGCTCGAAGCCCCCTGGATTGATGTCGTTGTCATGGGTGAAGGGGACACGACCTTTGTGGAACTGGTCAAGGCCGTGGACGGTGGCGGCAGTCTCGAAACTATTTCCGGGATTGCCTTTACTGACCACGGGATGTTTGTGAAGACCGAACCCCGCCCCCTTATAGAAGACATCGATAGCTTGCCAATGCCATCGCGCCATCTGATTCCCCTGTCCCGGTACCGCGCCCTGGGAACCCCGTGCACTGTTGTCACCAGCCGTGGCTGCCCGTATGGTTGCATCTTCTGTTCGGCGCACCGCATGTTCGGGCGGAAAGTCCGTTTCCGCGACCCCGGTATGGTGGTTGATGAGATTGAAAGAATACAGCGGGATTTAGGCTTCCAGATGGTCAACATCGTCGATGATACCTTTACCGTTAACCATGCCCATGCCTCTCAGGTCTGCGAGGAGATACTGAGGCGTAACCTCAAGGTGGACTGGAGCGCCTATGCCCGGGTGGACAATATGGCCGAGGAGCTGATAGCCCTGATGAAGCGGGCCGGCTGCCACATGGTGCTTTTCGGGGTGGAGTCTGCCGACGAGCGTATCCTGAAGACCATCAGGAAGGGAATCACCCCTGATGACGTGAGAAAAGGGGTACGGATAGCGACCGATGCGGGCATGAGGGTCTATTGCTCTTTCATCATTGGCCTTCCCGGTGAGGGCCCCGATACTATCGAGAAGACCAAGTCTTTTTCCGACGAGATTAACCGCAGTTATGGTGTCGAGTACGGCTATCACATGCTATCGCCTCTGCCCGGTACCGAGCTTTATGAAAGGGTTGATGACTACGGGATTCGAGTCTTCAGTAAAGACTGGGCTGACTTCGATGCCAACCGGCCTATTGTCGAGACGGAAAACATGAGCCGCGAGATGGCGCAGGAGGCCATCGACTACTATGATGAATTGCTGGAAGACGCCTGGGCTGAAATCGAACGGGGGGCGGAGGAAGGGAATCAGGAGTGGATTGCTAGGCTGAAGCAGAAGGAGAGTATCGGGTTCATCTGGGGTCTGCTCCAGGAGGATATCTTTGATGATACCTGTCCAGCCAGTGCCGTCAACAGTGCGGGTTCTGCAGAAGCGGAGGCGGAGCTGGCCCGCCGGTTAGCTGATAAACTGGTAATGCCTGATGATGTGGTCCAGCGGCAGGTAAGGAGACTGGTACAGGAGGGTCTAATACACCTTGTGCCGGAGGCTGAAGGCTACCGCTGGCGGTGGAGTGATAGCCCCGCACGCTAATCTAAAATCTGGAAGGTCTCCAACAGGTGCTCAAAGTCTGCTTCGGCTTCTTCTGCCCTGTCTTCATCTGACTCTATCTCTATTTTCCATATAAGGCCGCTATAGTCGAAATACACTTCTCGGGCGATTCTCATTAAATACACCACCAAGCCGGTTGATTCCTCCCGTATTAGATCAAATCCATAAGAATAGACAATCAGCTCAGCCGGAATTCCAGCTACAGTGATGTTAGAACGTTCCAGCAGGAGCCCAGGTGCTTGTTCATCATTTTCATCATACGGCTCCTGGTCAACAAATATTGAAAGGGTGTGCTCAAGGGCGGCCGTTGCATCCGGATACGTGATGCCAGCACCTTCGACCCGTATCATGATGAACCCAGCATCGATTCCCTTCGATGGCACTTTGTCCCTAAATCCGATATGTATAATCTTGTCTTCCACTTCAGCGCCTGCAGAGGTTTTCTTGTAATGTGCCGGATACTCGAACGAGAAGTGGGCTACTTTATTGAAAGTGAATGTCCTGTAGCCTTCCATCGAAGAATCACAGCCCGGCGTAATGGCTACGAGCGAAAAGACCATTGCTATATAAAAAGCCAGATAAACTCTTTTCATATCCATATAAATATACCACCTGTGTCAATAGTTTTCATCTATCGGTACAGTATGGTAACTCAGGAGCACTAGGAGTATAATAAGCTAATGGCTAAAAAATACGAGGAAAAGCGTGATTTCGGCCGCACCCCGGAGCCACCACCCCGCCAACAGGCTGATGGTAGCGGCCCGCTTATCTTTACCGTCCAGAAGCACTCCGCCCGCCGCCTCCACTATGACTTCCGGCTGGAGGTGGACGGTGTCCTCATATCGTGGGCCGTTCCCGCCGGCCCTTCGGCGGACAGCCGGGTGAGGCGGCTGGCGGTCATGGTAGAGGACCACCCGCTCGACTACGCCCCGTTCGAGGGCGTTATCCCGGAGGGGGAGTACGGTGGGGGGCAGGTGATTGTCTGGGACCGGGGCACCTACTCACCGGATGAGGGTGGGGAGCTATTTTTCGACGATCGCGAGCGTGCCCAGGAGCAGATGAGAAACGGACTGGCGCAGGGCAAAATCTCGGTGTTCCTGCACGGTGAGAAACTCAAGGGTTCGTGGACACTGGTGAAAACAAAACGGGGCGACTGGCTGCTCATCAAGCACCGTGACGAATACGCGCAGTCGGAGCATGATATCCTCGATGACGGTAAGTCGGTCATCTCCGGCTTGAGCATCGAAGACCTCTCGACAGGTGGTACACCTGGCGCCTAGTCGCGGTTGAAGAGCCGTACCGCGTTTTTGTAGAGCCACTTCTCCATGACCGCGTCCTTCAGGGGAAGTGCCCTCATCTCCCTAACGACCTCATCTATCGGCATGGAGAACGTCCCCCAGCTCGAAGCGAAGACAATCCTGTCCTGGAGTAAGGTATTACCGAACTGCATCAGCATTTCCCATCCCGAACCGGGTGTGGCGAGGTACTTTGGCCGATGACCGGCGGTGTTGATATAGACGTTCTGATGGCGGCGGGCCACCCCCACCATATCCGGCACCCAGGGCCAGCCACCCAGGCCGGCGATAATCTTCATCTCGGGGAAGTCCATGGCCACCTCGTCCAGATATAGCGGATGCCCGATGTCCATGGGAAAGTCGGTCCGGTAGGTCATCGTGGTGTAGACGAATACCGGAATATCCAGCTCTACCGCCTTGGCGTACAGGGGATAGAACTTCTTGTCGTTGGCGCGGATTCCATATCTGAAGGGGGAGGCATAGAGGCATTTCAGGCCCAGCTCCCTGACCGCCCGCTCCAGTTCCCGCACCGCCTTCATTCCCTCGTTGGGGTCGACATAGGCGCAGCCGACAAACCGCTCCGGGTATTTGGCCACGAGCTCCGCTGTCTTCTCGTGGCTACCGCCGTTAATAACTCCCCATTCGATTCCGGCTTCGTCGAGCAGAGTCATGAATTGAGGTAGGGAGACGACGGCTTCCTCCGCCCTTTTTACCAGTACACTTTCCAGTTTATCTACCGAAAGCTGCCTTATCTGGTCGAGCTCTTCCGACGTAAACTCAAGGGCGCGTGCCCTTGAGGGGCCGAAGATGTTGCCGTAGTTGGCCAGGCCCTTCTCGTCGCTGTGCAGCAGAAACTCCTGCATTTTCTCGACCATCTCGTCAACGGTGGGGGGAAGGTCAAGTTCTAAATCTATTACCTTTGACATCTTCTTAACGTCCTTTAAAATGGGGTTTTCTTTTCTCGAGAAAGGCCTGAAGCCCTTCTTTCCTGTCATCGCTTTTTTCCTGGGGGTGAACATAGTTGATATAGTCCCACTCGTCCTCGAGCATCTTCATCTTAAGGTTCCGGTAGTGTCCGTATTTTACGGCCCGGATATACAGCGGTGGAATCATTTTCAACATCTCTGCCCACCTCGTCGCCTCTGTCATAAGCTCAGAATCGGGGACGACCCTGTTGACCAGCCCCACTTCGTAGGCCCTTTGTGCACTCATTATCTGGCCCTCGTTCCAGGCGAGCAGCATGAACTCCAGGCTTATCTTGAATGGCATGAGGGGGAGGTAATCGATTGGGACCAGCGGCAGGCCGAGCCTTGGCTCAGGGAAGCCTATCTGGGCGCTCTCAGCGGCAATGGTAATATCGGAACCCCTGATACCGATGGCATAGCCCGAACCGAGGCAATATCCGTGGATGGCGGCAATCAGCGGTTTGAACAGATTTGTGCCGTTTGGGGGATAGCCCTGGTGCACCTGATGAGGAACGTTGGGGTCGGTGGAGCCCGGGGAAACATCGGCGCCGGCACAAAAGTCCTTGCCTGCCCCGTTCAGGATGGCCACTTTAACGCCGGGGTCGTTCTCGACACGCTCCCAGGTCGCCTTCAGGGCGTCAGCAAGCTCCCCGTTCACGGCATTAAGCTTTTCGGGGCGGTTCATGGTTACATAGGCAATTTCGTCTTTGACTTCGTACAGAAGTACCTGATTATCCATTCCTGCCCTCCTCTAATAAGGTATTACCGGAAAGTCAATATAGGAGACATGGTCTGCCTGGTGAAATATCGTCTGCATGGCCAAGATACCCACGGCATCCTCCCCGAAGGCATTGCCGGTATTCATGTTACGGTCGAACCGGGGGAAATCACTGCTGCCAATATGAATGCGAATCCGGTGTCCCTTGCCGAAGACAATACTGGTCGAGGACATATCAATCAGGTACTCGTTGATTTCACCCGGGGTTACCATTTCCGGTTTGAGTATAGACTTTCTATACCTGGCCCGGATGCAGCCCTCCGCCACATTGATTGCCCTGCCGTTTGGGTAAACGTCTACCAGTCTTACGTGAAAATCGGTGTCCCTGGTAGAGGTCGAGGCAAATAGATGGAGCATCAGTGGCCCGGTTACTTCCATTTCTTGTGTCAGCTCGGGTGTCGTGTAGCAGAGCACGTCGTCGCGGGCTTCGATGAGTGTCTGGTCAAGTGGTCCAGCCGGTATATTCATATCCGGATTTATTCTACCACCCCTTGAAGGTACCGGGAAATGTGGATTGTAAACGTAGATATCCGGTGATTCTGTACCCGGTTCTTCCCTGCTCAATATACCATCGCCGGTCAGGGAGTTGGCGTGCCCCCGACTGCGGAGATAGAAACGCTGCCATTCGGTCTCGGGCAGGGGCCAGGTCTCGGCATTTTTCCATCGGTTCCTTCCCATGACGAAATAGCGTATCGGCACCAGGTAAGGGCTGTCGATGCCCCTTAGATACTTATCGAAGAAGGCGATATGCCTGGGCGTGGCAAAGGAACCACCAGCGGTGGCAAACCGGCCAAAATTCATCCCGCCTACCAGATTATGGAGTCTGGACCCATGAACCCACGGACCGAGCAGGACATGCTGCCCTTCGCGGGCAACCGGTGACCCTCCTTTCTCTCTCATGGCCAGGAAATTCCTAAACTGGTCTCCCGGACTCATGTCATACCAGCCGGAGGAATGCATGCAGGCTACTTCCATTTTTTCATAAGGCCACCATATGTCTTCCTCAGATTCTATTCCTTGAAGATCGGCATCACTGAGACGTCTCATGAAACCTTCGCTGAGCCCCTCAATCTGCAGAAATGGTAGGTCCTTCAATGGCAGGAACTCGCATGTCTCCTCGATATTATCCAGGGCATTTCTGACGGTATTAAGCATCTGTCTCACGTCTTTGCCCTGTTGGGCCATCTTATTGAGGGTATCAAAGGCCATTGCCCCCGACCAGCTGACAGCCCCTTCCAGACCTATCATGCCAGCCCTCCTTGATTCACCCAGCCTGCCGGCCCCGATAACGTGCGGGGCGATGGCTTTCAGGTGAGGAGGATTTTCGAGTGCAGCCTGCCACTGATTGCGCCCGAGGTATGAGGCACCGGCCATACCGACGTTTCCATCACACCATGGTTCGGCGGCTATGTTTTCTATGGTATCATAGCCGTCCGGGCCTTCCGGTGCCCCGGCAGTCCACTCTCCTTCCGAAGCAAATCTGCCCCTGGTATCCTGGATTATCACGGCGTATCCTGCAAAAGCCGCCTCTATCGGTGAAAAAAATTCACTGCGGGTCGAAGGCCCTTTGTCATACGGAGTGCGCACGACAACGGCCGGGTGTTTTTCATTATCATCCGGTCTGAAAATATCGGCCCGTAACGTTACGCCGTCCCTCATTTTCATCGGAACATCTCTGTCAGCACGAATTGATTTGCCCACAAGTACCTCCTTTCGTAATAAGACCACTAACTGGTTCCGTTATCTGTACTTTACTGGGGTATTACCGGTAAATCAATGTACGAAGCATAGTCTGCCTGATGGTATATCATTTGCGTTGCCGAAATGCCTTCGGCATCCTCCCCGAAAGGATTGCCCGTGTTCATGTTGCGGTCAATCCGGGGGAAGTTGCTGCTGGTCAGGTCTATCCGGATGCGGTGGCCCTTGCCGAAGATAATACTTGTCGCCGCCAGGTCAATGATATATTCATAGACCTCTCCGGGATTCACTGGCTCAGGTTGCAGGACAGACTTTCGGAACCGGGCGCGGATACAGCCCTCCGATACGTTGTAAGCAGAACCGTCGGGATAGACATCTACCAGCTTAGCTACGAAGTCGGTGTCCTTCACTGGTGTTGCTGCAAACAGGTGGAGCATCAGCGACCCCGTGACCTCGATTTCATCTTTAAGTTCCGGGGTGGTATAACAAAGGACGTCATTACGCTTCTCGACCGGGGTCTGGTCGAACGGACCAGGCACCAGGCTTCCTGAAGGGAGAATGCGGCCACCCACGGTGGGTACCGGGAAGCGAGGGTCATAGACATAGGTATCAGTTGGCTCAGTACCGGGAACATCCCGGCTGAGGAGGCCATCGCCAGATGCAGTGTTAGCATGGCCCCGGCTGTGGAGGAAGAAACGCTGCCACTCGGTATTAGGCAGGGGCCAGGCATCGGCGTTTCGCCACCGGTTGCTGCCCATGACGAAGTATCGTACCGCAGCCATAGGGCGCCCTTCAATCCCTCGCAGGTACCTGTCGAAGAAGGTAATATGCCTCTCCATTGTAAAGGTTGCTATGCTGTTACCGGCGGGGCCGAAATGCAGGCCACCGACGTAGCGAGGAGCGTACCCCCGTGTGACCAGGGTCCACAGAGGACATACTGTCCCTGTCGGGCAAGCTCGGTGCCTCCGTGCTCGTGCATCCCGAGGAAATTCTTGAACAGGCTTCCGGTGAATATGTCGTACCAGCCAGCGGCATGGAAGCAGGGCACCGTCACCTTGCTGTAGTCCCAGTGAAGGTCCTCTTCGGTCTTGACGGTTGGTGGTAGAGCATCCGTCATCCTTGCTCCGAAGGCATTGGAGAGTCCCTCGAACTGAAAGTGGGGGACTTCTTTGAGTGGCAGGTAATTATACACTTCGCTCGGATTGAACCGGGCGCGGTCCAGCATCTCCCGTGCCTTGGAGATATCCTTGCCCTCTCGTCTCTGTCTTTCGAGCATGTCGACCGCCACACCTGTGAACCAGCTTATCGATTGCTCCAGTTCGACTACACCCGTTAACCTGGTATCGCTCAAGGGGCCTGAGAAGGTTATCTGTGGAGCGATTGCCTTGAGGTGGGGTGGATTCTCCAACGCAGCCTGCCACTGGTTGCGACCGAGGTAAGAGCCACCGAACATGCCGACGTTGCCGTCGCACCACGGCTCAGCGGCTACAGTTTCAATCGTGTCGTAACCATCGGGGCCTTCGGGCATGCCGGGCATGAACGCTCCCTCCGAGGCGAACCTGCCCCTCGTATCCTGGATAACAAAGGCGTATCCGGCAAAAGCAGCGCGCACCGCCGAAAGAAAATCACTGTCACCTCCCAGCATCTTGCTGTACGGGGTACGGACCACGATAGCGGGATGCTTCTCGCTGTCATCCGGCCGGTACACGTCGGCACGCAGGACAACTCCGTCCCGCATCGTCATGGGAATGTCCTGGTCGATTCGAACCGAGCCTGCCATGTTACCTCCCTCATGTCTAACAATTACCGGGGCTTATTAAGGATACAATCTATATCTTAGCGTACAAAGTGATATAAGGCCAATATCAGGCTTTATTGAAAAGGAATCGTCATTTCTTTAAACTAGGAAACAGCACAGATTGTTCGTGGAGGGAGATGCCATGAAGAGAATCGGGGTACTGACCAGTGGAGGTGATGCACCCGGTATGAATGCCGCTATCCGGGCTGTGGTACGCACCGGGATAGGCGAAGGCTGGGACGTATATGGTATCCAGCACGGGTATTCCGGTCTTATTAATGGAGACGCGGTACCTTTGGGAGCGAGAGACGTCGGTGGTATCATTCAGCGGGGTGGTACCATGCTCGGTAGTGCTCGCAGTCCTGAATTCATGACCGAGGAGGGAAGGCATAAAGCTCTACAGACGCTTGGCAATTACCAGATTGAGGCGCTGGTGGTCATCGGGGGTAACGGCTCTCAGAAGGGTGCTTACGCGTTGTCACAAATGGGATTCCCTGTGGTGGGTATTGCCTCGACGATTGACAACGACCTCTACGGTACGGATATATCCATTGGTGTGGACACGGCTCTCGATATTGCCCTGGTGGCAATCGACCGCCTCAAGGTTACGGCATCTTCACATCACCGGGCTTTTGCTGTTGAGGTGATGGGACGTGATACGGGTCACCTGGCGTTGGCAGCGGGGATAGCTGGTGGGGCTGAGTATATAGTCGTCCCGGAGGTGGAGACTGACCCGGAGGACCTGGCTACCGCGATTCGCAGTGCCTATGACCGGGGCAAAACGCATGCCATGCTGGTTGTGGCCGAGGGCGCCAGGTATAATGCCGAGGAGCTGGAACGCTACTTCGCTGAACATCGGGCGCAGGTGGGATTCGAGTTGCGGATAACCATCTTGGGATATGTACAGAGAGGTGGCGCTCCCGGTGCCCATGACCGGTTGCTGGCAACACGTTTCGGAGCGGCTGCTACAGAGGCTCTCGTCCGTGGCGAACATGGTGTACTGATTGGTTTGCTCTGTGGTGAAGTGGCGACAACACTGTTGTCTGAGGTAGCCGCCAACAAGAAGCCGTTGGACCAGGAGTTACTAGACCTGGTAAACGTGCTGGCGCGGTAGCGTTAACCTGCCTACAACTTGTATCCCCCCATGAGCCTGATGGCGGTGTTTTTATCTTGCTGCTATAATGGTGGGAAGATTTTAAATACTGAACAAGTTATCCTATAGAGGCCGAAGCGTAACTATTAAGTGTGCAGGGGGTAAACATGGCTGGACCCTTAGAAGGTATTAAAGTTCTCGACTGGACTCAGTGGCAGATGGGAACAGTAGCCACCGCGATGCTGGCGGAATTTGGGGCGGAGGTGGTCCACATCGAAAACCGCCTTACCGGTGATGCCGGTCGGGGATTGACTTTTCCCACCATTGGTGAATTACCCTCCGGCAGGACTGCCTATTTTGAGACCAACAATCGCGGCAAGAAGAGTCTGGCCATTGACCTTATCAAGCCCGAAGGCAAGGAAATAGTCTATCGCCTTGTCAAAAAAGCCGATATTTTTGTGCATAATTTCCGCCAGGGTGTCCCGGAAAAACTGGGGCTTGATTATGATACGCTCTGTCAGCATAATCCCAACATTATCTATGCTGCTGCTTCCGGCTACGGGCCCAGAGGACCGGAGGCTAAAGAGCCGGCTTTCGATATGATTGGGCTGGCAAGATCCGGTATCACCACCGCTACCAACATTGCTGGTGACCCCAACCTGCCATTAGGCGGGGGTCTGGCTGACCAGATGGGAGCGATTATGACATCCTATGGCATACTGATGGCCCTACTGGCAAGGGAGAGGTTGGGTGTTGGCCAGAAAGTGGATGTCTCCCACCTCGGGAGTATGATGGCACTACAGGGTCTGACTATCGGCATCGGCCTGTACCTCAATCCAGAACCCCGGGAGAAGCTTACCCGAAAGCAGGCCGGTAATCCGTTGTGGAACTACTACCAGTGTGCCGATGACCGGTGGATTGTCCTTGGTATGCTCCAGCCGGACCGACAGTGGCCGATAGTCTGTAAGGCTATGGGTATCGAGCATTTAACGAGCGACCCCAGATTTGAGGATGCCGATAAGAGACGGGAGAACAGCGAGGAACTGATTAACACCATGGATGAGATTTTCATCACGAAAACGGCCGACGAATGGATGAAAGTCCTCAAGGGCACCGGCGATATCATCTGCACCCCGTTGCAAACTATCCGTGACCTGCGTGACGACCCGCAGGTTATCGCTAACGATTATATCATCGAGTGTGGACACGAGGTTCTCGGGGATGTAAAGGTACGAGGTCTACCCGTTGAATTGAGTAAAACCCCGGGCCGGGTCAAGGCAGAAGCCCCTGAGTGCGGTCAGCATACTGAAGAAGTACTCATCGAGATGGGGGATTATACCTGGGAGGATATTGCCGAACTACGGGATAAGGAAGTCATATAATATAGTAAGGTAGAGTCATAGCTAAAGAAGCTACCTGGGAGGATTGTGACGATGACAACAGAAGCTAAACCTAGAGCACTCAACCGATTACAGTCGATGTATGCCCTGCGGGCAGAGGTCGACAAGATGTACGAGGGAGGGGTTGAGGCCAGCGAGGAAGGGAGACCGGTTGCCTGGGTAATGCTCGAAGGCTGGTCCAACGCCATTCTTAATGCCATGGGTGTTAATACAGTCTTTCCGGAGAACTACAGCAGCCTTTGTGCTGCTCAGGGAGTGGCTACTCCGTTTCTCGAACGCTCTGAAGCTGAAGGCTATCCCACCCATCTCTGTGGCTATGCCCGCACCTGCGTTGGCTACTCATCCCGTATGGTAGAACTGGATGGAAAGATACCGCCGGAGGCACCGGCCGGAGGAATGCCCAAGCCGATCCTGCTCGTCGCTTCGGGCGAGGTGTGTGATGCCCGTTTTAAGTGGTTCCAGTCGCTCGGTCGCTTCTTTGATGCCCCGGTATGGACCATTGAGTCGCCCTACCCTGGCCTAAGGGAAAGACTAACTGAAGGTGCTCACGAGCGTAACGTCAACTTCTTGATTAATGAGCTAAAGGCATTTGTCGCTTTTCTGGAAAAGCTACTTGGCAAGAAGATGGACTGGGACGCACTGGAACATACCGGTGGTGGCACCAACGAGATAAACCGGTGGCGCTGGGAAATTAACGAGCTGCGCAAGGCCCGGCCCGGCCCGATGAATACTCGTGATTTCTGGAGCGCCGTAACGGCTGCCCTCTTTCGTGGTGCCGCTAACCCCGACGTTATTACCAAGGGATTCGAGCGGATGTACGATGAAGTTAAGGAGCGGGTAAACAATGGCATCGCCGGCATCAACCGACCAGAGAAGTACCGCCTCTCATTTGAGGGGCTGCCACCCTGGCACAGCCTGGGGTTCCTCGAACAGCTTGCTGAGCGTGGTTGGAACTTCGTTATTGAGTCCGCTTACAGGCCACCACGACCGATAACCATTGACCTGAGTAAGTATAGCGACCCCATGGAACGCTATGTGAGGAGACGCTATCGACGTCTGGAAGATAGCCTCGAGGAGGATTACGGGCCTGAAGAAGCTGGCCTGATTATCGATGAGATACTCTGCGACGGTGTCTCCCGGCGTATGGGGTTAAGGCATATACGTGATTACCAGGTTGATGGTGTTGTTCTTCATGTGTTGCTGACATGCCGCTCGACCTCAGCGGGACTCAACCTGTTGCAGCACCGGCTGCTGGATGTTCTGAAAGTTCCATCTCTGGTAATCGAAGGCGACATCATAGACGTGAGCGCATTTAATCCGGCTGAGGCCCTGCGGAATGCAGAGACCTTCGAGGAGACGATGGACCACTACCGTAAGGTCAGGAAAGAACTGGGAATGCCCTGGTAGACCGATAGGGCGTAGAACAAGGAGGCTGATAATATAATGGCGGAGCCAAGTAAGGGTCTTCTAAGGGCACAGGAGATATATCAGGACCGTTCGCAACGGGCCCTTGAGTTACGGGAGCAGGGTAAGAAGATAATGGGGTATCTCTGTATCTACCCCGTACTGGAGATGATGACAGCTCTCGACATTGTTCCATACCGGATTTTCGGTGACATGCGGGAACCGATAACCAGGGCAGATGCGTATATGCCATCAGTAAACTGTCCGTTCTTACGCAGCTGTCTCGATCTCGGCCTCAAGGAGAAATACGACTTTCTGGATGGCATTGTCACCTCGCATATCTGTGATGTCGGTTCGAGCCTGAGTGGTATCTGGAACTACACTGTTCGAACCCCCTTTTCTCACCATATCGATACACCTCACACCCTTCATGAAACCTCTCTGAAACAGGAGAGGGGATTGCTGGAGGACTACCGGAAGGCCCTGGAAGATTTCACCGGTCACAAAATGACCACGGAGAATCTCAAAAAGGCTATCCGTGTGCACAACGAGCAGCGGGCTCTGGTCCGTGAGCTTTATGAACTGAAGAAGCCTGACCCACCGCTGATATCAGGTGTGGAGACCATTAGAGTAATCAAGGCGATTCAAAGTATTCCAGTGGATGAAGGTAACGAGTTGCTTCGTGATGTTATCAGCGAGGTCAAGGAACGCGGTGATGGCCCACAAACAAAATCGGCCCGGTTGTTACTCTGGGGTAGCATCCTGGATGACACCGCTCTTCCGGAGATGATCGAAGGCCTGGATGCCAATGTCGTCATGGACGATACCTGTGTCGGCAGTCGCCCCTACTTCAATGATGTCGAGGTGACTGGCGACGTTATAGACGGGTTGGCCCGGCACTATCTGATGGATATAAAGTGCCCCCGTACCTTCAGAACGAGAGACTATAACGATGTCCGCAAGGACTACATGAAGGACCTGGAAGTCCGCTTCAGCTACCTGAGTGATTATGCCCGCGACTGGAAGACCAATGGGGTTATTCTGGAATCGGTTCGATACTGTGATACTCACGGCTATGATGTACCGGGTCTCCGTGACTATCTAGATAATTTGGGCATACCGAGCATCTATCTGGAGCACGACTACACCGAGGGGGCCCTGGCGCCCCTGAGGACGAGGGTGCAGGGTTTCCTTGAAATTATCAGCTAGTTCCCTGCACAATCCCCTTGCGCTAACTCAGAGAGGGGGTGGTTCTTATCTACTTCGCCGGAATTGACCTTGGGTCAACCATGACTAAAGTCGTCATCGTCGACGAGGACGACCAGACTAAAGCCTCAGTCGTTTACCATACCGGTGCGGAACACCGGCGTCTGGCAAACAGGGTGATGGAAGAGTCGTTAGCCAAAGCTAACCTCTCCATTGATGATATATCCTTCGTGATGGCTACCGGCTATGGTCGGATAAACGTCCCCTTCGCTGACCGCCAGATTACAGAGCTGTCCTGTCATGCCAGAGGAGTGGCCAGTTTCTTTCCCCATGTCCGTCTTGCCATCGATATTGGTGGCCAGGATGCCAAGGGGCTCAAGACACGTGACGGCAAGCTGCTTGATTTCGTAATGAGTGACAAGTGTGCTGCCGGGACAGGTCGTTTCCTCGAGGTTATCTCTGCTGCACTCGGTCTTAAGATAGAGGACCTGGGTGATATTTCTTTGCGGTCTACCCAAAAGGTATCGGTCAGCAGTACCTGTACCGTCTTTGCCCAGCAGGAGGTGGTTAACCACTTGTCTGAAGGTGTACCTCTGGAGGACGTTATTGCCGGGCTTCATGATGCCATTGCCGGTCGTTCGGCTCGGATGGTTAACAGGTTGAAGGTAGAGCCTGATGTAGTTTTCACCGGGGGGGTCGCCAAGAACGTTGGTGTTGTCAAAGCCCTGGAGGAGAACCTCGGTTGCCCTGTGCTTGTCCCTGAAGAACCGCTCCTTAGCGGGGCGATTGGTGCAGCGTTATTAGGTAAAGAACATGTCTTAAAGGCACTGGCCCGGGGTGAGACTATCCAGACCGGGAAGCGCCGGCTCGAGGAAGCCACCTTTTTTAAGTAGGGGATGAGTATGGCTTACTTCCTGGGAATCGATATCGGCTCGGCGACCAGCAAAGGGATTATTACTGAAGACGGCAGTACAGTGTCCCGCCATCTGCTCCCGTCTGGTGTCAACTACAGGTTGGCAGCGCAGGAGATGGTTGAGGGGCTTCTGGCGAAATCAGGCGTAGCTCAGGAAGACATTGCCTGCACTGTGGCTACTGGTCAGGGTTCAGCCAACGTGGAGATTGCTGACCAGGAGGTGGCCGATATCCGCTGCTGTGCCCGGGGGATATTCAGTATATTCCCTTCGGTGCGGACGGTTATCGATGTTCAGGGGCAGTCAACCCAGGTCTTGCGGCTCAATGGAGAAGGCCAGGTAGCCAATTTCGTCGTCAGTGAGAAGTGTGCCAGCGGGAGCGGTCGTTTTCTTGACATAATCGCTAATGTTCTTCAGATAAAGCTGGAAGACATTGGCCCCCTCTCTCTGGAGTCGAAAAACCCGGTTACATTCACCACCGGCTGTGCCGTTTTCGGTGAGTCGGAAGCGGTCTCCCGGGTATCGGAAGGTGTTGCCAGGGAGGATATTATTGCCGGTGTTCACCAGGCACTGGCCGAGAAGATTTCGTCTCTGGTGGGTAAGGTAGGTCTTGAGGAACGCTGTGCCATCACCGGAGGCGGCGGCCTTAACACTGGTCTCATTAAGTGGATTGAGAGGAAGCTGGGGATTGAATTGCTGGTGCCACCGGAGCCGCAGCTTGTCACCGCCCTGGGTGCCGCCATAATGGCGGAGGAAGCCTGTAAATAGGGTTAGTCATCAGTGGCGATGTTTGTCCAGCCATGCGTATAGCTATTTAATACCGTTTGAATTTTCATGTGTACAGCTCAACTAAGAGTTGAGATATTCTAAACAATTGGATCTAAATCGCCGAGTTTTTTCCCAAAACCGGATGTAATATATTTGTCATAGCATTCCTGGCATAACCAATATGAATTATTAACATATCCAGAATGCTCATCAGACTCGAGTTCAGAAATAGTCTTCCAGCAAAGAGAACAATGTTCGTGTTCCCAACCTTTGGGAACAATAAAACCATCACCAATGGCTTCTCCGTCAGCCATTTTTCTGCCTATCGTTGAGCCATCTTTGTTTTTAAAAGCCAGCATATCAGAAGCCTTGAAATATTCTTTTCGCCATTGTTCTGGATTACTTTGAGCCATCTCTAACTGCCAAGGAGCCCATAAACGTCTAAAGGAATATGTCTCACCAATCTGAAGCGAACAAGATTGGGCTTGGTAAGTCTCAAAAGTAACAATATTTCCCTCTCGCTCGATAACCTTGTGAAGCTTAATGTTAGTCTGATTCGGCTCGGTTATGTTTCCAAAGGAAGAGGGGGCAAGCGGAGGTGATGGCAACTTTGTAAACCTCAGCGTTGTTCTAGTTACGTTATCAGTTACTTCGAAGTTTATTAATTGTGAAGTGGGCTCTTCGTATTTCATCGCACCCAATCATACCCACCAATGATACGGGTGTCAATCATCGGCATAACCACCCGCCGGTAATCCCTCATCCCTGCTTTATTCACCCACAGCAAGTACGAATATACATCTTTTTCTGTATTCCTCTTTGACACCTGAAGCTGCATGATATCGGTAGATTTGCTGTTACAATAGTCTATGCCAGCAATATCGTGACTAGTCACTCTATACTCTGCCTTTTCCAAAAGGGGAAGGTGAGTCCGGGTATGTGGTTGGGGGGTGGCGGTGATGGTGACAAACAGGCGGACGACCGAAACTACCGAACTGGAAAGACATAATAAGAAACTAAGGTCCCTGGCTTCGCAGCTTTCTTTAGCTGAAGAGAACAAACGACGCCGCATCGCCATAGAGCTGCATGACCGGACCAACGAGACCCTGATTTACAGCATTATAAAGTTAACGGCACTGACAAAATCAGTGCCAGATCCTGCCCTGGTGGAGTCGCTCAATGAAGTGGGTCAGCTTCTTCAGCAGTTGGCTCAGGAAACCCGCCTGCTGACTTTCGAGCTCAGCCCTCCCTCTCTTTATTACCTTGGTCTCGAGGCCACGGTGAAAGAGCTCACCGACCGCATGGCGGAGAAACATGGTCTTAAGGCCAGCTTTAAGGACGATAGCCTGTCCAAGCCGACGGATGCCGATGTCAGCGTCCTGCTGTTCCAGTCGGTACGGGAGCTACTGGCCAATGTGACCAAACATTCTCAGGTCCGGACGGTCAGCGTAAACATCTGCCGGTCCGATGACAACATCCAGATTACCGTGCAGGATGACGGGATTGGATTTGACGCCTCAATCATCAATAGCGGTAAAAAGGCAGAAGGATTCGGTCTCTTCTGTATCCGTGAACGAATGCATCACGTGGGTGGGCACCTGAGGATAGAGTCGGATGACCGGGGGTCACGGATAACGTTGTTAGTGCCGCTTCGGGAAGGTTAGATAGTGGGTGTTGGCACGGCTCACTGATGTTTAGCTGACACTGGTTGCAGCTATTAACTTTTTCTTGTAGAGGTGCACCGGCCCGTTCTTAAAGACATAGCCCTCGAATACTATAAGTTCGGGATACTCGTCCAGGTCATGGTAGCTTCTCACAGTGAGTTCACGTCTAGCTGCTTCGATGCGGTCGAAAATACGAATAATACTGACATTATACCCACCGAATGACCCTGAGATGGTGACACACTGTAACGACACCATGTCCTCGGGGGAGACGTCGAGCTTGTCTTCAAGATACTCGACAACGTTTCCGGGCCAATACTGGCGCTCTTTTCCCAGGGATGATTGCCGGTACCATTTGGCGATTTTACTCAGCAGCGATTCAACGCGAGTATTTGTCTCCATAGATCTGTCTGCTACCCTCCTTAACTTGGTGTTTTGTAGCTGCAGCAAGGCGGATAAGGGCAGCTTGAGATAATTCTATCTGTCGGACATTGTCTACAAAAGTACCTGAAGTGTCATTGTCGATGCCCTGCGGACAGATTGCTTGACCCTATAGACCAGAAGAGTGACCTGTGAAGGGCTGCTGCTTATGTGGTGAAACCATCAGGTTGAAAGGAAGTAGGCCTGAAGGTGGCTATTCATGGGAGGAGGGATACCTCCGGTATGATGCTATACATTGGGTATCAGGCAGTCTGAAAGGCCTTCTCCAGGGCTGACCTGTCTTCGGGTGTTGTCATAAAGACCAGAGTGCTGCCCGGCGTAATGATATGTTTTACGGGTGGATTGTAGACCCACTCCTCTCCCATCCGGATGGCAAGGAGAAGTGTGTGCGGGTACTTCGCCAGTTCCAGATCTAAGATAGTCGTTCCCGCAAGCGAGTCAGGTATTGAGACCTCCTCGATACGCAGGTTGCTGTCCCGGTCCCGCAGCATAATATCCAGGAATGACACTACGGTCGGTCGTATCATTTCCGAGGCCATTCTCAGTCCGCCGATATACCCCGGTGAGACTACGGCGTCAGCGCCGGCCTTCCTCATTTTCACTTCGTTGGATGTTTCATTGCACCGGGCTACTACCTTGATACCCGGATTGAGTTGTTTCGCGGTCAGGCTGATGACGAGGTTATGGTTATCGTCTCCGGTTACTGCGAAGACCCCCGTGGCTTGCTCTATACCGGCTTTGAGCAGCGTATCGTTTTCGGTGGCATCGCCCTCGATGATGATTTCCTCGGTAGTATCCTCTCCAACCTTCTCAATGCTTTCCTTATTTATATCTACTATCACGTATGGTCTTTGAGTAGCACAGAGCTCATTCACAATATGAGAGCCGACCCAGCCGACGCCGCACACGATAAAATGCCCCTTGGAGTTTCTGGCTTTCTTTTCCATTCTTCTTCTCCTGAAGGTATCTCTCAGTTCGCCCTCCACCGCCAGGGCGGTGACATTGGTTATGATATAGACGAAGGTACCAATGCCGCAGAGAGCGATAAATATCGTGAAGACCCTGCCGGCAGGGTTGGCCGACATATCGACTATCTCGGTGAACCCAATCGTTGAAATAGTGATGATTGTCATGTAGAGGACATCTATAAACGAGTGTTGTCGTCCCCCGATGAACCAGTAGCCGATTGAGCCAACCATCAGCACGGTCAGCAGGGCTACTCCGGCCCAGATAAATCTTCTACGGACTTGTGCAGACATTTTGATTGTTCTTAAAAGTACCCTATTCCGCTCCGGTCTAATATGGTCATTATCGCCAGCTGACTACCCGATAGACCACGACCGGCTCTGCCTTTCCCTTGAACGTTTGGGGTTCCATCTCTTCGACTTCCAGATATTCGGCTGCCTGGCGGTAGGTCTCCGGGCCAATCCAGACTTCGCCCCCGGGGGCGGCGCTGCATATCCGGGAGGCCAGATTGACGGCATCGCCGATTACAGTGTACTCGGCACGCCCAGATGAGCCCACATTACCGGCCACGGCGTCTCCGGTATTAATGCCGATGCCAAACTGCACCTTTGTTCGTGTAGAATCATCTTGCTGTAACTCAGCAATCTTCTTTTGGGCTTCTCCAGCGGCCTTCACTGCCAGCCGGGCGTAGTCTGTCTGAAATTGAGGGGCATTCCACACCGCCATGACATTATCACCGGCGAACTTGTTTATCATACCATCATTCTCCAGAACGCTGTCTATGACGACGGACAGGTACGTATTGAGCATCTCCACAATAGCTTCTGGAGCCATCTGCTCACTAGCCTCGGTAAAGTTCCGCATATCGGCAAAGAGCACGGTGACCTCCCTCTGCTCGCCTCCCAACCTGAGCTCACCGACATCTGCCAGGCTGAGTATCTCATTGGCTACCTCCGGTGAGACGTAGCGACCAAACAGGTCTCTGACAAAACGCTTGTCTGACCGTTCGATTACTATCTGACTGATGACGTTCCCGATGAAGACCAGTGGCAACGTCAGTATTGGATAGAGCAGATCCATGATATAGCCACTGTCGAAGAGGAAGAAGCTGGCTACGAGAAAACCACCAAGCAGTACTACGGTCAATACACCTCCCCAGAGAAGTCGCAAGCGGGGCAACACTAAAGCGGCAATTAATGCTAGCAGCAGCGTAATCAGCAACATGGTGCCGGTATCAGCCTCGGTCAGGTATCGCTCGTTTAAGATGGTGTCCATGGCGTCCGCGTGGATGAATACGCCTGGGACCTTGCCTGCTGACGTTGGCACCTTCCAGGCATCTACCTCACCTGTAGCCGTCATGCCGACCAGTACCATCTTGTTCCGCACGATGGAATGGTCGAAATTACCTTCGATGACATCGGCGTAGGAGATATAGGGGCGGCTGTTGTCATCGACGGAGAAGTTCACCCGGAGACGCAAAGAGGAGTCCACTGTGATAGCCCGTGCTACTGCATAGATAGCACTATCAACCGGTACATATTCCTCGGGAAGAGTTATATTAAAATGGGTATGTAGTACTGCCAGGCTGAAGGCCGGGTAGACCCGCCCGGCGCTATCGGTAATTACCAGCGGCACATATCGAACCGTACCGTCTCGGTCGGGAGTAATATTAGCATGCCCGATGTTCCGTGACGATTCCTCCAGTAGAGCTGTCGGAAACAGGAATTGCTGATAGGCAACACCTTCTTCAGTCAGACCCAGGGCCTCGGTACCGACCATGGCCAGGACGACGTTTCCAGCAGCATGTATGGCTGCGGCCAGTATCTCGTCATCCTGAGAGCTACCGGCGAAGAGGACGTCGAAGCCAATTGTTTGTGCTCCGGCCTCTTTCAGGTTGTTGACTGCCTGCGCGTGACGGCTGCGAGACCATTCCGTCAGCCTTTCACCGTAGAGATTAAGTGTCGTATCGTCAATGCCGACAATGACAATGTTCGGTGATGGGTCTTCCGCCAGGAAGAGCTGGTCTGATAACCACAGGTTGGCGGTGTAAAAAGGCTGTACCAGCGTAAAAAAAAGTGTGAGGCCACCGCCCAAGCCCAGTAACGCTAGAGTATGATACCTCTGTTTGGTCTGGCGACGGGTTCCTCTCCCTTTGATATCGGGAACCAGCCTACTTACCATCCACCGTTACCCCGTGTTGTTTCATTCCTTCATACTCGAAAGCCGGGTGGCAGCAAACAGGTTTCGCTATTAATCGGCAGGTCTCGGTGACATCAGATGTCATTACCCTGGGGTCACAACACCTGACGGCCAGTCTATCTGAGCACAGTCCCAGGTATCACCGTCAGACATCTCTTGAGAGTATTCGGCAACCTTTTCATCGTTTATCCATATTATGACCGTCGCCACCGAAGGGCCATTATCATAATCGTCGAAGTAGTCGACTTTGACCTGGTAGATACCTACTTCGGGTTGTTCCAGGGTGAGGTTTTCTGGACCGAAGCCATCAACGTCATCCTGGTCAAGCGAGGGGTTATCCTCGCTAACTCCAGCAGCACCCCAGTCGGGATTCCCGTTGTTCCAGTAGCAGTCATCGGGAATATTCCACATTTCCCCTCCGGGTCGGATAAGATGAATATCCATGTCGGTATCATTCTTATCCCAGGTCAACTCAATCCGTATACCATATATCGTTATCTGGACATCAATCGCCACCGTATCGCTGGCGATTTGATGTCGGGCATTAATGGCAGTGACTGTAATGGTGTTTATACCACTAGAGACGTTTTCATTGGTGCTGAAACTGCCATTAATCACAGAGATGGTATGGGAGCTGCCGTTAATATCTATAGTCGCTTGAGTTATCGAGAGGTCATTTACCGTGCCGGTCACCGTGATGGTGTGGCTGGTGATGATATCTCCATCCTCAGGACTGGTTATCTGAATGGCAAGGTCAGGTCGCTCGACGTTAACGCTGGCGGTAGCCTCGGCAGTGACTACCTGGCCTCTGGCGTCGCTACCGGAAGCGACGGCAACATTGACGAGGGGGCTGGGGTCTTGGGGCTTTATCGTATAGGTAGCTGTAAATTCCCAGGACTCGTCAACATCAAGCTCACCGTCGCCATCGCTATCGCCACTCTGGTATTCAATTTCTTCTGACATATCATCAATTACCGTTACGTCGAATAATGGTGTGTTGCCTGGATTAGTGACAATATACGTGTAGGTTATGGTATCGCCGTCATGGGCTTCGACAGGCGCGGCTGATTTGATCAGAGCAATAGTTGGTCGCAGTATGCTGACGCTGGCGGTAGCCTTGGTGGTGACGATCTGCCCTAGAGCATCGCTCGCGGAGGCAGTAGCAGTATTGTCCAGAGGGCTTTCATCCTCACTGCTTATTGTATAGGTGGCTGTAAACTCCCAGGACTCATCAACGTCAAGCTCACTGTCTCCATCGCTGTCCCCACTCTGGTAGGCGGCATTCCCTAGCTGGTTGTCGACTACCGTGACGTCGGATAGCGGTGTGTTACCTGTATTGACGATGGTATAAGTGTAGGTTATGGTGTCGCCATCGAGGGCTTTATCAGGCTCGGCCGTCTTCGTCAGGTTAATAGCCGGTCTCAGGATGGTGACACTGGCGGTATCCTGGGCAGTAACAACCTGGCTTTCGGCATCACTACCGGAAGCAACGGCAGTATTGACTAGAAGGTCAGGGTCCATGACGCTCACTGTGTAGGTGGCACTGAATTCCCAGGTCTCGCCGACATTAAGCACGGTACTGTCGTTGACCTCAGTACTGCCCGTCTTATCATCGGTTATGGAAATACCGGATAACGGTGTGCCGCCGGAATTTGTTACCAGGTAAGTATAGGTAATGGTGTCGCCATTATGGACCATACTGGGCTCGGCTGTTTTGGCTATGGCGAGGGCCGGCGGGCCAATTCCTGGTTTGGGTGCACTGGGTGGTTGCCCCTGTTCCACCGTGCTATATGTCCCCTCGGGGAGCGAAACTTCCTCACCTTCTGCACTGACACTTACTGATCCATCACCATTACCGACGGCGGTGGCACCATCCTGGCGTACTTGAACAAACATGATGCTTCCCCTGACCGCAGCTACAGCAGTCGGTGTTTCAACTTCATAGCTTGAGTTAGTGTCGGCAAGTTTTGATACACGGCTGACTGTATTGCCAATACTCTGTTTCAACCGAATTATGGTGGAGCCGGCCTCTTCGACGATGCCCAGTTCCACAACCTCTACTTCAGCACCTGCTTCAAGTTCGATAGTACTGCCTTCAAAGAAGGTAATCACAGCCCGTGATTCAACCCCTGCCTTGAGGATATCGCCCAATTCCACGGTCGTGCCCACTCCTGCTTCGGTCCAGCTATCGGTGCCCGCCTTCATCACGAGGATTTGCCCTTCAGCTATCGATAGCATGGTGAGTTCAGTGGGGGCTGGCGTTATTTCTCCGGTACCTGATGACTGGCAGGTACACGAGACCGTGGCTGTCAGCAAAATCAGAAGTAGAATCGATACGAATACTTTGGGCTTGACCATCCGTAATCTAGTGACAAAAAGCATTGGGTATATACCCCCCCCTAATAACTAAGAACCCTGATTAGCGCTATGATTCGTCCTCTATCAATACCAATGGACCAATGGCGCACAGTTACAGACAAGATTCCATCTGGTAATGCTTGGACTTGGCGTGATATAATGTTGCGCTGAGCACATCCGGCTTGTATACGCTACTATACTTGGCATACACATGTCAAACAAGGATTGGTATCATCCTGACAGGTGAATCCCGGTGGGGTTAGTTGAGAATAAGATGAGACAGAGCTATGACTGGTAGAAATGCAAACAAAACATTACCACTGCATAGATTTCTGCGGGGTTACCGCAAGTCTGAAATAATCTTCGAAGAGGGAAGCACCGGCAATGAGATGTACCTTATTCATACTGGTAGCATTGCCCTGATAAAGCGGCAGGGAGCCGATAAATCAGTGACACTGGCTGTTCTGAGAGCCGGTGATTTCTTTGGTGAAATGGCACTGGTGGATGAGGTTCCTCGCTCGCTATCTGCGGTTGCGGTTAAAGATACTCAGCTCATCGTACTGGACAGGGCGAAGTTCCTATTCATAGTGCAGCAGCAGCCGCAATTTGCTCTCAGCATAATGCACACGCTCTGTCAGCGTGTGCGGGATCTTGATAGGCAGGTATCTACGTCAGGAGGTATGCCTTGAAGCGGGGCCAGAAGACTGGCACGGGATCGGATACCTCAACACCATCGGAGTCGCCCAAAACAATCGAGGTGAGACCGGGTATCTATCAGTTCCGAAGTGAGAAACCCGGCAGCCATATCTATCTCATACGGGGGGAATCTAAGAACGTCCTGATTGATACCGGTACAACCAATCACTTCCCGTTGTTGAAAAGTCGTTTTTCTGATGTTGGCCTGCGTATCAGGGATATACACCTTCTTCTTTTGACACACGAGCACTTTGACCATATTGGTGCTACCTCCTTTTTTCACCGGACAGCAGTGGTAGCCGCCCACCGTCTGGCAGCTAATAAACTGGAACTGCAGGACGACTTCGTTACTCTGAACAAGTATTACAACGTACCGAGCAGGGCATTCTGGGTGGATGTTTGGTTGGAAGACGGAGCTGTGATTGACCTTGGGAATCGTAGGCTCCTGGTGGTACATACACCCGGACATACTTCTGGTTGCGTCTGTTATTATGAACCAGATGAAGGGCTGCTTTTCTCTGGGGATACCGTCTTTGCCGGAGGTACCCTTTCTGATATAGCTGGTTCAGGTAGCGTCAGCGACTACGTGGAGTCAGTTCAACGTTTGAATAATCTAAAGGTCAAAGAGATTATTCCGGGTCATGGCAAGTCATCCAATACACCGGATGAAGACCTGCCTAAAGCCGTGGAAAATGCTCAGAATCTTTTGAATGACTCTATGGTGTTTTTCGAGGCTTTCATCAAAACCCGGGAATTACAGGGACGAGGTGGTTATTGGCAAGAGAGACCACGGAGTAAGTAATGGTCGCGCTGATAAGGCACGCTGGCAACAAAGGCCAATGGTAAGAAATGGGTCAAGAGAATAATGAATATCCGTGTTCTGGGAGCGCATAATTGTGAGTCAGTAGACTCACGCTTCGTCTGTCTGTTGATTGATGATATTCTGATGCTTGATGCCGGTGCACTCACCTCTTGTCTGTCGTGGCAAGAACAACTACGGCTCCAAGCAATCCTGCTCACCCACCAGCACTATGACCACATCAGGGATATCCCGGCGATTGCCATCAATCTTTTTTTCCATGATGCCTCTGTCAGCATCTTCTCTTCACAAAATGTGTACGATGCCCTGACTACCTACATGCTCAACGACCAGACCTACCCCAATTTTTTCGAGTTCCCGGTAGAGAATCCGTCTGTCAGTTTCACGGCGGTGGTACCGTACCGACAGGAGCATATTGAAGGCTATACTGTCCTGCCGGTTCCGGTCAATCACGGTGCTATAGCCCTCGGCTATCAGGTTACTGCGCCGGATGGCAAGGTACTGTTCTATACCGGCGATACCGGTGCTGGTCTGAGTGATTGTTGGGAGCACATATCTCCACAATTACTGATTATTGAAGTATCGGCACCGAATTCATATCAGGACTATGCTACAGAGTCTGAGCATCTCACACCAGTCATGCTTGCTCAAGAGCTTTCAAGTTTCCAAGCGCTCAAGGGCTATCTACCTGAAATAGTTGTGGTGCACATGAACCCGCAACTTGAGGCGGAGATAGCTGCAGAGATTACCGAGTTAGCCAGCCAACTCAATGCGTCGATTACCCTCGCCCGTGAAGGGATGCAGATTCGCGTATAAGAAAGCGGCAGGGTAGTTTAACACACTCACCGTTATAACGTTCTTTCCACTTGTACCAAATAGGCTTGTATTCTATGCAGGTTTTGCCTTAATCAATCTTAAGACTGGATTCTAACCCCCAAACAACGCAATTCCAACCAATTTCTAACCTGATTGTGATATTAATATTGTTACTGACCTGGTGGATTAGTTGCTGATGTCAGGAGTATGGCTGAAAGTACGGTCTATTTGAAAGCGGACAACCTGAGAAACATATTCCAGCGGCGACGTCACCGTAGTGTTGAGTAAGTCTTGACCGGAGTGGAAGACGTATGATTAAATTTGCAATTAGGTTCAAACGGCCTCTAGCGTTCCTTCTAACTGTATTACTAACGGTAATGATATATCCGGCAATAGGACCGACCAATTCTGCATTGGCGCGTTTCTATGATCTTGCGATAACCAAGGCTGATAGTCCTGACCCGGTAACAGCCGGGGAAGACCTGACGTACACGGTTACTGTCACTAATAACGGCCCTGATAGAGCCTATGGAGTCGTTGTCACGGATACGTTACCAGCCGGTGTTACCTATGTCTCGGCCGCTGGCAGTCAGGGGACAGCCAGTTATGTAAGTGGAGTTGTCACCTGGGAGTTAGGCATTCTGTCCAGAGGAGCCTCGGCTACTCTGACAATAATAGTCACCGTGGATGTGGAAACACGCGGAACACTTACCAACACTGCCGAAGTTAGTAGTATGGATACGGATACCAATCTGGGAAATAATACTGTCACAGAAGATACAACAGTTCGTGCTTATACCAACCTCTGGATTGATAAGGATGATGATACTGACCCGTTGTACCCTGGTGATACTCTGACCTATACCGTCGCCGTTGGAAATGGTGGGCCCCACGATGCCAGTGGAGTGGTGGTTGAAGATACGCTTCCAGCTGGTGTTACCTTTGTCTCGGCGGTAGGTAGCCAGGGGACAGCTACACATACTGCGGGTATTGTAGCGTGGGATATAGGTGAGCTGGCTAATGGAGCTACTGCTACCCTGACGATAGTCGTCACAATTGACGCTGATACCGAGGGGACGATAACGAACACAGCGGTAGTCAGTGGAGATGATACTGACCCCAATCCGGGTAACAACACAGCCAGTGAAGACACAGTAGTTAATACGAAAGCCGACCTTGCGATAACCAAATTTGATAATCCTGACCCCGTGATAGCCGGAGAAGAGCTGATATATACAGTAGAGGTTATGAATTATGGCCCCAGTGATGCCAGTGGGGTAGTGGTTACCGAAACACTTCCAGTTGGTCTCACCTATGTCTCGGCGGTAGGCAGTCAGGGTACGGCCACTTATGACAGTCCGGCGATACCGTCTTTGCCGGGGGTAGTTACCTGGGATGTTGGTGAGCTAGCTGATGGAGCAACAGCTACCCTGACGATAGTGGTGGTGGTGGACTCTGGGACCGAGAGTCTGCTGGCTAATACTGCCAGTGTCACCGGCAATGACTACGACCCTGATACGACTAACAACACAGCGAAGGACGGTACAGTAGTCAACACAGAAACTGACCTTGCGATAACAAAAGCTGACAGTCCCGACCCGGTGATAGCCGGCGAAGAGCTGACGTATACGGTAGAGGTTATTAATAACGGTCCTAGTGATGCCAGTGGGGTGGTGGTTACCGATACATTACCTGAGGGAGTCAGCTACGTATCCAACTATCCTACCCAGGGTACTGCTACCCATACTGCAGGAGTTGTGACGTGGGATGTTGGTGAGCTAGGCAGTGGGGCTTCAGCCACATTAACAATAGTCGTTACTGTTGGTTCAGGAACCGAGGGACCGCTGGCTAATACTGCCAGTGTGACCGGCAACGAATACGATCCTGATGAGAGTAATAATACGGTAACTGAGAGTACCGGTGCGGACACGCGGGCTGACCTTGAGGTTACGAAGGTAGACAGTAGTGACCCGGTGATAGCCGGGGAAGAGCTGACATACACGGTCACGGTTACCAATAACGGCCCCAGTGATGCCAGTGGGGTGGTGGTCACGGATACACTACCGGCTGGCGTTACCTTTGACTCAGCCAGTGTCACAGCTGGAGCCGATCCAACCCACATCGCAGGAGTGGTGACGTGGAATGTCGGCGAGCTAGCTGATGGAGCGACGGCCACTTTAACGATAGTGGTCACGGTTGATGCTGACACCGAAGGGACGATAACGAACACGGCGGTAGTCTCCGGTGATGATACTGATCCTGATGAGAGTAACAACACAGCGACTGAAGACACGGTAGTCAACACGGAAGCCGATCTTGTAATCACCAAGTCTGATAGTCCTGACCCGGTGATAGCGGGGCAGGGGCTGACATACACAGTAGTGGTTACCAACAATGGGCCCAGTGATGCCAGTGGGGTAGAGGTAACGGATACACTACCGGCTGGCGTTACCTTTGACTCAGCCAGTGTCACAGCTGGAGCCGATCCAACCCACATCGC
>CP070842.1:188970-197954 GCA_020342155.1 Dehalococcoidales bacterium
ATACACGGTAGTGGTTACCAACAATGGGCCAAGTGATGCCAGTGGGGTAGTGGTCACGGATACGCTACCAGCCGGTGTTAGCTATGTCTCGGCCGCTGGCAGTCAGGGGACAGTCGGTCATGTAAGGGGAGTAGTCACCTGGAATGTTGGTGAGTTGGCCAGTGGGGCCTCGGCCACGTTAACGATAGTAGTCACGGTTGACTCTGATACCGAGGGAACGATAACGAACACAGCCAGTGTAGATGGAGATGACACTGATCCCAATGAGACAAACAACACAGCCAGTGAGGATACGGTAGTCAACACAGAAACCGACCTCTCAATTACCAAGTCTGATAGTCCTGACCCGGCAATAGTGACGGAGGAACTAACGTATACAGTCACAGTTACTAATAACGGCCCCAGTGATGCCAGTGGGGTAGTGGTCACGGATACATTACCAGCTGGTGTTACCTTTGGATCAGCTAGTGTCACAGCTGGAGCCGATCCCACCCATACAGCGGGAGTTGTAACGTGGAATGTAGGTGAGCTCGGTAGTGGAGCCACAGCCACCCTGACGATAGTGGTCACCGTTACCCCGACGGCTCAGGGGACACTTATCAACACAGCGGTAGTCAGCGGTGAAGAAACTGATCCCAATCCGGAAAATAATACCGACACAGAAGAGACCATAATCCCTGCACTAGACTATATTGTCATATCACCGGAAAATACTGCCATTACTGCTGGTGAGACTCAGGACTACACGGCCGTAGCATTTGATGAGTACGGTAACAGCTACGATGTTACCGAATATACTAGTTTCTCTATACAAGTCGGGGCCGGTGGTGGCTGGTCTCTCAATACATACACATCAGAGAAGTCAGGCACTTGGATAGTGACCGGTGAATACAGTGGGAAGTCAGATACTGCCACCCTGAATGTAAAGAGCGGCTTACTGCATCGCTTTGTCTTTGGTGAAATCACCAGCCCACAGGTGGCCGGCGCACCTTTCTCGATTACGATAACAGCAGTAGACGAGTACGACAATACCGTCACCAGCTATGAGGGCCCGGCCAGTCTTAGTGACCTTACCGGCACCATCAGCCCAGTCACCACGACCAGCTTCACTCTGGGTGTATGGAGCGGTGACGTTACCATAACCACTGCCTACACTGATGATGTCATCACGGCTACTGATGGTGATATCACCGGCGATAGCAATGAATTTGACATCACAGCTGGCTCCCTTGACCACTTCGTTTTCGATGAAATCTCAAGTCCACAGGTAGCCGGAGTACCCTTCTCAATTACAGTGACAGCTGTCGATGAGTACGGTAATACCGTCACCAGCTATGAGGGCCCGGCCAGTCTCAGCGACCTTACCGGCACCATCAGCCCGGTCACCACGACCAGCTTCACTCTGGGTGTATGGAGTGGTGATGTTACTATAACCACTGCCTATACTGATGATGTTATAACGGCTACAGATGGTGATGTCACCGGCGACAGTAATGAATTTGACGTTATCGCTGGCTCACATGACCACTTTATCTTCGATGAAATCTCCAGTCCACAGGTAACCGGAGAACCTTTCTCGGTTACAGTGAGAGCTGTCGACGAGTACGGTAATACCGTCGCCAGCTATGAGGGCCCAGCCAATCTCAGCGACCTCACCGGTACCATCAGCCCGGCCATCACGACTAGCTTTACCCTGGGCGTGTGGAGCGGTGATGTTACCATAACCAGTGCCTATACGGATGATGTCATCACGGCTACTGATGGTGATGTTACCGGCGATAGTAATGCTTTCGATGTTATGGCTGGTGGCACCATCTACGGCATGGTCTTTAATGATATAAATGGTAATGGCGTACAGGATGACGGTGAGAACGGTATTCCTGACGTAACCGTTACCCTGGACGGAGAGATATCTACTACCACTGACGAGGACGGGCAATACTCTTTTACTGTCGAAACTGCCGGTGCTCACTGGGTAGTTGAAACCGACCCGGTCGGCTACTTCTCCACCACTACGAATACGGTACAGGTCAATGTAGCTATGAGCAACGCTTACCGGGTGGACTTCGGTGACGCCTCTACAGACTCTGAATTTGCCGTAATCTACGGCACCGTCTTTGATGATGCCGACGGTGATGGTGAATGGGATGATGGTGAAGTTGGTATCCCTGATGTCACCGTCACGCTGGATGGGACGACCTCTACTACCACTAACGAATTCGGACAGTACGCGTTATTGATCGAGGCTGCCGGTTTCCACACGGTGGTTGAAACCGACCCTGCCGGTTACATGTCCACTACCTCGAATGAGAGGCACGTTGATGTGGAACTGGGTCACGGCTACGTAGTGAACTTCGGTGACGCCTCTACAGACTCTGAATTCGCCGTAATCTACGGTACCGTCTTTGATGATGTGGATGGTGATGGTGAAGGGGATGGTGACGAAGTGGGTATCCCTGATGCCACCGTCACGCTAGATGGGGAAATCTCTACTACCACCAACGAATACGGGCAATACACGTTGAAACTCGAGACTGCCAGTGTCCACACGGTAGTTGAAACCGACCCTGTCGGCTACATGTCCACAACTCCGAATGAGGTGCACGTTGATGTAGACCTGGGTAGCAGCTACCAGGTAGACTTTGGTGACGCGAGCACAGACTCTGAATTTGCCGTAATCTACGGCACGGTCTTCAATGATGTTAATAGTAGTGAAGCATGGGACGTTGGTGAGGTAGGTATCCCTGGTGTCGCCATCACCCTGGATGAAGAAATATCTACTACCACCAACGGATACGGTCAGTACACGTTCAATCTCGAGGCTGCCAATTTCCATACGGTGGTTGAAACCGACCCTGTCGGCTACATGTCCACAACTCTGAACGAGAGGAATATTCACGTAAACCTGGGTAACAGCTATGAGGTGAACTTCGGGGATAAGGTTAAACCGGGACCGCCTCCTCCGCCACCCACATTGCACCATATCGTGATCTCACCGGATACTGCCAGTGTCACTGCTGGTGACTCCCAGACTTATGCTGCTGAGGCTTTCAATCAGTACGGCGGTAGCATGGGTGATGTCACCTTAGCAACTACCTTCTCCATAGAGTCAGGTGCTGGTGGTAGCTGGTTGGATAATGTCTATACCTCGGAGAACCCTGGCACATGGGAGGTTACCGGTACCTATAATGAAAAATCAGACACGGCTACTCTAACGGTTAACGATAAGCCCGTTGATGGCAATGGCGGAGACGATGAAGGCCCCGAATACTTCACTGTCGATTTCCTCGGTGAGATTACCAAGGTGCCGATGGCAAGTGACGGTAGTCTGCTGGAACCCCTGTCTGCGCCCAGTCCGGATGGTAGTCACCTGCTGGAAATAGGACAGGGTACCCGGGTGGTTGACAGCCAAGGAAAGATAGTTAAGCTGATTGTAGTAACGGTAGCAGTGGCCCCCGAGCTTCCGGAGAATACCGTACTCATGGGCGACGCCTATAACTTCCAGCCCACAGGCCTGGTATTCAGCATAGATGGAAGAATAACCCTGGGCTACGACGTGAACCAGTTGCCTGATGATGTAGCGTCTGTCGCTCTGGCCTACCACACTTACGGCTTGGGCTGGACCGAGTTTGGGCCTGAAGATGGAGTTGTCGCCGAGCTCGGTAAGGAGAGCGCCCGGGTGAAGCATTTCACGATATTCGCGGTCCTTGCCAGAATAAATGTTCAATCTCCGCCCGCACCCGACCATGAAGTTGCTTTGTTTGAATTATCGAACCTGGCTATCACACCTTCTGAGTCGAAGATATGGGACTTCCCGACTTTCGTGGTGACCACGGGAGAAGAGGCCACCATCACAGTTGACGTAACTAACAGTGGCAACATGGGTGGCAACTATACGGCCTTCCTAAAGATAGACGGTATAATAGTGGCCACGCAACAGATTTCCCTTGACCCGGGGCAGTCTGGCCAACTCACCTTCGTCGTTGGCCCGAATGAGCCGGGTATATACCAGGTGGCGGTAGCCACTTTGAGCGGTGAGTTCGAGAGTTCGGTCTGGTTCAACTGGGGCCTGATACTGGGGCTGCCGGCCGGGCTGATACTGCTCATTCTTCTGCTCTGGTACCTGAGGAAAAGACAGAAGGCGCGGGCTGAGTGGGCTGACTAATGAAACTCAACCCGCCCCGATAATCCCGTCCCCCCGCCTGGGAGAGCAGTCTCTCACAGGTTATGTGATAGGGGCCTGGCAAGTCCTAAAGGACAGCTTGCCAGGCCCCTTTCTTTTATACATATCGCCCCCTAAAACCGGCGTTTTTCGTACTGGCACTAAGGTACCATATACGTCGGGACGAATGTGTCATACCTGCCTTTCTGATGCCATGTTAACGTAGAATTAATGAAGCTGTTCAACGTGGCATCTCCAGTGGTAATGGTGGTGGGCCTGCTGATTGCCTCGGCGGGAGTGACCGAGGGTGTCCTGTCTGCCGATGATTTCAGTCTCTCCGGTCAGTCTGCTTCGGCGCAACCCGAAGCTCAGGCCACCGTTGGGACGGGCGTTTCCGCCATCTCCAATGACGTGCTCGATGACGTGTCCATCGCCCCGCCCGTTTCGACTGGATATGAAGACCCCTACCTCGACCTGCAGTGGGCGCTGGAACAGCTACCGACGGCTCTGTTGTCCCAGCCGGGGACAGATAACGAAGGTGTCCTGGTGGCCGTCCTCGATACCGGGGTTGATTTGGACCACGAGGACCTCGGGGGCAGGGTGGTCGTCAGCATGAATTTCACCAGCAGCCCGATGGTGGGCGATATCAGCGGTCACGGCACTCATGTCGCCGGGATAATTGCTGCCAGCAGTAACAACGGTACGGGCATTGCCGGACTCGCGCCCGCCAGCCGCATAATGAGTATCAAGGTGGCCAACGACGGCGGCAGGACCGAGGCGAAGGCCATGGCCGAAGGTATTATCTGGGCGGTGGAGAACGGTGCCAGCGTTATCAATATCAGCGCCGAGTTTTCCGAGCCGTCACTCGACCTGGAAGAGGCCATCAACTATGCCTGGGAGCAGGGGGCACTGGTGATAGCGGCTGCCGGTAACCAGGGCAACCAGCTGCCCGTCTATCCGGCCTGTTATGAGAACTGTATCGCCGTGGCGGCCTCGTCACCTGACGGTACCCTGGCCCCGTTGTCCAACTACGGCGACTGGGTGGACGTGGTCGCACCCGGGTTTGAAATCTACTCGACGCTCCCTGACGACAGCTACGGCTACAAGAGCGGCACCTCTTTTGCTGCCGCCCATGTCAGCGGCCTGGCGGCTTCACTCTTCCCCTTGACCACCGACACCAACGGCAACGGCCGCGTCAACGACGAGGTCCGGGCAATGATTGAGAGCAGCTTACCCAGGACCGCCTTAAACTAGTCTATGCCTCCCCTCCTCCTATCCCTGTTCCCCCCAGTTCCTCCCACAGCAGGCGGAACTCACGGCGGTAGTCGTTCTCGACGCGGGTGTTGTTGTCGAAGACCATGGTAGCACGCTTTTCGAGGTCATAGGGGGGCCAGTCCGGCGTGAGGTCGGAATTCGGTATGCCGGTCTTGGCGAAGTTAGTCCAGGCGGCCGCAAAGCGGTCGACCACCAGCTTGCCTTCCTTCTGCCCGCAGTCGTTGTTCGATTCGTGCCAGTCATGCACCGCCGGAGATACGTCAACACCATGCACGGCGCCGAATTTGCCATCGAAGGCCTTTGATGCCCATTCCCACAGATAGTAATAAACAGGGGCACCGTTCTGGGCCACTTTCAATTCGGCCTGCTTGATGGCCCCATAACGGAACCCGCGGTCCGTAGCGAGGCGAGCTTGGATTAAATAGGGCGATATATCAGGATAGGCATCCCGATAAAGTTTGTAAACACGCTCGGCGTTGCCTCCAAGTTGCTTCTCGAGGTTTTGTTTGAGCTCAGACTCGGTCAAATCGAAGTTAGGCAGCATTATCGCGGCATCGTCCAGCGTGGTGCTGATGATGACCGGGATATCGGCCGATTCCGGCGGCGCTGCCGGATGGAAGGGATGGTGCGGCAATATTTCGTTTCCTATGACCGGTGAAAATCGATTGATTTCGAGTGGTAGAGTTGCCTGTGCGGCTATAATTGTAGACATGGGCAGTTTCTGTAAGTCCGTAATGTTCTTTTTGTCTATACCCAGGGCCTTGAGTAACGCCTCGGCACCTTTGGCGCCCTGTTCCGGTTCAACCAGGCGCAGCGACGAGCCGCTCTGGATGCCGGCGCGGTGAAAGAGGCCTTTGGCCGAAGGCATCGCCAGAAGTGTACTGGTCTTAGCGCCACCCCCCGACTGCCCGTAAACGAATATGCGATTTGGGTCACCGCCGAACCGGTCTATATTTGTCTGTATCCATTTCAAGGCGGCGACGATGTCCATCATGCCAGCCACGCCGGCATATTTGAACTCCTCCGGCGCGCCCAGGTCCACCAGGTTGATATAGCCGAATGCTGCCAGCCGGTGGTTTACAGAAACATGGACGACGTCATCAAGGCGTGCCATCATTTCTCCATCAAAACCCTGGTGATTTCCTGAACCGGTAGCAAAACCACCGCCGTGAAGCACGACCGTGACGGCACGCTTGGCGTTGTCGTTCACGCTCCGCGACCAGACATTCAGGCTCAGGCAATCTTCACCGATGCCCCCCGGTTGCCGGTGCCAGGAGATAAGGTTTGTATAATCACCGCGCCGGTCGGCCGGCATCTGCGGGCTAATCTGCCCGTAGTCGAACGTATCGAGGACACCTGCCCACGGTTTGACGGGCTGTGGGGGCATAAAGCGGTTTCTGCCTTCCGTTGAAGCCCCGTACCTGATGCCCTTGAATGATTTAATGCCCTGGTGGTTTAGGCCCCGGACTTTTCCGTACTGCGTCTCCACCACCGGGAACAATCTCGCTTCCAGTGCACTTGCCTGCGTGTCCATTCATTCCTCCTTTTTAATTTAGCTGATATAACTTCTAATTCGCGTGGGGTTATATGTGTTAATTATAAGCATCTTGCCTCCAGCGGGCAAACGGAGGGGTAGGAAGGGCGTTGAAACAACGTCTGCTCGGATAATAGGCCATTTTATATCATTGACTTTCCACGTTCGCGGTGCTATCCTTTGCACACGATATAAGATCAATACGGAGGTCAAGCACAGATGTTCAGCAAAGCTTGTTCACAAGTCCGAGAATCTATCTACGGAGTTCTAGGAAGTTCAAACATAAATGCGAAAAGAGTCAATATCACAAATGCAACGGCGTTTATGATTGCACCCGGAATATTATCTACAGCGGCCCATTTCGTTCATGTAGAAAATGATCCTTCAAAACCCGTTCATACATCGTTTGAAGCGATCAGAATGCCTGATATAGGTCAACAAATGGAAACTGCCCAATTGGTTGCTGAAGACTCGGCTAAAGACATAGCACTCCTTCGCATTGACAACCCTCGTTCAAATACCTGTGTACCGCTTGAAGCTAAAAGAGTCCCAATAGGGACCAGTTGTGGATCGTCTGGATTTCCACTTGCCCAAGTAGTCATCGCGAAGGCTGGAAAGATGTTCAACTTAGTTGAGCGGTTTCAGGGAGCTAGTATATCGGCTTTTATAACTCAAGCCGATCGTTCCGGTCAACAACTCTCATATTACGAAACAGATGCCCTGATGTATAGAGGATCGAGCGGTTGTCCAGGCTTTCTTACAAATGGTACTGTGTTTGGTATGCACAACAGATCTAGAGTTGAAAAGCCAAAAGGAACCTCTAGTTCCTCAATACAAATGGGACAAGCTGAGACGCGTCTTGCCATATCGATCTGGGTTTCATCTATGGATATTATTGATTTTGCTAAGGCTCACGGAATCATTGTTTAATATGAATTTATACAGGCCATTTTATACTATTAATTTTTAAACGTGCACGGTGCTATCCTTTACACACGATAGGGGGATTAAATGGCTAATGCAAATGATATAGCTCATCTGGAAAGAATACGGCAAGACGCTCGTGATGAGATTAAGCGACGTATTGAGCAACGTGATAAGTATTCAATTCAACTAAGTATTGCTTTGGGTGCCATAGTGGCAGTTGCTTTCTCTTCATCAGATCTTCGCATGGTTCTTATAGCGGCACCTCTAGTTTCAATCTACTTCACAATTCTGATTCTGTATAGCTATAGGATTCATACTGCTCTGACAGATTATCTTCGTAAGAAAATCGAACCTGAATTAGCACAACGGTGCGGTACTCCCCGGGACATTGAATTGGAGACTTACTATCATAGAAAATCCAAAGAGATGCCCGGAATTCGACAGGGTTTTTTCTTGGTTGCACTTTGGGTAGCAAGCATATTATCACTCGTGTACCTTTGGTTAGCGGAGAGAGATATTGGTATGCCAGTCTTAATTGTAGCAACGGTATTGTATGTTTTAGCAGATTTATATATATGTTATTTCTATATAAAGGGGAGGATAGCAGGCACTAACGCTGAGACATAGAGAAGTCGTCTATCCAACGGTTAAGCCAAAGGTATCAGCACAGCAATCCTGTCCTCACATAAAGGGCCAGGATTTGGCTCTCAGAGTGATTAGTTTCAAATCGTCGGCATAGTGCTTTTTAACTTCGAAAAATGGCGTGTCTATAGGGATTCGCCCCTCAGTCTCAAACTTTGAAACCTGCCTGTTACCCTCCCCCATGTTATAATAAACCCAGCAACAGTATACGGAGAGAGAAAGGAAAGTCAGCATGTCAGTGTCTGTTCCCAAGGGCTATATCGGGAGGCTGCTCAGGGTAGACCTTACCAGCGGGAGCATGAAGGAGGAGTGGCTGGATGAGCCTGAGCTGAGGGAATATGTCGGCGGGGCGGGCTTCGGCATCAGGTACCTGTATCAGGAGGTGCCGCCGGGGATTGACTGTTTCAGTCCGGATAACCGCCTTATTATTACCTCCGGCCCCTT
>CP070842.1:198054-276312 GCA_020342155.1 Dehalococcoidales bacterium
TGCCGCAGCGAAGACAATATGCCGGTCAATCGCTACCGGCAGGACGAATCCGCCGGTGTAGTCGGTGTGTTCACCAATGAGGTTAATCCTTCCCGGTGCAGTACCTGCCGCATCGGGGACCTTAGACCAAGTCTGCTGGAACGAACTGATTACCCTTGTGGCTAGCTCCGTAATCTTGTCACCGCGCATTCACAGGATATTACCATTGGAGGCTATCACGTCTTTGTACCAGTACGCTGAGTCTTTGGGAGTGCGCTTCTGTGTAGCATAATCGACGTGTACTATTCCGAAGCGCTGCCGGTAGCCGAACGCCCACTCGAAATTGTCCATCAGGGTCCATACGAAATAGCCGTTGACAACAACACCCTCTTCAATGGCCCGTTTCAGTTCACCGAGATAGCGAGCTAGGTAGTCAATGCGCTGCGGGTCATGGACTTTACCGTCACGATGAACCCAGTCACAATTAGCCATCCCGTTCTCGGTAACGACAATGGGTAGCTTGTACCGTTCAAAGAGGAATCGAGGGCCCCAGTAATAGCCTGCCGGTGTTACCTGCCACTCCATGGTCGTCAGCGGTGGGCCGTTGGGATTCCGAACAGTTTCAGGACTACCATCACCAGCAGCGCGAACAGCCCGCCCCTCGTAGTTATTCAGTCCGTAGAAGTCAAGCGGCTGGCAGATAGTCTCCATGTCGCCGTCGGGAATCTCAGGCAAGTCACCCTCGAATAGCCGCACGCCGTCTTCTGGATACTTGCCCAGTATCATCGGGTCAGCGAACCACGCGTTGTTCCGGGAATTCTTTCTTGGCACGGAAAACATGCGATGCCGGGCTGCTTCGATATCTTCCTGCTTTTCTGTCTCCGGGAAGTATATACTGGCCGCGTGTACTGCACCGACATTCGGACTGGTCCTGGCACGAGCGCGGATGACCTGTACTGCCTTGCCGTGCGCCAGCAGGGCATTATGGGCAGTTACCAGGACTTCCGGAAAATCGAGGGTGAGTCCTGGTGCAAGACGGCCACCCTGATGCCCCATTGTAATGAAAACCTGGGGCTCATTCAGTGTCATCCAGTGGGAGACGCGGTCGGAGAGTTTATCGACAACGACACCGGTATATTCAGCGAACCAGTCTGAGCTATCTCGGTTGAGCCAGCCACCTTTCTGGAAAAGGGACTGGGGGTAGTCCCAGTGAAATAGCGTTAGCCACGGTTCTATGTCATTCTCCAGTAACACATCAACCAACCGGTCATAAAAACCGAGCCCTTTCTCATTGACCGCCCCTGTACCCTCCGGCAGTACTCGCGGCCAGGAGACCGAAAAACGGTAAGCATTTAGTCCCAGCTCCTTCATCAGCCGGGCATCTTCTTGATAGCGATGATAATGGTCACAGGCGATGTCACCAGTGTTGCCCCCCCAAATCTTTCCCGGTTGCTGGCAGAATGTGTCCCAGACCGATAGTCCCTTACCATCCTCGTAGGCGCCACCCTCAATCTGATAGCTTGCGGTGGCAGCACCCCAGGTAAAACCATCTGGAAAGCTCATAACAGACCTCCTGATTGATTTATCAGTATTATACACTCATTCGGAGTTGAGATAGAACCGATATTCCCCTTAATCGAACTGTGGTAACCATTCCTTCTCAGCCTCAAACATCTCGCCGACCATATCATGTATCTCGGGTAGTGTCAGAACCGCAGACGTAAGTGGGTCCATCGTGATAGCCTGGTAAACAGCGTCTTTCTTACCGGTAATAGCTGCTTCCACAGCCAGTTCCTGAACATTGATATTGGTCAGATTAAGCGCGGCAAGCTGCACAGGAAGAGAGCCGACAGGTGTAGGGCTAATACCGTTCCGGTCGACAAGACAGGGCACCTCAACACAACAACCCTCCGGTAAATTGGTAATCAGTCCCTTGTTCTCCACATTACCGTGAATTACCGTAGGAGTGTCAGTCACTATTGAGTGGATAATGAAGGCGCCGTACTCATCGCTTCGCGTGAGCTCCAGGTGCTCCTCGCTTAGCAGTTTCTCTACCCTTCGTTCGAACTCCCCCTCCTGGTCCCTGTAGAGCTGTAGTACCATGCCATCATATACCTCTTTATCGTTCCAGTTAGCATCACGGTGAATCAGATTTATCCAGTCAGCTGACTTTCGGAAATAGGGGACATATTCCGACATATGATAACTTGACTCGGTAACATAGTAGCCAAAGGCCTTGAGGATTTCGATTCTGGCAACATCGCGCTTGTAGACCTCGGGGTCCTCACATCTCGCCCTTATCATAGGATAAGCGTCCTCACCCTTCCATTTGTACTCCAGGAACCAGGCCATGTGATTAATGCCGGCACAGGTAAATGAAATATCATCAATGGAAGCACCGATTCTCCTTGCCAGCATGGCCGAAGTGCCCTGTACACTATGACATAGCCCGACGTTTTTAATGCCTGAAATTCTGTTTACATACCAGCAGTTCATCGCCATGGGGTTGACGTAGTTTATCCAGAGTGCGTTGGGGCAAAGTTCGTCCATATCCTCTGCAATCGACATGAGAACCGGGGCTGTTCTCAAGAAACGAAAAACACCACCAGGGCCAAGAGTATCTCCTACTGCCTGTTTCACACCATACTTCAGCGGGATGTTAATATCAGGCTCAAAGGCAGCCACGCCACCTATCTGAAACATGGTAATAACGAAATCGGCGCCCTGCAGGGCGTCCCTACGCTCAAGAGTAGTTTCTATATCAGCTTTTAATTTCTCTTGGGTAATCACACGATGGGCTAATTTTGTTATCATGTCCAGTTTTCGGGAATCAACGTCCATCAGAGAGATGGTAACATCCCCGAGTTCGGGAAACGAGAGAATATCAAAGAGGAGATTCGTGGCGAAGACAACACTCCCGGCACCGACAAAAGCAATTTTAGTCATATCCGGTTACCTCTCTGTTAGATACCCTTTGCATTTATCGGATCAGTACAGTCATACAGACCGTACCAACCAGACGACTACTCCGCATTCTTTACAGAAGCCGCTTACTTTTTAAAGACGATCTGAAGTTAATATGGACTGGGTAGACTCAGCTATCTGACGGATTGATTCAGGCTGCGTTTCATCCGCTCTTAATCTGGTCAGCAGGTCCTTGAGCCTTTCTCGTCTCTCCTGTCGGTCCTTTTCAACCAGAGGGCCTCCCCCAATCTGCTCCCGATAGATACGCACGAGGAGTCCGCTTATCTCGTCGGGCGTATAACCAAGCTCCGTCCACAGTACCAGTTCCTCGATAAAGCTAACATACGCCTGTTCGCGCCGCGCAGCTACTCTGGGAGCCAGCTCTGCTGACTTCAGCACTGATATGCCCGCGTCAAGTGAGTAGCCGAATTCAACCAGCATGTCATTGTCTGCCAGTAAGCTACAGGGGATTATTCTGGTCCCGAGGAACTCGTTGCCATGCCCGGGCTTCACCCTTATCAAGCAGAAGCCTTTCTTGAGCGCATCTTTGGCCTCCGAGTCCTGTACCCGTGGGTCTCGCCTTACCATACTTCCCCCTGACATTAAACTCCTCATCTGACGCATACCAGTTCTGAAGCGCCACATGATGTCGGTCATGTCAGAACTGAACATAGGACCTCTCATCAACCAGAGGTCACCGGAAAAAATGATGTCATCTGTAGGCCGGAAATCCCCGCTTGACTGCTCGTGGGGATGGGGGTCGTTCCGGGGTGAGTAAAGCGCTACCAACTGGTCGGGACTATGGGTCATCGTACTTTCAGGACAGCCGAGGATATCGAATCTCCCCCCTTCGCCTATATCAACTGAGTCTGCCAGGCTCGGAAAAGCGACCCCGGCGAGCTTGACCGTCTCTCCTTTACCGGACTCTTGGAGATACTCGATATCACATTCCTTCAACCGCGATAGGTCCGAATCGCTCAGCCATCTCTGCTCAATCTGGCCCACCTGACCTTCGACGAGGCTCCTGAAGCTGTGGTGGGCCATTACTTTAGCCCCGGACTCCCCGGCCAGTAAATACGCCAGTCCAAAGTGGTCAGGATGTCGGTGAGTTATGATTATTCTCTCGATATCAGCAGGATTAACGTTATTCTCAGATAATATACTTAATATCTCACCGCTATGTCGGGAATCACCGGCGTCGATAAAAGTATGTCTTGTCAATCCGTTCCTCTGGTAGGTCAGGATATATACGTTACCCCCGTGACGGAACACGAGACTCGTCAGGTGGGCGTTACCACCAGCCAGAGTCTCTTTAACAACCACGACGGAATCTCTGCTTGAACCAGATGTACCCGCTCCCCTGTTGCCAGTCATGCTTTTATTCCTTTCAGCTTTCTAACAGTTTAATCTGTACCGGCATGGCTATTAACCATTGCCGATAGCAGCGATACGCACCTGCTTAAAAGACACTCTAAGCGACCGCGCTGCCTATGTCAAGAAAAAGGACAGCCCTTCACGAGCCCAGAATCTCATGCAACCGGGCGACCACCGGAACCAGCACTTCGCCCACAGCCTCGTCAAATCGGAGATGGCACACCTCGTCGAGAGGAGTCTCTCCCCGATTGATGATTACCAGCTTTGCACCGGACTGAACAGCTATCCTAGGCATATCGGCTGCCGGATAAACTACCAGGCTTGAGCCAGCCACGATGAAGAGGTCGCTATGGCGCGAGTGCGATTCCGACTTTTCCACCTCATCGCGCGGCATGGGGTCACCGAAGTTGACCACGCTGGTACGAAGCTCTCTGCCACAGAGAGGACACTTATCGAAATCAGGGTAGTAGTCACACTTAAAGCCACACTTCCGGCACTTCAGCTTGGTCAGGTTGCCGTGCAGCTCTGCTAGTATATCTGGATTAATTCCTGATGCCAGGTGGAGATTGTCAATGTTCTGAGAGATGAGAAAGGCCAGTTTGCCCATGTTCTGAAGTTCCAATATTGCCAAGTGTGATTGATTCGGCTCAGCTGACGACCAATCGAACTTCGGCGGAGGCAACCCTTGGTCCCGCCTCGTCCAAAGGCCATCAGGACCCCTGAAATCAGGCAGACCCGACTCAGTACTGATGCCAGCACCAGTGAAAACAACCAGATGTTTGGCTTGCACAATCCAGCTAGCTAGCGTCTCAATTCCGCTATGCAAATCAGGTGCACTCATTGAAGAATCCCCCTCCGGATATTGCATAATTGTAGCACGGAGACGAAGTACCTACGCAAATTACAGATTTCATAGAGTTATGGTATTATGACAGTACTATGGCGAAAATAGACAACAGCGAACTCAAGCAACTCGACCCCGAAGATATGCTCGCCCGTATCCACGAAGTACCATGGCAATGTCAGCAAGCCTGGCAAATGGCTAAGGATTTCACCCTGCCTAAAGAATACTCCGATATCAATAAAGTACTCGTCATCGGTATGGGTGGCTCGGCCATTGGTGGTGACCTGGTCAGCAGCCTGGTGGCACCAGAAGCTAAACTACCGATTATCGTCTATCGAGGGTATGACCTGCCCGCCTTTGTCGATGATAAAACCCTGGTGATTGCCTCAAGCTATTCGGGAAATACCGAAGAGACCCTGTCAACCTTCAACCAGGCTCTGGAGACCGGGGCAAAGAAGCTGGTCATTACTACCGGTGGCAAGCTGAAAAGTATGGCCGACGAGAAGGGCATCGCTGTCCTTACCTTCACCTACCGCTCCCAACCCCGTGCCGCCCTCGCCTTTAGCTTCCTGCCTGTCCTCTGTTTCCTGCAGAAACTCCGTGTAGTTGGTGACAAGTCAGCCGAGGTAGATGAAGCCCTGGAAATCCTGCAAAAGCTATCAGTCAGAATAGATGAGAACCAGCCAGCATCAAAGAACCCTGCACGACAACTGGCCGAAAAGCTGCATGGCCACCTGCCGGTGATATACGGGGCTGGCCTGCTCAGTGAAGTGGCACACCGCTGGAAAACGCAGATAAATGAAAACAGCAAGGCCTGGGCTTTCCACGAGGTCTTTCCCGAACTCAACCACAACGCTGTAGTCGGTTACCAGTTCCCACCGGAGTTGGCAGAGAAAATCTTGGTAGTACTACTGCGGTCATCTTTGCTAGCACGACCGATTCAGCTCCGTTATGAGGTCACCTGCCAGCTTCTGGAGCGTGCCGGGGTCGGTTACGAGTTTGTGGACGGAGAGGGTAGAGCCCCCCTGAGCCAGATGCTGAGCCTGGTGCTGTTCGGCGACTACGTCAGCTATTACCTGGCAATTCTACACCGCATAGACCCCTCACCGGTCGAAGCAATTAACTACCTCAAAGAGCAGATCTCAAGGCTGAGCTAGCTCCGTATTTATCACTAAAGCCTTGACAGCCCGCTCAGAGCGGGGGCTATACTTGGTTGACATGACTGCCGTTCTATCCAAGCAGGATATCCTCCAGTTTCTAGAAAACGAGCCGCCACTGATTGAAGGCTACCGTGACCTTGATACCCAGCTCCAGCCCAACGGCATCGACCTCACCGTCCGTGAATTAGCCCTGCCCCAGACGGCGGGCCGGATTATGGTCGATAACAGCCAGAGAATCGTGTCCGACCTGGCCCCGCTGGTATTCAATGGCCTGGGTCTCCTCGACTTGATGCCCGGCCCCTATATCATCACCTACAATGAGATTGTCAACCTGCCGAACAACATCATGGCGCTGGCCCAGCCTCGTTCCAGCCTGCTACGCAGTGGCGTTACCGTACACGGTGCTGTCTGGGACGCCGGCTACTCAGGCCGCTCACAGTCGCTGATGGTAGTGCATAACCCGCGGGGATTCCGGCTCCAGAGGGATGCGGCCGTCGTGCAACTGGTCTTCATGCGTCTTACTGGGGAAACAGAGGGCTACTCCGGTACCTACCAGGGGGAGAATATCGACTAAATAACCTCAGTCAAGGAAGGTTATCTGGGGTGACGGCCTCTCCTGTATCTCGACCTCGATGCCAGCTTCACGAAAGAGCTCTTTGAAAGCTTCATCGCGGTAGTTGCCGAAGGTAACGAAGCGTTTTATCTGTGCGTTCGTCAGCATCTTGGCACAGAGGACACAGGGTGTGTGCGTGCAGTAGATGGTGCAACCCTCAAGGTTGATGCCGTGCAGGGCTGCCTGGATGATGACGTTCTGCTCGGCATGAATCGCCCGGCATATTTCTTGCCTCTCACCGGAGGGAATCCCCTGCTCATCCCGGAGACAACCCAGAGCAAGGCAGTCCTTAAGCCCGGCGGCCGCGCCGTTGTAGCCGGTAGTCAGGATGTGTTTGTCCCTGACGGCGATAGCCCCCATGTGGTGCCGGTGGCAGGTAGAACGCTCCGCCACCACCGAGGCTATCTTGAGGAAATAGTTATCGAGGCTCAGTCGTTCCAAGGTTCACCGTATCCTGGCGATAGTCTGTTTGGTCTGCTCTCTAAGGTCTTCCACGGAGGACTCATTAACGATAAAGTAGTCGGCCATGGCAATGGGACCACCCTTGTGGCTATTCTCTATCTCAGCTTTGTCCCGTTCAGTCGTAGTTGCTGGGATCAAAGGACGATTACGCCGTCCGTTGAGCCGAGCGTACCTCGACGCCGGGGAGGAACAGACAGCTACCAAACACAGGTTATCACCGTAGTATTCCTTTAGGAGGGTATACTCCTCCCATGAGTAAAGACCATCAATCACTACATCCGCGTTCGCCAGGGCAGCATCAATCCGGGGCAGGTTCAGCTTAGCATAAGCCGCCATACCACGCTCCTGTCGGAGTAGCTCCCGGACACGGCGTTCGTTTTCCTCGTTCAGCTCCTGGCCCCGTTTCTTAAGCTCCTCATCAGTGACATCGCCGAACCTTATCCGAGTAAAGCCGGCCTTCTCAAAAAGTCGGGACACTTCTGACTTACCAGCACCAGCCATGCCAACAATCGCAACTACTTTCATAAGACCCAATTATAGAGAAACTGACTGTTAATGGCAAAAGTGGTAAAAATCCGCATCAAACGGTAAGTCGCCGACGCATTAAGACCAGTGACAACCAGAAAAAGAAAATTGTAACCAGTAGTATGTAACCGGCGGCAACAACATGAATAAAATGAAACTCACCCTCGAAGAGTGCCCTGGTCAGGTGGACGACCGGTGTCAGCGGCGCAATCCAGCTGAGGTTCTGCACTAATTGGGGAAATTCCGTTAAGGGGAAGAAGACACCGCTGAGAAAGAACATCGGTGTGACGAACAGGGTAAAGACGTGGTTGAAGGTATAGAACGAAGGCGCCAGCGATGTAAAGAAGATGGCAATAGAGGAGAACATCACACCATGATAAAGAGAGAGGAACGGCACCAGCACCGTCCACCACGAATCTACCTGTTGAAAAGCCAGGGCTACCAGCAGAATGGCGCTACCGGTCATCAGTGACCGCGTCGCTCCCCAGAATATCTCCCCGGCAATAACATCCTCAACACTCAGCGGGGTGGCGATAATGGCATCGAAGGTCTTGCGCTCCTCCATACGGAAAAAGGTGCCGTAGGTGCACTCACCAAAGACGCTGAACATGGCATAGCTACAGATAATACCGGGTACGATGAACTCGATATAGTCCTGGCCGTCGACGAGACCGACATAGGCCCCGAGGCCCAATCCCATGGCCACCAGGACGATTATCGGCTCAATTACCGTCCCCGGTGCCTCCGAGTGCCAGAGTCGCAGGAAGACATCGCGGTTACGCTGCCACATCCTTAAAAAGCGCCAGGAGAACATCCTCATTCCTCTTCTTCGCCCTCCAATGTCTTCCCGGTCAGGCGGAAGAACACGTCCTCCAGTGTCGCCGGCCTCAACCTTAGCTCCTCGGCGGTACCTAAAAGCGTAGCTGGTAATTGCTCACGGTTAACGCCCAGTACCTTGACGGTATTTCCCACATCCAAGAAGTCTATCCCGTGTGTGGTAAGCTCCCGGACAACCCTTTCCCGGTTCGCCGAGGTAACCGCTACCTCCAGCACCGTTTCACCAACATGCCGGGCGATAAGCGCCTGCGGGCTATCCAGGCTCAGTATCCGCCCACGGTGCATGACAGCCACACGGTCACAGAGAACCGCCGCCTCCTCCATGTTCTGCGTGCACAGAAGCTGGGTAACCCCCTGTGCCTTAAGTTCGGTCAACTGCTGCCACACCAGATGCCTGGTCTGCGGGTCAAGGCCGACAGTAGGTTCGTCGAGAATGGCAATGCGGGGCTGGTTGACCAGTCCCCTGGCAATCAAGAGGAGACGTCTCATCCCGCCGGACAGTTCCTTGATACGGCCGCTGCTCTTCTCCTCCAGACGGAGGAGACGCAACAGCTCGCAGCCACGAGTGTGAGCAACCGCCTTCGGGATGCCGAAGTAGCGGGCAAAGGTGGTCAGGTTCTGGAGCACTGTCAGGTCTTCGTCCAGGTTGTCTATCTGCGGCACTATCCCCAGCATAGCCTTGACCTGGCGCGGGTGACTTCGCAGGTCTATCCCAGCCACCCCGATATCACCGCTGAGCGGTGGTGAAACAGCGGTTATCATACGGATGAGAGAGGTCTTGCCCGCACCATTCGGGCCGAGCAGGCCAAAACACTCCCCCTCCTCCACCTCCAGGCTGACGTTATCGACCGCCAGCAGGTCTTTGAACTTCTTGGATAGATTACTGGTAACGATAATAGCCATGTGCAGGTTTCCTTAAGGGAAGTCCGACAGAATACGCCAGGCCTAATGCTACCTGATTGAGTATCCGCCGTCAATCAAGGGTGGCCCGGCCCCGGGGAACAGACTCAGGGACGGTCTCCACGACCGGTAGTGCTTCCCAGATGCCACTGCGTTTCTGGTGGCGGTACTCGCGGTAAAGCCAGAGTCCCGCAACAATAGCACCACAGCCATCCGAAATCGGGATGGATAGCCAGACACCATCGAGTCCCATGAAATCCGGCAGGATATAAAGTGCTGGAATGAAAAATACCAGCTGACGCGCCAGCGAAAGAACAATAGCCGTCCAACCCTTGGACAGTCCCTGGAAGGTGGTAATAAACATGATGGCCGGGCCAATCAGAATCATGGTCGACAGGAAAATACGCATACCCGGTACGGCAATCCCAAGCAACTCAGGGTCATCGTTGAAGATAGAAATTAACTGTGGGGTGAAGATTTCCAGGAACACTGTGGCAACACCGAGCATTACGGCCAGACCAAGAGAGGCCAGCCGGACAGCCGCCCACAACCGCTCCCAGAGACGCGCCCCGAAACAATACCCGACAATCGGTAGCAGACCATGTCCGACTCCGATAATGGGCATGAAGGCGAAGTCGGAAATGCGTATCGCAACTCCCAGGGCGGCTTGTGCCACCGACCCAAATTCACCGACAATCCGAATGAACAACGTGAAAATAATGGTCTCGGTCAGTTGCATCAGAATCGATGGCAGACCTACCCGGTAGATTTGCGCAATGACTGAAAAATCAGGTTTGAGGTGGTGTAGCTTTAACCGATAGACGGTTTTCCGCCCTACCAAATAGTAAAAGCTGAGCAGGGCACCGAGTCCACTGGAAATAGCCGTGGCCAGGCCAGCCCCGCCAACACCCATTTCCGGGAATGGCCCCCAACCAAAGATTAAGAACGGGTCCAGTGCAGCATTAGCGACAGCACCAACGATGGTGAAAATCATCGGTTTAACGGCATCACCGGAAGCCTGGAATACATTACGTGTGATTAGCCTAAAGAGGATGAAGGGTGTTCCCCAGCCGAAGAAAAACAGGTAGTCCGCTACCATGTCCGTAATGTCTTCCCCAGCACCAAGAAGGCCTGCGATTGGCCTGGCAAAGATAGTGCTGGTCAGGACAAACAGTACTCCAAAGACAGCGGTCAACAGGAAGACCTGTCCCGCCACCTGGTTGGTCGCCTCGATATTTCTCTCGCCAAAACGCCGGGAGGCCAGAGCATTGGCACCGACGCCCGTGCCAACGCCAATGGAGATTACCAGTACGTAAAATGGGAAGGTGACTGTTACGGCCGCAATAGCCTGGTAGCTGACCTGACCCAGCCAGAAGGTATCAGCCAGGTGATAGAGGGAGATAGTCATCATAGAGATGACGCTGGGCGTGCTCAGACGGAGGAGCAGCTTGCCTAGTCGCTCCGTGCCCAGACGCTCGGTCGTTTCTTGAAGTTCACCCAATTTCTCTGGTTCCATCTATCTTAATTAAATATAATTGCCGGGTGACCCTGTCAGGCCGCCCGACATTGTTCGGGTAAATCATACCAGTTTCGCACTCAACACTCAACCGAAATGAACTCACCAGAGCCCTGTGCTATAATGCGGGCGATACCTATCCGGGTCAAGGGAAGATGTCCGAGACGGTGAATCTGGCTGATAAGATTAAAGAGTGCCTGCCAGCGGAACTGGTGCGCCTGATAGAGGCAATCGGGGCCATGGCTGCCCATCAGGACCAGCACCTCTACCTCGTCGGCGGGGCTGTCCGTGACCTGCTGCTGGAACGAGAAACTTTCGACCTCGACCTGGCAGTGGATGGCGACGCAATAACTCTGGCACAGCTACTGGCCAACATCACCCAGGGCAGGCTCACCGTCCACACCCGCTTCAAGACAGCCAACCTCCGCTGGAAGGAGTGGCGTACCGACCTTACCGCCATCCGCTCCGAGACCTATGACCAACCCGGCGCACTACCCCGGGTAAAACCCGGCTCGCTGGCTGGCGACCTCTTTCGCCGCGACTTTACCATCAACGCCATGGCGGTTCAACTTAGCCCAGGCCACTATGGTGACCTGGTTGACCTCTACGGCGGTCTTGAAGACCTCGAGCGGGGTTTTATCCGCGTCCTTCACGAGAAGAGCTTCACTGACGACGCTACCCGCATCTGGCGTGCCCTACGCTACGAGCAGCGACTCGGCTTTCAGATTGAGCCGGAAACGCTGGGGTTGCTCAATCGAGACATAGCCATGCTCGATACCATCAGTGGTGACCGGATACGGCATGAGCTGGAGCTGGTCCTTAAAGAGTCGTACCCGGAAAAGGTCTTCCTGCGAGCGGACGAGCTACAGGTACTGCCCAGGTTACAGCCCGGCCTGAAATGCGATAGTGGGTTGTCAGAGAGATTCGAGCAGGCCCGTCAGATCAGCTCCCCCACCCCACCACCATTTAGCCTCTACCTGGCACTGCTGACCTGCAACCTGACCGCTGATCAGGTAGAGCAGCTGATAGTACACCTCAAGTTACCCAGGTCACTGTCACAGATACTGCGGGATTCCTGTCGGCTCAACACCGAGATAGCATCGCTGGCTACTCCAAGCCTTAAGCCAAGCCGCATCTACGAGGTGCTCCACGGCTATTCGCCGTCAGCCATCACGGCGACTTCACTGGCAGCCGACTCCCCAGAGGCCAGCCGTAACATTCACCAGTACCTTACCCGGCTCCGTTACATTAAACCAGCCCTGACCGGTGAAGACCTAAAAAGCATGGGGCTCGTGCCCGGTTCTCGTATCAGTGAAATTCTGAAGCGACTGCGAGTTGCCAGAATGGATGGAGAAGTAAGCAACCGGCAGGAGGAGGAAAGGCTGGTCAGGGAATGGCTGCGGAAGGGCGCTTGACTTGACAACTGGCGTCAAGACACATACGATTTCTTTTGTGAAAAGTCAAAAAACAATGGTAAAAACGCAGGTTGAGTACAGGGTAAGTCCGCCAGTAACCAACCAGGAATTGAATACCCTGTTTGCCAGCGCCTGGCCCGATCATAACACATGGGATTTTACTCCCACTCTTGAGATGAGCCTTGGTTATGTATGTGCCTTCCAGGGTGACCGGCTGGTCGGCTTTGTCAATGTCGCCTGGGATGGTGGCCGGCACGCTTTCCTGCTGGATACTACCGTCCACTCAGATATACAGCGGCACGGGATTGGTCTGGAGCTTGTCCGCAGGGCAGAAAACCTAGCGCGCGAAGCCGGACTGGAATGGCTGCACGTCGATTACGAGACACATCTGAGCGAATTCTACGAAAAATGTGGCTTCAAGAATACTACCGCAGGTCTGATTAAACTCAAGGACTGAGAAGGGCAATATGAAACGTATACTTTTAGTGGCTTTGCTTATCATGCTCGCAGCCTTGACCGGCTGTACTTCGGGGCTGATGCACGGTGACCGCACCAGCGACGATGCTCACGCGTTCCTGCTCCACATTACACAGGTAATGGACCAGATAGAAACAGACACCCCACCCGAGGATGAGGTCTTTCTTGTCGTCAAGTACGAGATTGAGAACCTCCGCAACCAGCAGGACTCCCCGCGTCAGTGGACTGACCAGCTCAAGCTCGAAGCCGATGAGGAAATTTATGAACCTACCCTGCTCGATTCACTTGTCGACCAGATGTGGGAGACATTGCTGTCTGCCAATGAAGCCATGACAGGCTACATAGTATACACCGTGCCCGATGATATCGAGGACTTCAAGCTGACACTCACCTTCCCGGTCTCAGGAAACGAGGAGGTTTATGACTTCCGCCCGGTCGACCGGAGGATCGGTGTGAATGCCGACTACGTGCTTACCCGACTGGAGCAAATAGAAAGGACGAAGCGTATTCCTGTGATAGGAGGTCTGCTGGCGTCACTTTCGAGCGCACCGATACGCCACCTTGGGATAATACTTGTCCCCGAAGAGGAAATTAATGAGCTTCTGGAGGATATCGAAGACCTGTCCGAAGACGCCACGAGAGCCGTTGTGGAAGACTATTTAGTCACTCACGGGCACGGTCTACTGGAGTAGGTAAGCAAGAGGCTACCTAAACTAGCTGACCTCAACCCTTAGTCCACCCGCTTGAAAGCACTTTTAGGTGCTCCGCAGATGGGACACGTCTCCGGGGCCTCACCTTCCACGGTATTGCCACAGCCCTGGCAGACGAAATAAGGCTCGTCCTTGGTTGTCTCGCCGGAATCCAGTACTTTAAGCGCTTCCTGGAATAGGCCGTGGTGAATCTCCTCAACCTTGTTTGCCCAGTCGAACGTAATCTCAGCCCGCTGGTACTGGTCAACTCTAGCCTGCTCAATAAACCGGGGATACATCGCGGTAAACTCCTGGTGCTCCCCGATAATCCCGGCATTCAGGTTGGCCTTGGTGGAGCCAACACCGTCCATGGCGTTAAAATGATTGCGGGCGTGGACCGTTTCTGCTTCGGCGGCTGCCCGGAAGAGTCTGGCTATCTGAGGATAGCCTTCTGTATCTGCCTTATTCGCAAAAAATAAATAGCGTCGGTTGGCTTGGCTCTCTCCGGTAAAGGCTTCCTGCAGGTTATCTTCTGTCTTGGTCATACTACCCCCTCCTGCACCTACTCTTTACTATCATCTTTGCTATCATCCATCATAGTAGGTCTGGTTAGTTTAGTCCAGTTGTTCTCGTTCGGCCAGCGTTTTTACCAGACAGGTCTCCATGCCCTGTTGCTGCAGACGATGATACAATCCTTCAGCCATCGCCTTATCACCTGCCAAGGTAAACAGGGTTGGTCCCGAGCCGGCCAGGTGGACTCTATCGGCACCAGAGGTCATCATCTGCTGTCGGTATTCGTATATCTCAGGATAGTTTTTAAAAATGGTGCGCTCAAACACATTGTATAGCATCGCAGGTTCTAACTTGTCACCAGCTTTGAGTACTGAAACCAGTCTATCCGTACGCTGACCATCCGTATAGTCGCTCTCGTCCAACCCGGCATAAGCCCGCCCCGTTTTTCCCGCCTCCCGGGGAACTACTGGTACCACCAGAACAACCCACGTCTCCGACAGGCGAGGTAGCGGGGTTATTACCTCACCCCTGCCCTCCATCAGGGCAGTGCCGCCGTGGAGGAAAAAGGCCACGTCCGACCCCAACTCCGCAGCCAGACCGAGCAGTTTTTCTTGCGACAGGTCTAGCTCCCAGAGCCGGTTCAGCCCGACCAGAACGGCGGCAGCATCGCTACTATCACCACCGAGGCCGGACATGAGTGGAATATGCTTATCAATCTCAATATTCAATCCAGCGATGCATCCAATGGCATCGCTTAGCAGACTGGTTGCTTTCGATACCAGGCTCTCCTCGGGGAGCCAGTCCGGCATACTGGAATTAAACACGGTCTGACTGCTCTCCTCAAAACGAAGGGTATCACACAAGTCGATAGCCTGGACAACACTGCGGATTTCGTGGTAGCCGTCAGCGCGTTTACCCAGCACCTCCAGCGTCAAATTCAGCTTGGCCGGTGCCTTAACTGTCAGCATTTTACTCCCCCGGATTCGGTAAATACCTCCCACAACCCTGCCCACTCCTCAAGTAACAGGGTCTCGGCTCGACGTCTCGGCTCAATACCCGCCTTCTCCAGCAGGGACAATACCTCCTCCCGGGACAATCCCAACCCCCGGGCCAGCGAGTTCACCAGTTGCTTGCGGGCAGCGCTGAATCCGGCACGCACCAGTCCGAAGAAGCCATTAATATTACTAACCGCGACCTTCGGCTGAGGATAAACATCTATCTTGAGCACTGCCGAATCGACCTCCGGTTCAGGGTAGAACGACTCTGCCGGCACATGACCCACTATGGTTGGTTCTCCGTAAAATTGTACGCTGACACTGAGCAGACTCATCCGACCAGGCCGGGCGGCAATGGTCTCGGCAACCTCCTTTTGCACCATGACGACCATAGTCTGTGGCCTGACCGAGGTCTCAAGGAAATGTCGCAACACCGGTGAGGTTATGTAGTAGGGCAGATTGGCCACCACCACATATTTGCCTTGACCACCTGACTCCTTAAGCAGGACTGCCGGGTCGAGTTTCAGTATATCCCCGTTGACAACACCGACATTATGTAATAAAGATATGCTCTCTTTTAGGGTAGCGGCCAGCCGGTCATCGAGCTCAACAGCAATCACCCGTCCGGCTATTCTTGCCAGTTCTCTAGTCAGGACCCCCAGCCCCGGCCCCACCTCAATAACAATATCTCTAGAGGTCAGTTCGGCGGTTTCCACGATAAGCCCCAGGACCTTACGGTCAATGAGGAAGTGCTGTCCCAGCCTTTTCCTGGCATGGAGGCCGTAACGGCGCAGCAACCGCCTTGTCTCTGTTAGGAGTGAAGTAGATTCCAGGTGACTTCTACTACGGGGCATTATTCCCCCCTGGTAAAAACGATGTTCTCGTGTCGAGGAGTATACCTTTCTTCTCTGACTTCCCACTCGGAGCGGAGCAGACTTAAAAACCACTCATCGCGCCACTCACCCCGCTTGAAGACATGCGACCTCAAGGTGCCGTCCACGGAAAAGCCGTTCTTCTCCAGCACCTTACGGCTAGCCACGTTGCTGGTGAACACGGTAGCATAAGCCCTGGCCGCATCAAGATGCTTGAAAGATAGGTGACAGACAAGCCGGACAGCCTCGGTCATGTAGCCCTGGTTCCAGTACGGAACACCAAGCCAGTAGCCGATTTCCGCCTGCCGGGGGTGCCGGGGAAACCGGGGATTTATGCAACCGAGTAGTCCGGACGCATCGACACGTTCGATAGCAATGCTGTAGCTCTCACCAGATTTCAATTCGCCCTCCAAACGGTCATAAGCCTCGGCTATCTCTGCTTCACTGGTTGGCCCATCCCAGACCAGATTAGAGAGTACGGCGTCATCAACGAGCAGACGATAAGCATCCGCAGCATCGCTCTCCTTAATCGGGCGAAGTCTGACTCTCTCACCAACCAGCTCAATATGTTCCAAGCCTACAGGCATTCAGTCCCAGAGCTCCTCGATGTCTTTTTTCGTCTGTCGACCTTTATCAGCACCAATAAAGCCCTGGTAAGACTCCGCCGAGCCGTACTCCCTCGTCCTGATTGGCACGGGCATCGGTACGGCGTGACCGAAGATAAGGGCCTGCTGCTTCGGTGCCAGCCTGGCCAGGACCGACTTCAGTTCACTTTTACCGGAAACACCGGCGAGCACGCTGTCGATATCCTTTTCGTTATCGAGCAGGCAGGTTATTTTGGTACCAAGCTGTGACATCACCTCTTCATCGATACCGCTCGGTCTCTGGTCGATTACCAGCAGACTGACGTTATATTTACGCATCTCGCGGGCAATCGTGCCGAAGATAGCCCGACTGGCTACCTCGGGATTGAGGAACTTGTGGGCCTCCTCGATGGTTATCACCAGCGGGTTGGGCGGGGCAACGTCTTCGCTCATGGAGCGCTCCATCCGCTCCTGATAGCGGGCGTAGATGCGCCGGGCGAGCATGTTAGCTACCAGTACATAGGCAGTGATATCCCGGTAGCGACCGAACTCCAAGACGACATTCATGCCCTTATCGAGATAGCCCAGCAGTGTGTTTACGGCATCCACCGGTGCGTGCGGCTCGATGAAGGACAGCCGACTGATGGTCTGTAAGCCGCGCCGCAGACTCTGGAAGGTGCTCTCGTGGATATTCAGCTCTTTAATTAACTCCTGTGTATCTTCCGATTCGCCTACATCGAGGGTGCGCTGAATCCACTGCCTGCCGAATCGACGGCGTAACTGGTAGGAGGCCTCCACTGCCAGGTCGGTGATATTCAGGGTCTGGCGCAGTAGCACCATGTCCTCCGGCTCGATTTCGTCGTAACCAATCTTAACCACGAAATCTGTACTGACCCCGCGACGTTTTGAGTTCTCCGGGTCAAGGGTAAAGACCGCTACCTTCTCCGGGAAGAGCTGCTTTAATGCCTTGACCTTACGCCGCCCCTCTTCGCTGCTCCCCTCCCAGCCGTACTCATTATGCATATCGAAAATAAGGTTGACCGCCTGGCTCTTCTGGAGCATGCCGATGAGCAGAATGCGGGTAAGGAAAGTCTTGCCCGTGCCACTCTTTCCAAAAATACCATTGGAGCGTTTAGCGAACTCGGGCAGGTCGAGGCAGAGCTTGGTTTCCATGTCCAGGGGATTACCGATAAAGAAGCGATTTGCGTCCTCCTCACCGAAGACCAGGTTCATGTCAGCGTCCGAAGCCAGGCTGACCGTCGAGAAGTGACTGGGCACGGTCTTCACCGGCTGGGGCCCCTCAATCAGACTGGCAACATCACCGCCGATAGTCAGCATCGGCAGGACATGGATGGTACCATAGGTGGCCGTGCCGTTGAGCACTTCGGAGAGGAAAGGGTCGGCGGTGTCCGGGGGGTTGATGATGAGCTGTGGGTCGGTCACACCCAGGCTGATATCGGTAATCATGCCGAAAAAGCGCCTCTGTCGGCCTTCAATGGTAACGTAGCGCCCGACCACCATCTCCTCGACCGAGGCCGAGCTGTCCAGCCTGACCTCTACCCCCTTATCCACCGAACCAGAGACAACGATACCAAGTGTCTTAACTATTTCTTCGCTCATGTCCTGTATCCTCCCAGACCGTGCCAATCTACGGTAAAGGGTAAAATGCTTCGACACCCTCCTGAGGTGGTCGGGCATTCCTCATACGAATAATCGAGAACTGAAGGGTGGAATGGATAACCGCCTCACGCAGCTCCCAGAGTGATGCCGTAATACGTAACTCAACACTATACTCCAGCAGTGCCATGAGGATATCATCGATTTTAGTCTCAGAAAGTGGCACCACCTCCTGACGTGAGATATAGTAACCGGCCCCCTCATCAAGCACGGTAAAGCTGGCTGGATCGAGTTCGTATTTATAAAGACTCTGTCGCTGGATTTCCGGCAGCCAATAACTCTCGATAGCTATCACGTACCGGGCCCCGCCCGGCCCGATAAGTCTCTCCACGTCAACCGGGTCACTCTGCTCAGTGGCGTAGAAGGTGACCCTGGGACAGTCCCGCGGCAGTAGATAGTTGTGCAAATGGTCTTCGTCCACGGCCCAGACGACATCATCCTTTACATCGACACTGGGATGGGGGACGTGTCGGGGCTCGAAAAGCCTAATGCCTGGCTGGTCACTGATGTGGTATAGTCTCACCCGTCCGCTCCCTCAGTGCAGTCACGAATTTTCCTGTATTATATCTTAATTCAACCATACAAACCCTCACAGACCGAGACACGCCTCAACGGAAAGCCAGAATATCTTCTCCTGAATAGACAGCCTATCATCAACGTACCTCGGGGCCCATTCTTCGCCGCTGACATCATCGCCGGCAGCCAGATACTGGCCGAACACCACGTCCCTGAACCTGGCGACAGCCAGAAAAGCGGAGCACTCCATCTCCACGGCGATGCACCCTTCCAACTTTCTTTTACTGACCTTGCCCTTCGTTTCCCTGAAAAAGGCATCGGTCGTCCAGGTCTTACCAATTTCATAATTCACATGGTGTTTTTGAACTACCGCTTCCAGCCGCTGGACAACCTCCGGGTCTGCCTCAATCTCCCGGGACGGTGCAAGGTAGTGATAAGAAGTACCTTCGTCCCTGACGGCGGAGCTGGGTATTACGATAGCCCCTCTTTGAAGTTCAGACTTGAGGACTCCGGCAGAACCGCAGGCAACGAACTTCCGGCAACCGAGGGCAATCAATTCCTCCATTATGGCAGCCGCAAATGGAGCACCCACACCCGGATGGGCAACCGTGACATATTTGCCTTCAAACTCCAGCTTATACACCTCAATAGGTACCAGAGACGTGTAGAGCTCACTGACTCTCTCCAGCCTGCCATCCGCCTCCAGTTTCTCAAGCAGAGAGCCGTATATCGGCATAACACAATGCTCGGGTAGGTCTAATCTCTTGAGAAGTGCGGCCGGTTCGATGATTGCCTCGCACTCGCTATCAAATTCGATTAACGGTACATCCTGCATTATTAGTCCCACAGTTTCCGATTATTTACTCCAAATCCCATCTATACCGGCATTTCTGCCTGTCGCCTGCTCGATACATATCTGTATCCTCCGGCAGGTCGACGATTTCGATAAATTCACAGCCTAAAATCTCGCAAGTGCGGCGTGACGGCAAGTTGTCCGGGTTACAGGTTATCCATAACGTCTTAAGTCCATGGTCGAGGGCAACCTGCCTGATGAGACTACAGGCCCTGGACGCGTAGCGATGACCGCGGTACTCCTCATTAACACCATATCCGATATGACCACCATACATCACCAGATGTCTGGTATTCCCGACACGCAGACTGACACCTCCGATTGGCTCGGGTTTGCCCGGCAGACGGACGTCGAAACGATATTCCGGTACAAGCCCCCTCTGCTCATTACCGGGGTACCTCGCTCTGACAACGACCTCAATCTCACCGTCGGTGAACGGTCGATAATCATTGAATTCAAAATCGCTCATGACTCCCAATCCGGTGAGGGACACAATCTCTCATCATTCTTGTAGAAAGCACGTATCTTAGAGAAGGCCTCGTCACCTGCCAAGGTAAGTGCCGCAACACGGTCCATCTCCTCCATGTATCGCTGAGACAGTTCTTCCTGTTTGGGCTCCTCTATCATACCCCACCCGTCCCACGGTAGAAGCTCTATTTTGTTCAACGAGAGCAGGTCACGCACCAGATTCCCGGCGATAAACCACAGGCCCCACATATCGAAAATACCAAATATCTGAGGGTCGGCCTTACCGGCACGGCATAACTGCCACGCCTTACCTGCCGATAGGAACTTACCTTCAGGCATATTGTATGTGTTGAAGGTGATGCCAAGAGCGTTACGCTGGAACTGGTCAATCTGAGCATCAACCGTCACCCATCTTGCTTCGTCGGCCTTCCAGTACTGACAGGTCCAGTGGTCAACGGATTTGCCTGGTTCAAAGTATGTACCGAAGCCACAGCGAGCGCGGGCAGGTACACCCTGGTGCCGCAGGAATGCCGTCAGGAATGTTGAGTAATCACGGCAGGTGCCAACTACCCGCTTCTCAAGCGGGCGAGCTACTGTCAGGGGACTGTCATCCAGTTCCATTATTCTCGCCAGTTGCCGTGTTATCTTACGCAGGCTGTTTTCCCGTTCGCGCTCTTTCGAGATTTGCATACCGTACCGCTCCGCCCAGTGAGTATGGAGTATCAGCCCCTGCACAACCTCACAAAACGAAGGAATATCTGTCGGCAGCCCATCGAAGAGATGCCGGTATTCCCCGGGGTCGGTCATAACGCTGTGTGTAGCGTAGTACTGCAGTAAGTCATTAGCTTCCATGATTATCTGCTCTCCTCCTTTAAGCGTGGACAAAAGACCGATACCAAAGGATAGCCGTTTTTACGGCTGTGAGCAAGCTGAATTACAGCTCATATGGGACATCATTCCTGTTTGGTAATGACGGCTCCATCCCCTGTATCCCCTTCCCCTCTGGGGAAGGGGAATATGTGGTAAGAGGGTCTGGCGCCCCTCTTTTGCTCTCCTTCAACAGTGCTCAGGAGTTTAGGCTATATGTCACCAGTGATACAAAGGTCGACTATGGCCGCTGAGGCCAGCAGCAATGCTTCGCCTTACGCCCGCTGCCACAGGGGCATGGGTCGTTCCGTCCGATACCTCTCCAGCGAATCAGCGACTCGGCTCGTAGTTCGGCCATGATAGCCTCGGGACTCAGCCCCCGTCTCTTTCGCTCCATGACCTGTCTCAACGGCTGTTCAGCATGAGCGAAGAACTGTTGTAGACCACTGCAGAGGTAGTTGAGCCCAGGTTCGCCATCCTCTGTTAACGTAAATCGATCCTTAGGACACCCTCCATTGCAGACCATGAGCCATGAACAAGAACGACACTGTGCTGGCAGCCGGTCTCTTTTATCGTCACCAAAACGGCGCTGGACTGGTGCATCGACCAATGCACTCAATAAGGAGGTCTCTAGATCGCCGATACAGTGCTCCGGAGTAACAAAGTGGTCGCATGCATATATACTACCGTCGTGTTCAATGATGAGCGCCCGTCCACAGGTCGGGGCCATCCAGCACAAGCTAGAGAACCCTCCTGACCATACCAGCGACATCTCGGCGAATAACTGCACATCCAATCTTCCGAGATCGTGGTGTATCCATTCGTCGAAAACCGTACAGAGGAAATTCCCATACGCCTCACCTGTCACAGACTCCGGTGTTACCTGTCCGTCCGTTGCACGTCGAACGATGGGTATGAATTGAATCCATCCGGTGTTGAGATCCCTGAGCGCTCGGTAGACGCTAACGGGTTCTTTTGCTGCTGTGGACGTAACCACACATATCAGGTCGGGCTGGATACCGTGGGCTTGCAGACGACGGACAGCTTCGATCGCATGTTCATATGTACCACGACCGCTATGGTCTTTACGGTATGCATCGTGCAACCACCGTGTGCCATCTATACTCAGCCCCACATCAAATTTAGCATCTGCCAGAAAGGAGCACCACTCGTCATCGAGAAGAATGCCATTGGTCTGAAGATTGTTCCAGCAAGACCACCCCTGGGGGAGGTAGCGTCTCTGCAGTTCCACGGCATGCCGATAGAAGTCAAGTCCAGCTAGCGCTGGTTCACCGCCATGCCAGACAAAGTGAACAACAGGCCCCGGGCTGCCCGCTATATACTGATGGACGTACGTCTCAAGCAGAGCGTCCGACATTCGGAATGAATGTGGCTGTGTGTAGAAACGCGCCGTCTCAAGATAATAACAGTAACTGCACTCCAAGTTGCAGACTGGACCGACTGGTTTGGCCATGACAACGAACGGTTCGCTACTCGATGTCGTCGTCCTTGGGGCTTCCACTGGTACTCTGCCTACCTTTCTTGTGACACAAACGTCCCAAACATGTTATCAGTATGAACTGGAATTCCCTGTTTCCTTCGCACCCGGACTGATCCGATGGGAGAAATGAAATGCCTGCTTGATAACTGTTCTGTATTAACCAGTAACACCTGTCTCAGTACAGGCTAACTCCGTAGATGCTCCCCAAAGAACTCAAAGACCTTATTCCACGCATCCATTGCCTGCGTCGGCCGGTAGCGGTCGGTATGATAATACCAGAACCCGTGACCTGCACCATCATAACGATGGAAGGTGAAGTTCTTTCCGTATTTCTTAAGCTCTTCTTCGTGCTGGTTCACCTGCTCCGGCATAGGCGACTGGTCGTCGTTACCAAATATGCCCAGAAGAGGGCAACCCAGTTTCTCAGTAAGGTCAATAGGGGCAACAGGTCGGGCTGGTGTCAGGGTTTCTTTTGAAGCGATAACCCCACCACCCCAGCAGTCGACGGCGGCATTGAGACCTTCGATCCGGCACGCTGCCAGAAAGGCGTGGCGACCGCCGGAGCATGTACCTATTACTCCAACTTTGCCGTTGGAGTAAGGCAGAGCTTTGAGGTAGTTCATGGCGCCTTCACAATCCCCCATTACACTGTCATCCGGAACACCACCCGCCTCACGGGCTTTAGCAGCCATTTCCTCCGGTGTCCCGTGCCCGAACCGACAATTAATATCGGGGCAGATGGCAAGATACCCATGCTGTGAGAACCTCCTGGACATTTCACGGTAAAGTTCGTCCCATCCGGGCATATGAGGGATAAGAATAATCCCGGGGAATGGGCCCTCTCCCAGTGGGCGTGAAAGATAGGCATGTATGAGGTCACCGTTATGCCCTGCCATTGTAACTGTCTCAGCCAGCATCCCTTCGTACTCATCAGTCTTTAGCTGGTTCCACATGGTTTCCCTCCCTAAATCATATGAATATTATAGGAGCCTTTTCGTTAAACTGATTTTACACCCACTTGTAGTATGGTACAAGACATTCCAGCTTTAGATCATTATGTGGTAACAATTCTCCAGGAATGTTCAATCCCATTCCCAGCTAATAATTACCCATTTTATTATTGTGAGTAGGGCTTCTGATCTACTTAAATAAAGAATAGGGGCGTGTCTTAGTTAAAGAGACACGCCCCCGGAACTATAAATAAAACTAGAGCGGTTTTACCGGAATAACGATATCGAAGATGTGTTTCTTCTCCGGGTGTTCCTCCGGATTGTTGAGGTATAGCTCGTAGGAAGGGCCATCAGCAGGCTGATAGCCGCTCTCAGGAAACCAACCCCCAAAGACTGCTTCCCAGGCATCAGGGTATTTATCGGGGCTGATTTCGAACCGTGCCATGGCATACTTACCGCCGGGAATCGTCATCTTACCGACTTCCCCTTCAACCGGTGTATTTTCGGGAACGCTGATGCCGACACTCACCCGGAGTTTATTCGGGTCTGTTATGTTTGGGTCGTCATGATATGCACTCAGCATCTTGGTTTCGGGAAAGTTGAACAGCCCCCTTGGTCCCGCCCACTTTATTATCTTTTCCCAGAGTCTGCCAAACAGCTCTACGTCCCCTGCGTAAGGACCGACGTGACGAACATATGCCATATGAAACTCAGGGATATCCCTCACCTCGACCTCGGCTTTGAGATTGCTTTCACCTTGCATGGTCACCCTCCATTTCTGATTTTGAATATCAACCTCAGTATAGTAGGAGGGAATACCAGAGTCTTTACCGTTCTTGTCAGGCGGTTGACGTATTTTGCCGTCCATTTGACGAATCTTGCCTTCCTGGAGATAGCCACCGGTACGCCACTGGCTGGCACTCATACTAAAATACTCCCGGAACGCCCGGGCAAACGTGGTCGGTCCTGAAAAGCCACAGTCGAGGGCAATCTCGGTAACTGACTTCTTTGGGTTGTTGATTAACTGAGAAGCGGCTTTTTCCACCCGAATCCTTTGTATGAATGCATTCAGGGTCTCGCCTACCATTGCGCCGAAGATACGATGAAAGTAGAAAGGGGAGAAGCTGGCAACCCGGGCCAGGTCTTCCAGAGTGAGGTCCTCATCAATGTGGGTCTCGATGTAATCAAGGACACGATTTATACGAGAGACGTACTCCTCGCGGAGGTATTTCTTTCGGCTGTCACTTGCCCTTGATTCAGCCATCTTCGGGCACGATCCTCCCCAGAATCGCCCTCAGCCGACTGAACTCGCTGCTGAGGAGTACCGCCAGTTCTCGGCCCGCCGCTTTCAAAAAAGTCTGTTTGTCCTCTTGTGCCTGGCTCATCTGACGCAGCGTAGCCGCGACAAGCTCCTCAACAGAGACCGGCAGCGAGGTATTGAGCAGAAGGTTGAGAAAATCGAACGACTGGCTGAATTCCTTCACCCGCTCTGATGGACAGAGGTAAACAAAGCTGTGGATGCGGGCTGGTTTTGGTGGCAGGTACTGATAGATAGCCTCACCACCACCATGCCCGACCACCAGGGCGTTGAACTCGCTACGTAGAAGCTTTTCAAGCTGCGGGCTGGACTTATAGATTTCTTCTTCGGAAGCCTCGTCTTTACCGCGGGCAATGGGACGTCGTCCCGGCTCGACGCTGGCGGTGGTGGCGTGATAGACGATGCCAAACATCTCCAGAGACGTATCCCCCACACTCACCAGGCTACCCAGCGGCGGCAGCTCGTAGAGCTCGTAGCACTCAGCGACGAATTCGGTGGTACTGGCCTCGATTACCTCGCCGACCCTGTCTGATAACTCAGGCATTTCTTAGACCCTATTTCTTCTTCTCCTTCTTGTCCTTCTGCTGCTTGGGTTTCTTGATGTTTTTGCGTCCTTTGGTTCCCATTTTTAGCTCCTTCCAGCTACAGTCTGTAGACCAGCGACCCTATCCCCCTTATTAGGGGAGAGGAGTTTTCTATGTATGAGGGGCTCCGCCCCTCTTTGACTCCCCTACCTAATATATGCCGCATAAAACCGACACGCACTAATTATTCCCTATACATGTACATAGACAAAAGAGAGCTTAATGGTCTGTACGTTCTTTGTTTATCTCTTCCTTCAACCTGCAGCACTCTTCTAAGTCGACACTAAATACATTTGCCAGTGCTATCACATAATATAAAACGTCATAGAGCTCTTCTTCAATCGTGCCTTTGATAGTCTCATTGTGGTCGCCCGGGTATCTTTGGTTTTTCCTTATTACTTCCGCGAGCTCTCCCACTTCCTCTACGAGCTTCATAAAGTAGCCCTCTTTTAACTCAGGGTTGAAGTCCTTAGACTTAATGTATTGCTGCAGGTATCTAATCGTTATGTCATGTTTCATAGCCATCATCTTTGCTAGAGATGCCCCTCCATGGTGTTATAAGCCGCCCGGAGCCGGTCACCGAGCAGGCAGGCCAGCCGATCCATCACCTTGAACCCGATTACCGGCTCTTTCTCAAGCGCTGCCCTGAGCCTGGCCCCTTCGATGGCGATTAATTCGCTGGGCTGGCGGCAGACAGCCGAGGCAGTGGTGTAACGGGGCCCGTAGAGCAGTGCCGACCAGCCCATAGCCCTGCCCTTACTCAAAAGCCCCAGAGGCCGGGTAGCCGTCTTGCCACCAAGATTGACCGTCCGCTGCAGAACCACCTGGCCGCTGACAATAACGTAGAGATTGGAGCTGATTTCCCCCTGGTCAAAAACGTGGTTACCGGCCTGGTAGGATTCCTTTCGGCAGCTATCTCCGAGCAGACCGGTAATTACCTGCACCTCCCCCTCGTCCAGCGAATCGAACAGCTCACAGGTTCTCAGGTCTTTACAAATATCGCCAACTGCCATGTTCCCCTCCTTACCCCAAAGGCGATGTATTACGGTTGTCTCGGTATTCTATAACTGCTACGCCGGTCCGTCAAACCCATCTTGTACGCTTGCTACGGTTCTTGGCCGAACCCGTAACAGGCAGGTGCTCCTCAACCAGTGACGCCTCAACCAATCGCCAGAAATTCTCGGCATCCGCCCCGGTGACGACTGCCTTTTCATGGGCCTCACTCAGGGATACCGGGTAGCCATGCCCCCGCTGACACTGGTCAAGAACAAGGGTATGAGTAAGACTGAGCAGGTCTTCATCGGCAGCTACCCACTGCGGTATCTCAATCCTGGCGACCTCAGCGTCTACCCTCAGATAAAAGAAGTGAACTTGGTGGGCTCCGTAGCGCTGCTGGATTTTGGAGGAGCTGATAAAAAGTGAGGAACGCTCCCCGGGCTCGAGCAGACTGGTAAATAGCTCACGGTCACGCACACCGGCAAGGGAATCGCATTCCCGTGTCTCACACGCCGGGCAGCGGTCGCTGTCAACTGTCTCCCTGGGACAAACGGCAACGCGCAGCGTATTGATGACATCGGTACTGCGGGGGAAGCTGATGTAGCTGGCGAGAGTGAGTCTCTTCTCCTGACCGAGTTTACTTAATTCTTCAAGACACGTCAGGAAGCCATTATCAAGCAGCTCTTCAGCAACGAAATCGGCATAGGCCTCCAGATTCCAGAGAATCAGTGAGCCATCAAGCAGTGCCAGGGTCGGGTTATTCGCCGGTACTGCTACTGCCAGCTCCACCAGGTGACGGCACTCATCGACACCGCGTTTGATACCCAGCAAGGCACCTTCTATCGGCTGCTCACGGCCTCGCTGCCCCGGCGCTGCAATCACCAGGTCTTCATCACCGGCGTAGAGACGGGGCAAACTGTCGAGGACAGCCCCTGGATTGGTACCGTAGTGGAGGGTGACCGAGCCGATGTTTATCAGGTAGCAACGTGTCGAGCGGTGCCGGTCGACATCGATATGGGAACCGTCACTGGCGATAACCGTGAAATCTGCCGGTACCGGCGGTGCCGGATAACATTTGTCAAGACCATCTACCAGACCGGCCACCAGCCACGTCGTCCGGCTGGCGTTAATTTTCTCCCGAAGTCGCCCGATGTCGTCCTGGCTGGTGAGCACTGCCAGGGCATGCTCAAGGCGTTCCCGTCTTTCACGACTGCTTGCCCTCAGCCTGGCCGCCATAGCAGCCACCTGCGTAACAATCTTGCTCAAGTCCAGGGCCATCTTTCACTCCTGACACACCAGACTATCTCACCCTGAAAGTATAGTGAATACAGTAGAGTAACTCAAGCCATTGTACCCATATCATTAGCGACATTTTGACATTCTCTTTTATACTGCATCACCCAGTTTGATGGTGTTGGCCCCATCCCCTTAATCCCCTTCCCCAACGGGGAAGGGGAAGAATTAAAAAGAGGGGCTACGCCCCTCTTTAACTCGCTCCCAGTGGGTATGTTACAATCTTTCAAGAGGTAATACCTATGCTGCCAATCCTACTCAGTGTCGTCGTAATCTCGCTGTCCGGCGTGATGATGCCGGGGCCGGTGTTTGCTGTCACCGTTGCCAAAAGCTACCACAGCCCCTGGGTGGGAGCCAAGATAGCCCTTGGCCATGCCGTGATAGAAGTACCGTTGATACTGCTGATATACTTCGGCTTCGCCCAGTTCTTCGAGAATGCTACCGTGCATCTGGTACTGAGCCTGTTGGGTGGCGCTGTCATTATCTGGCTGGGTTTCAGCATGTTCCGCGCCCGCGCTGAGGTAGTATACGGAGGCAAAGACCTCTCTTACAACGCCACTACCGCTGGTATCATAACAAGCGGACTCAACCCTTCCTTCCTGCTCTGGTGGGCAACTATCGGTCTGATGCTCATTGAGCGGATAGATGACTATGGCACCGCTGGTCTGACCGCCCTCATCGTCGTCCACTGGTCATGCGACCTGGTATGGCTATCACTGGTATCGGTACTGATATATAAGACTCAGACGCTCTGGGCGAAACGCTTCCAGGAAGGGCTCTTCATCATTTGCAGCCTGCTACTGGCGGGGTTCGGGGTGTGGTTCATCGTCTCAGGCATCCAGCAGGCGGTTTAGGTCACTCCTGGCGCAGGCTGCATTCGAGCACCTGACAAACGTGGCACTCAATCCGGCAGGGCTCGACGTGGATGGTAATACTGGTATTGGCCAGCCTGTCTTCGATGTCTTTCTCCAGGTGGTCACACATGTCGTGGGCCTCTTCCACACTGGCGTTCTTGGGCATTACCAGATGCAGGTCGATGAAACGCTGGTTACCAGCTTTTCGACCGCGGATGGCGTGAAAACCGGCCAGTTGGCCGCGGTGCTCGTCTATGCAGGTGACCAGCATTTTCTGCTCCTCTTCAGGCAGGCGGACATCGGTCAACTCTACTACTGACCGCTGGATGACGTCGTAAGCAGCTTTTAATATCAAACTAGCCACTCCGAGAGCAATAATCGGGTCAACAATGTCCCACCCGGTTATGCGTATCACTGCCATCGCCACCAGAACACCGGTTGCGGAATAAACATCGGCGGTGATATTACGGGCGGACGCTTCCAGCGCCAGCGAACCGGTTGCCTGTGACACCCGATGCAGGTGACGGGCTAGGAAGAGACTGACTACTACCGAGAGCACCATCACAAGGATTCCGGCCTCGGCATACTCCACCACGACACCATCAATAATCCGGGTAATTGCCGAATAGATTATTAAGCCACCCGCCGCCAGAATCAGCACTGCCTGCCCAATGGCAGCAATACCTTCCACTTTGCCATGTCCGAAAGGGTGCCCTTCATCGGCCGGCATCACTGCCATGCGAACAGCAAAGAGGGTAATCGTGATGCCAAACAGGTCAAGGAAGCTGTCCATAGCCTGGGCGGTGATACTGAGACTCCCGGTTATCCAGGCCACCACTACCTTGACAAGAATCAGGATAAAGACGGCGATTAGGGCTAGCCGGGCAGCACCAGTCCTCGTTGAGAACATCCGGTCACTACCCCCTCCGGGCTCCCCTAGCAGTCAGAGATGGTCGCCGAATGAAACCAAATAATCTGCCCTGCTCCCAGACCACCAGCAACTGAGGTGCCACAAAGAGTGAGCTGTAGGTGCCGGCGATGACACCGATAAGCAGCACAACGGCGAAGTTCTGAATCGCTACACCGACAAAGAGTACCAAAGCTATTACCACCGCCAGCGTCGTCAGGCTGGTGTTCAGTGACCGGCTTAGAGTCTCCACCAGGCTGCTGTTAACCACAACCTCAAAATCGGAGCTTATACCCTGACGCAGGTTCTCCCGTATCCGGTCGAAGACCACCACGGTATTGTTCACACTGTAGCCGATAACAGCCAGAATCCCGGTGATAAACATCAGGTTGACTTCCCAGTTCATGATACCACCGAGTAGGGAGAAAATCCCCACTACCACCACCACATCATGCAACAGGGCAACTAAGGCACAGGTACCATAGCGGAAAGGCCTGGGCATCCTGTGAAAAGCCCAGGTGATATATACAAGTATGCCGACAGCAGCCACACCCACAGCGATACCGGCCACTGTTGCCGTTCCTGTGGATACTTCAGACGATACCACTCGGAACTCCGGTTCGTCCTTCAGGTTACCGAAACTACTTACCAGACTATCCAGAAAATTCTGCTGTTCTTCCTCACTCAATTGTTGCGTACGAATAAGGAACCCCTCCTCAACCCCTTCCTCGGTAAGTATGTTCTGCACAATGGCGCCTTCATAGCCAAGGTCAACCAGGGCTTGCACCAGTAGCCCACTATCTACGTCTTCTTCAAAGTTTATCCTGGCTTCTAGGCCACTACTGAACTCGATACCGAGCTTCAGGCCAAATACCAGCAGGGAGATAATACTGGCAAGTATTACTAAACCAGAAATGCAAAAGAACCATTTTCTCTTGCCTACAATATCAAACATTTTTCCTTCCTGAATACGGCGTAAAGAGTTCAGTCCGCTTTCCTAATTGAGTACCGACGAACAGACGTAGCAAGGTTCGTGTTACCACGATAGCGGTGAGCATACTTACTGCCACACCAATGAAGAGGGTCAGAGCGAAACCCATGATGGGCTCTCCTGCGATGACACTGGTACCGACCCAATATAGAATGATACAGACAATGAAGGTGGTAACGTTACTATCCCGAATAGCCGTCCACGCCCGGCTAAATCCAGCCTCGATAGCGGCTCCCAATGTCCGCCCCCTTCTCATCTCCTCCTTCATCCGTTCAAAGATGAGTACGTTGGCATCGACGGCCATACCCAGAGACAGCACAAAGCCACCGATGCCTGCCAGTGTCAGGGTAACCGGTATCAGCTTAAAAAGGGCCAGAACCACTACCCCGTAAAAGACCAAGGCTAGACTGGCCAAAAGACCGGGTATGCGATAATAGATAATCATAAACAGCACAACCAGTATGGCACCAATCAATCCGGCTTTGAGACCCATATCGACCGAGATATTACCTCGTGTAGCCGATACCAGGTCTTCGTATAGCGGCTCATCGCTCAGAGGCATAGGTAATGAACCAGACTCAAGCAGGTTGGCCAGGCGAATTGCTTCTTGTGCCGTATACTGACCGGTAATCTCGCCCCTGCCTTCTGAATACTCAGGGAGTAGAATTTGAGGTGCTGATAGTAGCTCATCGTCCAGAAAAATCCCAACAGAACGCTGGTCAGAACCCTCCGGACCGGAATAATATATCTGCTCAGCTACCTCATTGAAAAGGTCGCCGCCCTCCTCAGTCCAGACAATCCCAACCTTCATTCCACCACCGCTTTGATCCAATCGAGCATCAGCCTCTGCTAGAAACTCGCCGGTAAGGAGAGTGCCATCCTGTCCTCTGGCAGGAATCCAGCTCCGAATCTGAAGTGGGAATGTAATTGCTTCCAACTCTTCTTTTAGTTCCTCTATGTCAATGACGTTGCCCCCACTGTCGAAAAAGCTGAGAGTCTCGTCTTCACCCTTGACTAAAAACGCTATAGGCAGGCCCTCTTGATAAAATTCCTCAGCAAATACCCGTGTGCCATCCTCAACCTCATTGAAGAACTCAAGCTCTTCAAGCTCCAGATAGCTACTGAGATATACGGGATCACCCTCATCATCCAGCTCTACCATTTTGAATTCCAGGAAGCCGGTCTGTTTTACCAGCTTCTTAGCTTCTTCAATGTCAGTGAACCCGGGTAGTTTTACTGAAATACTTTCTTCACCCCCAACCTCAAGTGTCTGGATAGTAGGTTCGGTGACACCATATCTATCGATTCGGGTTCGGATGACCTCAAGCGCTCTATCAATACCCTGTGCCCGTTCCTCGGCTGAGGTTCCTTCAGGAAACTCGGCCTTATACACCAGGGAGACACCCCCGACAAGGTCAAGCCCCAATCGGGTCCCCCTGTTACCCAGTATGCCTTCATCAAATGGAAACACTACCAACGCTGCCAGGATAAAAACAATAATTACACTGATGAAAATCCAGGTGTTTCTTCTCATCTGCTTTCCTCAGTAGATAAACGACCACGGACATACTCCAGCGCATCCTCCCGGGTGGTTACCTCCCCAACCGCCTGTGCCTCACGTACCGCCTCAAGGAGTTCTCCGAGGCCGGGACCGGAACTGAGCCCGAAGATATTAATCAGGTCATGCCCGTCGACCAGCTTCACGGGACGGACCTGGCTCTGTTGTCCGTAGTATTGCTTGAGAACGTAATCAACGATGTGGGTATGCTCCTGCCAGCCAGCCCGGTCTAGGTGCGGGCCTCTGGTTGCCAGGTGATCAGCCAGACTGAGAAAAAGGGTATCGATACCAGCCTCTCCAGCATCGCGGAAATACCGGTAGATAGCCCGGTGGGTGGGCAGACCGCCCTGACTCATCTGCATTGGCCGGAGGTGATACTTCACCATGGTCTCGACCAGCCTGATTTCTTTCGTACTGAATCTCAGCCTCTCCAGGATAGCAGCCGTCAGTAACGCCCCCTCTTGGGCGTGTCCCAGAAAACGCATCCGTCCGTCAGGTTCAATCGCCTTCGTCTGCGGTTTGGCGATATCATGCAGCAGCGCCGCCAGCCTGAGGAGTGCCCCTCCGGTGCTGCCACTACTGACCTCCTGCTCAAAATGCCGGGCAAGCTCGGTTGACCAGGGAATGGTCGACAGCAACTCACCGTTAGCATGCTCCCAACCCCCTTCACGGAGGAGAAAATCAACAGCTACCACCATTTCCAGAGAATGGTCGAAGACATCCCAGAAGTGTTCCTTGGGCTGTTCGACGCCTTTTAGCACGTCCAGCTCCGGGAGCACAGCCGTCAGCAGGCCCAGCTTATCCATGTAAGCAATAAACTGTCCGCTCTCGGGCACGACAAGGAGACGGAGTAGTTCCTCCCTCACCCGCTCACCGGCAACACTGCTCACCTGATGAGCGTACTGGCTAATCTGCACTTCAGTGTCACAGTCAACGCTAAAACCGAGTTCGGCGGCAAGACGTACCGCCCGCAGCAAACGGACGGTATCTGCCTCAAAAGCCGACTCGCTGACACTCCGGACCACGCCCCGGTCAAGGTCTTCACAGCCATTGAAAGGGTCGATCAATCGCACGCTCCGGGAGTCCTTAATCAGCTGGTCTATATCGATTGCCATTGCGTCTATGGTGAAATCGCGCCGTGCCAGGTCCTGCTCAATATCGCCTTCGTAAGAAGAAAAGTCGAGTTGCCACGGTTCATCGACTGCATGCACCCCGGTAACAATCACCCTGGCGACCCCGAAGGTCTCGTCCAGCAGAACGTATTTACTATTGAGGGCATCAGCCACCCGGCAGGCAACCTCGAGAGCATCGGTAGCGACAGCGATATCAATATCGAGCGTAGTCCGGCCAAGCAGCGTGTCGCGCACGAAACCACCAACGACATATCCCCGAACATCAAATTCGCTGAGAAGCCCGCTCGTTTCAGTTAAGAGTGGCATTGCACCGGATTCGGCCAAATTCTCGAAGAATTCTTTCCCGACCTTTTTAGTTAAATCGAGTCCCATCATCTTGCTTCCATTCTCCATAGAAAAACGGACCGCATGCCCCAAGCAGGCCTGAGTCAATCAACACTATACCCTTAGTCTGCTGATTTATCAAGGGGGCTCATTTGACTGGACAGGTTGTTACCGCAAGGTTTTATTTACATCTGGTTGCTCCGTCATTACTACTGTTCTCTACTGGGTATCAACCAAAACCAAGCAGAACCCACCGGAAAAGTCCCTTGCTTTTGCCGAATCGTGTGTGGTATACTTTTCTCTGGTTTGTGACCAGGGAGGCATTAGTTGCTAGCAGACTTCGGCTTCGTCGGACTGTTCATAATCGCTGCCATTGCCTTTAGCTGTTTATTAGTTATCATCCCGGTAGTTCTAAGGTTCTTCAAACTGGTACCCCACAACCCCAATCCCATCAAGAATGCTACCTTCGAATGCGGCATGGAGACGATTGGCAAGACGTGGGTGCAGTTCAACTTCCGATATTACTACTATGCCCTGATATTCATCGCCCTGGATATTCTGGTGGTCTTCCTCTATCCATGGGCAGTTAAGCTGAGAGAATTGGGGACTTTCGGCCTCACCGGGGTAATCATCTTTATTGTCATTATCCTGATTGCCTACCTTTATGCGTGGCAGAAGAAGGTTCTGGAATGGAAGTAAGCAGCGGTAGGGAACACTTATACTCGGATACGGAACTCGACCTGCTCGAAGGGCAGGTCATTGAGGACCTGAAGGCAGCCAGTCAAGAGCCAATCTCTGACCCCGATAGCTGGCTGGACGAGGAACTGAGCCAAAATGTCCTGCTGACCAGGCTGGACTGGATAATCAACTGGGGACGACGTTCCTCAATGTGGCCGGTAATCTGCTTCCCGGCGTGCTGCGCTTTTGAGTTCATTTCGGTGATGGGCCCCCGCTTTGACATGGGGCGCTTTGGCATGGAAGTCCTGCGTGCTTCGCCGCGTCAGGCAGACCTTTTAATAACGGCAGGCACACTGACCTGGAAGATGGCACCCAATGTGAGGCGGATATACAACCAGATGGCCGAGCCGAAATGGGTCATCGCCATGGGTGCCTGTGGCATCAGTGGTGGTATCTTTCGTTCATCGTATAATGTCGTCCCGGGATACAACCGTATTGTTCCGGTCGACGTTTACGTACCCGGCTGCCCACCGCGTCCAGAGGCACTGCTATACGGCATACAGATGCTGCAGAAAAAGATTGCCAGAAGAGGCAATTTTGCCAATGGTGGCCAACCTTAAAATGATGCAATAATGTCGCTGAATCCAGTTTAAGGAGTTAGACCGGTGACGAAGTTCAATGTAGGTGACAGGGTCAGGATTCTGGACAGGCCGGACTGGCCCGGGGGATATAAGATAGCCAACTGGGAGGGTCAGATTACCGAGGTGAAAGAAGACCCGCTGGGCTACGTCATCATGCGGGCCGATAAGACGGGGTATTACATGGCATTCCCCGAGACTGAACTGGAGAGGATTTAATAGCTGCGTACCAGTAGTAGAAAAAATGACTACCTCTCTCTTAACCACAGAAGTTGCCAAGCAAATAAATGAACACCTGCCCGGCGCGGTTGTAGAGACCACTGATGCCGCTATTCTGGTGAATGGCAATTCGTTATTAGATGTGGCTGATTTCTTCAAGAATACCGCCGGGCTTGACTTCGACTACCTGACCACAATAACGGCGGTCGATTACTATCAGTATTTCGAGGTTATCTACCTGTTCGTCTCCATGGAGCATAACCATAGCCTTGTAGTGAAAGCCCGCTGCTCCCGGGAAAATCCTTCGTTACCCTCGCTGGTCAGCCTGTGGCGCAGCGCTGACCACCAGGAAAGGGAAATTTACGACCTTATGGGAATTACCTTTGAAGGTCATCCTAATATGAAACGAATCGTCCTCTGGCCGGAGTTCCAGGGACATCCGCTACGGAAGGACTACCTGTAAATGCAGTTGAGAACCGAGCCTTTTGTCCTCAATATCGGGCCGGTGCATCCGAGCACCCATGGCGTATTCCGCATGAGGGCTACTCTCGACGGCGAAGTCGTCGTTGACCTCGAGCCGGTCTTCGGCTATCTGCACCGCGGCATTGAGAAACTAGCCGAGGAGCGCACATATAGCGGTGTTATCCCGCTGACAGACCGTCTCGACTACGTAGCTTCAATAACCAACAACCTGGCCTATGTTCTCGCTGTAGAGAAGCTTGCCGGTATTACCGTACCGGAGCGGGCCGAATACATCCGGGTTATTACCTCTGAAATGCAGCGTATAGCCGCCCACCTGGTATCGGTCGGTTCCTTCCTGAACGATGCCGGCGCTTACTTTACCCCCTTCCTCTACATGTACCGCGAGCGGGAGAACATCGTAGACCTCTTCGATATGCTCTGCGGCCAGCGCCTTCTCTACAGCTACATGCGCATCGGCGGTGTCAGCCAGGACCTCCCTGATGAGTTTTTACCAGCCCTGCGTAAATTCATCCCCCACATGCGCTCACGCATCAATGAGTACGATTGGCTCCTCAAGGAGAATGAGATTTTGCTGGCCCGCGCCAAGGGCGTGGGTATTCTGCCGCGAGAAACGGCGATTAGCATCGGGGCCAGCGGGCCGGTGCTCCGTGGCTGCGGTGTTAAATGGGACCTGCGTAAGGCAGACCCCTACTCTATCTACGACCGCTTCGAGTTCGATATCCCCACCGGTATCCAGGGTGACTGCTACGACCGCTACCGTGTGAGGGTCGAGGAAATGCGGCAGAGCCTGCGCATCCTCGAGCAGGCAGTCGAGCAGATACCTGCCGGAGAGATACGAGGCGACGTACCACAACTGGTACGGCCACCGGCGGGTGAAGCCTATGCCCATGTTGAAGGCCCCACGGGAGAGGTTGGTTTTCATGTAGTCTCCGATGGCTCTATTGCCCCATACCGGTGCCACATCCGGGCACCCAGTTTGATGAACCTGACAGCACTTAAAGACATGATTGTAGGCTGGAAGGTCCAGGATCTGATACTCATCTTCGGCAGCTTTGCTATCACCATGGGTGAGGTTGACAGATGATGGTAGTCCCGAATATCACGGCTGATGCTTTTCGCCACTTTGCGCCTGTAGCCTCGGACTGGCCGGGCAATGAGTGGTGGCACTGGCTGGTATTCACCGTCATTATCATTGTATTTATCCTGGTGATGGTCATCATATTCATCTACCTGGAGCGCCGGATTATCGCCTGGTTCGCAGCTAGAATCGGCCCCAACCGGACCGGTCCCTTCGGAGTTTTTCAGAACATCGCTGCCGCCCTCAAGCTGCTTCTTAAGGAGGGAGTAAACCCGACCAACGCTGATATACTTATCTTCTGGCTAGCGCCAATAGTGGTCTTCGCCCCGGTAATCGCCGTTTTCGCCGTGGTACCCTTCCAGGATGGAGCACTTCTGAAAGACCTCAACATAGGTATCCTCTTCGTTATCGCTATCAGCTCAATCTCTACTATCGGCGTCTTCATGGCCGGGTGGAGCTCAGGCAATAAGTATTCGATGCTGGGTGCGATGCGCATGATCGCGGCTGTGGTCAGCTACGAGATTCCGGTGGTATTAGCCTTGGCCGGCGTCGTCATGCTGGCTGGTTCGCTCTCGCTAAATGACATCGTAGTGGCACAGGAGCGTGTGCCCTTTATCCTGCTGCAACCCCTTGGCTTCCTGCTTCTCTTTGTTGGTGGCTGCGCCGAGATAAACCGCAGCCCCTTTGACCTGATGGAAGCCGACTCTGAGCTTGTGGCTGGTTTCCACACCGAGTATTCAGGCATAAAGTGGGCCATGTTCTTCCTGGGAGAGTTCGGCGAAATGGTGGTCATGGCCACCTTAATCGCCACACTATTCCTCGGCGGCTGGCAGGGGCCGGGGCTGCCACCGTGGCTGTGGTTATTGATAAAGATATTTATAGTGGACTTCGTTATGATATGGACCCGGGCTACACTGCCGCGTGTCCGGATAGACCAGTTGATGGCACTGGCGTGGAAATTCATGTTCCCGTTAGCACTGGTGAACCTGATTGTAACAGCGATACAGGTACTGGCCTGGCCGGATGCCCTTCCACTCTACGTGATACCGATTAACTGGGTTATTACAGTCATGTTGGTTCTGCTGGGAAGTAAACTCTTCAAGTTAGGATGGGGTAGAGTTGAAGTTTGAGCGATATGGGATTGGCATTGCCAAGGGCCTCACGGTGACGATGAGGAACCTGCTGCGGCGCCGGATAACCACGCAGTACCCCGAGCAGAGACTGACAGTATCCCGCCGCACTCGCGGTAACGAGCTGGTCTGGAGTAAGGAGAAATGCACCGGTTGCGCTACCTGTGCCAAGACCTGTCCGCAGGGGGTTATCCATATCGTGACATCTCCAGGTGAAGAGAACAGCTACGAGGTTGAAGAGTTCGAGGTAGACACCGGCTACTGCATCTCGTGCGGCCTGTGTGTCGAGGCCTGCCCTTATGATGCCCTCTACATGAGCTACGCCTTCGAGCTGGCCAGATACCGACGTGGTGAGTTGGTGCTTTCCCGGAACGATATGCTGATAGAGAATAAACAGGCAAGCGCCTATTTCCGCCCCGAAATTTCCGAGACCTTACCTGAGCAAGAACTGTTAATAGACCGGAAGGAGTAAAAAAGCGATGGCACTGGACTTCGCCTTTTGGTTGCTAGCCATCGTCAGTGTTGCTGCCGCGTTGGCGGTAGTACTGCTTCGTGACGTCTTCCGGGCAGCGCTCGCGCTGGTGCTTTGCTTTATCATGGTGGCCGGTCTCTATGTTACTCTAAGTGCCGATTTTCTGGCGGCAGTGCAGATTCTGGTCTACGTAGGTGCTATAGCAATACTGCTTATCCTGGGCATAATGCTCACGCGAGACGTTCAGCGTGGTAGTCTGTCCAACAAGCTGCGTTTCCCGGCCTCTCTGGTAGCGTTAATCTTCTTAGGAACGGTCACCTTTGCTGTACTCAATACCCAGTGGGTAATACCGGCCGGGACGCCGATTGAGCCGACAACCGCCACATTGGCAGGTCAGCTCTTTGGTGAAAACGGCTATATCCTGACGGTGGAGATTGCCGCCGTCCTGTTACTGGCAGCCATCATCGGAGCCATTGTCCTGGTGAGGGAGAAGTAAAGTATGTCGATAGGTCTGGAACATTACCTCGTGCTCTCGGCTGTCCTGTTCGCTATCGGCCTGTACGGGGCACTGTCCAAACGTAATACTATCGCCATTTTGCTATGCATTGAGATTATGCTCAATGCGGTGAATATCGCGATGGTCGCCTTCTCTCGGTATGTCGCGTCCGAAATGCTGACGGGGCACGTCTTTGCGATTTTCATCATGGCCGTGGCGGCTGCCGAGGCAGCCGTTGGTCTGGCGATAATAATAGCGATATACCGTCAGCGAGGTACGGTTGATCCCACGGATATAGACTCGATGAAACGGTAGTTGACTATGTGGGTAGAGATTAAAAAGACACCAAACCTGATGATGGCGGAGATGTGGAAGGAGTTCTTCGAAGGGGAGGGAATACCCACCCGCATCATGCCGGAATCCGGTTTGCCCATCGGGCAGGAACTGACCACCTATCGCATCCTGGTTCCTGAAGATAAAAGACACGTAATAGACGAGGTGATGAGGAAAATCTAATGCCGAGCCAAGCTTTCTGGCTAATCTTCCTGCTACCAGTAATCTCCTTCGTGCTGATAGCAGTGCTGGTCAAGCCCTTCACTAGGCGTGATTCGCCGGTGGCAGGATACATCACCATTATGGCCATCACCGGCTCGGTCATACTGTCCATCTGGACACTGGCCGAGGTCCTGGGTGCACCACACCATGAAATACACGTGCCCGATATCACCTGGGTGGTTATCGGGGACTTCACTATCAAGATGGGCATCATCATGGATTCATTGACGGCCGTGATGCTGGTAGTGGTTACAGTCGTCAGCCTGATGGTACAGATATACTCGCTGGGCTACATGGAGCATTTCGTCCATCACGATGGGGATACATATACCCGCTACTACGCGTGGATGTCACTCTTCACCGCCTCCATGCTCGGCCTGATAATCGCCGACAACCTCTTGATGATGTTCGTCTTCTGGGAGATGGTGGGGCTATGCTCCTATCTCCTCATCGGATACTGGTTCCACAAGCCATCGGCAGCCAATGCCGCCAAGAAGGCCTTTATTGTCACCCGCTTCGGTGACTTCGGCTTCCTGGCAGCCATCCTGGTGCTTTTCGCCAATACTGGAACGTTCGACACGGCACAGCTGAGCGATATGGCGGCTATCGGTCTGCTCGGTGGTGGAGCACTTACCTGGGCAGCTATCGGCATCTTCTCCGGCGCGATGGGTAAATCAGCCCAGTTCCCGCTGCATGTGTGGCTACCGGACGCCATGGAAGGCCCGACACCCGTCAGCGCTTTAATCCATTCGGCAACGATGGTCTCGGCCGGTGTTTTCCTCGTCGCCCGCACCTTCCCGATATTTGCACACTCAATCGAGGCTGTTACACTGGTGGCTGCCATCGGAGCTTTTACGGCGATATTCGCCGCCTCGATGGGCCTGGTGATGAACGATATCAAACGTGTTCTGGCTTATTCAACCATCAGCCAGCTCGGTTACATGATGCTGGCTCTGGGGGCAGCCGGTATCGTCCTTAACCACGAGGGACACGTTACCATTGAGGCCGCCAAGGCTGCCGTTGCTATCGGTATCTTCCACCTGTTCACCCACGCTTTCTTCAAGTCGCTGCTGTTTCTTGGCTCCGGTAGCGTTAATCACGCTACTGGTACGTTCGACATGCGTCTCATGGGTGGCCTACGTAAGGTAATGCCCTGGACTTATATTACCTTCCTTATAGGCTCGCTGAGTCTGGCCGGTATCTGGCCGCTGGCGGGTTTCTGGAGCAAGGACGAGATTTTAATCACTGCTCTCGACGGTAATAAGCTGCTGTTCGTTCTGGCGATGATAACGGTGTTTATGACGGCCTTCTACATGTTCCGTGTGATATTTATGACCTTCCACGGTGAGTATCGCGGCGGTGAATCGGAGGAGTACAGCCATCCCCACGAGTCGTCAAAGGTAATGGTACTGCCACTGGTATTCCTCGCCGTCCTATCAGTCGGTGTCGGCTGGTGGAATCTCGGAGGTAACTTTGCCAAGTTTATGGGTGAACACCACCCGCATGGGGTCAACTTATTTAACGTCTTCACCAGTTCACCGTGGCCTATCATATCGTTGTTACTGGCACTGGCCGGTATCGGGCTTGCCTATCTGATGTACGGCTCGAAGCTGATTTCGGCAGAGAAAATCGGCGCCCGCTTCAAAATGTTCTACAACGCCCTGATTAACAAGTACTGGTTCGATGAGCTTTATGAGAATATCATCGTAAAGAAGGTCCTGCTCGGTGGAATATTCGCCGGTTTACAGGAAATAGACGCTAACGGTGTTGATGGCATGGTGAATTCTACGGCCAGCGGCGTCTTCGGAAGTGGCAATATAGTCCGACGATTACAAACAGGACAGCTCCAGCTGTACGGGCTATTCATCGGGCTCGGGGCAGCGGTAATTGCCATTGTTCTCTTTATCGTTAACTAGTAATGAAGTGGACTACGGGGCTTTACCCCGTTTAATTGAGGATATTAAAGACGGATAGGAGTCAAGAGGCTTGGATTCTGGTTACCTGCTAGCCATAATCCTGCTGCCGGTGGCAGGAACAATACTGATTGCGTTTATACCCGGTCTCTCCGAGAGACTCATCAGGTATATTGCCGCCGTTTCCACCCTGGTCTCTTTAATACTGGCGGTAGTCATCTTCGCCGGTTTCGACAGGGTAATCGGTGGCATACAGTACGAGATGAAGGCGTCCTGGATCGAGGCAGTCAATGCCAACTTCCACCTGGGGGTTGACGGCTTGAGCCTGCCGCTGGTATTATTGACCGCCTTCCTCGGTTTCGTGGTAGTCCTCATTTCATGGAAGATTCATGAGAGAGTCCGAGAGTACTTCGCCTGGTTGCTCCTGCTGGAGGCAAGTATCCTCGGTGTCTTCTGCTCACTCGACCTGCTACTCTTCTTTATCTTCTGGGAAATAGAGGTCATCCCGATGTACTTCCTCATCTCGATATGGGGGACAGGACGCCGCGAGTACTCATCAATCAAGTACGTTCTCTATACCCTGTTCGGCAGTGCCTTCATGCTGGCCGGTATCCTCAGCCTCTACTTCACCACCGGCAGCCTTAGTATGGTGGATATCGCCAACCGTGATGGCGTCATTGTACAGTCCATCATGCCGGTGGCAGTCATCTTCTGGCTACTCATTATCGGCTTTGCCGTTAAGCTACCAGTCTTCCCGCTACACACCTGGTTGCCCGATGCACATACCGATGCGCCCACCGCCGGCAGTGTCATGCTGGCCGGGGCACTCATCAAGATGGGTGGCTACGGTATGATTCGCATCTGCGTAAGTATCTTCCCCGAAGTCGCTCAGCAGTTTGCGCCACTTTTACTGGCACTGGCCGTCATCAGCATACTTTACGGGGCGGCCGTCACGCTACGGCAGACCGACCTGAAACGGATGATTGCTTACAGCAGCGTCAGCCATATGGGTTTCGTGTTGCTGGGTGTTTTCGCCCTGGGTGACGTAAGCCTTACCGGTGCCGGTTTGCAGATGGTCAGTCACGGTCTACTCACCGGCCTCTTATTCGCTATGGCTGGTCTGACTATGCACAACGTCGAAGAACGTGACCTGACGAAGCTGGGTGGTCTGGCACGACAGATGCCAGTTATCGCCATTGTCTTCTCGATTGCCGGCCTGGGCTCCTTGGGACTGCCGTTAACCAGCGGCTTTGCCGCCGAGTTCATCACCTTCACCGGCGCCTTTTCCAGTACCACCGTAGCCGGTGTCGAGGTCTATACCCTGCTGGCGGTACTGGGGGTAGTCCTGGCAGCCGGTTACATCCTGTGGATGCTCCAGCGAACGTTCTACGGCCCGGTGCTGGAGCAGTATAACGGTGTCAAGGACGCGGACAAACTGGAGAAGGTATACATGTTCGCCTTTGTCGCCCTGATTCTGCTGGTGGGCATTTGTCCCTTTATCCTGACTGATGTTATTAAGCTCGGCGTTTCGCCGATAGCTATGTTGATAGGTGGTTAGCATAGGAGTAGGTCTTGAATCTTGAGCTGTTAGCACCGGAAATTAGCTTAGCAGCTACGGCTGTGGCCGTAATCCTGCTGGACCTCCTTATCCAGCGGAAGGGGTTGCTGGCGGTTGCCAGTGTCATCGGTCTGGTGGTATCGGCCGCATTCACCATCGTCATGTACGGAGAACCTTCTCGGACCATCTTCAACAACACGCTGGCAGTGGACAACTTCGCTCTCTTCTTCAAACTGCTCTTCCTCGGGATTGCCGCCCTGGTCATCCTGGCATCAGTCGACTACGCATCGAAGCTGGAACGCTTCCGGGGCGAGTACCATGCGCTGGTATTGCTGTCGGCGCTGGGTATGATGCTGATGGCGACCGCCGCCGAGCTTATTACCATCTATGTCGCCCTGGAACTGGCGAGTATCTCCCTGTACGTCCTGGCCGGTTTCCTAAAAGACCCCAAGTCCAGCGAGTCTTCGCTGAAGTACCTGCTGCTCGGTGCTACCGCCTCAGCCGTGCTCCTCTACGGGATGGCGCTTGTCTTCGGCACCACCGGCACGACGCAGTTGGGCGAAATCGGCCAGCAGGTCCAGTCCCTCGGGGTGCAGGGCATAATCGATAATCCGGCCCTTATTCTCGGTATCGTCCTGCTGATAGCCGGTTTCGGCTTCAAGATTGCCGCCGTACCCTTCCAGATGTGGGTACCCGACGTCTACGAAGGCGCCCCGACCCCGATAACTGCCTATCTGTCTGTGGCGAGTAAGGCAGCCGGGTTCGCCGTCATCGTCCGAATTTTCAGTACCGCCTTCGGCCTCCCCAGCTGGCTGAGCCTGGACTGGGGTATCGTCTTTGCGGTGCTGGCGGCCATCGGTATGACGGTGGGTAATATCTCAGCGCTACCACAGACCAACATCAAGCGTATGTTCGGTTATTCCAGCATCGCCCAGGCGGGCTATCTGATGGTCGGGCTGGCTGCCATGGGTGTGGCATCAGCCGGCGAGACCATCGGGCAAAGTACCATCCTCTTCTTCCTGCTGAGCTACGCGGTAGCTAATATGGGAGCCTTTATCGCCATCATCGCCATCACCGACAAGATTGATAGCGACCTCATCCAGGACTTCTCCGGAATAGCAAAGCGGTCGCCGCTGCTGGCCCTGGCACTGACCGTCTGTCTGGTATCGCTGATAGGTATGCCACCGGCAGCGGGCTTCATGGCCAAGTTCTACATCTTCGGCGGGGCGGCACAGAACGGGCTGCTCTGGCTGGTCATTATCGCCGTACTCAACAGCGTAATATCCGCCTTCTACTATTTGCGTGTCGTCAAGGTAATGTGGCTCGGTGAACCGTCTTCAGCGGAGAAGGTACCCTCTTCCGGAGCACTGCGCGTAGCCCTGACACTCACCTCTCTCGGCGTCCTGGGGTTGTTTATTTTTGCCGACCCTCTCATAAAGGCAGCCGAATCCGCCGCCAAGATGCTCGGGTCTTAGCTACGGATTCTACTCGTGAAACCTGCCTAAACCTCCGTATATTCGTATGCCTAAAGACACGATGCCCGCAAATGGCAAAGAGGGGCTTCGCCCCTCTTAAACACCCTATATATCTGGGATCATCCTACAGCCTCAGAGCTATCAGCAGGCACCATCCAAGGTGCGAACGACCCCCGCTAAAGAACTGGCCTCACACCGTTTTGGGGAGTCCAGAGGGGTGGAACCCCTCTGGGCGGGGGATTCCAAGGGGGTGTCCCCCTTGGAAATAAGTGAGCTAAAAAGTTATACCTGTAATTATGGTTCTACTCCCCTTCTCCAGCCTCGATCTGCTCAAGAATAGTAGTTCTGGGATAAAAATCATACCGGCTATAAAAGTCAAATACCTCTTCGTTCCCAGTACCAACTGCCAGTACTTTTTTGGTCACCGGGTACTCGTCCATCCAGTGCAGTGCCCTTTTCATCAGGTTATCGCCGATACCTGACTCGCGGTAATCAGGCTCAATGTATATGGATTCGATCTCACCCTGCCTGTCTCTTGAGATAGTGCTAACGCAATACCCCACAAGCCCCCCCCGACCCACATCTCTGGCGAGGTCTATACGAATTACGCCTTCTCTGGACTTCTCGAGCAATCCCTTCTTCCTGAGGTCAAAGGTCATACTGCCCAAACGCCCGGAAAAGTGTTGAGATAAAGACTTGTGATATTCAAGTAGCTTCTGCCACAAGGCGGCTATCGAGTCCAGACCTTGTTCGTCTGTATGCGTATATTCTATTTTCGCCATATCACTCTTTCTCAGCACAATATCAGGGGAAAGACATGTAATTATACAGCAGGCGGGTTACCACCTCAATAGCGCCATTACAGGAGGATTCTTCTTATCTACCTCACCCCCTCGAAGCTTACGGCCAGAGAAGAAAGACCACGTGCTCCGTTGTACTGCTTGTTTAAGGGTGTATAATATATCAAATTGCGATGGACAGTGAACTGATACAAAGGATTTCTACAATCATTGAAGATGCCTGCAAGGCGGAAACAAATACCTTTGGATATGGAATATGGTCCCACCACATTCTTCCGATGATTTCCATAGCACAAGAGCTTGCCGATAGGACCAATGCCGCTAAGAAAATAGTAACGCTGGCCGTGTTATTACATGATTATGCGGGAATTAAAGACCAAGAACTAGTAGAAGAGCATCATATCTGGGGAGCCAAAGAAGCTGAAATAATACTAGCAAACGAAAACCTTGACGAAGAAAAGATAGAACAGGTAAAGAAATGTATCTTAGCACATCGTGGTAGTGTAATAATAGAAAAAACAACAGAGGAAGAAAAATGTGTCGCCGATGCCGATGCAATAGTTCATATTGACCAGTTAGCTTCTCTCTTTTACCTGGTGTATGGAGACCGAGGGATGGACGTTGATGAAGGGAGGAGGTGGGTAAAGGACAAACTGACCAGAGATTGGGAAAAGATGAGTGAAAATGGCAGGAATATGATAAAAAAGAAATATGACTGTATTATGGAGTTGCTTGAAGAATGAGAGTAACGATATCCGATGTAACGCCAGATAAACAGGAGGCCAGTTATTGATTGAAATACGTCTGATACTCTGTTCATGACCTGGAGGGGACGGCGCCAGAGCCAGTGAGGCTGGACATACACATACCGGTGGAAGGTGGTTGCTCCCGCCTTACAGTGGCCGACACAGATCCGCAAAGTCGGTCAAGGTCCGGATTCAGGGATGAAAGATGCCCTGATGAAGCAGGAACCGGAAGTAATCGCTGACCCTGAAGGAACGGCGGTGAATCTGTCACTGGTTCAGCCAAGCCTGGGACCGTAAGGGAGAAAAAACGGAACCCTGACTCCTCAGTTTGAGTGGAATTCAAACCAGGGAGTTCGGGGCATGAGCAGGGCAAAAGAGAATGCTGAATTCATTTGTGAGAACTGTGGTCGAGAGGTTTTACCGCTAAGTAATGGGAGCTATCGTAACCATTGTCCCTTTTGCTTGTTTTCCAAGCACGTAGACGTAGTACCAGGAGACCGGTTGAACGAATGTAGTGGGTTGATGAGACCCATGGGGCTGAGATATAAATCTGGCAAGGGCTTTCAGATAACACACAGGTGTCTCCGGTGCGGGGAGGAAAGGGTCAACAGGCTGACAGAGAACTCGATACAGCCAGATGATATTGAGGAGATAATAAAGCTTTTTGGAATCTGAGCCTATTTGGAGGCTGTTATGGAAATATTTATCATCATACTATTGGCGATAGTGGTTCTCTTCCTGATCTGGGACCGACTCTGGCAGGAGAAAAGGTGGCGGGAGCAGCGTGATGCCCTGTCGAAGACCATCGGGGAGAGGCTCGAAGGCAGTATGGGGGTCTTCGGGGAGGTCAACAAGAGCCTGGGTAAGCTGGAAGAAGGCACCAGGCAGATTGAGGCCGTTGGCCGTAACATCGCCAGCCTCCAGGAGGTGCTGCGCGCTCCCAAGTTCCGCGGTGGTCTTGGGGAGCTCATGCTGGAGAGGCTGCTCGATGATATCCTGCCACACCAGAACTACAAGCTACAGCATCGTTTCGAGAGCGGCGAGGCGGTTGATGCCGTCATTCAGATTGGCGACAACCTGGTGCCAATCGACTCGAAATTCCCTCTGGAGGACTTCCAGCGGGTACTGGCGGCTGAGTCCGACCGCGAACGGGACTCTATGCGGCGGCAATTCACCCGGACGGTGAAGAAGCATATTGACAACGTCACCAAGTACATCCTGCCTGACGAGGGCACCTTCGACTTCGCCCTGATGTACATCCCCGCTGAGAACGTCTACTATGAGACGATACTGCGCGACGGTGCCGAGGGCAGCGAGGTATACTCCTACGCCCTCCAGAAAAGGGTAATCCCGGTATCACCCAACAGCTTCTACGCCTACCTCCAGGTCATCATCCTGGGACTGAAGGGGCTGCACATCGAGAACACCGCCAGTGAAATACTGCGGCATCTGGCCAGGCTGCAGGGTGAGTTCGAAGGTTTCCAGGAAGACTACGATACCCTGGGAGGCCATATCCGCCACGCCGCCACCAAGTATGATGACGCCGGTAGAAAGCTTGCCAGGTTCGAGGACAAACTGAGGATTGCAGTCGAGACTCCGGTCGAAAAGCTGCCTGAGGGCAAGGAGACGACTGACGACACCGAATGAGCCTTCATACTGCCCTGCCGGTTGACATTTTGACGGTCATCAGGCTATACTAGTCGTGGTTTATTAATAATTCAATACGGATCTCCGAGTTGCCGTCTCTAAGGGCACCCGCCTATGAGAGGCAAACGATAGGGCGTGAGGGGAAACCCTCCCACCTCCCGTGTTTGGAAAGGAGAACTGCACTGAATCTAGAGGTACGTGCGCATCCCGGTATTTACCATCATCTTTCTACCTCCTATCGTCGTCTATTCCTACGTTTAAAAAACAATCATACAAAGACGCTTTTAACCATCCTCACTGTAGCAGTGCTGGTTATGGGCTCTCTGGGAGTAGTGGCAGCATGCACACCGCAGTCGAGACTTGTGATGGCCACAACCACCAGCCTCTACGACACCGGTCTCTGGGGATACCTCGAACCGATGTTTGAGGAGGAATACGATGTCGAGCTGGACGTACTGTATGCCGGTACCGGTAAGGCACTGGAATGGGGGCAGCGGGGGGATGTAGACGTTGTTACCGTCCACTCCAAGTCGCGCGAGCTGCAGTTTATCGCTGATGGTTACGGTATGGATCGGGTGCCCTTTGCCTACAACTACTTCCTCATCGTCGGTCCGGAAGATGACCCGGCAGGCATTAAAGACCTCACTCCTGAGGCAGCCTTCCAGAAGTTGATGGAGGACGGCAGTGCCAGCTTCGTGTCCCGGGGCGATGATTCCGGGACACACAGTAAGGAGAAGGCCATCTGGGCAGCCGCCGGCTACGATTACGAGGACGTAAAGAACGCCGGCACCTGGTACATAGAGGCTGGCATCGGTATGGGGCCAACCCTGACAATGGCCCACGAAAAACAGGCTTATACGCTTACCGATATGGGCACCTATCTCTCCTTCAAGAGTGAGCTGGAGCTGGTACCGATTGTGGACGAGGGTGCAATATTACTCAATATTTACTCGGTGATTGCTATTAGCCCAGAAAGTGTGCCCAGTACCAATATAGAAATGGCCAACAACCTGATAGACTTCCTCACATCAGAAGAAATACAGGAGCTAATCGGCGAGTACGGCGTTGAGGAATATGGTATGCAGTTATTCACTCCCTGCGCCGGGACCGAACCTGAATAATACAACATTCGCGTGTAGAGTAGATTGACAGAACTCTGGGATGGTTTCACCAAGGCAATAGAGCTTATAGTATCCCTCGACCCGGAAGTTATGCAGATAGCCGGGAGGTCGCTGGCGTTCGCGGCGACCTCCTGCGTTATCGCTGCTCTGATATCCCTGCCGCTGGGCAGCATAATACATTTCAACAACTTCTTTGGTAAAAGACTGCTGATAAACGTCATTCAGACCCTTTACAGTGTCCCTACCGTCGCTGTTGGTCTTTTTGTCTATGTCCTTCTGTCCCGCTCAGGCCCACTGGGCGGTCTGGGATTCCTCTTCTCCCCACCTGCAATCATAATCGGGCAGGTGCTGCTGGTAATACCGATAATAACAGGCCTGACTATCACGGCGCTGAGCGGTGTGGACAGGACTGTGACCGATACCGCGATTTCTCTTGGCGCAAGTAGATTCCAGGCAGCCACCCTGCTCACCAGGGAAGCCCGATTCGCCATACTGGCCGGGTTAATCATGGGATTTGGCCGGGTAATATCGGAAGTAGGACTGTCATTGATGGTTGGGGGTAACATCAGTGGCTTCACCAGAACCCTGACAACGGCGATTTCGCTGGAAACATCCAAAGGAGAGTTAGAATTAGCGTTAGCCCTGGGGATAATACTGATAGCCATCGCTCTGGTCGTCAATATCACTCTTAACAGGCTACAGCAGAGGTGAAAGTGTCCAACGCTCAACCGATAATTAAGACCACAGACCTGGGACAGAGGCTCAATGGGCGGGATGTCCTGAGAAACATCAACCTCAGGATAGACCGGGGGGAGGTCTTTGCTTTAATCGGCCCGACCGGTTCGGGTAAAACAACGCTCCTGCGACTGCTCGACCTGATTGACTCACCCAGCCAGGGAAAGGTCTATTTTGACGGTACTGATGTCACCGAATCAGTCAGACAACGGTTAGAGACACGGCGTCGCATGGCCTTTGTCCTCCAGAAACCGGTGGTGTTCAATACCAGCGTCTACGAAAACATAGCCTACGGTCTCAAGTGGCGGGGGATGAGCCGGGACAATATCCGTAGCCGGCTTGATGAGGTCCTGGAGATGGTCGACCTGGCTGACTTTCGCAAGAGAAATGCCCGAATGCTCTCCGGAGGGGAGGTACAAAGAGTAGCCATCGCCCGGGCGATAGCTACCGAGCCGGAGGTGCTTTTACTTGATGAACCGACTGCCAATCTCGATCCTGTCTCGACCGCTAAGATTGAGGAACTGATAACCAATATCATTCAACGGTACCACACGACAATCGTGATGGCTACCCACGACATGTCCCAGGGACAGCGCCTGGCCGATAGGGTAGGCATGCTACTGGACGGTGAAATCCTTCAGACGGGGGACTGGCGGGAGGTGTTCAACACCCCGCAAAGCCGGGAGATGGCCAACTTCGTCGGTGTCGAGAATATCATCGATGGGGTGGTCCAATCCAGTGAGAACAACGTCGTCACTATCGGTACGGATGACAGCGTTATCGAGGCAGTATCGGACTGTGCCGCGGGGGAGCAGGTCCACGCCTGCATCCGTTCCGAGGAAGTGACCCTGGCCCTGTCACGCCACTCCACCAGCGCCAGAAATACTTTTAGCGGAGAGATTGCACGGATTATCACCACGGGACCGGTCGCCCGCGTTGAAATCGACTGCGGTTTCCGGCTCGTCGCCCTGGTGACAAAACGGTCGGTGGAGGAAATGGCTTTAGAAACGGGGAAACAGGTATACGCTTCCTTCAAGGCAACGGCCGTTCATGTAATCAGGCAGGATTAAGATGGCCATTGTAAACGACGGACTGTGGGATTTGTGATAGGATGGAGATAGAAACATGACTGACCTGGTTGACTCTTTCAGCCGGCGTATCAACTATATGCGCATCTCGGTCACCGACCATTGTGACCTGCGCTGTCTCTACTGTACCGACCGGTTGTACCCGCACCTGAGCCACGATGACATCCTGCGCTACGAGGAGATTCACCGTATAGTGCTGGCAGCGGCCGGATTGGGCGTTAAGAAGCTGCGTCTCACCGGTGGTGAGGCCCTGATACGGCTGAATTTACGCTGGCTCGTCGAGATGCTGGCTAACACCGAGGGTATCGACGAGGTATCGCTGACCACCAACGGGACACAGCTTGCCCGCTACGCCGACGAGTTGAAGGCCGCCGGTCTTAGCCGGGTCAATGTCAGCCTGGACTCCCTGAAGCCGGATAGGTTCGAGCGTATCACCGGCAGTGACCGGTTCAAGGAAGTGCTCGAAGGTATTGAGGCAGCTAAGAAAGCGGGGCTCAATCCTGTCAAGATAAACATGGTGGTACTGAAAGACGTCAACGACGACGAGGTACTCGACTTTGCCCGGAAGACACTTTCCGACGACTGGCATGTCAGGTTCATCGAGCACATGCCTTTCGTTAACGGGAACGGGGCCAATGGCATGGTATCTATTCGCAATATTATGTCATCTATCGAACAGTCCCTCGGCCAACTCAGCCCTCACCTGCCGACATCCGGTAACGGCCCGGCCAGATATTACAAGCTGCCGGATGCCTCCGGAACGCTGGGGTTTATCGGGGCGGTGACCGAGTGTTTCTGTGCCGAGTGCAACCGCTTCCGCCTCACCGCCGACGGTCACCTACGACCGTGCCTTCTTGACGACGACGAGATAGACCTGAAAGAACCGCTGCGCCACGGCGCCGACATTTCCGAGTTGGAGCGCCTGATACTGAAGGCTGCCACCCGCAAGCAACAACAGCACCACCTCGGTGAGAACGGCGCTCCCGAAAAGCGACAGATGCGGCAGATTGGCGGCTAGTGACCCATCGACTCAAGCCAGGGTTGGGTTATTTCCAGGTTCTCCTGAGCGAGTTTCGCGCGGGCAATACCGCCCTTCTCATCACGGACAAGCTCCCTGTCGCGGAACTCAAGAAAGAGGAACTGGCTCTCGTGGGCAGCTTCAATCTCCGTAGTGAATCCCATCGTATCCTGCATGTGGTTGACGGTAAACTTGACCATGCGCAGGCCTGACGGATTGGTGAAGTAGTTATCGGCCACACGGCCGGCGTAGGCCAGTGTTTCTTCTTCGAGCTTATCCGGAGGGAAGACACGGTTGACCAGACCATACCGACAGGCCTCCCAGGCAGTCATGAAGCGGTGCTCGAATAATATCTCTTTGGTCCGGCGATGCCCGATATCCCACGGCACCGAGAAATACTGCAACAACGACGGCAGAAACATGGCATCTTCTGCGGCAAAGATTACGTCCATAGCCGAGGCGAATATCACCCCGCCGAATATACAATTGCCATGCACCATGGCAATGGTCGGCTTGGGCACATTACGCCACCGCAGGCTGTTCTCCATGCAGGTGGCGCGGTTGCGTAGATAACGCCCGAATGGGGTCGCCGGAAACCCCCGCTCCTCACGCTCGGCCAACTCCTCCGGTGTCCCCAGGTCATGTCCGCTGGAGAAGTGTTTCCCCTCCCCGGACAGGACAATGGCACCCACCCCTTCATCCTCGGCCGCCCGGGTAAAGGCATCGTCCATCTCCTCACGCATCAACCGACTCTGGGCGTTGTAACACTGCGGTCGGTTAAGTATCAGGCGGGCCACCTTTCCCGGTTGATAGATTATATGCTTGTACTCCATGATAAAGACTCCTTCCCTTTATAGTTTTCTCATGCAGATATGATAGCCATGTTAAGACCCCGCTCAACAGGTGTCAAGCCTGAATCGATTGGCAAACCGATAATGTTCTGTTAGTATGGGAAATTACAATTCCACCCCTACAGGAGGCAGTCATGGCATGGCAGCAACTTATCACCGACCTTTTCCTACGAATATCACAGGATCTGGAGACAGTGCTGGAGGGACTGACCGTTGAGGACCTCAATCAACGTCCCCGTCCCGATAGCAACAGTATCGGCTGGCTCGCCTGGCACCTGACACGCAGCCATGACAGAAACATGTCGGAGATTGCGGGTGAGGAACAACTCTGGATAAAAGATGGGTGGTACCTTAAATTTGGCCGCACCCCCGACCCCAGCGAGACGGGGTACCACCACAGTCCGGAAGAGGCCGCCGCCTTCCGCTCACCTGATAGCGTAACTGTACTGGAATACCACCGGGCGGTCGTCGAGCGGATAAAAGGCTATATCGATAGCAAGCTTTCAGAAACCGAGCTCGAACGGGAGTCACACAGTCCAACACTGGGTACGACCCAACCGGTTCAGGCGCGTTTGGTGGGTGTTCTCAACGACGCTTTCCAGCATGTCGGCCAGGCGGCCTATGCACGCGGCCTGTTGAAAGGCAGAGGCTGGTCGGATAGATAGCCCTATAGTAGTTCACCCGAGTTAAGGACCGAACGGAACTCCTGAATCTTCTCTTCGGAGCCCCAGAGCTGGCCTGATGAGTCCACAGACAACCTCCAATATTTCTGCAGTCCTTCAAAACATTCCTTGCGCTCCAGGCCGGGTTGCCATTTTCGGCAGACCTCAGGCCTGACCGCGTGAATGAGGCACGAGAACACCCGTCTGTCTTCGGTTTCGCCCAGGAAAACGCAGGCCCCGTCCTGGCTATCAAGCAGATAGAACCCCGGCTCGAACCAGGAGTCGTCGCTGTACCTCTCCAGGAATGTTTCCAGGGAGATACCCAGAGTGTCAGCAATATGCTCCGCTTCCGCCACAGATGCCCTCGGCGAGTACTTTATACAGCAGACCCCGCAGCGGAAACAGGGTATCTCTATTCTTTCTGGTGCGCCTTCATTATCAGGGGTATTTTCCATGCCATCATTATAGCCAAAAAGAGCGGATGACGCTTCTGCTATGATTTGATATACTTGCCCTATATAAGTTCTCGCAGCCAGTTGCGCGAGGAGGTGGATAATGACCGAGCTCAGTCATGTTAACCCGGAAGGTGAGGCCAGGATGGTTGATGTCAGCCAGAAGGCGGATACCGAACGTGAAGCCGTTGCCAAAGGTAGAGTGCTCATGAAGCCGGATACCCTGAAGCTGGTCAAAGCCAACGAGATAAAGAAGGGGGATGTCCTGGCGGTGGCGCGGTTGGCCGGCATTACCGCCGCCAAGCGGACACCCGACCTGATACCGCTCTGCCATACGATACTGCTCGATGATGTTAGTGTCGATTTCGACCTTTCCGGCAACGACTGCATAGAGATTACAGCCCGGGCGAAGAGCACCGGCAAGACCGGCGTCGAGATGGAGGCGCTGGTGGCTGCCTCGGTAGCTGCTCTGACAATCTACGATATGTGCAAGGCTGTCGACAAAGGCATGACCCTGAGCGAGATATATCTGGAGAGCAAGACCGGCGGCAAGAGCGGCAGCTACCGTCGAAAAGAGGAGTAGGCCGTGTCAATAGAGATAGTGGAGGCAACCGAATCCCACATTCCCGATATAGTGGAACTCTGGAAAGAGTTTATGGACCACCACAAGGACATCGACCCGCGCTTCCCTGCCAGAGAGGATGCTCACGTCAGTTTTGAACAACACATCAGAGAGCTAATGGGAACAGAAGATACCCTCGTCCTAGTCGCTCTGGATGAGAGCCGGGTAGTCGGTTTCTCAATTTCACAGGTGAACAGTTACCCTCCGATATGGGTGGAAAGCGATAAGCACGGCTTTATTGATACCATGGCAATAACAGCGGATTACCGAAGAAAAGGCATTGGCGAACATATGCTGGGTAGAATATTCGAGTCGTTCGCCTCACATGGCATAGATAGAATCGAGCTAACGGTGGCCGCCAGGAACGAGGTAGGCTACTCTTTCTGGAGGAAACACGGCTTCAAGGACTTCTCACACCGGTTGTACCTGCAGAGGGGATAATGAGCCTACCGCGTTGCTTCCCTGACTAGGTGCCCTATCTCCGGCAGGATTATCTTGTCCATCGCTAACGTGGCCGCGTTTAATGAGCCGGGGAAGCAGAGGATGACCTTGCTTTTGATAATTCCGGCTACCGCCCGACTGAGGATGCTGCCGGTGCCTATCTCCTGGTATGTCAGTTGGCGGAAAAGCTCCCCGAAGCCTTCGAGGCGCTTCTCCAGCATCGGGTCGATGGTATCCACGGTGACGTCGCGGTGACTCGCCCCGGTACCGCCGCTGGTGATAATGACCTGAAGTCCTTCCTGCCCCACCAGTTCATTTATCTTCGCCCGGATAGCGTCGGCATTGTTTTTCAGGATGCCATAGAAGAGTACTTGATGCCCGTTATCGGCCAGCCGCTGCTTGATGAGCTTGCCCGACTCGTCATCCTGTTCAGTGCGGCTGTCGGAGATGATGATAACGGCACAATTTACGCTCTTTAGAGCACTATGTTTGTGTTCGTGATAGCCCATTTACCTTTAACCTTCCTGACCTTCTCCAGGGAAAGAGTAATTTATTAAGGTCTCCGTCCCTTTCGCTAGTGCTGGCCCCATCCCCTTAATCCCCTTCCCCAGAGGGGAAGGGGAAGATAATTCTAAGAGGGCTGCGCCCTCTTAAACTCCCCATTTTTCAAGGACTGTTCTCTACCTCCAGGGTTACGCCCCTCTTCAACTCCCCTTTATCTGTGTTCGGGAGCCTGATTTCTTCGGGTATCTCGCTTTCAATCACCCGCCGCGGCTATACCCCTTCTCCCCTTCTGGGGAGTCCAGAGGGGTGGAACCCCTCTTGGCGGGGGATACCAAGGGGGTGTCCCCCTTGGCGTTCTAGAAATGAGGTTTACAGAGAATCTCCCTTATCTTCAGGTCAAAGAAGTCATTGGTGTTGACCGGCTTGACGACAATGGCCGTATCGGCTCCCCGGCCACTACCGGCGATGGCAATGATGTCCTCGCCGGTCTGCACCAGGCCGGCGTCTGCCGCCATCAGGGTAATCTCGCAGACCACCTTCATTCCCTGCCCGAATATGCGTAGTGTGTTGGCAATAACATCTCCCAGGAGATACATGTTGAACTTCTTACGCATGGCACCACCGATACCCATAAAGGCGTGTGTGGTCGTCAGGACAATGCCACCCTTACTCTCGAACTTCTGCCGGTTCTCATCGGTCAGCTCCTGAAAGTTGGGCTCTCTCATGCCGGTAAAGTGGGTGACGGCAATTATCTTCATCCCCTCGAAGACGTCGACACTCTTCGCGGCCGTACCCCCAACCGTAGTGGCCAACACGATTGTCTTTATCCCCAGTTCCTCAGCACGCTTTTTGGCGATTCGCAGGGTCTCGTCGGTATTCTCAACTCCCGGGCTCTCAAAATATACTGTCTTTCCTTCCATCGCTGGCTTCTACCCCCTTATTTACCTTGTCCGCTTCTCTGTCTGATAGATCAGGCTAATCACTGATAGATTAGCGCCAAATAGAGTCAAAGTCAAAGACAATATGAAGTCCAGACTGAGACTCAGCAATAATATTTGACACTCCATAATGCCGGTGCTACACTGCAATTAACCTCACCAATGAACACTCTCACTACTGAAATTACGTGGTACGACTGTGAAAAAGATTGGCATTATCTTCCACCCCCTGAATGAGGCCGCCGGTAAGCTGGCCAGGGAGCTGGAGAAGCTCCTTAATACCAAGGACGTATCTACCTGGCTCTGTTCAGCCTGGGAAGGAGAGTCCGCCAGGGCACAGGTGGACGATACCGACCTGGTGCTAAGCATCGGCGGTGACGGCACGATACTCCGCGCTGCCCAGGCAATTCTACCGAGGTCGGTACCGATTACAGGAATCAACCTGGGTAACCTCGGCTTTATGACCGAACTCAGTGTTGCTGAGGTGCCAGAGAAGCTGAACTCCATATTGGCCGGAGAAGGCTGGTTCGACGAGCGCTCGCTACTCGAAGCCGAGTTCCCGGCTACCAGTGAACCGCCCGAGCCACGAAGATTCCATGCCTTGAACGACATCGTCATTGCTCACGGGGAAATAGCCCGTGTCATCCGCGTAGAAGCGAGCGTCAACGGCGAGCCACTGACCACCTACAAAGCAGACGGCGTCATTGTATCGACCGCTACCGGCAGCACCGGATATGCACTGGCAGCCGGTGGCCCGATACTGCACCCGCAGGCGAAAGAAATACTGCTGCTGCCGATATCACCTCACCTCAGTGCCAGCTACAAACTGGTGCTGCCACCGACATCCACCATAGAGCTACGCACCAGCACCCTCCACTCGGCGGTTTTGACGGTTGATGGGCACATCAGCATGCCGCTATCGAGCGGTGCTGCTATAACTGTAAAACGCAGTGAAAACACCGTTCGTTTTCTCAGGATTCACCCCGACACCTCACTGTGGAGCTCCCTGGAGAAACGTCTTAGAGGGAAGCAGGGATAATCATGGAACCAATCGTAGAAAAAGCCACCATCAATGATGCTGAGGAAATGCATCAGCTTATCAACTACTTCGCTGGCAAGGACGAGATGCTGCCGAGAGCGCTGAGTGATATTTACGAGAGTATCCGCGACTACCTCGTAGTCAGGCAGGGGGGACGGGTGACCGGCTGTGCCGCCCTGCACGTCATGTGGTCCGACCTGGCTGAGGTAAAGTCAGTGGCAGTAGCGGAAGATAGCCAGCGACAGGGTATCGGTTCAGGGCTGGTGGAGGCCTGCCTCAGCGAAGCCCGGCTTCTCGGCCTCCCCACCGTCTTTTGCCTGACCTACAAGCCCGCTTTTTTCCAGAGATTCGGCTTTTCCGAAGTGGACAAGATGGAGCTACCACGCAAGGTCTGGACGGAGTGCTACCACTGCTCCAAGTTCCCCGACTGTGATGAGGTAGCCCTTATCTGTAACCTGGAGATGCCTGCCGCCACGGAATGACCTTCAAAAACGAGAAACGTAATGTTCAACCCAGCATATATAGGCGTGGTGATGATTGGCCTCCTGCACGGGCTAGAGCCCGGACACGGTTGGCCGGTAGCCATGCTATATTCTGTAAAAAGAAAGAATGCTCTGTTCAGTGCTACGGTTAGTTCAGGCATCATTGGTATAGCACATCTGGTGTCGTCCATCGCCGTGGTAGTTGTTTACGTCCTGCTCGAGACCTGGCTGGATTTTGATGCCCCATGGCTAAAATACGTAGCGGCGGGACTACTACTGATACTGGCCTTCCGGATGTGGCGGGAAAAGGTCGATGAAATGGAAAGGCAACACGGCCATCTTCACGATGAAGCGGTCGTAACTAAACACGAACACGAGCATGAGCACCCGGGTATTGGCAAACACACCCATAAGCACCGGCATCTGGCCGGCGCGGCTATAAGCCTGTGGGGCCTGGCCTCCTTTGCCTTCATACTCGGTTTCGCCCACGAGGAGGAATTTGCCCTGCTGGCTCTGGTAGCTGGTGGTGTAAATGCCTGGGTGTTGATGCTTGCTTACGGAATAGCAGTACTATTAGGACTGATGGCAGTAACCATTCTATGTGTCAAGGTCTACACACACCTTGAACCCAGACTCAAACGTTACGAAAGGTATATCCCCAAGGTAGGTGCTGCTATCATGGTCCTGATGGCTATCTTAATAGTCATCTGGTAACGGTCTGGTTTTTGGAGGTCTGATTTGGCCGAAGAAAAAACCCTGTCCAGTCGGCAAGTCTTTAACGGCGGGCACCTCAGGCTCCGTATTGACACCGTACGTACAGCCGACGGCGGTGAATCCACCCGTGAGATTATCGAGGTGGGGGATGCTGTTGTCGTCATCGCGGTTGATGACGACGAAAATATCCTGCTGGTGAGACAGTACCGTAAGGCAGTAGAAATGGAGCTACTGGAGCTACCGGCAGGCAGTATCGACCCCGGCGAAGACGCCGACACGGCCGTCCGCCGAGAGATGCAGGAGGAGACCGGTTACCTGCCAGGCAAGGTGGAGAGGCTGGGTGGCTTCTACTCAACGCCGGGCTTCTGCACCGAGTACCTCTATCTCTACCTGGCCACCGAGCTTACCTCCAGCCAGCTTCACGCCGAGGATACAGCCGGCATCAGCCTCGTCCGGATGCCGGTGTCAGAGATTTCCTCACTGCTTACCTCCGGTAAAATCAAGGACGCCAAAAGCATCGCCGGGTTGCATATGTACCTGGAGCACCGCAAAACCGGATAGCCGTGATTACAGATATGGTCGTTTTTTCCACGACCGTCTAGAAATAGCGATTAACTGGGGGAGAAATATGTTAACCGGAGTCCACTTTCTTCTAACCTATTCTTGCGGTTTTGAGTGTGACCACTGCTTCGTATACAGCAGCCCGCAGGCGAAGGGCACTTTCACCCTGGCGCAAATGGAAAGCGTCTTTGACGAGCTGACCAGGATGGAAACAGTAAAGCGGGTGTATTTCGAGGGTGGTGAGGCATTTCTCTTCTACCCACTCATGGTCGAGGGTATCAGAATCGCCCGCAGCCGGGGCCTTGAAGTTGGCATTGTCACCAACTCTTACTGGGCAACGGGTGATAGAGATGCCGAGCTCTGGCTCAGGCCTCTATATGAGATGGGGATTGCCGACCTCAGCCTGAGCGATGATTCGTTTCACTCCGAGGATGATAAGGAAGGCCCGACCAGTCATGTTCAAGCGGCGGCGGAGAGACTGGGCATGCCCACTGGCGTGATTTCCATCGACAGGCCCAGTGTTGAGATAAGCGAAGGCGGTGAACAGGACCGGGGAGAGCCCGTCGTCGGTGGCAGCACCATGTTCAGAGGCAGGGCGGTCGATAAACTGCTGGAAGGCCTGCCGACACGACCGTGGCAGGAGTTCACAGAGTGCCCCCACGAGGAGCTTAGAAATCCCAAGAGGGTTCACGTTGACCCCTATGGCAATGTTCATATTTGCCAGGGGCTGAGCATGGGTAATATGTGGCGGACTCCCCTATCCGAGCTTGTAAAAGCCTATGATTGTAACTCACATCCAATCTGCCGGCCACTAGTAGAGGGTGGCCCGGCTCTCCTGGCGACAGAATACGGAGTAGAACACGAAGACAGATACGTGGATGCCTGCCACCTCTGTTATGCTGTCCGAAAGGCGCTCCTGGACAGGTTCCCGGAATACCTGGCACCAAAACAGGTCTACGGGTTATAATCACTCAGATGGCGATAGCAGTTAACCGGCATGGGATTGCCCTGCTGGAATACAGCCAGATACCGGAGAACCAACTGGTCTCGGACATCTACAGGCCGTTGCTTATCACCTTTATGGTCATCAGGCACGAACAGAATTTCCTGCTGGTTCACCACCGTGAAAGAGATTCCTGGGAGCTACCCGGCGGCCACATCGAAGGCACTGAGAGCGCCCGTGATTGCGCTGCCCGCGAGTTATTCGAGGAGACCGGCCAGAGAGTTGACCCCCTTGAGTTCAGGGCTGTCCTGAAGTACCGCGCTGCGCCGGATAACCGCCTGTATTACGGCACGCTCTACTCAGGGGGAGCTTTCCTCCCCTGCCCCCTTCCGCGAAAACGACGAGATATTACAGATAACGTTCTGGGACGGGAAGACCAACATCGGCTACATCGATGAGATAGACAGGACGGTAATAAAGCTAATTCAGGACGGCAGCATCTAGCCTGCTGTGATATTCAGGACTTTATCATAAGTCCGGTCGAAGACATCCCCGCCACCCACGTAGCCACCCCTGGTCTTCTTGAACCGCTTACGGACTTGCTCGGGGGTAAAGCGATAGAAGATGAAGTCGCTGGCGACGCCCTCCGGCCTCAGGAGACAGTTCGGCCCCAGCACGACAATCAGCTCATCGAAATCAAGCGGCTCGGGCAGTCGTACCGGCGTACCTACCGGACAGTTGTTAAGCCTGACGGCGACACGGGACTTATCGATTTTACCGTCATAGCCGGTGGGCTTTCTCCCCTTGGGTACTTTAAGGCCGTAGACAAGCATGCAGACGTAACGCCCGATGTCACCGATGTAGTCCCGCGACTTTATAACACCAAGTTCACTGAGGCCTGTCTGGGCAGAGAAGAACCGCCTTAGTGAATCGGCGACCTCTCTCTCCATTCGCTCCATATTAATCACCCGTCCTAGCCGAATGAACCGGCCAGCTGGCGTCCGCCGACCAGGTGCATGTGGAGGTGCAGTACATCCTGGCCTCCCTGCCGACCACAGTTCATCACCACCCGGTAGCCGCTCTCCGAGATGCCTTCACTCCGGGCTAGCCGGTTGGCCACATCCACCATGTGCCCCACCAGCACCGACTTTTCCTCCGGAAGCTCGGCCAGGGAAGCAATGTGCTCCCCGGGGATAATAAGCACGTGTACCGGCGCCTGGGGATTGATGTCACGGAAGGCGATTACCTCTTCGTCGGTGTAAATAACATCGGCCGGTATCTCCCCGGCAGCAATCCTGCAGAAAATACAGTCCATTTCTACCTCCCCCGGCGGTACCTGGCCTTGCCCTGCTCAAACACGTCTCCACCGAAAGCATCGTTGGCTACGATAGCCGGAAAGTCTTCAACGGTCAGTCGCCGGATGGCCTCGGGACCAAGGTCTTCGTAGGCGACTACTTCCGCCTGCTTGATTGAGCGCGCTATCAGGGCAGCAGCCCCACCGACAGAGACAAGGTAGACACCTTTGTATTGCACGAGCGCCTCCCTCACCGCCTCGGAACGATTCCCCTTGCCAATCATAGCACGGAGACCATAAGCCAGCAGCCGTGGAGTATAGGCATCCATGCGGCCACTGGTGGTAGGCCCGATTGAGCCGATAACCTGTCCCGGTCGTGCCGGTGAAGGCCCGGCGTAGTAGACGGTCTGGCCTCGCGGGTCGAAGAGCAGCTCCTCCCCACTGTCCATTGAATCAATAATCCTCTTGTGAGCGGCGTCGCGGGCGGTGTAGATAACGCCGGAAATCAATACCCGATTTCCGGCCGTCAGCTTATCAATTACGTCAGGTTCGATTGGGGATTTTATGTTAAGTATGTCTTCCGTCATTGTCATCTTGTCTCGTTAAATATTTCGTATTCAGGCAAATTGTAACAGTATCATTGATTGGTCGCAATCAGCGACTACAGAGTTCTTCGATCTTCTCTCGAAACTCGTGCCAACTCCTCACTTCCAGGTATTCGCCGTCTATCTCACCCGTCTTTTCTTCCGGGTTATACCAGACAGGGTACAGACCGTAATCGATTGCCCCCCTGATATCGTACTCCAGTTTATCCCCGACAAACCAGATATCCTGCGGCTCCAGGCCCATCTTTCTGACGGCAATCTGGAAAAGACGCCTGTGGGGTTTGCGGAACAAGTAATCGATACTCGATATCAGGAAGGAGAATCTACGGGCCAGGTTATGCTTGGCCAGTTCCTCCTCGAGGACAGCTCCGGTGAAGCCCGAGTTGCTGAGAATGCCCGTTTTTATCCGGTGCTTGTCCAGTAAGTCGAGCACATCGAAAATACCTTCGCAAGGTACATACTCTATAGCAGCATTCCAGAACTCCCTCTCCAGCTCATATGGACTGATGGTAAAGGAAATACCCAGATTCCCATACAGTAATCTCTGGAAACTCTGAATACTGTACTCGACCATGAATCCTCTCGTACCTGTAAGGCTTCACGACTGAGCTCTTCGGCGAAGCGTTGGACATCTTCAGCAGTCAGGTCGGTATTGCCCTCAGCGAATTCCAGCAGCCTCTTATTAGCAGATATCATATCGATTGATTCCAGATGCAGGACTGTATCACCCAGGTCAAAGATTACGCCAGCGGGTCTGCGCATGATTCCTCCATATCCAGAGTAGGTGCCCTACAAGACGGTTTCGCGGTGTCGGGTGCTGTGGCACTGGAAATTGACCGCCAGCGGCAGACTGGCGATATGGGCCGGCATCACCTCGGCATGGACAGCCAAGGCAGTCGTCCGGCCACCGAGGCCCATCGGCCCGATACCGAGGTCATTGACACGCTCCAGTATATCCCGTTCAAGCTCAGCCGTCTCCGGGTCCGAACTCGGCTGTCCCACCGGACGCAGCAGTGATTTCTTGGCCAGCAGCATCGTCATCTCGGCGGTACCACCGATACCTACTCCGATAATCAAGGGTGGACAAGGCATGCCGCCCGCCTCGTCAACTGCCGTGACCACCGTCTCGATGATGCCTTCCCTGCCCTGGGCTGGCTTGAGCATAGCCAACCGACTCATGTTCTCCGCCCCACCACCCTTGGACATCACTATTACCTTGATTTGGTCACCGGGCACTATGTCGGTATGGAGTACCGGTGGGGTATTATCACCACTGTTGACCCTGGCAGAAAAAGGCTGCCGGACCATAGACTTTCGGAGATACCCTTGAGTGTAGCCCTGCCGCACTCCCTCCTCAACAACCGCATGCAACTCACCGCCGACGATGTGAGAGTCCTGTCCGACCTCGAGAAAAATTACTGCGGTGCCACAGTCCTGACAGAGCGGAAAGAGGCCTTCTCGTGCAATCTGTGCGTTCTCAAGTAATTCCCTGAGGACGGCGCGGCCCAATGGCGACTCCTCGGTCTGTTCCGCCTTTTCGAGGGCGGCCATTACATCCTCGCCCAGCTCATAGTTAGCCTGGTGGCAGAGTCGGGCAATTGCCTCGATGATTTCGCCGGCTTCTATTTCTCTCATTTGGTTATAGGGAACCCTACCCTTCCTGTTACTCAGTAACTACTGAGACATTATTGCGCCCCGTATTTTATCCTCCAGCTCGGCCAGTTGCTGAAATAGATGCGCTGTACCTCTCCAGTCCCTTCGGCCAAGGCATGAGTGTGCTTCGCCAAAAACCCGCGACTGACTGTATTTTAAATCGGCCAGTGTCTTATTATGTGGACCGAAGAAAGAGGCGAAATCTATTGCGCGTTTTGCTTCCAGCGGTAGTGCAAATCTTGTCAAGTGGCCAATTTCCTCCGACGAGAGAGCCTCCGACTCGATTCGGTCGGCCACCTTTCGGATTACAGCGCTTCCGATAGGCGTATTCTCCTTAACGCTTTTAACAGAGCTATCTTCATAGATACTCTTGAACCAGCGAAGGGCATCTTGGTATATATCCCCACCTGAAGGACTGGCGATACGCTTTGGCGACGACCAATAGCGATAATACCCCCGACGGTAGGTTACGTTCTCAGCCTTCCACGCCAACAGCATCTCAGGTCTTGAGATTAAAACATGGGGATAGCCGGCGGGGTCATGCAGATATAGCTTATCCTGGTCAATTCCATAGACCAGGACGAAATGGTCAATGGCAGACCCCCTCATATATTGGTGACCTGGAATATAGACCAGATAGCTCATATCCAATGGGCCAAGTACTGCGCTTGAATTCTGCAGGTCATCTTCTAAGGCACCAAAGGGGTCAATGTCGGAGATCTTGCTGAACTTCTCTTCAAACGTAAATCCCAGAATCTCCATTGCCTTAGAAATGCCAATATCGGGCATCCCAGTGGGATTTGAGAAAAACAGGAGGCCGTCGTTTTCCAGAAATGCCCCAAGTCCAACTCCTGTCAGTACTTCGATAAGTGACGGGGATATGTGCTCATCAATACCAGCCAGCAACATCGCTACCGAGTTCGCATAGCAATATTTGGCGATTCCAACGTAGCTCACACCATTTATCTGACTGCTTCCGTCATCTGCTGAAGTTAGACCTACCATGATTCATTCCTTGCTGTAGCTTTGCGTTATTGCTTAGTTGCGCAATTGCGTATTTACTCATACATTTAGGAAACGCTACCTCAGTCCAGCTTCATTACCCCGATTAGCTCCTGTACCGCCTTCGCCGAGTTGGCTAAAGCCTGTCTCTCTTCGGAGGTCAGCTCTAGTTCGACCACTTCCTCAACACCTCCCTGGCCCAGTTTTACCGGCACACTGATAACAGTATCCGTAAGTCCGTATTCTCCATTGAGGCTCATGGCACAACTTAGCGTCATGTCTTTATTGAGGAGAATCGCATCAACCATCTGGGTAATTGCCGCCGAGGGTGCGTAGAAGGCGCTGCCGGTCTTGAGCAGTCCAACAATTTCCGCCCCGCCACCAATAGTACGTTCTACCAGTTTACTGATTGATTCTGCGGGCAGGAGTTCAGTAATCGGTCTCCCCTGAATTTTGGTCAATCTGGGTATGACCACCATGTTTTTCCCATGCTCACCGAGAACGCAGGCATCCACGTATTCCACGGGCATTTTTGACTCAGCAGCGACGAAGGTGCTCAGCCTGGCTGCATCAAGGACTCCGGACAGTCCGAGAACCCTTTTCTGGGGAAACTGGCTTACGTGGCGAGCCAGTTGGACCATGGCATCAACCGGATTGGTGGCCACGATGATGACGCAGTCAGGTGACTTTGCGACTACCCTACTGGTGACCTCGCTGACAATCTTCATATTTGTCAGCAGCAGGTCGTCACGTGTCATACCCGGCTTTCGCGGCGAACCGGACGTAATTACGACCACGTCCGAACCGGCTGTCTCTTCGTAATCGTTCGTTCCGATTATGCGAGAGTTAAAACCCACCACCGATGCCGATTGCTGGATGTCGAGGGCTTTACCCTGTGGCAGACCCTCGATGATGTCAAGCAAGACGACGTCTGCATAGTCACGCTCGACAATTCGCTGGGCACAGGCAGACCCAACATTACCGTCACCAATGATACTCACTTTAAAACGATCGTTCATTGAGTTCACCTCTCGAGATATAGTAAACGCCCTCATTCTACTAGTTTACTCAGCGTTCGGCAATACCGACTGGAAGAATAGGAGATGTAAGGTGAGTAGCACCCACAGAGTAGCTTAATAGTGAGTAATTCCTCATTAGCGTATTTGCGCAATCACGCACACTATGATTTACGCAAGAGCCTTCACTAACGTTACCTATTGACAACTCCCCCTTTCTTTCGCTAGACTGTAACTGATAATACTTTTCAATTAGCAGAAGAGATGAAACCTTCCGACAGAAATATCACCACCGCCCTCAGGCGTCACGGTTACAAACTTACTCCTCAGCGGTGTGCCGTGGTTCATGCCATCACTTCCAGTCAGGACCACCTGACCCCGACAGCTATATTTGAGAAGGTCAGCCAGAACCACCCCGGCATCGGGCTGGTAACTGTCTACCGGACCCTCAAGCTTCTGGCGGAACTGGAACTCATCTGTGAACTCCACACCGGCGGTAACTGCCCCAGCTATACTGCAGGCACATCACACCACCACCACCACCTGGTCTGCTCCGGCTGCGGTAAGGTTGTCGACTTCGCTAGTCCCCGTCTCATTGAGCATAACGTCGTCGAACTCGAAGGAAGGCTCAGTCGTGAGAGCGGTTTCCGCATAGACGACCACCTGCTTGAGTTCACCGGCCTTTGCCAACTCTGTCAGAAAGCTCCAGCATCATCGGTATAGGACGAAGAGAGAAATGCTTCAGCGAATCGTCGCCGAACTAAGGCACCACATTCCGTTTACTATCCTCGGGGCAGTAATTAGTATCGTGGCTGTTGTAATTATCGTGGCGACCGGGGCCCTTCCTTCGGTGAGCGGTGTCTCGGAGACGGTTTTTTACGTTTTGCATCCGCTCCACGTAGTACTCAGCGCCGGCGTTACCACCGCCATGTATCGTAAATATACGCGCGGTCGGCTTTTGCCGGCAATTCTCGTGGGTTACCTTGGCTCAATCGGTGTGGCTACCCTGAGCGACTCAGTGGTCCCGTTCATCGGAGAGACGCTCCTCAACCTTCCTCAAGTTGAGGCTCATATTGGCTTTATCGAGGAGTGGCAGATAGTAAATCCGGCGGCACTACTCGGTGTCGCCATCGGCCTTTGGAACTCCCACACGCTTTTCCCCCACGCCGGACACGTCTTTCTCAGCACCTGGGCGTCGCTGTTCCATATCATCATGGCGCTCGGTGAAACGGTGGAATGGATCCAGTTCTTGCCTATCTTCGTATTCCTTTTCCTGGCCGTCTGGCTGCCGTGCTGCCTGAGTGATATCGTCTTTCCGCTGCTGTTCACAAAGGGAAACATACCCATCGAAGAAGGTTAGATGCCCGGTAGAGACTCGGTAGAAACTACGCAGACCAATTTCTACTTTTACCAGAGTAAGCCTTGCTGCAGAGATGTCAATAGTTGTATAGCAATATGAAGGAACTAACAGGGGGTTGAAAATCGATTCTGTAGGCTCTCAGGGTTATCGACCAGACGGACCCGGCCAACGGTATCTACCGTCTGACTTTATCTTCTAATGTACGTAGTGTCTCATTGAGCAACCGAAGCAGAGGCTTGTATTGTTATCATCCAGTCAATACAAATCAAGGGATTTACTCATTTACGCAATTGCGCAACCGCTCTATCAAGAAGCTCCTCATCGGTCTTGACACCCCGCACATCCAGTCCGCTCGTCCGGAAAGCCCGCACCAGTGCCTCGATAAGCTTGGTCTTACTCAGCTTCTTGCCGCCGCTGAACTTGGCTGTGGATGCCAGGGATTCCAGGTATGCGTCCTCACCACGGTTAAGGAAAACGGAGAGCTTGATTCGGCTTGTATCCGGCTCCCGAACTGTCTCCTCCCTTTCCGGTGGAGTCCGCGCCGGCTGTTCAGAGCCGGTGAGACGGTCCAGGGCACTCCCGTAAGCAAGCTCCTCGGTAACGCGAACCCTCTTCATTTCATCACCTCTTCTACCAGTAGTCTATAGGCATTGGCACCATCCGACTTCGGGGCATATGTCAGGATCGACTCTCCGGCTGCCGGGGCCTCCTTAAAACGAACACTTGTAGGAATCGTAGCTTCAAAAACCTTCACAGTCTTACCGAAAGCCTTCCGGGTAACCTCACTGACCTCGCGGCTGTGCAGGGTACGAGAACTGGTCATGGTCAACAATATCCCGGAAACCTCTAAAGTAGGATTTAGCTTGTCCTTCACCCGAGTAATTGTGTTGAACAGCAGCCCAACCCCTTTCATCGCCAGGAAATCGGCCTGCAAGGGAACAATCACACGGTCGGCTGCCGCTAGGGCATTGATTGTCATCAAGCCGAGGCTGGGCAGGCAGTCTATCAGAATAAAATCGTAATGGAACCGTACTGGCTGGAGCATTTCCCTCAGCATCATCTCCCGGGTGAATGCCCCCACCAGGTCAAGCTCGGCCTGTGACAGCTCTATATTAGCCGGTACCAGGTCAATGAGCGGGTTGGAGGTGTGAATGATGACATCACGCACTGTGAGACTGCCATCGCCCCTGATGATGCTCGCCAGGGCATCGTACCCGTTACGTTCCAGACGCTCCGGATTTTGCCCCACACTAATGGTAAGGCTGCCCTGCGGGTCCCAGTCGACCAGAAGAACCCGCTTGCCGTGCTCGCTCAGACCCTGGGCCAGCGTCGAAGTCGTGGTTGTCTTGCCGACTCCGCCTTTCTGGTTGGCGATACAGATAACCGGCATGTGTTCGACTCCCCTTTGGTCGGATTCTGGACTATTGTAACGCAATTGCGCAATTACGTCAATACTCATTTACGCTATTTTCTCCCCAGGCATTGACCTAAGCAATCAGTCCACGTACAATAGTCCTGACATGCAGACCCTCGACTAAGGAGTCACTTTGAATCTATCAGTCCAGCTCGCCCCTAGGAATAACAAGGGCTTACTCCTGACCAATCCGATTATGACAGCCTCCGGCACCTTCGGCTATGGTATTGAGTTTGAGCACCTGTTCGATATCCAGAGGCTGGGGGCAATCATCTGCAAAGGGACAACCTTTAAGCCTAGGGAGGGTAACCCCCAGCCCCGAATCGTGGAGACTGCCAGCGGCGTCCTTAATTCCATCGGTCTGCAGAATATCGGTGTCGATGCTCTGATAGCCGAAAAGGCGCCCATCTGGGCAGGTTGGCACGTGCCGGTCATCGTTAACATCGCTGGTGAGACGATTGATGACTACGCCCGTGTGGCGGAGCGACTGGATAGAGTGGCCGGAATCAGCGGCCTTGAAGTCAATATCAGCTGCCCCAATGTCAGTGCCGGTGGGGCTGAGTTCGGCGCCAATCCTGACACCGCCGCTTCTGTAACCGCTGATGTTAAAAAGGCAACCTCTCTGCCTGTCCTCGTCAAACTCACCCCCAACACCGGTGATATCGTAGCTGTGGCCGTGTCTGTGGCTGAGGCCGGTGCCGACGCAATCTCACTGATAAACACGCTCAAGGGTATGGCGATAGACATCAAGACACGCCGACCGATACTGGGTAATATATACGGAGGTCTCTCCGGTCCGGCTATCAAGCCGGTGGCACTCCACATGGTTTACCAGGTGGCCGGGGCCGTAGATGTGCCTGTTATCGGCTGCGGCGGTATTAGCACCGCCGAGGATGCCATCGAGTTCATCCTGGCCGGTGCCAGCGCCGTCCAGGTAGGCACCGCCAATCTGACCAGCCCGCGAGCAGCCCTCGATGTCCTCGAAGGAATCGAGCGGTTTATACGCGACGAGGGGATAAGGGATATAGCTGAGCTTATCGGGACAGTCAGGTAGTACTTACGCATTTGCGCAAATGAGCAGGTACTCTATTTGCCAATCCTGAGTGCCAATGGTGTTAATCGAAATCACGTGCTATAATTGCATCGCTATTATTTACCGTCCTGAGCAATTTGGCATACCATCCCTGATTACACCTAAAATAACAGGTCAAGGAGCGTCGATATGACATGATAAAACACCAGTTCGATGCATTAAAATAAAGATTCAATCATACTAAACATGAACACGGGGAGGCTCACAATGAAAAAATGGATAACTCTATTCGCTGTGCTGTCCTTGCTAATGCTGACCTGCTGGGGAGTGGCTGCCTGCAAGGGCGGGGACACTGTAGGTGAACAGGAGGAAGAGGAGGAGGAAGAGGAAGAAGAAGAGGAGGAAGAAGAAGAGGAGGAGGAAGAAGAGGAGGAATCTCTAGAAGATATCCTGGCTCTAGGAGTTGATCTACCAGCCGTACAGTACGACCAGAGTGTCACCACCGGCGGACAAGTGGTGGTTGACATGACAGTTTACATGGATGGGTCGAAGATAAGGATGGAAATGAGCGCCCAAGGGCAAAATGTAATTCAGCTGGTAGACTATGACACCATGAAGATGTATACGTACATGCCGACACAGAACATGGCTATAGAGTTAGACATCAGTGGTTTCGAAGGGGTCGGTAGTGAGGCGGCCCAGGATATCGAACAGTACCTGCCAACGGTTCTCGGCACCGAAACTCTGGACGGTAAAGAGTGTCTGGTCGTCGAATACAGCTTCTCAGCTCAGGGAGTAAACTCATCCGTCAAGATGTGGTTATGGACAGACTACGGATTTCCTCTCCGAACAGAGACAACGGTCTCAGGCCAGTTAACGGTAATGGAGATAACGAATATAGTGTTCGGTACCATCGCCGACAGCATGTTCGAGTTACCGGACGGTGTAACGATAGTACCTCTCTCGTAATGTAAAACCATCCCCGACCAGCTACTCCAGAAAGAGGTAACTGCGCGAGATAATAGGGGATAGAGGCGGTCCCCCGGCTATTGGGGTCATAAGGTAGCATCTACTCATCTGCGCAATTGCGCAGATGAGTAAACATTCAAAATCAATAAGACCGAGTTCTATATGACTACAGAGCCTGCCCATTTACTGACAGATACCCACACTCACCTGGACGCAGCCGAGTTTAAAGCCGACCGCGACGAGGTGATTACGCGGGCACGTGATACCGGCGTTGGCACAATTATCACTGTCGGAACCGGCATAAAGTCCGGCCGACACGCCATCGAACTGGCAGAGCAATACCAGGACATTCTGGTAGCTGTCGGCATCCACCCCCACGCCGCCAGCACCGCCACCGAGGTGGGTATCACGGCCATTGCCCGGCTGGCCGAACACCCTAAAGTGGTTGCCATCGGCGAAATCGGACTGGACTTTTACCGAAATTATTCCCCCCGTGATAGCCAGTTCAGGACCCTGCAATGGCAGCTCGACCTGGCAGTTCAGCTGAACCTGCCGGTGGTCATCCACTGTCGCCAGGCACACGACGAGATGTTGAACGTCTTGCGCGACTGGACCTCTCAACATGCAGAGCGGCAATCCCCCGGTGTCATCCACTGCTTCATGGGTGACGCTCAGACCACCCGGCAGTATCTGGAAATGGGATTCTATCTTTCTCTCGGCGGCTATATTACATACCCCGTTAACCGCGACGCCCACGACACTATTAGAAGCATTCCGGCCGACAGGTTGATGGTCGAGACCGACTGCCCCTACCTGGCACCGCAGCAATATCGTAGCCAGCGTAACGAACCAGCCTACGTACGACATACCGTGGAGGAATTGGCCAGAATCAGGGGAGTCCCTTTCGAGACCCTCGCCCAGGAGACCACCGAGAACGCTCACCGTCTCTTCGGCTGGTAGGGGAGAAACGTGTCTGTGGAGAAGTCTGCCAGAATAACCGTCCGGGTCCAGCCCAACGCGAAACGTACTGAGGTAGTCCGCTTTGAGGATGGTGTTCTTTCCATCAAGGTTGCGGCACCACCGGTGAAGGGCAAGGCCAATCAGGCATTGATAGCCTTCCTCAGCGACATCCTGGGAGTGAGTAGATCCCGCCTCTCAATCGAAAAGAGTGCCACCAGCCGTGTGAAGGTAATTGCTGTTGAGGGGATGAGTCAGAAGGAGGTGGCAGGGCGTATTCAAGGTCTTCAGACATAAGTAGGTGCCTTCTCAGGTCAGGAGAGGCCCGTAGCGGGTCTTACTAGCTACTGAAAATGGCAGCGATCAACTCCTCTTTTGCTCTTGTGAGCTCATCAGGAGAAACCGTGCGGCGAAGTTGTGCCTGCGTCTGTCTCTGCAATTCCTCTATTTCGTTGAGGATACTCTCCACCCCTTTACGCTCAGGTGATACCTTGGCTGCCAGCGGGATATCCGCCCCGGCGCGTTCGAGGACATCCTCAGCAACAAATATCGGACTGCCGGTGAGCACAGCCAGGGCGATGGCATCGCTCGGACGCGCGTCCAATTCACTCACGTTTTTACCGCAGCGTATTTTGACGATGGCATAGAAGATATTTTCTTTAAGCGTCTCGACCCGCACCTGTTCCACCTCAGCATTGATAGCTTGAAGGAGACTGACGAAAAAGTTGAACGTCAGTGGTCGTATCGCAGAGAACTCTTTTAATCCTATGGCGATAGTCTCACCTTCGCGGGGGCCTATCCAGATAGGCAGGGCGCGTTTACCGGCTTCATCCTGTAATAGAATCACATACCGTGCGTAAGTGGGATCTTCCTCTTCCTTTCGCTCCCATTTAACCACGTCAGTGATAGTAACCTTTATCATTCTCTTCCTCCTTTTTTCAGGCGGTATTATTTCCGGATGCTGTATCAGTAAGTTGGCCTTAAGTCGCTGGCGAGCACGGTGGAGGCGTACCTTGACGGCACCCACTGACATATCCAAAAGCGTAGCTATCTCTTGCAGGCTCAGTTGAGCGTAATAAAATAGGAGCGTGGTATCCCTATCACTGGGTTCGAGCGCATTGATAGCATTCAGCACGATTCGATGTAACTCACGTTCCTCGGCAATCTTTTCCGGATTGACTGGCATGCCGAAAAGGGGTACGGCGTAAAATTGCAGACCTCCCATTATAGCCTCTAAAGAGAAAAAGGCGATTTCCCTATCCCGAAGATGACTTCTACAAACATTCAACACGATACCGCATAGCCAGCTCTTAAACCGTGCCGGGTCACGCAGACGGTCGAGTGAGAGATAGGCCTGAAGCATCGCCTCCTGCGCCAGCTCCTGAGCACTGTCCTCCTTCCCGACCAATCGCATCGCAAAACGCCGGGCAGTCATCTGATATCGTTGAGCCAGTAGACCGAAGGCGTCTTTGTCGCCACTACGCGCCAGCGAAACTAGTTCGATATCTGTTTCCTCTCCCAAAAGTGCACCTACTATCGAGCCTTTAATATATAGTGGTTAATGTCGACAAAAAGGTTACAGAATTTCGAAACGTCTCAGGAGTAACCCTTGTGGTGGAACGCTAAGAATCTCGAGGGCTTCTTCGCTTTTACCCGATCTTGTCCTATATTGTTTTGGGAAAAACAGCCAGTTATTTACTCTGTCATTACTTACGGAATCTCAGAAGGAAGAGGAGCCCGAACTTTATCAATAAACCTCTCCTCTTTTGCCCCAAACTTAAGGAAGTTCTCACGCGCCTGATTCAGGCTCGGACGATTCGCGCCACCCGTATAGTCCGGGTCTTTAACCTGTATAGGATCATCCTCCCAGCGACATACGCGGCAAAGCAGGAATGTACCTGGAGGCTCTTGGGCAAGAGTCAGGTAGCCACAACATGGACAAGGATACTTAGTAATTTCTACCTCCGCTGATTTTCCTCATTTGTTAATTGGTGTGGCTATATTAGACATCTGGTTCCTGATTGTCAAGGTGCCCAATTGATGGTAGAGGTTACGCAACAGATATAACACACTACGCCAGAAAGTGTGAATTGGCAACGAAATATTGTTACCAGACTTAATAATCTGGCTTCTTATGTATCAGCAGACGTCGGTGAATGTCGATAGTCATCAACAGCTGGTAGTCTGGACATAGTAGGTATGACGATATACACTACCATAGAGATGATACAAGGCATAAGACCGCCAAATACCAGAAAAGGGTAACTACATGCAAAGTGACCTGATATCGGCAAAATACGCTGTTCGACAGATAAAGAATGTCCATATCCCGATGTCCGACGGGATATTCCTGTCCGCCAGCCTGCTGATGCCAGAGGGCGAGGGTAGATTCCCAGCTATATTGGAATATACACCCTACCGTAAAGACGACGTTTCCATCGGAATGGCAGCCCCGCATTACTACTTTGCCGAGCGTGGCTTTGTCGGTGTCCTGGTTGATATTCGTGGTACTGGAAAATCTCAAGGAACTATCCACGATGAATACACTCCCCAGGAGCAGAAGGATGCCTGTGAAGTGATCGACTGGTTGAGCCAGCAACCCTGGTGCAATGGTAATGTCGGCATGTGGGGCACCTCTTACGGTGGTTTCAACAGCATCCAGGTAGCCATGTACGATCCGCCAGCATTAAAAGCCATTGTGCCCCATGCTGCCACCGATGACCGCTATAATGATGACGTGCATTATTTTGGTGGCTGTATGATGGGCATTGACCTGCTCATTTATCCCCTCTCGATGATTGCCATGAACGCACTACCACCTCATCCAGAAAGCACGGATACCGACCGGACCAGTATATGGCGGCAGCGTCTCGAAGGGAACCCGCCCTGGATGATCGAATGGCTCCGACATCAGACCGAGGATGAATACTGGCACCAGGGTTCGCTCAAGGTGGATTACGGAAGAATCAAGTGCCCCGTCTACCAGATTGGCGGGTGGGCAGATGGATACACAAACGCGACCGCCCGCATGATGCAGAACTTGAAAGTCCCTAATAAAGCACTGATAGGTCCCTGGAGCCACGTTCGACCGGACAGGGGTTATCCCGGTCCGTCTGTCAATTATCTCCATGAGATGGCACGCTGGTGGGCTTACTGGCTACGCGGGGAGGATACCGGTATCATGCAGGAACCACGAATTGCTTTATATATCCAGGAAGGCGCTCCCCCAGATCCCTTCCTGCGCCATATGCCTGGACACTGGCATTTCATGGACGCTTGGCCGTCCGACAGCGTGTCCGAGAAGACATTTTATCTGGGGAGTAATGACCGACTCTACGTAACACCCGAGACGGGAGCGGGTGTTGATACCTACCAATACCGGGCCTCTGTCGGATTGGCGGGTGGTTTCTGGTGCCCCGCTACGCGGCCCCACGGTCTCTCGTGGGACCAGAGTATCGACGACGCCCGTTCGTGCATCTATACCTCAGAGCCGCTAACTGAGCCTATGGAGATACTTGGTTGGCCAAAGGTACTCCTCTACGTCTCCTCAACTGCCGAAATCGCCTATTTCGTCGCCAAGGTCAGTGATGTAGCGCCCGATGGCTCCACAAGGCTGGTCAGCCGGGGGTTGCTAAACGCAACACACCGTTACTCCCACAGCCAGCCTAAATCACTTACACCAGGCAAGGTCTATGAACTGGAAATTCCGATGAAAGTGACTTCCTGGGTATTTCAACCAGGACATCGTATCCGGGTGGCTATCTCATCTTCAGATTTTCCGACAATCTGGCCTTCGCCCCAGCCGGCAACCAACACCATCCTCCGAGGCTCTAACAGTCCCTCCTGTATTGTCCTGCCACTGGTCGAGCATCCATACCCTTCCTTGCCTGAAGTGACTTTTCAGTCTCCTGTTCCATTGCAGTCTTACGCGAATTATCAAGGAGAACAGCCAAGCTGGCAGGTCGGCAAAGACATCGTTAGCGGTCTCACAACAGTAACACTAAACAACGGATATTCGATGCAGTTGCCAGATGGTTCTTACTCGCTGGCTAGTAACTCCTATGTGGGAATGGCAGCCTCAGATGAGCCCCCCGACCAGGCGTATATCAAAGGTCACGCGAAATATACAGTCCTGCATCAGCGTGAGCAAATAGACGTTGCCAGCTACGCTACCATAAAGAGCACAGCCTCAGACTTCAACGTGGACATTGAGCTACGTGTGGATATTGACCATGAAACCTTCTTTCAACGTCACTGGGTCGAGACGATTCCACGCTTCTTTGTATAGGGTTTAGGCTGCTCTCGATAAAAATACGTAGTATTCGGCGGGAATCCAGCCCACATTGGAAGCATTACAAGCTTTTATAAATGAAAGCTTGATTCCGCGTGTATAGTAAGTTTGACAGCCAGGAAGCAGGGTACTAAGATGGCAGTTAGGTGAGTATTTGGAATTCGGAACTCGGGGAGACTAATAACAGGAAGTAACAAGGAGGAGCATAAGCATGGATTTTGAGTTTCATTACACCGCAGAACAGGAAGAATTCCGCAAGGAGGTGCGCGCTTTCGTTGAAGAAAACGCCTACAAAGAACCTCTGGATGTAGTCGACCCTATGAGAATACCTCCAGAGATGTGGAACAAAGGGCGCGAGATTCAGCGAAAGCTCGGCGCTAAGGGGTGGTACGCACCCGGTTACGCCAAAGAATACGGCGGCGGCGGCCTGGATCGCGAGCACCGCGCCGTACTCGCCGAGGAATTTGCTAAGATAAGGCTGGAGCGCCGCTGGCCGGTAGCATCAGCCGGTTCCACCGAAGTCTCGGCAATACATGCCAGCGGCCTGATGTCTTTTGGCACCGAGGACCAGAAAAAGCGGCTCCTACCCCATCTGCTAAGTGGCGAATGGTACGGGTTCCAGGCTTTCACCGAACCGGACGCTGGGACTGATGAGGCCTCGATGAAGAGTACCGCCGTCCGTAAAGGTGATGTCTATGTCATCAACGGAACCAAGGTATTCATCGGTCACAGCCCCCCACCAATCCATCCTGATTATCTCTACTGGCCGGCGGTCACTGACCCCACCGCACCCCGCCACGAGAACATCAGCGCCTTCTTCGTTCCGGGAGACCTGCCTGGTATCACCTACACACCCCTTGACCTTATCGCTGCCGAAGGCAGCAAGTGGGAAGTCACCTGCGAGGACGTGCAATGTCCCGCCGACCGACTTATCGGCGAGGAGAACAAGGGATGGCTGGTAACTCAGGCAACCCTGGCCGCCGAGCACGGCGGGGGAGGCGTGGTTGCCCCCCGTCTGAGCTCGCTGACTTTGAGGTTCATTGACTACTGTAAAAACACCAAACGAAACGGTCAGCCGATAAGTAGAGACCCAAAGGTCCAGGATCTCCTGGTACTGCTCTATATCGAAGACCAGGTAAGCCGTCTCTGGGGATTGCGTAACTTCGCTATGGCCTCCGGCCAGGTACCACGGGTACGCTATACCGGAACTCAGACCGCCCTCCATAACAAGCGTCACTCTCCCGAAATGGGAAAGGCCTTCATGGATATCCTGGGGCCGCATTGCCTGATTGACGACCCTGAGTTGAAAATACTTATTGGCGAAGTAGAACACCAGGTACGGCTGGCTGATGTCACCCACATCGGTGGCACACCGGAGACTCAGCAAATCATGATGTCGCGTGGTCTGGGTCTGGGACGTGGTGCGGCTGGCGGATAATTGATGAATAAGAATGCAGACTCCTACAGGAGGGTAATCTAATGGATTTATCTTTAACTGAAATGCAGGAAATGCTCAGGACGAACGCCAGGGATTTCATGAAAAGGGAATGCCCCTGGGCAACGGTAAAGGAAATCGATGATAGTGATACCGGGTTCTCAGAAGACCTGTGGCGTAAGATAGCCGACCTGGAGTGGCTCGGGATGCTTTTCCCAGAAGAGTACGGAGGCATGGGCAGCAGCCTGACTGATTTAGCCGTAATTTATGAGGAGATGGGACAGGCCCTGTTACCGGGTCCCCATTTCATCTCGTCGGTGCTCTGTGGTTCAATAATACTTGCCCTCGGCAGTGCCGAGCAGAAACAGCAGCTACTTCCTGCCATCGGACGGGGAGAGACCATCATGACGCTGGCCCTCACCGAACTGGATTATGGCTGGACACCGGAGTGCATTCACCTTTCCGCAATCCCTAAGGATGGCGGATACGTCCTCAGCGGGAAGAAGATGTTTGTTCACGATGCTCAGGTTGCTAACCAGATTATCTGTGTCGCCAGGACCAAAGAGGGTAGTAACCCAGCCGACGGGATTACCTTGTTTATAGTAGACAAGAACTCGCCGGGACTGACCTGTCGTAACCTTTCGGGCCACCTGGGAGAGAAGCTCAACGAGGTCAACTTCGAAGGTGTCGAGGTACCGGCATCCAACGTGCTGGGAGAGGTAGATGGCGGCTGGCCGGCTCTACGGGAACCATTCAACAGGGCCACAGTGATTCTGTGTGCCTACATGGTAGGTGGTTGCCAGCGCGTACTTGATATGACCGTGGAATACGCCCAGACGAGAGTGCAGTTCGGCCGGCCGATTGCTGCCTTCCAGTGGGTGCAGGGTTATATCATCGGTCAGGCCAACCACCTGGAAAAGGCGCGCTGGCTCACCTATGAAGCCATGTGGAAACTGGATGTCGGTAAGTCTCAAAGTGAACAGGACGAAGCAGTCTCACTGGCCAAAGCCGTCACCAGTGATGCCTTCCATGAGTGCGGTCATCTGGGCCACGAGGTGCATGCTGGTGTCGGTGTTGACAAGAAGTTCCCGCTATATCTCTACTCAAAGAAAGCCAAGACCCTGTATTCTTTCCTGGGAGACCCGTATCACCACCGCAAGCGTGTCGCCGAGGTGTTGGAACTCTAGGCGATCCTCTCCTGCGTAACCTTGACCTGAACGCAGGTAGGGTTGAAGACATGAGTAAAAAGAGGGGGCTTTATAAGCCCCCTCTTCCGCCCGAAAAATAGTAACTCACATTAGAAGCATGAAAGTAAACACCTGCAGCTAAGACCGAACGGAATCACTTGATACTACAGCCTACAGACTTGATATTTCTGAATCGGTTAAGGTCATAGCCAGGAGCTTTGTCATCCAGTATGTTGACTCCAGCTCGATAGCGTGTCTTACTTTCCGGTCTTCCTCTAACCCCAAGCGGGCGCCGGTTACCCAGTAGCCGCTGGACTGCTCCGGAAGATACGAGCGGGTAAATAGGTAGGTACCATTTTCCGTCTGGAAGCCCTGAAGGTGATTCAGGCTGTTGATAAACCACGGATGACTCCGGGCTGCTGGGAACTGCCCCATCAATACAAGACGTTGGACAAAAGCACCAAGCGTCATTAG
>CP070842.1:276412-291296 GCA_020342155.1 Dehalococcoidales bacterium
CGAACTGGTGATATTGAAGAATGCCGGCCATATCCTTATCGAGGTGGGCAATGAACCAAATCGGATAATACTGGACTTCCTGAATCGGCACCGCCACTCCGGTTAGCTACCTCTGCGGCTCGATGATGACCTTTATGGACTTATCTGCCTCAGCGACCAGCCGGAACCCTTCGCCTGTCTCGGCCAGCCCAAGGCGGTGGGTAATCATCTGTTGCACGGGCACAGTACCACTCGCAATCAGGTCAAGGGCCGTCTGATAGTCGGCCGGGCTACCGGCATAAGAGGTGGTGAGGGTGATGTCATTGCGGAAGAGAAGGTCATTTATCGATATCGGAATGGTGACACCGGGGTCGGTGGGGGCAAATAAGAGGATGGTTCCCCCCCGGTCCACGGATTCAAAGGCCTGGTCAATGGCGGATACAGCACCGGTGCAGACGATGACCGTATCGGCCAACCGCCCGGAATTGGCCTCCCGTAGCCTTGCTGGTATATCCTCCTCGGCGTGAATGGTGACATCGGCCCCCAACCGCCGTGCTGCTTCCAGCCGGTATTCACTTATATCAGTGGCCATTATCCGCCCCGCCCCCAGACTGCGGGTTAACAGTACGTGGAGTAGTCCGGCAATCCCGCTGCCGATAACGAGTACGCTGTTGCCCGGCATTACGCCGGCTATGCGCTGTCCTCGGAGGACACAGGCCAGCGGCTCGACAAAGGCGGCCTCTTCGTATGACACATTATCGGGTAGTACGAATACGCCGCGGTCGACATTAATTTCCGGCAGGCGGACGTATTCGGCGAATCCCCCCGGATAAAAATTCGTTTGGCGCAGGGTCTCACAGGCGGTATGGTGGTCGGTCAGGCAGTAGTGGCAGACATTGCAGGGGACATGATGGGCAACTGCGACACGGTCGTCTATCTGGTATCCGTATACCCCCTCACCCACCTCGACAACCTGCCCCCCAATCTCGTGTCCCAGTACCAGCGGGGCGCGTTCGAGACGGTACCACTCCATGACATCGCTGCCGCAGATACCGCTGGCCTCGATTCGTACCAGAAGTTCTCCAGGGCCGATTTCCGGGACAGGCATCTCCTCGATGCGTACATCCCGGTTGTTGTACCACATGGCAACCCGCATCGTTCCGCTCACAGTGTCTTAACTGTCCTGCTTCTCACTGTTGAATAGCTCTTCGGCTTCCTGCGGCGTCGCCTTCTCATGGACGACTGCCCGTAGTGCCTTAATCATGGCTATCGGGTGGTCATTTTGCCAGACGTTCCGTCCCAGGTTAACGCCGATAGCACCCTTCTGAATACCGTCATAGACGAAGTCGAAAACCTCGCGCTCGGTATCGACCTGCGGGCCACCGGCAAGGATGACGGGGACAGGACAGCCCGTGGCCACCTTGTCGAATTCCTCGCACCAGTAGGTCTTGACCACCCGCGCCCCCAGCTCGGCAGCGATACGACAGGCCATAGCCAGGTAGCGGGCGTCACGTTTCTCCAGTTCCCGTCCAACTGCGGTGACAGCCATTACCGGGATGCCGTACCTCTCACCTTCATTGACGAGCTGTGAGAGGTTTAAGAGGGATTCTTTCTCATAATCGCTACCGACGAATATGGAGAGACCCACCGCTGAGACATTAAGGCGGATTGCCTCGTCCATGCTGGTGGTGATGCCTTCGTTGGCGAGGTCTTTAGCGACCATACTGGTACCGCCGGATACCCTCAGGATGATGGGCTTCGAGTTGTCAGGGTCAACCGATGAGCGTAGCACGCCGCGGGTAATGAAGAGACCGTCGGCGTAGAGCAGGAGTGGCTCGATTGTCTTGCGCGGCTCTTCCAACTTTCGGGTAGGGCCCTGGAAGTAGCCGTGGTCTACCGGCAGGACAAGGACATGTCCATCACTTTGAATTAATTGTGCTAGTCGGTTTGCCATTCCCCATTCCATCGGATAACCCTCCTTTGCCGGCCTAATCAGCGCCCCCATTATACTACAATACTGTGATATTATTGCTACTCCGATGGTTCCCCTCTTTCTCTGCGGGTAGAAAACGACTCAAGAGGGACACCCTCTTGAACCCCCCGTTCCAAGGAGGTTCCACCCCTCTGGACTCCACCCATCAATAGTATCTGCAACAGATACTTCCCGGTGGTCAAGGAGCTTATCCGTGCCTGACTCAAGCGTGATGTTGTTGTGAAATTGTATTAGGTCACAACAATCAAATTGTTGGATTGCCACACAGTGAAGGGCTTTTACTCACCACTGCACACATATCGGGATGTTTGATTGTCTTGTACTATAATAATTTGAACGACAAAGAGTCTGTTAGTATTATTCCCGTATAAACAAACATAGGGATGCTTGTCCAGCCATGCGTATAACTATTTGATTCCATTTGCCTTTTCTGCAAAGTGAAAATCACCACTGACAGAACATAGGGATGTTTACGCCCCTGCCGGTATAGCTGCAAAGATGGAGAGGTCTTCACGATGCTGACCGAAGCCAGGACATTGATTAAACAATAGCGTAGCAAGTATAATCACATTCGAACGCACAGATTACTTAGTTATTGACCGCCTGCTCCAGAGGCTATATTACCGGTGATCCTAATTTAAGGAGTGGTAACCTTGACCGGGGCAGGTCATTCTTTAAAGGAGAACCCTAATGTGTTTTTCTGCAACCGCTAGTTTCGTTGCCAGTGGCGCACTTGTAACCAGCGGTGTTGCTATTGCACGCATACCAAAGCCCAAATCGGCGGTACCGCTATCCATGTTCCCCGTTATCTTTGCGATACTTCAATTTTTCGAAGGTTTGTTATGGCTAAATCACAGGGGGTTTATAGCTGACAACTACAGGTCTATAGCGGTTTATGCCTTTCTGCTGATTGCCTTCGTGCTCTGGCCTATATTTGTGCCTTTCTCAGTATATATCTTGGAATCCGGCAGGATAAGAAGAGTCATTATTCTGCTTTGTCAGTTTGCAGGCATGTGTGCCGGGCTGACTAACTTAGTTATTATCATCCGTGGCCCCATTGATGCCTTAGTTGTTGGCCATAGCTTTGCATACGTGATAAACATACCCGATATTATATCCGCTCTCTATCTCATTTCAATAATCATCCCATTTCTTGTATCTGGTAATAAGGGGCTGGTTATTTTTGGAGCAACGCTGGCAGCCTCATCCGTTACCGCGGGATTCCTTGCCTCTACCGGAACCTTCCCTTCAGTATGGTGTTTCTTCGCAGCAATATTAAGTTTGTTTCTCTACCTCTTCTTCAGATATTCGGCCAACCGGAACCGGAAAATACCAGCCACTAGTTCTTCAAGCTAGGAGACGATATCACTCGCTTATTAGTAGCTGCCGTGTGAAGACTATACCTGCCATAGCGAATGAATTAGAGCAAGTGGCCCGCTCCCGTGACATTGGGATGTTCGTCCAGCCATGCGTATAGCTATCTGATATCGTTTGCCTTCTGCGTAGGATGATACACCAAAAAAGGACCGATTATCGCACCATAAAACATAGACGAATGAGCCCCAGTATTTACTGGGGCTCTATAGTTACGATAGACGATGCAACCCTAGTTCATACCATTGTCATGGGGCACAACGATTTCTATTGTGGTGGTGTCTGTCATGCCGCCAAAGTCGTAGACAATAATGGTTATTATATATAGTCGCCCATCTTGGTCATCACCGTTTCTCTCAGCTATCAGTGATATAATGCCATCCTCTGGAATGTCTGTTTCCGGCACGTTGTATACCCCGTACTCATCGAGAACAGAGTAGGTAATCTTGTCAATGTCTTCAGCCCCATCGGGGTCAGTAGCGACTACTGTTATGGTCACGTCTACAGGCTTATGGTTTGGTGGCCAGAGTATATCTGGATCAGCATTGACGGAATCAATGACCGGCGGACTGTTTGGAGGCACTATAACAAACACATACGCTGAGCCTCTCCACAAACCTACACCATTGTCGCCATCTGCGCCGACCACGGCAGTATATCCGCTGATGGATACGGAAATTCCGAAAAAGTCATAATCTGTCGCATCGCTGGCGATGAGCTTTTCTGTTTCTGTCATACCTGTCCACCCCAATATCGGTTTCTGAAAGATGTAGGCAGAGCCTGAGTAGCTACCGTTGTCATCATCACCATATGCCCCAACCACTATAGTATCCCCGCTGATGGATACGGAGTACCCGAACTCGTCATAAGACGCTCCATCGCTGGCAGTGAGTTTGGCTTGCTGACTCCAGCCACTAGCACTATTCACAAATACGTAGGCCGAGCCTGAGTTGTCACCGTTATCATCGTCATCGGGTGCCCCGACCACGGCAGTATCCCCGCTGATGGATACGTAGTACCCGAAAAAGTCATAACTCGCCCCATCGCTGGCGGCGAGCTTTTCTGTTTCTGTCATGTCCGTCCAGCCCGTTGCCGGTTTCTCAAAAACATAGGCCGAGCCTGACGAGCTGCCTTTGTCATCATCATAAATTGCCCCGATTACGGCAGTATCTCCGCTGATGGATACGGAGTACCCGAAACCGTCATAGCTTGCCCCATCGCTGGCAGTGAGTTTGGCTTGCTGACTCCAGCCACTAGCACTACTCACAAATATGTAGGCCGAGCCTGACGAACTGCCGTCATCATCATCACCATGTGCTCCGACCACTGTAGTATCCCCGCTGATGGCTACAGAGAATCCGAAATAGTCATACGGAGCTCCATCAGTAGCGGTGAGTTTTTCTGTCTCTGTCATATCTGCCCAGCCCGTTATCGGTTTCTCAAAGACATAGGCCGAGCCTGTCCTAGAATCGTCACCGTAAGCCCCGACTACAATGGTATCCCCGCTGATAGCTACAGAGTACCCGAAATAGTCACTATTAGTTCTGTCACTGGCGGTGAGCTTGGCCTCTTGGCTCCAGCCACTGGCACTGCTCACAAATACGTAGGCCGAGCCTGACGCCGAATCGTCGTAAGGTGCACCGACCACGGTGGTATCCCCGCTGATGGCTACGGAGTACCCGAAATCATCATAAGACACTCCATCACTGGCTGTAAGCTTTTCTGTCTCTGTGATGAAGGCATTGGCGACTCCCGTACTAATAATAATGAGAACTAAGGTTAAAACTAAGGTCCAAATTGTACTAATTGCCTTTCTCTTCATCATAAACCTCCTCGCAAGAATGTTCTTGTGTTGATGAAGGGTATATGTAAGCGTTAATTGTCTGTGCGTCACTGTTATGGGAGGGAGTCTATTGTAGAGTCACTAATAATGGGTGTCAACCTCACATTAGTTAACTTTTCCTACATTGAGACGGGAAAAAGGAACGTTTCTCGTGAAACAGAAGTACTTTTTACAAATAAATGGAAGAAGGCTACAGACCATTGAAGACCTGCTAGCCTCGTCAGGAACATGAATTACTAAAAGCACGAAACTAGGAGAGGCTATCTCTAGCAGTTTTTCGATTCCGAAACGCAGTTATTCGCCAGTGAATGGAATGTTATTTGTTTCAGTTGGCGTTACCAACACCGTACAGTTTAATCATGCTGAACCCCACTTGACCATTATCGAATCCATGATCACAACTATTTTCTATTTTTGTTATGAGGAGTGCGGAGACTTTAATCTACCCACTCCATTCCATTATTCTATACTACTGGATTACTTACCATTCTACTCACTCACCATGTCCAATATCACCTTCATATGTAGGCGCAGGCATAGATTGATAAGGCCCCAAATCGGTATCGTGATAGGTAATCAGTTCGGTCTCAAATAACCAATTATTGTTGGGTGTCCAAAACACTACCGGTAAATCGGTTCCTCCATCTAAGGCACTCGTAGGAATCAACCAGATCTTAGCCCCATCCGGATAGTTTTCATCCTCCTCATGAGGCAAACTCATGTTGAGTTCCTTTTGACCTTTCAAGACCAGATAGTTAATAGCATCTCCCGTTAAAGGGTCAGTTCCAGGTAGGGTGGTTCCTATGTCAATTACAGCTCCGGGATTGTTTCCCGGCCAGGGATCTGCGTAATATATCAGGGCATATTCACCTACCGCTATACCTTGAGCATAGAAGTAGTAGTTAAAAGTCTCTCCAGCAGGATTATATTGCAAATTGCCCCAAATATTATCTTCTATAACTGGCCAGGATCCTGATGGAACCTTATTTTCAAGATGCAATACATTTGTACATCTACTTTCATATCCTGGATGAGCAAATGCCGGTAGCACCAGAGCTAAACCCATTACTGAAAGTAGTACCACTGTTATTATTATACCAATCATTTCCCTTTTCATTTCCTTTTCTTTCCTCCTGATTTATTGTGTCTTTTTTACAGGTCTTTCTTTACTATCTCTTTGATTACTTACTTGTGCTCTCCCACAAGCATTACTTGCCTTTATATACAAACACGTTTTATCATTACGCATGTTTATAAGGGGTATAATAATCCTGTACTATCACCCCCCTTAGGAAATAATTTAAGCTGCTCAAGTCATCTTCAGTAGTTAACTAAGCGTCTGATGGTTTAAATATAACTGATTAAATATGAACATAACTGTACATATAAAAACGCACCACTTTAACATGTACGTACAGACCTGTCAACCTCACTTTACTTAACTTTTCACACATGGTGAAACAAACACAGTTATATAATCTGCCGAAGTTGCACAGGGATACCACCGCAAACGTGGGAAGTCAAAGTGGAAATAGACGAAGATTTCTCCGGGTGTTTGAAGTGGATGAGGCCAGCACCACCAGACAGTGGACGAAGCCGCATATGAAGCATAGTTATTTGACAAGGGCTGACTGTCATTCTAGTATGAAATGGTTCGTCTTTTATCAATACTATAGAATGGGTCGGAAAGACTTATTGCTTAATCGACGAGAATAGTGCTGCGGAGGTTACGATGAAAGTTGTCGCTATCGGGGGCAGTCCAAGACTGCATGGTAACACCAACTACCTGATTGACCAGGCTCTTGGTGAACTGGTTTCTCATGGCATTGACACCGAGAAGATTGTATTGAACGAATATAAGGTTGGTCCCTGTCAGGCCCACGAGAACTGTGCTTCATTGACAGAGTGTCAGCAGAAAGATGATGGCCAGTGGATTCTGGAAAAATTCAGTCAGGCGGATGGGGTTATTCTGGCCAGTCCGGTCTATTTCGGTGCTATCTCGGCACAAATGAAAGCCTTCATGGACAGGAGCTTCTTCCTTTTCAGGCATGGTATGGGGTTGAATTTTAAATGTGCCGGTCTGATTGCTATTGCGGGACGGCGTGGCGCTGATGAGACCGTTGAAGAGCTGAAAAAACTGGTAAGACGGGCTGAAGCAGAAGTATTTACTTTAAGTGGAAACTCTGGTGCCCCTGATGTAGATCCCAAGACCCAAACGGAGCTTATTGAGCAAGCTAAAGATATGGCGAAGAAGATGGCAGAAATACTAACTGCCGCAAACAGTTAGCCCAAGCTCGGACAGACTACAACGCTCCTTGCTGCGGGAAGACCCCTGATATATAATTGAAACCGCTTGCGAAGGTATAAGTCCATGCCTTTTATCGAAGTAAATCACATCTCAAAGACCTACGGTGACAGGGCCGTCGTCAATGACGTCTCCTTTGATGTCAACGGGGGTGAGATATTCGGTCTTATTGGCCCGAATGGGGCTGGTAAGACAACGACCATCAGGATAATGATGGACCTCATCAAACCCGACTCTGGAGAGGTATTAGTCCTCGGCAGGCGTCTCGGTGAAGCGGTTAAAGACGACATCGGTTATCTGCCTGAAGAAAGAGGTCTCTACCTCAATCTGACCGTGGTCGAGTCCCTCACCTATTTTGCCTCTCTGAAAGGTATGGAAATTCATCGGGCGGCCACCAGGGCTGATGAGTTGCTTGCTCGGGTAGACCTGCTGCCCCACAAGCAGAAAAAGATAAAGGAACTGAGCCGTGGCATGGGGCAGTTTGTCCAGTTTCTCGTTACTATCATCCATGAGCCCAAGCTCATTATCCTTGACGAGCCCTTTGCCAATCTGGACCCCGTCAATACCCAGGTAATTAAAGATATGGTGTTTGAGATGCGAAACCAGGGCAGGGCTATTATTCTCAGCACCCATCGGATGAATGAGGTGGAAGAGCTGTGCGACCGCATCCTGATGATAAACGAGGGGCACACTGTCCTTTACGGCGATCTGGCCGAGATTAAATCGCGCTACCGGAACAACTCAGTTCTGCTGGAGTTTGAGGGTGAACTGGGGCAGGTGAGTGGTGTTATCAAGAGACAAGACCATGATGGGCGTACCGAGCTCTTCCTAGATAGCGAAACGACACCGCAGCAGGTCTTGGCACAACTACTTGGTCAGGGTGTAACGGTGAATCGTTTCGAGGTGGCTACACCACCCCTGCACGATATATTCCTTCAGGTTGTTGGTGAACACCAGTAAATACCTTCGACATAGAAACTAAGACGGAAACGCCTGTAAGTGTTACACTGTGTGGGGGCAGGTCATAGTTACGTGTAATACGAAAGCTGGCAAGGAGTAAATCACTTATGCTAGTCGTGATGAAAACTGATGCTAATGAAGAACAGGTCCAGGCGGTCATCCAGGAAATTGAGAAGATGGGTTACCGGGCGGTTCCAATGCCGGGTGCACAGAGAACCGCCGTTTGTATCATTGGAAATGAAGGACCAGTTGAGGATTCACGACTACTGTCAATGGATGGAGTCAAAGAGACTATCAGGGTTACCAGGCAATATAAGTTGGTTAGTAGGGAGACAAGATTAGATTCAACATTAATAACCGTAGGTGACATAAAAATAGGGGTAGGAAAACCTGTAATAATGGCTGGCCCGTGTGCTGTTGAAAGTGAAGACCAGGCAATAAACATAGCCAGACATGTGAAGGAGCATGGTGCCACGATTTTCAGGGGTGGTGCATTCAAACCACGAACATCTCCTTATAGCTTTCAGGGACTAGGGGAAAAGGGTTTGAAAATAATGGACAAAGTCCGGAGAGAAACGGGTTTATACATTGTCACTGAAGCTACAGATAGCGAGAACCTAAAAATCGTCGAGCAATACGCTGATATTATTCAAATTGGCGCAAGGAATATGCAAAATTATTCTTTGCTTAAACTTGCCGGTCATGTTTCAAAGCCGGTCTTATTGAAAAGGAGTTTCGCCGCTACAATTGATGAGCTATTAATGGCGGCTGAGTATATCATGTCAGAAGGGAATACCCAAATCATCTTGTGTGAAAGAGGAATACGGACATTTGCCGATAACACAAGAAACACTTTGGATTTAAGTGCTATACCTGCAATAAAGGAAGCAAGTCATTTGCCCATTATTGTTGACCCCAGTCATGCTGCCGGGAAAAGGGAGTATGTGATACCTTTATCAAAGGGCGCTATAGCAGTCGGTGCTGATGGTTTACTGGTAGAAGTCCATAATGAGCCATCACAGGCGCTTTCTGACGGGCCACAATCTCTTTATCCTCATCAGTTTAAAGAATTAATGAAAGTGATAGGACAAATCAGGTGACCCGACTCATGAAAACCGGTCCGGGTGAGTAGCAGAGTATCGCACCTGTTAAAGGTTAGCGATTCTTCAATTAGGCTGCTAACCTTCTTCTCTTATCAGTCAAACGATGTTCAGTAATTCGCTATCGATACCAAACGGTATTAGCTTATGATAGTATTGAGAAGACCGTGTTGAACATGATGGTTACCAGGGCTAGGCGTGTATTTGCTATAGTGCGTTTCGGGCTGCTTGTTTTACGCTGGTGTGGTCTGCGTATATTCCTGCGCAAGATGGTACATCAACTCTATGGTCAAACGGTTTTCCTCATAACAACAGGTCAATTAGGTAACCTAGGGCTTTCATCATCATTCCAGTGTACTGTAAGCTTGGCCTCACCGGATGATGTAGAAGAACTCTTTAGTAAACTCTCTCAAGAAAGCCCTGAAGGGCGGTACCAGCTACTCGTGCGTAAATGGTATCATGAACTCGGGTTTGGTGACTGCTACGTATCGAGGGCCAGCGACACCAATGAAATCTGCGTTGTTTGTTGGTTTGTTACATCCAGGCATATTGAGCAGTTACGTTGGGAGGACAGGTTCTCAATTGAGGAAGAAGAGATAATGATTGAGAATGTATATGTGTTCGAAAGATATAGAGGAACTGGCGCCCACGCTACCTTCGGTCGTTTAGTATGGGAGATGGCACGGCAGCTGGGCTATAGATATAGAAAGGCATATATTGACGAAACCAATATTCCGGAACGTAGATTCATGGAGAAGAATAATAGCAGGGTGAGTGCGAGGATTCTTGAGCGTCACATCCTATTATGTGTTACCCGTAAAACCCTCGAACGATATGCCCCGTCGATTCCTATGAAAGCGCCTCCCGATAGCTAATGGGTCAGAGTTCTCAATATTCGGGCTGCTCGGGCCTTTGATGGTTTGCACAGCGTTTCCTTGAGCTGTGTGTGGGTTTGGATAAATTTATGGCAATACGCTATCCCACAACTGGGTCAGACACAAGCCATCTCCTTGACTACCGCGAAGTAATCTAAGATACTATCCATGGGTAAACGCCGGTGAATAAGACACTCCTGATTGTAAGGCACGAATTTCTGAATTTGGTGAAGCGGAAGGGCTTTATCATCTGGCTGGTGGCGTTTCCGGTGATTGGTTTCAGCGCTATCGGCATTTACATGATTGTTCAGGGTATCGGTACTGGCGACCGGGATATACCTATTATCGGCTATGTCGACGAGTTTGGTGGATTCAGTGAATACACTACCCAGGGAGAACTTGTCTTTATCTCCTTTGATACAATCGAGGAAGCTACCGATGCCCTGCTCGCCGAAGAGATTGACGAGTACTTCGTCATTCCAGCGGACTATCTGGTACGGGGAGTAGTTGACAGGTATGTCCTGGAGAAGGAGCTTGATATCCCGAGCGAGACCCGCTCAGCCATGATAAGCTTCTTGCAGAGCAATCTCCTCGAAGGACAGACAAGCCTTGAGATAACTGAGCGTGTGAAGTCCCCGATGCTACTGTCGAGCATCAGGCTTGACGAGAGCGGCAATTATGCCGAGGACCAGGGTGGAGTAGCATCCTTCATAGTTCCGACGATATTTGCCTTTCTGCTGGTCATGGCTATTGCCAGCTCTTCGGGCTACCTTCTCCAGGGCCTGGGTGAGGAGAAGGAGAACCGGGTGATGGAGGTCCTACTCTCGTCCGTTTCTCCCCAGCAGTTGCTGACAGGGAAGGTGCTCGGGCTCGGTGCTGGTGGATTACTGCAGGTACTTGTCTGGCTGGGCTCACTTACCATACTGTCACAGTTAGCTTCAAATATTATTGGTGGGGTACTGGCGGGTATTCAGTTGTCAGGTAACATCTTGCTACTGGGTATGGTCTATTTCATCCTGGGTTACCTGCTCTTCGCTGTCATCCAGGCGGGTATGGGTGCTGTTGGTGCTAATGCCAAGGACAGCCAACAGATGGTGGTGGCATTGATGCTTCCCGCAATCTTGCCTTTTTACATATTTATTTTCTTTCTCCGGGACAACCCGGACCATGTTGTTGGGACAGTGCTCACGCTAATCCCGGTCACTGCTCCGATGTCGGTCTTTGTTCGCCTCGGCCTGTCAGAAATTCCCTTATGGGAACTGCTTGTTAGCATTGGGCTGATGATAGCTGGGATTGTGGGCGGTATATTCCTTGCTGCTAAGGCTTTTCGTGTTTTCCTGCTGATGTATGGCAAAACACCCGGTCCACGTGAGATAATCCGCTATCTCAGGGAAAGTTAATACATCAGGATGGGCACTTTAGGCTAGTGCAGGTGTATTCTCAATAAGGGGGGTACAGAATTGACGACAGGAACCGAAAAACTGGTTGCCTATTGTGGTCTGTGTTGCGAAGACTGCTTTGGTTATAAAGGTAAGATTGCCGATTTGGCCAAGGAGCTAAGAAAGGAACTCAGGCAAGAGAAATTCGATATCATGGCCAAGGGTATCCCGTTCAAGGAATTCGACCATTACGATGAGTGTTACAAGGTCCTGGGGGCACTGGTCAGGCTCCGATGTAAGAACGGTTGTCGGAGTGGGGGAGGCAATCCATTCTGTCCGGTCAGGAAATGTTCCCAGAAAAAAGCGTATGCAGGTTGCTGGGAATGTAGTGATTTCGAGTGCTGTAATAAGCTGGTCTTTCTGCAAACCAATCATGGTGATGCGCATATTAAGAACCTGAGAAAGCTTAAAAAGCAGGGAGTAAAAGGCTTCCTGCAGGGTAAGAGAGACTGGTATTTAAAGCCAAGACAATCGGCCTGACAATGAATATTGAGATTGGTATTATCGGCCTGCCTCAGAGTGGTCGGACAACATTTTTCAATGCTCTGGCCAGAGGCGAAGCGGACACGGTCAAACACGCTCAGGCAGGCGCGGCGCACGTAGGCGTAGCCAGCTTCGCTGACCCACGACTCGATACATTGACCGATATCCTCAAGCCCAATAAGACCATTCCTATAACGGTATCATACGTCGATATCGGAGCGTCGGTTAAAGGGCTGGTCGAAGGCAAGGGTATCGCTGGCCAGTTACTGACTCAGTTGAGCAAGGTTGACGCCCTGATTAATGTTGTCCGCGAATTTCAGAATGACAGCATTCCTCACAGTGAGGGTAGCCTGGACGTAGCCCGAGATATAGCAGCCATGAATCTGGAAATGGCCTTTTCTGACCTGGCCATTATTGAGCGCAGAATGGGTAGAATCGAGGAGTCCCTGAAAGGGGCTAAGCCGGCAGAACGCCAGCCTTTCCTGCGTGAGGAGGAAGTGCTGGCGAAGGTAAAGGCCGGTCTGGAAGAAGAGGTCCCCATCCGGGAGCAGACGTTGACCGGAGAGGAGACAAGGGCCATCAGCAACTTCCGATTTCTTACTGCCAAGCCGCTTCTGATTGTCGTCAACATCGGTGAAGACCGCCTGCCGGAAGCGGAGACATTAGAGGCGGAACTGAATGCTACTTACGCACGACCAAAGTGCCGGGTCGTTACGCTCTGTGGCAAGCTGGAGATGGAACTGTCCCAACTCGATAGCGAGACTGCAGCAACCTGGCAGGCCGAATTTGGTCTGACCGAGTCTGGATTTATCCGGATTATCCGGGTCTCATACGAACTGCTCGGGCTGGTCTCATTCTTCACCATCGCCTCTTCCGAGGTCAGAGCTTGGCCGGTACCTGGCAGAACGGTAGCACCGGTAGCTGCCGGAAAGATTCACTCGGATATGGAGCGTGGTTTCATCCGGGCGGAGGTCATCAGCTTTGATGACCTTGTCAAATGCGGTAGCCTTGCTGAAGCCCGTAAGAGGGGACTGCTCCGGACGGAGGGTAAGGCTTATATCGTACAGGACGGTGACGTAATTACTTTCCTGTTCAACGTTTAGCGCCAGAATGCCTATATCGGCCAGTCCAGCCATTCAAAGAGGCCAATCATCCTGAGCCCCAGATAGAAGGTGATGATGATATAGATATAGGCTAGCCGCTTGGCGGGTGTATGGCTCGCCATAATTGCCCCGATCTGTGCCATGACTACGCTGGTGGAGGCCAGTAACAACCATGCTTGCAGGTTGACATAACCCAGCGAATAGGCAGGCAGATCTGAAGCACCGAGACCGTTAATAATATAGCCGATAATACCACCGATGCTGGTAAATATCATCATGGATAATGATGTCGCCACAGCATTATGTATCTTAAAACGGAGCGCCAGTATCATAATGGGGATGGCCAGTATCCCGCCTCCTATACCAAGAAGCCCAGCGACGACACCCATAGGAAGTGCCCAGGCGATCCAGAACCAGTGGTTGGTCTCTGGTGCCTCTTCGATATCAGGCTGTTTGGCGGTGAGCATCCTGATACCGCCGGCGATGACGATAACACCAAAGGTAATTTTCAAGGCTTCTCCGGGGAGGTGGGTGGCCAGAGTTGCACCGACCAGACTGCCGACCAGGCTGCAGCCACCCATGATAATCGCAGCCCGCCAGAACACAGACCCCTGTTTGTGATGTCTCCAGGTACCGCTGATGGCGGTGGGGAGAATAACCAGCAGATTCGTGCCGAAGGCTAGCTTAATGGCTGTATCCGTAGGGATACCCATACTGGAATAGATGGCATATTGCACCGGGGTCATTACGAAGGCGCCGCCCAGACCCAGAAGACTGCCAGAAAAGCCGGTAGCGGCGCCGGTTGCCAGCAAGATAATTATGTGGGTAACTGTCATATCAACCAGTCTTTGCTTACTTACTCGGACTGAGCGTGGTGTCTCATTATAAATCTTCTGCTGTTTGAGCGCTACACTGTAAGCTATCTAGGCCTTACCTTGATGGCTTATCTTATGGGATGTGTAAAATTGTGAAGGGCTCTCATTGTTGCTATAATGTCTTCACTATGGGGCTGTAGCTCAGCTGGGAGAGCGCCTCCTTTGCACGGAGGAGGTCAGGGGTTCGAGTCCCCTCAGCTCCACCATAGTCCACAATAAAGCTCTGGCGGGGTTGACATCTAACGAAAAACTCGTTATAATTACCCCATTATGAATGAGCAAAATAACTCCGCAGAGCAAATCATCAACCGTTTCGGCGGTCAGTCTTCGCTGGCCAGTCTTCTGGGCAGGCGTCAGAGTACAGTACAGCACTGGGTGAAGACCGGAAGGATTCCATCACAGTGGCACAGTCCATTGATGCAGCTTGCCCACGAGAAGGGGATTAATCTCGAGCCCAGGGACTTTGTTACAGAGGAAAGGCCGATGATCGAGCCGGCTGACGGAAGACTCGGTGTGTTACTGGTGGGTTTGGGGGCAGTCAGTTCCACCTTTATT
>CP070842.1:291396-326778 GCA_020342155.1 Dehalococcoidales bacterium
TGGTTTGAGAGTACAGCCGCGAAGAACTCGGAAGGGTAGTGGCACTTCAGCCAGAGGGTCTGTTAGGCAAGGACGCCGTAAGCGACCGCATGGGCCTTGCAGAACCCGTAGGCAGCAAAGGCGGCCAATTGCTCAAAAATCTCCTCAGCTATTTTACTGCTCACGCCGTTTTTGCGACAACATGTTATAAAGGACTCCCGCATCTTCTCCATTTCCTCGTCGGTACGGTCATGGGTCATCGCCCTCCTGAAACCATCGGCCTCGGCGTAGCTCATCCCGGCCAGGTCATGGGCCACCTCAAGCACCTGCTCCTGGTAGAGTATCACCCCCAGTGTCTCCCCAAGAGCATCTCTGAGGTTGGGGTGCAGGTAGGTTACCGGTTCCTTACCGTGTCGCCTGGGGAGGTAGAGCTTGTCCATGTTTGACTTGAGAGGGCCCGGCCTCACCAGCGCCAGGGAGACAATGATATCCTCGAAACGCTCCGGTAATAGTCTTCCAGCCATCTCGCGCTGTGCCGGTGATTCCAGCTGGAAGGTGCCTATCGTCTTGCCATCGCGCAGCATGGCAAAGGCAGCCGGGTCATCCCCGGGTATCCTGTCGAGGTCGATTGAGATACCATGGTTCTCCTCAATGTCGGACAGGGTATCCTCAATAACAGTCATCGTCGGCAGCGACAGGATGTCCATCTTGACGATGCCCAGTTTCTCGATGTCGTCCTTGTCATACTGGCTGATGATATCGCCCCCGCTGGACCATTCCAGCGGGACAAGGTCGGAGAGCCGGCCGTCCCCGATGAGCAGCCCGCCCAGATGGACGGAGAGGTGCTTGGGGAAGCTGTCTATGGTGGCACAGAGCTTAAAGAAATCGGCTAGCTCAGGACGCTTGTAGATTTCGCTCTTCTTCAACTCAGGACGGGAATCGGCGTATTCCAGGAGCTGCGAGGCCGAGAGCCAGTGGATGCCATTGCAGGCTTCTTCGATAATCTCCTGGGGCATCTGCAGGGCCTTACCGACATCACGGATGGCCCCCCTGGCCAGGTAGGTGTTAATGGTGGCGACGCAGGCGACATTCTCAGCACCGTACTTCTCGCAGACGTAGTCCCTCACCTCGTCCCGCCGCCTGCGGTCGACATCCAAGTCGATGTCAGGGGGCTCGTGTCGCAGCGGGTGCATGAAGCGCTCAAAGAGCAGGTCATGCTCTATCGGGTCAGCGATGCTGATATCCAGGACATATACTACGAGGCTATCGACAGCGCTTCCCCTGGCCTGACATCGAATGCCTCTTTCCTGTGCCCAATGGACAATATCCCAGACAGCGAGGAAGTAACTGCAGAACCCGAGTTTTTTTATCGTGTCCAGCTCGTACTCCAGTCGTTGCTTTACACAAGAGGAGAGTGAACCGTATTTCCTTTGCGCTCCTTGGTAGGTCAGCTTAGACAGATAGCTGTAATCAGTTTCGCCTTCGGGCAGAGCAAATTTCGGGAAACGTGGCTTGCCCAGTTCCAGTTCCAGGTTACACCGAGAGGCTATCTCCTCAGTGTTAGCCAGTGCTTCAGGAATGTCGCGGAAGAGCCCATCCATTTCTTCGGAAGACTTGAGGTACTGCTCTACTGTCCGAGGGCCTTGAAGTTGGGAGACGAAAATATTCCGGTCAATAGCATTAAGAAGCTCTTTGATGGTGTACTCCTCCATATCGGCGTAGTGGACGTTGTTGGTAGCGACCGTCGATAGTTTCTGTTGTCGGGCAAATTGGGCCAGCCGGTAGCTGTCACTGAGGCTCTTTCGCGACGGGTAGTTAATGAGCTCTATGAAGAAGTCGTCCTCATATACGTCCCGATAGAAGCAGGCAGCTCTGACCGCCTCCTCGTACTTGCACCGGCCAACAAGGTCAGGAATCTCTCCCTGGCGACAGCCCGACAGAGCGATAAGCCCGACACGAAACTGCCGCAGCGCTTCTCTGGTGGCCTGAGGTGGGCATTTACGTTTCGAGAGGTGGGCTTCTGTCAGCAGTCTGCACAGGTTGGAGTACCCCTGTTTGTCCTTGCAGAGAAGGGTCAGGTGATGGTCGCCCTCAACGTTAACCTCGGCACCTATGATAGGCTTGATGCCGCAGACTATTGCCTTCTCGTAGAACCTGATAGCGCCGGTCAGCCGGTTGTGGTCGGTGAGGGCCAGGACTGGCATTTCCAGTGCCCGGGCCTTTTCCAGGAGACGGTCAATGGTAGAAGCGCCATCCAGAAAGCTATATGGGGAATGGACATGGAGGTGAATGAAGCTCATCGGGTTATCCTTATCTAATCAAGTACTCTACTCAGGAACCACTGCTCACCGAGACGATAAAGTTCGTATGTACCCTCGCTGGAGTTTTGGGCGTTTACTCGAATAAAGAAACGCACGGCTTTACCATGCCACCACTCGGAGGGTTCCCACCACCAGCTGTGGACTTCCACCACTCTGTAAAGCCGCCGCCGCCATATGAATGCGGTGAGCATTGAGTCATTATCGGCATGAGCTTTGACTGGTTCACCAATTAGCTTCGACATGGTAATAACTCCAAAAGGGCAAAGGGATACCATTATAATAGAACACGTGTACTATTGTCAACAGGATATTAATGGTAATGCGCCCTGTTCCGAAGATGTATGTTACCTCTAGTGTAAATGTTTGCTATTATATAGTGACTGTGGTGGAGTGAAATAATGGCGGACTCGTCTAACCTGTATATCGGCACCTCTGGCTGGTCCTACCCAAAGGGTGAAGGTACCTGGAACGGCTACTTCTATCCCAAGGGTAAGGTCAACGAGCTTGAGTACTACAGTCAGTTTTTTAAAACTGTGGAGCTAAACAGCTCGTTCTACCGGCCTCCGAATCCAGGCTACGCCTATAACTGGGTCCGCAGGACCCCTGCTGACTTTCTCTTTGCCGTCAAGCTCTGGCAGAAATTCACCCATCCAAAGATGTACAAGGAGGCTACCGGGAAGGAAGCAGTAATATATCAAGAGGATGTTGACCTGTTTCTGGGTAGTATCGAGCCGCTGATTAAATCCGGAAAGCTGGGTGCTATCCTGGCGCAGTTCCCGCCCAGCTTTAAGAATGATGACTTCGGGAAGGAAATCCTGGAAGCAGTTATCATGATATTTGGCCAGTACCGCCTTGCTGTGGAACTTAGACATCGTAGCTGGAGTGATGATGAAGATATCGCTCGGTTGCTCCGGGACAACAATGTGGCGTGGGTGCAGATTGATGAGCCAAAGTTTAAGTCTTCAATTGCACAAGAACTCCCGACAACGTCCGATATGGCCTACTTTCGCTTCCACGGCAGGAATGCTGAGATGTGGTGGAAGGGTGATAGTGAGACGCGCTACAAATATCTCTACTCACCGGAAGAGATGACTGAACTAACTGAGAAGGTAAGATTAGCTTCAGAACAGACCGGATTGCTCTTCGCGTTTTTCAATAATCACTGGCAGGGATATGCACCGCGCAATGCTATTGACATGATGAAGTCACTACAGTTGCCGTTAAAATCACCTTAAGGTGTACGGAGCTCAGATTACGAGGCTCGACTCAATCTCAAGAACTCTACCTTTTGCGTACCGGGAACCTGATTTCCGTGAGTGGTTCACCGGATGGCGCTTGCGCAGGGTCATTGAAATAGGCCTCTTCGGGTGGGCCGTTCGTTTCGTACCCGTTTTCCTCGACCCAGAGTGCTAGGGCCTGATAGGTCTCTTCCAGTTTTTCATAAGGCCCCCGGTGCATCACTGCGGCTACCTGAGTGGTTCCCAGGCGGTTCACTCCTAAGCCCTCGCCATCTGGTTCGCTTTCTGTGATATCGTCTGATATCTGGCTGCGTAGCTCCCACCGCAGTTCGTCATCAGGGACCTGCCCGGGTATATCATAATAGACCGCAATCGCCGGGCCGTGTGCTTTGTATCCCTTCTCGCCAATCCAGCTATACAGCCTGCCAAAGGCTGTGGGAATCTGGTCGAAGTGCCCTTTTACGGCGATGAAGGCCACCGTTGCAGGCTCGGTCTTTTTAACCGTTACTTCTATTGCGGAACCCATCATTACCTCCTGAAAACCGGAATATGGTGGCAGTCTGTGACTATGATTGTATCACCGTGTTGAGTTATTCACAAAGCGGGTCGTCTTAAAGTCTCACCCATTGTTTACCCTTATTACCTCCAAAATAGTACTGTCTAGTACTATTTGCTAATTAAAGAGGACGTTTGGGTGATTGTCATAAATATTAATAATAGTGTACAAATATAACTATAACTATATAACTATATCTGAATATATTTGATTGGTGATAATACGTATTTGAGGCTGATTACATGCCTTTGACATTGAATGGTAGAAAATTCTACAGGACTTCTGAAGCCTGCGCCAAGGCAGGTGTCAGCAGAATGACATTGCTGCGGTGGGTCAGAGACGGCTCCTTTCCCGATGTAGAACACCGGGACTGGAGGGGTTGGAGACTATTTACCAATAATGACGTGGCCAGACTGAAGGCCAAGGTCAATCATGTCCAGAGGATTGGGCAAGTTGTAAATAAAGAGAGATGAGTAAGCGACACTGAAAAGGCTGAGTAATTTGCGATTGGTAGGGCGATAAGCAGATGGTAGGAGCAGTAGAAAAAAACAAACCAGTACCTGACGTAAGCATAGAAGAGGATATTTTCCAGATTGTATCACTCAGATCACCGGCCGGGATGTACGTTGTCCAGGACGGGAAGTTTGTCTTTGCTAATCCCCAGTTCCTCAATGACGAGGGCTATGCTCAGGACGAAATGCTCGGTTCAGAGCCTCTGGCTATGGTCCACCCGGAAGACAGAGAGAGGGTAAGGCAAAACGCGGTGGAAATGTTGAAGGGAATGCGTACCGCACCTTATGAGTTCAGGACTATCAGCAATACCGGGGAGATAAGGTGGCTCATGGAGACGGTCGCACCAATCCAGTACCGGGGAAAACGGGCTACCCTGGGTAATGTTCTGGATATTACCGAACAGAAGCAGGCGGAACAGGAACTTCGCGAAAGCCGGCATCGATTCAGGGACCTGGTTAATCTTCTGCCACAAGGCGTCTATGAAATAGACGAGAACTACATAATCACTTTCGCTAACCAGCAGTCTATTGAGATGCTTGGCTATGCTACAGAAGAAGTGAATGCTAATCCCTTGAATGCCCTCGACACCTGCATCCCTGAAGAACGGGAAAGAATGGAAGAAAATATCCAGAGGATGTTGAAAGGTGAGAAACTGGGTGGCATTGAATATACGTTACTCAGGAGAGATGGGACAACGCTCCCGGTTATTATTTACTCTACATCCATAATAAGAGATGGTAAGGCTGTCGGACTGAGGGGCGTGATTGTTGATATCACCGAGCGGAAACAGGCGGAGGCTATCTTCCAGACGATATCGTTGAGCTCGCCTGTGAGCATATTCATATCACAGGATGGGAAGTTCGTCTTTGCCAATCATCGGTTCCTCGACGATACTGGTTTTACTGAAGATGAACTGCTCAATACCGGACACTACGAACTTGTTCACCCGGAAGACAGGGAGATGGTAAGGCGAAATGCAGTGGAAATGCTAAAGGGGGTACGTACTACTCCATTTGAGTACAGGTCTTTTACAAAAGCCGGGGAAGTGGTTTGGGCTGCAGAGACAATTGCCTCAATCCAATATCAAGGGAAAAGCGCTGTCTTGGGGAATGTCCTGGACATCACCGAACAGAAGCAGGCGGAACAGGAACTCAAGGCTCAGAAGGACCTGATTGACCACATACTGGCCACAATACCGGATGCGGTTCTCGTTGTGGGTAAAGACAACGGTGTAGTTCTGGCCAATGCAGCATTCTACGATACTTTTAGTATGAATATGCACGAAGTGGAAGGGAGTTCAATAAGCGAACTCATTCCCGGTTCTGGTCTATCGGAGTCGTTGCCAAGGATATTACTGGAACAGGAGCCTCAGATAGATTTAGAGTTCAGATATAAGTCAAACGGACATAATAAGACACTAGTAGCTACCATAATGAAGATGGGGGAAGAGGAAGCCCTGGTTATACTCAAAGACGTGACTGAGGAGCGACAAAAACAGGAAAGGCTGTTTCTCACTGACCGCCTGTCTTCTATTGGTGAGATGTCAGCCGGTGTTGCTCACGAGCTTAACAATCCGCTTACCGGAATTGTCTCACTCGCTCAATTACTGCTTGAGGACAATCCTCCCGATGAGCTCAGGGAGGATATCAGTGACATCCATAACGAGGCGCAACGCGCTGCCACGATAGTAAGAAACCTGCTAGCCTTTAGCCGAAAACATGCCCCTGTGCGGGAAGCAACGCAGATAAATAAGCTGATAGAAGACGTCCTGCGATTGCGCGCCTATGAACACAGAGTAAGTAATATCGAAGTGCAGACTCAACTTGCCCCCTATCTCACTGAGGTAATAGTCGACTACCATCAGATGCAGCAGGTTTTTCTCAACATCGTTCTCAATGCAGAAAGCGCCATGGCTGAAACTCGCAATCCAGGATTACTGACCATTACCACCGAGAGGTTCAATGGTCATGTCAGGATTTCCATTTCCGATAGTGGTCCCGGGATTCCCCAGGAAAACCTGAATCGGTTGTTTGATCCCTTTTTTACCACCAAGGAAGTAGGTAAGGGAACAGGCTTGGGACTAAGTATCTGCTATGGCATAGTAACTCAGCACGGCGGTAAGGTATATGTGCAAAGCGAGGCAGGCAAGGGAGCTACCTTCATCGTGGAGCTACCCCTTGAGGGTCAATAAATGATGGAGCATTCGTATGGATAGTAGTGGTAGAGATGGAATGAGAGCCTTGGTGATTGAGGATGAACCGGTTATCGCGCGGGTATGCCAACGGGTGCTTACGGCTGAAGGGTTCGAGGTGGAGATAGCTGTTAACGGGATGGTAGCCAAGGACATGTTGGATAGAAAACAGTATCATCTTTTTCTCAGCGATATTAGGACGCCTGAGATGAACGGTATTGAGTTCTACTGGTATCTAAAGGAGGAATATCCGGAGCTGGCTGACCGGGTGGTATTCACCACCGGTGATGTTCTGAGCGATGAAGTTAAGGCATTCGTAACAATAGAGCCGGATGTGTCGCTTATACCGAAGCCGTTTGCTCCTGATGAGCTGAGAGTGGTGGTGAGAGAGACCATGGAGCGGATAAATTTGCCGGTTCCCTGAACAGGAATAGAGACCGAGAATAAAGAGGAACCAAGAAAGAATGGTTACGGCAACTCAGAAGGCCAGCATACTAGTCGTTGACGACGAAGCAATCATCAGAAAAACTCTCTCCAGGAAGCTGATGAAGGAGGGTTATCTTTGTACGGAAGCTGGTAGCGCCGACGAAGCAAAAGCGAGACTAGAGGAAAGGGCCCCCGAACTGGCAATACTGGATATCAAGATGCCAGGAAAGCCAGGAAATGAACTGCTCTCCGAAATCAAACAAAGCCACCCCGAGACAGCGGTTATTATGGCTACTGCTCTTACTGACATCGACATTGTCATCCAGTGTATGAAAGAAGGAGCTCACGACTATATAATCAAACCCTTCGACTTTGATAAGGTTATGATAAGCATTGACCGGACTCTACGAATGAGAGATCTGGAGCTTGACATTAAGAGGTACCAGCAGCACCTGGAACAGGAAGTCAAAGACCAAACACAGGAAATACGCAGGATATTTCTCGGTGCCATCGAATCTCTGGTGTTTGCGCTTGAAGCCAAAGACCCGTATACCGGGGGGCATTCTCGCAGAGTGACCGATATAGCGCTTGCTATAGGTCAAAGACTGGACTTACCGACAGATATGCTAGACGACCTGCGCTGGGGGGCCTTACTCCATGACGTCGGGAAGATAGCGGTTGACTCGGCTATTCAGAACAAGCCAGGCAACCTGACTCCTGAAGAGTACGGACATGTCATGACCCACGCACTGGTAGGCCCTCGCATTGTCAAGCCGGTTGCCAATGAAAGGGTACTGGAAATAATCACCCATCACCATGCCCGCTATGATGGTAACGGACTTAATCAGGGCGTAGTCGGCGAGGATATACCCCTGGGAGCCAGAATACTGGCAGTGGCAGATACTTATGATGCCATGACCTCTGACCGCCCGTACCGTGATGCCATGCATCCTGACAATGTAATTAGCGAAATCGCAAAATGTGCTGGTACCCAGTTTGACCCAGCCGTGGTCGGAGCCTTTCTAAAAGTCCCGACTATAGAGATAATGCCAAAGTAGGCTTGGAGTCACGGAGTAGTAAAAATCTACTACTGTCCCCGGATTTCTTGAGTAGATAAAAAATGACGTTAAACATGACCGGACCCTATGCCCCCAGAGTCTCCTTAGTGTATATCTTAGCCGATGGTCTGATCCTGCTCCGCTCTTGACTTGTATTGCCTGCCATCCTGGTCCACTACTGCTACACACCACTCATGCTGCTTGGCCAATTCAACCTGACCTGCCTCAATAACAAAAGCAAGCCAACCACTTATAATCGCTCCACTAGCAACAGTGGACGGTAATGTTAGTATCTCGTCCTTCCCGCAGATATCAAACACACGGCGGTCGTCCAGCCTGATTCTTGCATTACCTTGCCACGCTGTTCTGAGTTTTACTGGTGTGAGAGTGATGGTCCTATCTTCCCGGGCTGCCAGGAGGGCTTGACTCACCATCTCATCAGATTGAGACCTGTTTAGAATGGCGACGTTAAGTTTGATTACTATACATCCAGTAGAGTCCAGTAGATATGACCAATCTATAATATAAGGAGAAAGTTTGCCCCGACTCTTTATAATACGGGCTGCTACTGATGCTTCCAGCAACCCAGTCCTGATAGTGTCATTAACGCCAATAAGCGTCGTCCATCTCATTCTACGCCTCCGGTATCTCCTTGTTGCCTCAGCGCCCTTCTCTTTATATAAGCAGCTACGTCTATCATTGACGCGTGTCACCTAAGTTGCCGATAACCTGCTATATTATACCCAGGCACTCAAGGATGTTTCTCCACCTGCATGCAGATAAACGTTTCACTGTTTCTTATACCATCTATTTTACTTATCTCGGTCTCTATAAACTGGTAAAGATCATTAATCGAATAGCACCACACGTAAGCCATGACATCGAATCGTCCGCTCGTAGCAGCTGTCCATCTTACCTTTTTGCTAGTACGCAGTTACTGTAAGGCTGACTGTATGTTCTCGTGACGCACATTTAGGGCAATAACAGCCTCTGCAGAATTCAGCCCCCTCTCGATTCTCGACTTGACACTTCGGGCATTTCACAACGCACTCAGCAGTACTGGCTCGGTGCCCACAGTCTAGAGATAAACTAAGGTGATGTCAAGTGACATCAATCGAACGCTTCCTTCCTCCTTAGAGATAACAGGGCTATTTATTTAACTAAGGGCTTCGCGGTCACCTCCGCTCATGCCGGCGATATACCTGACTAGCTTCTTTCTGGACTCAATGTCGTACTGGGTAGTAATGGCGATCTGCTCCATTATGGGCGAACCGCCGCCATGATAGGCCCCTAACCTGGCTGCACCTGAAGCTGTCGAACACAGTGAGTCCTCCATATATCGCCAGAGTTGTGCCTGGTCTTCCGCCGACATATGAGGACTACGCGTGGTATACTTCAGCAGCAGGTCCTTGGTCTCCGGGTTGACAAACTCCCCCTCGTGTGGGAATGTCGCCGGAGCGCCACCGGATATAGCGCAGAGTATCTCGGCTTCACGGAAGACCGCTTCGCCGGTAAGGCAACGGCCGACATTACAGTAAATGGAATGTGGGATATAGGAACCAGGACCGTACGGTATGAATCCCTGGCCTGGCATAAATACCTCTGGTTTGCCGAGGTCGGAGGCTGTGTATCCGGCAGCATATCCCAGTTCGGTAACCATAATAATCTCGGCAAGCTGTTCACGGACGTGCGGTGCTCTCTGAATGTTGTTTACATCGGCAGCCAGGGCGGCTGTGCCCAGCAGGACATCTCCGAGGGCAGGTTTGCAGCCGGAGTAGGAATGACGGTGGAACAGGGCAAAGAGCAACGCCAGAGCACCACCATGCTGCCACTCACCTGCCAGGAATACCCTTTCCCAGGGTATGAAACAGTCATCAAAAATCATATAAGAATCTGTGGCTCCCTGCATAAACCCACGCGGGAAATGCTGTCTGGGCCTGAAATTCCTGATGGTGACTGTCTGCTTCAGTCCTTCCCAATCGCCCGGTATGGCGAAGGCAACCGCGTAGTCCTTATCTTCAGCACGTAGTGCCCGGGTAGGCACTACCAGCACCTCATCGGCTACCGAGGCCTCAGAGATATGAACCTTGCAGCCACTGACCACAATGCCATCGCTAAGCCTCTCCTTGATACGTACATAGGCATCAGGGTTCGGCTGGTCAGCAGGCCTCAGCATCCTATCGCCTTTGACATCTGTCTGAGCGCAGCAACCCACCAGGTCCTCGGTCTGGAAGCGGGTAAGCCACTTTTTGAAGTTCTCATGGTACTCGGTGGAGCCATTGTTCGATTTGTCCGCCTCGTAGGATACGTTGTAGATGGAGTTGGTGGCGTCGATACCCATACACCGCTGGATGCAACCGGCTACCTTCTGACAATACATACGGGTCATGTCCTGTTTCATGTGCAGGTCTTCCGTATTCTGGTGGATGTGGTTGAAGCGGTTAATCCGCTCACCGGTGAGATGGGAGATTGCGGTGCACAGGTCCTGGTTCTCCGGTCTGGCAGCTTCCTCGAACGTGGTACCGATGGTATTAAGGCAGTCCATCTGGCGCTCATCCGTTCGGTCGATTAATTCACCGTCGAGGTAAATATTCCGCCTCATCTTTGATAGGCCTTGGATATACTGCTCCTTTGTCCTCATTTTTCCTCCTTACTTAATGAGTGACTCGCTTGAGTCCCTAATATTACTTAGCGGTGACTAAATAGTTGCCATTATAATACAACCTTCCGATAAAAATGTCATTCAGGTGACCCACCCCTGGCAATCAGCCCGGGTAAGATATTGGATTTCGGACGGACAGAAAGTTGGTTTTGTAGGGGTGGGAATGCCCGGACGATAGGAGGTGGCTCAACTCGGACCAATATACTTGGTCATTTGCTCATCGGGAACAGGATAGGAGGCCATACGAATGGTCTCAACATCCCATAAAGTGTGGTCACTCGGTTCATGATACTTGGCCCCCAGTCGCTTGTTGAAATAGGGTGTGGATGTAAGAATGAACTAAGCCAGATATAGCCTTGCAGCCCAGAGAAGGGTTCAATTTAGAGGGGATAGCGGGGCTAACAATATGGCACGTGATTATAAACATAGCCCAGTACTGACAGTGGGAGAGGTAGCCTATTTTCTCAGTGTCCAGGCCGACACTGTGAAGTGGTGGAGTGAACTAAGTGTATCACATAGCTACCGGATTGAGCCCACTGGGTGGCTGACGGTTCAGGTTGGAAGAAGGAATGAGCCCAGCCGCAACTCCTCTTTACCAGTAGCCAGGGTTATAGAGGCTGCGATAGTGGAGAAACAAGTTGGCTATTGAAAGATTACAGACACCTACTGAGAACGTAATGCGTAAGCCTATCGGTCAGCTGTTGGTCGAGGAGGGGCTGATTACGCAGGAGCAGCTTGCGGATGCCCTGAAACTGCAGCGGAAGCAGACTGGGAAGCTCGGCGAGATTCTGGTAAGCCAGGGCATGGTTACCGCCGAAGACATGGCGGCAGTATACAGCATCCAGATGAATCTGCCACTAGTCGACCTGAAGAAACACGTAGTGCAGCCTGATGCCTTGAAATTAGTCCCGGAGGATATGGCCAGAAAATTTACGCTTATTCCGCTTGAAGTAGTCGGTGATGCACTTGTAGTGGTCATGGCCTATCCCGACAATATCCGTGCTATCCGTGACATCAGGGCGCAGACGGCGATGAGGATAGAGGTAGCCCTGGGTGTTCCTTCTGATATTGAACGGGCGATAGACTTTAGCTATCGGTCCAGTAGTGAAATAGAGAAGCAGGTAAGTCAGTTTACCAAGCCCGTTAATGAGGAGTCAGTCTTAACTTCGAAGGTAATTGCCAATACGCCGATTGCACAGAGTCTGGACCTGCTTATCAAGCAGGCGGTTCGTGACAGGGCCTCGGATATTCACCTTGAACCAAACGAGCACGGGCTACGTGTCCGTTACCGCATTGATGGAATCTTGCACAATATGTTCTCCCTGCCGGTGGCTGCCCACGTACCCCTTCTATCCCGGATAAAAATCCTCGCTGAAATGAACATCGCGGAGCAACGACGCCCCCAGGATGGCCAGTTCTCCATTAAGGTGGGGAATAGGGATGTCGACATTCGGTCTGCCACTATGGCGACAGCCTATGGTGAACGGGTAACTCTGCGGATTCTTGATAAGTCGCTCTCACTTTTCACCCTGTCCGAGCTTGGTTTCCGCCCTGATACTCTCAAGAAATACCAGGCACTGCTGAAGAGCCCGTATGGTCTGATATTGGTTGGTGGGCCCACAGGTTCGGGCAAGACGACTACCCTCTATGCGTCGATTAATGAGATTGACCGAGATGGGAACAACATCCTCACAATTGAGGACCCCATTGAATACCGGTTCCCAGATATCAGTCAGACACAGGTCAATCCCAAGGCTGGCATTACCTATGCCAGTGGACTGCGGGCTATTGTACGGCATGACCCCGACATTGTTCTGGTAGGCGAAATACGGGATAGAGATACAGCAGAGACGGCAGTCCAGGCGGCCCTCACCGGGCACCTGGTATTAGCCTCGATACATGCTAACGATGCTGTCAGTATGGTTTTTCGGCTGATGGACCTGGGTGTCGAATCGTATCTTATCTCTTCAACGCTCGCCGGTATTATTTCTCAGCGTATGATTCGCCGTATCTGCCCTTATTGCCGCGCTCCATCGGATCTGACGATAGAAGAACGAGTTGCCTACTCTACGGTGATGGGAGATGAAACAGCTACATTCTTTGGTGGCACTGGGTGCAAGACGTGCGCTAATACCGGCTACCGGGGACGCACCGGTATTTTTGAGCTCCTGGTTATGAGTGAGAGGCTTCGGAGATTATTACTCACCAACATTAGCGCCGATGATATCAGGGCTGAGGCAGTCGAGGAAGGAATGGTAACAATGAAGCGTGACGGTATGCTGAAGGTAAAAGAGGGTGTTACGTCGGTGAGTGAAGTAGTACGTAGTGTCATGTCCATCGCCTAATGGTAAACAATCAACTAGGAGGGAATTTTGATATACGAATACACAGCCTATACTGCAGAAAGAAAGACTGTTAAAGGTACGATTGACGGTACGTCTGAAGCTATGGCGGAGGATGCTCTGTACCGGGCAGGGTACCAGCGTATTCTCAGCCTGACAGCAGTACGCCCCAAAACAAGCTTCCGACAAATGATGCCCAGCATCTTTGGGGTAAAGGGCCAGGATGTAATCGACTTTTCACGTGAACTGGCCTCACTGATTGAAGCTGGTGTTACTATCCTCAACGCGCTGCAGCTACTGGAGGACCAGTCCACCCGCCCTGCTTTCAAGAAGATTATCACCGAGTTGGTAAATGAGCTTCGGGGAGGTAGTTCTTTCTCGGCGGCGATTAGTAAGTACCCGCAAGTATTCTCTGGTACCTACCGCCAGGTGATGAAGGCGAGCGAACAATCAGGAAGCCTCGAAGCGGGCCTGAGACACATAGCTGCTTACATGGACAAACAGGCGGCAACGAAGAAGAAGATTAGGGGTGCCCTCGCATATCCCAGCCTGATAGCCGTGATGGGGCTTGGCGTATCCATCGTGCTGATTACGGTAGCCTTACCACCTCTGGTCGACATGTTCTCATCACTTGATGCTGAATTACCTTTAATGACAAGAATTCTGATTGGTGTTTCAGATTTTCTGATAGATTACAAACTCCATATTCTGGGAGCCCTGGTTGTATTTGCCGGTCTGTTTGGTGTTTGTATCAGGATGCCAGCCCTTAAGCTGACCTTTGATAGATTACTGTTACGGCTGCCAATAATAGGTTCCATCATTTTGCAGCGTAACATGTACCACTTCTGCCACACGACGGGAATGCTACTGAAGGCCGGGCTGCAGTTGCCGGAGATAATGAACATTGTGATCCCGTCTATCGGGAACAGTGTTATCCATCAGGCTCTGGTAGAACTGAGGGACAGGCTGGTTCAGGGACAAGGCCTGTCTCAACCGATGGCGGAGATCGGGTTATTTCCCAAAATCCTGGTGGAGATGGTAGCGGTGGGAGAAAAGACCGGTGACCTGGAAGGCATGGTTTCCAACATCGCTGACCGCTTTGAGTATAGTGTTGAACAGAGAATTTCCGGCATGGTAAAGATGATAGAGCCCGCTATGACACTGGCCGCCGGATTGATGGTCGGTTTCGTGGCTCTTTCTTTTATTGGGCCATTGTACTCCATCGTGGGATCTATGGAGTAATCGTGATAAAGAAGAGAACGGGGTCTATGAAAACCTGAGATACAAGGGGGTATTGTATGAACAAAATAGCCGTTGCTGTTGTAGTCGTTGTCCTGCTGGCGGTCTATGGTGTATTGGCCTTGGACTATATCAGGCAGGGCCCGGAGCAGGACCGCCTGCTTTCTGAAATCGAAGAAATCGACCAATCAATGCAGGCACTAGAGGAGTCTCCTTCGGATCTCCTTGAGGAGTTGGCGATGGTCCAGGCTAGTCTGGCGGCTGAGCAGGCGACGATTCCTGACGAGATTAACAGCAGTGATGTCATCGAAGCTATTCTCAGCTTGGCCCAGGAGGCCGGGGTCAAAGCTGTGCCCTTTGTTACTGACCCGTGGACAACGACAACCATTGGCGAGGGTACCTATCGTATTTTCCGGATTAGTATCGGAGTTGAAGGAGCTTTTGTACAGGTAAGTGACTTCATTAGCCGTCTGGAGAACGGGGAGTTCAATACTCTTTCAGTGGAACAATTAAGCATTACTGTAGCTGGTGACGAGGGAGAAGTCTACACCGGGGGGGGCACACCTGTCTTAGCTGAGCTGGATTTGGTTGTCATAGCTCAATTCCTCACCAATTAGGGAGATAGAGATGATGAAAAGACTGTTTAGTAGAACGTATGTTACGCTGAACATCAGTGCTGGTGATGTTCGGGCCTTCTCGGTGCAGGGAGGGCGGGTAAAGAATTGGGGAAGCGTACCTCTGGACCCAGGACTGGTCAGGGATGGTCTCATTCTGCAGCCGAAGGCTGTCGGTGAGGCTATTCATCTCCTGTTTCAGTCAAGGGGAATCCCCAGGAAGAGGGTTATCGTCAGTGTTACCGGTATGTCCTTCACCTACCGCGTCGTGAGCCTACCACAAGTGGAATCAAACCTTCTGGAAGAGGCTATCTGGCGCGGAGCAAAGCGTGAAATGCCGCTGCCCGTGGAGGAGTTGTACCTTTCGTGGCAATCCATTGGAGAGAGAGATGATGAGGAGGATTTCTTCGTACTAGGGGTACCGCGTAACCTTGTTGCTGCCGTGGTTGAAACACTGACTGTGGCTGGAGTAAAACCCTATATCATGGACCTGAAGCCTCTGGCCCTGGCCAGAGCACCTGGTAAAAATGATGCCATAGTGGTTGCCATGGAGCCTGATTGTTTTGATATCGTTCTTGCGGTCAACGGCAATACCGAGGTTATGCACTCGGTGACTCCTAAGGGTGAGGGTGCCACTATCCAGGATCATGTTCGACAACTGGCCGATGAGTTATCCAGAACGGTGAAGTATTACAACAGTGGTAATCCAGAGAATCAACTCAGTGTTGATACGCCGTTGCTGCTGACAGGACAGCTGGCACTTGATACCGCTACCAGCGAGCTCGTACAGTCTGAAATGGAATATCCGGTCAGACCTCTGGTCCCTCCCCTGGATTTCGGGCCTGATTTACCGGTTGCTCTTTATGCGGCAAATATGGGTTTGGCTCTCCGAAAGACGGGGGCGACTAACGGTTTCCACGATACACAGCTCAATATACTGGCGGGGACATATCCCACCAAACGCATTCAAGTATCAGTACGGCACTTTCTTACCTATCTTGCTCTGGCGGTCATCGCTGGTCTTTTGATCCCGTTTTTTCAGATGAAGAGCGAAGCTGCGGCTGAGACGGTGAATTTGCAGTCTGAACTAGACGTGATGAACCAGGAGCTCTTTCTGGCGGAAAAGGCTCTTATTTCGGCGAAAGCTGATGCAGCCGAGGTTGAAGCTGCCATAAGTGAACTAAACGCGGTTCTGGAAGCGTTGAGACAGGAGTATCAGGCAGTACTCACCGCAGGAGGTAGCTTTGCTGGTAATCTTGACCTGGTTACGGAGATTCTGCCGCCTCTAACCTACTTTACTTCAATTGAGATGAACACGGGCACTATTCATGTGGAAGGTACGGTCGATAACCCATTCACGGTTCTCAGCTACATAGATGCCTTGGAGGCAGAGGGTTTCGCTGGCGTCCGCGTTGTTGAGATCTCAGAGTTCACAGACGAGGAAGAGCTTACTTCGATATATTTTGCTATCGAGGTTACTAAATAGGCTATCATCGTAAATGTCTGTTTAGTCATCGCTCGTGTTTGGGAGACAGCTACAATGAGGAACCAAAAGGGATTCACCCTACTTGAGGTTCTAATATCGCTGGCACTTCTCGGAGTGATTGCTGCTGGTATTCTTGGTGCCCTGGGTACTTCTTCCAAGGCCACTCTTACCAACGATGTGCAGACTACTGCGCAGAACCTGGCAGAAGGTCAGATGGAGTATGTGCAGAACCAACCATATGATTTTGAAGACCCTCCCGAATATGCCTTGATTTCAGGGTTGCCCACTGATTATAGCGTGAGTTGTACCGTCATTCTGATGGACCCGGAAGGAGATGGTTCCGATGATGATGACGGCCTGCAGAAGATAGTGGTGGCGGTTGATTTTGGAGGTGTAACCGCGGCCACCATAGAGGCTTATAAGGTAAGGTGAACATGTTCGGCAGGATGATATCAGTCAGCCGGGGGCAGAAGGGTTTTACTGCCGTTGAGATGCTGGTAGCCGTTACCATTGCTGGTCTCATTGGCGGTGGTGTGGTTATGGGCATTGCTCAGACGGTTAATACCAGTGTCCGAAACAGTGACCATACCGTAGCTGTAAATGAGTTTAGGAACGCTGTTTACTGGATTCGACGCGATGCCAAAATGGCGCAAACGATACAGGTAGACGTGGGAGAGTCAGGCTTGCCGCTGGTGCTGTCATGGGCGGAATGGGACAATTCCCAGTACGGGGTGACCTATGATCTGGATAATGACAAGCTGATGCGTACCCAATCTGTCGATGGTGATGAGAGTACAATTGTGGTGGCGAATAACATTGACCCTGCCCTCACCAGCTTTGTATTTGCCGGGGGAATGCTTACTTTTGACATAACTATCTCCGTGGGCGAAGGCTCGCGGACAATAAGTGAAAGTCAGGAATGCACGGTTGACCCGAGACCGGGCTTATAGCGTTGGTGAATTATGAGTATTAGACGTTTGAGAAGAGTTTGGAAACGGGTGAAGTCTGAGGGCGGCCAGGTGTTAGTTCTGGTACTGCTGCTGCTCCTCATTGGTGGTCTCTTGCTTCCCCCTCTTCTGTCATTATCAATGACCAGTCTCAGTACAGGCCAAATGTATGAGGCTAATACAGGAGAGGTATATTCTGCTGACAGCGGCCTGGCGCATGCTCTATGGCAGATAAAGTATGGTGACCTTGCGTCTACTTTCACCAGTCCCTCCTATGAGATTTATGATTTCAACACAGAGTGGAGTTATTATCTGTCCGAATCACTGAATGATAAGAATGTAGATATCTCTCTGGAGAATGTATGGATTCCGCTGGATATAGACCGTCCAGACACCCCCTTTGAAATTCAAGAGGCGAGGGATATCATTGAATTAGGCAAACTGATAGTAATTGGTAGTGTCTCTGGTACCTCAACCTGTCAGATAAACATAGTTTTTTATCCGGATGCCGGGGAAGAGCTGGATATTGAGACACTGGGCATATGGCTATCACCCGGCTTCCAGTACGTGGCTGACTCCAGCAGCTTCGGTCAACCCACCACCCAACCTCATGCCGGCGGGCAGGTACTTCTCTGGGACTTCGACTCTACTCCATTTATTGACTTCCCCGGAGTTGATCCCGGTACCTCTGAATTGCGAAGTACCATAACCTTTGAGTTTGTAGCCAGTCAGGAGAACACTGCCCCCGCGACCGTCTCGTGGGTGACGACAAGCGGGGTTTCCGGTGTTTCTTATTCCTGGGATGCTAACAGCAAGGTCTACCATCTTACCTCTATTGCCGGTAATACCAGGGTCGAGAGCTACAATATAAAGAGCGAAGTGCGTAAGCTTGGCTCGTCAGTATCCGGCGATTACCGTGCTATTGGTAACAGCTTGATGCTCGATGAGAACTGGGACTTTGGTGGGCCCAAACGTGATACCCTGCTGGCTGAGAGTTCAGCAACAGTTTCTGATATCCCGTCCGATGCCACAGTGGCGGCCGCCTATCTCTACTGGTCAGGGTGGTTTGATGGGGTAGATGATGGCAGCGGGCAGATAATATGGGAGGATGACTGCTCAGACATGGGCAACTGGAACGGCGCCGGGCCTCACTGGGGCCCGTACTTCGGGCGGTTCCGGTGGCGCTATACCGGAGGGGAGACTGACAGGTATCTGGTCAAGAGTTCGAGCCTGGACCTGAGCGGGTACACAGGTGAAGAGGTCGTCGTTTCCTGGGACCAGCAAGAAACCGGATGGCTGGAGGACGATGACAGACTCTACTTTTCTTTATCGCATGATGGCGGTAACACTTGGAGCGATGATATTGAAGCTTTTCGTGGTAACAACCCTCCGGAAAACTTTAGCTACATAATTCCCGAAGAGTATCTGACAGCGGGTTTCAAGGTGAGGTTCACAGGTCAGGGCTTTGCTGGAACCGGGGAATCCTGCCTAATTGACAATATTGTTGTCTACGTTTCCCCGATTATGTTCAGGCACGGCTGCGACGATTTCGATAACTGGGTTGCCGGCGCTGACTGGAATGTCGTCTCAGGAAGGTACCGTGGACACCATGTTGGGAGTTAGTCTGACAGATATCTAACCCTGCAAACCAGTCTTGACCTCAGTGAATACTCCGGTGAAGAACTGGCTGTTGCCTGGGAACAGGATGAAAGTGGGCAACTGGAAGATAATGACCGGCTCTACTTTGCCTTCTCCGCTGATGGTGGTAATACCTGGTGCAGTAATATCGAAGCCTTTCGCAATGATAACCCGCCAGCCGACTTTAGCTATACCATTCCCGATGAATACCTGACTGCAGACTTCAAGATCAGGTTCTATCTCTACAACTTCGGGGGCTCCGGAGAATACTGCTATCTCGATGACATTATCATCTACGAGCGTGCCCTGCCGACTGCCGATACTACGGCTATCTTCAAGATAGACGGCACCCAGGTCTACTTTGACGGGGTAACTCCCACACAGGGTAACGGGGAGCTGGTCGCTGACGAATCGCAGGTAATCGATAACATGAACTACGGTAATCCTCATGGCTACTCCTACTCCAGCTTCAAGGATGTCACTGAGCTGGTGCGGACCTTTTCTGCCGAAGGTGATGGCGGGAAGCACCCCGGTAACGGTACTTATACCGTAGGCGGAGTGGATGCCGATACCGAAGATGAGTGGGCTTATGCGGGATGGTCATTGATAATCATCTACACAAGCCCCGAGACTGCAGGACACCAGTTATACCTCTACGACAATTTCCTCTACTGTAACCATGATACCAATCTCGACTTTGACAGTGACGGGGAGCCGGGTGGTCTTTTAAGTGGCTTCCTGGTACCGGCGCCGATTGCAGGTGAGACTAATGCGGCGACTATGACCTGTTTTGTTACCGAAGGGGATGATTACTACAATGGCGATTATATCGCTCTCAACGACACGAAGCTCTGGGACGGTACCGAAGGCGAGAGTCTGAACGATGTCTGGAATGGCCAATCTGTTGACATGACTGCTGATGGTGTGGATGTTGATACATTTTATATCACATGGATAAGCGGCCTGCTGGAGACGGGAGATACCTCAGCCCAGATAGACATAGTGACTGATATTGATATCTGGAATCTGGTATATATTATCCTGTCATTCCGTAGCGAGATAACCACCAGTGATGCCGTAACCTACTCAATTGGTTACGCCAGTGATCCTTAGAGCATGGAGTAACGGATATATTGGGTTGAAAAATCATAAGGGCATAAATTATAGAGAATATTGGTTGAACGTGACTAACAGTAGGATAAAAGGCGTAATGAGGAAATTCTTGCAAAGGGAATCGGGGATGGGTCTAGTTGATGCGTTGGTGGCACTCGCTATCTTAGGGACTGCTGCAGTGGCCTTTGTCGCGGCCATAGGAACAAGTTCAATAACAGCGGGTGATGTTAAAACGGATACTACGGCACAGAGTTTGGCGCGGAGTCAGCTCGAATACGTGAAAGCCCTCCCGTTTGACGAGAAAGCACACAGTTATCCTTCAATAGCCACGCCGGATGGATATTCTATCTTAGTGTATGTTAGCAATATCCCTACTGCTGACAAAGAAATACAGGTGATAACGGTCACTGTGAGCCAGTCTGATGAAATGCTACTAATAGTCGAGGAGTACAAGCTGAATCGATGAAAACCCGAAATGGATTCACGTTAATCGAATTGCTTATGGCGATGGCCGTAGCTGGGCTACTAATTGGTGGTCTCGTGAGTGTATTCTTCCATATCTCCGTCACCAGTGGACAGAGTGCGGATATGTTAGCAATTTCAAGAGAATTCCAGAACGTAGGTCACAGTATCAATCGTGATGGACAGATGGCCAAGAGTGCGACTGGTGGTTCCCAGCTTGTGCTGACAATGCCTGACAGTTCAACAATCACATATACACTCACAGGTACACAGCTCCAGCGATTGGCTGATGGCTTAAGTACTCCGGTTGGCAATCATATTACAGGCGCAACATTCGCCATTAACGACCGTACTATTAACGTAACATTAACTGCGACAGTAAACGGAGGTGCAATTGAGGAAGATACTTTCCAGGTGCGTATGCGTCCTGCGGAATAGGATAGCATTTCGAGAGGAGAAAGGTGCTGTCCTTCCATTTGCTCTAATCATATTAACTGTTGGATTGTTGGTCGTAATTCCTCTCCTCAGTCTGGGCTCTACGACTCGAATTACATCTGAAGTGTACGAAGACCGGCTATTGCAGGTGTATGCCGCTGATGCTGGCGTCGAGTGGGCCATCTGGCAAATATCGAGCAAGACAACGATAGTACCGATTGGTGGTGAGGTAATACTGGAAGAATTTCAGTCGAATGGATTACCCGTAAACGTCACGATAACCGACCTCGGTGATAGACAGTATGGAATAACTGCCTCGTCTGGTAGCCCGGGAAGTAGCACCGTGATTGAGACGGTGACTTATGTCGAGGCTATGCCCGATGGGTATACGGTGATTGTGGGTGATAAAATGTTCGCCGCCGGCTATACCTCGGAAGACGACTTCTATATTACTGGAGATGTTACACTCTCTGGAAGTTGTGTGCTGGGTGGCGATGTATTTGCAGAAGGTGACATAACAGTCATTGGTGGGGCCAATGTCATAGAGGGTAACGTAGTAGCAGAAGGAGACATTCTTTTCTCAGGGGGTACCCAGGTTATTGGCAGTGTGGGTGCAGGCGGGAATCTAACTCTGCAAAGTGATGCCGTTGTTCACGGGGATGCTTATGTCCTTGGGAATCTTGACATGTCAGGACAATCAGAAATACTGGGCGATGTATATATTGGTGGAAGCATATCTATGAGTGGTGGGGCTGACATTTTGGGCAGTTATCCTCTTACGTACGAAGAACCTCCTTTTGCTTTTCAGGGGATAACTTGTATTTCGAGCTGGGATATTAGCTATGATTAGCGGCAGGAAGCTCAGTTCAGCCTGGCTGAGAATATAATCCTGTAGTTATTCACATTAACGATATAATAAGGTTCATTCATAAGAGATATCTTCCTGGTACCGTTTTGCAATCCAGATAATGACTCCCGGTGGTATTTTTTGGTCTTGTCTTAACCTAGTCCCTTATATTCCCACGGTTCAGTCACATCTTTCGACACTCGAAGACGACGACTTTTTCTCCCCCATCTATTTTAGTGTCTTCATAGCCCCTGGTTGCCCGGACATCGGCAAAACCGGTGTCTTCGAGTAGCTTCTGGAACCGTGCTGGCTCGTAGAGTCGCAGCGATAGGTGCTCGATCTCGGTCTCGATGAGCTGGCCATTATTGAACAACTGGTACCGGTGGATATCTTCCTGGAGCTGGTTCTTCGTGTCATACATCGGCAGGGCGCTGAAGACGAGCTCAGCGCCGTCAGCTCTGGTTATCCGCCATTCGTGCCATTTACCGGAGACCTCCGGCTGCGCGAACGTGGTCTCGATTTCAATTACGAGCTTGCCACCTGGTAAGAGGTGCTGATATAGCCTCTGGAGGCTTTCTGCGGCATCTTTCTTATCAGTAACGAGGCCAAATGAGCCGGCGGGAATAAAAATATAAGCGTAGCGATGTGGCAGGTCCAGTTCTTGGAGAAGCTGCTGATAGAGCACTGGTCGGAGGCCCTTCCTCTCACAGTGGACTTGGCATGCCTGGAGCATGTGGGGTGAGGCGTCCACGCCGTCGATGTCGATACCTTTTTCCAGAAACGGGATGAGGAACCGCCCCGAACCGCACATCGGCTCGAGGACAGGTCCCTCGGCAGCGCTAAAATGGCGGAGGTAGAACTCAAGTGCATCGGCCGGAGCTTCTGGCTTACTGATGTCATAGAACTCGGTACAGAGCTTACCGTAAGTTTCCATAATAACACTTACAAGTGGGCAGGGTTGTTCCCAGCAAAAGGGTAAGGCACTGTCTGTGGGACTGTCAAGGTGGACGGCAGAACGGAGTGCATCAGGTGCGGTGGTAACACTTTCTAGGCTGCAGGTGTGAGGGTGTAGCCGAGCAGTAGGCTGGTGCCACACCCTCGTCTGGTTTTGTTATGGAGGTGTACTTCCATCGAGGTTTGGCGTGGTCGCGGTAGAATTAGAGGTGGAGCTTATCGGCTACCTGCCCCGACGGTCGTTCTACTGGGGTCTGTCTTATGGTTGGTTACTATATCCGGTGAGGTTCTCAAATCGGTGAGCATGCCCTGAATGTCTTCACGGCGAAACCGCCGGTCGCGCCGGGGTCCCACGCGGCACGACCTCAGAACACCACGATTGCTCCATCGTCTGGCCGTGTTGATATGTATATGGAGCATGCGAGCTACCTCGCTGGTTGTTAGTAAAGTTCCATTACGTTTACGAGCTCTCATGATGTTACCCCTCCATCCTTTAAGTACCCTAGTGACATCACAGGTTACCTTAACCAGACTCTCCCTGCATCGCTCAAAAGATGTAAATCTGGCAGTTAATCATGACGGTATGAATATAGTGATAAGGTGGTGGTGTGGGTATATTTGACATTTACTGGTTGGTCATTAGAATTACATTCGTTACTACTGTAGTAGTATGCGGTTAGTGAGTTTTATAAATCAATGGATAGGGAGAGATTTCAAGAACTGGTGGTCAGGGCGGTCACCGAGCTGCCCGAGGAGTTCCTGTCTAGATTACATAACCTTGATGTTGTTGTTGAAGACTATCCTACTTTCGGGCAACGACGAAAAGCAGGGCTTGGTTCGGGACATACCCTTCTGGGTCTCTACGAGGGTGTACCGCAAACACGCCGGGGCCGACACTACGGGCTGGTACTGCCCGACAAGATAACCATATTTCAGGGGCCGATTGAAGCCCGGTGTCGCTCTGATGGAGAGATCGAGACAGAAATACGCCACGTTGTCAGACATGAGATAGCCCATCATTTCGGGATTAGTGATGCTAGGCTGCGACAGATAGAGCGGGGTGAGGACTGACGCTATCAACTATAATAAGTGGTAAATGCTATGGACTCTGAGTTGGCCGGTTTTCTTGAAAGCGGGAGGCGTCTCGCTGAAGAATCAGTGACGTGGGGTGATACACTATCTCTTCATATGACATACTATCTTGGTATAGAATTACCGCCATTGCGATATGTGAGTTCAGTACGTGCTATAGTATTTCGGCAGGATTCGGTGATTGTTGTACGGGAGGCCGAAAATCACTTTTACATAGTACCTGGCGGAAGGAGAGAGGGAGAAGAGACCCCGGAAGAAACGCTTCGCAGGGAAGTGCTGGAAGAGACAGGATGGACGCTTAATCGTGTGTCCCCACTGGGATTTGTACACTTCCATCATTTAGCTCCCAGACCTGCTGACTATGCCTATCCGTATCCCGATTTCCTGTGGATGATTTATACTGCTGAGGCAGATAAGCATATTCCTGAATCTCGAATACCTGACACATATGTAATCGAGGTTATTCTTCACACTATTAATGAGGCCAGAAGACTTCTTCTTGAACCGGGCTATCAGCTGCTGCTTGATGCGGCTGTTAAGTCTCGATTGTCATGAACAAACATGGGTGTTATACTTTGGCAGAGATTGAAGGCTAGAAGGGAAGAGTCGTGTGAAGAGGGCTGATGGTCGTGCTTATGATGAGCTACGACCGATACGTATTACACCAGGATACCAGAGCTTTGCCGAAGGTTCGGCGCTGATAGAGCTGGGACGGACCCGCGTGCTCTGTTCTGTCACTATCGAAGACAGAGTACCACCCTTTCTCAAGAGTTCAGGCACCGGCTGGGTCACGGCCGAATACTCGATGCTGCCGCGAGCAACACTGACCCGCTCCGTTCGTGAGGCATCCGCTGGCCGGGTTGCCGGACGGAGTCAGGAGATACAGCGTTTCATCGGGCGTTCAATGCGGGCGGTGGTTGACCTGGTGGCGCTGGGAGAGCGGACCCTGATACTGGACTGTGATGTGCTTCAGGCCGATGGTGGTACCCGGACTGCTGCTGTTACGGGCGGATATATCGCTTTGCACCAGGCGCTGGAGACCGCGGTCAGTATGGGGGTGATTTCATCACTACCGCTCGATTGTGCCGTAGCCGCCATCAGCGTTGGTGTGACGCACGATCGACGCCTTCTGGACCTGTGTTATGATGAAGACGCCAGCGCCGAGGTTGATTTCAACGTGGTGATGACCAGCAAGGGCGAGTTCGTTGAGGTTCAAGGTACTGCCGAGGGCCGGCCGTTCACCAGGGAGACAATGGATTTCTTGCTGGAACTGGCAGAGAAGGGTATCAAGGAGCTGTTTCAGACCCAGCAGGAAGTCCTGGACGCCGCGCGGCGATAACAGGCAGACCTCAGGGTCGGACGTGTCCGTCTCCGAAGACAATCCACTTGTAGCTGGTCAGTTCCCTTAAGCCCAATGGGCCACGGGCGTGCATCTTCTGGGTACTGATAGCAACCTCAGCCCCCAACCCGAATTGCCCCCCATCGGTGAAACGTGTGCTGGCGTTTACATAGACACAGCCGGCGTCTACTTCATTAAGGAAGCGCATGGCGGCACTATAGTCCTCGGTGACAATAGCCTCATCTGCTCCTGAGCCGTAGCGCTCGATATGCTCCAGGGCTTCATCCAGGGAATCCACTACTCTGACCGCCGCTACCAGTGCCAGAAACTCCTTGCCCCAGTCTTTTTTTGTAGCCGGTACCAGTTTCAGGGTAGAATCTGCTTTCAGGATAGTCAGTGCCCGCTCATCGCAGTGCATCTCTACTCCTGCCTTGGACCACTCGGCCGCTATCCGGGGCAGGCAGTTCTGGGCGATATTAGTGTGAATCAGCAGGGTATCCAGGGCGTTGCACACTGAAGGACGCTGTACCTTGGCATTGAAGGTAATAGCCACTGCTTTGGCCACATCGGCACTCCGGTCAACATAGGTATGGCAGACGCTGACACCGGCACCGACAACCGGCATAGCAGCGTTTTCTCTGACAAATATAATCAGTTCGGCTCCACCACGGGGGATAAACAGGTCAATGTAGTCGCTCATCTTGAGCAGATGGCTGACCAGGCTGCGGTCGGTATTGTCGACGAACTGTACCGCACCCTCTGGCATTCCAGCCCGGGCAATAGCAGCCTGCACTAACCCGGCCAGTGCAAGGTTCGAATTGATGGCCTCCTTGCCGCCACGAAGCACGACAGCATTACCGGATTTCAGGCAAAGGACGGAGATATCGATGGTGACGTTGGGTCGGCTTTCGTACATGGTGCCGATAACACCCAGAGGCACCCGTTTCCGTCCAATCAGCAGTCCGTTGGGCAGGGTGCGCATGTCAAATACCTCACCGACCGGGTCGGGTAATGCCGCCACTGTCCGCACATCCTGAGCGATGCTTTCCAGACGGCTTTTATCGAGCATGAGGCGGTCGAGCATGGCAGCGTCCATACCGGATGCCTTAGCTTCCTGGCAGTCCTTCTGGTTGGCAGCCAGTATCTCATCTTTTTTAGTTAGTAGATCGTCGGCGATATTGTGTAACGCCTGGTTCTTTATTTCAGTTGAAAGGTAGGCCAGTCGTCGCGAGGCCTCCCTGGCGGCTTTGCCTTTAGCCCGCAGCTCTTCGGTTGCTTTCTCCATACTACTGTTACTCCTAAAATGTTAAGAGGTGATATTTTATTATATCTTATTTTTCGAGGTAACCCCATCCCCTTGGTCCCCTTCCCCTTCAGTAAGGGGAAGGGGAGAGATTTCACATAATAGGGACTATACCCCTCTTCGACTCCCCGGATAGTTCGAGTGTTCTAGGAAGCCTCAGGGTTATCCGGGGAGTTACCGAAATAGACCTTGGTGTGTGGCCAGGGTATCTCGATGCCCTCGCTGTCAAACGCCTTCTTCATACGGAGTCTCAGCTCTCCCATGGTTCGCCATTGTTCGCTGGGCTTAACCTCACCCAGCATTTTGATGTCTATCCCCGAGTCTCCCAGATTGTTCACTCTCAATACCTGAGGTGGCGTTATCATTATGTCCTTCCAGTTCTCGTCTTCAGCCAGTTCCATACCCACCCGGTTCATTACTTCGATAGCGCGGTCTAGGTTGGTGCCGTAAGCTACCGGAAAATCGATATTGACCCGGGAGAAGTGCCTGGTGTAATTGCTGGCTGTCCTGATTTCTCCATTGGGGACATGGTGCACCACTCCATCCAAATCACGCATTACCGTCTTCCTCAGAGTAATGTCTTCCACCAGGGCGGTGATACCAGCCACACTGGCGACATCACCAACACGGTACTGGTTTTCCATGATAACGAAGACGCCAGCGATAAGGTCCCGTATCAGGTACTGCGCGCCAAAGCCGACGGCGATACCAGCAACGCCAAAACCGGCCAGTATCGGGCCGATGTTGACGCCCAGCTCAGTCAGTATTAGCAACAACACGATTATCAGGACGCCGATACGAGCTATTCCGGTGAAAACGCCGGTGAGGGTATCTGTCTGCTTCTCGATCCCTCTGCGGCTTTCTCCCTTGGTCCTGACCATGGTACGGCTTACAATTGGTCTCAGTACCCGCCTCAGGATGAACCAGAGTACGCCCCCAATAATTAATATGATGAGAATACGTACTCCAGGATCCAGCAACCAGTCTGTAACATCAGCCCACTCCATTATGTTTACCCTCCTTTCGAGATGATTGAAATTAAATCCCACCACCCCTGGTTGGAGTACAGTAATTATCTCTTGTTGTTAATTATATAATTCTGCCTGAGTAGGGGATGAGCGGGACGGGTTGTCTCTATAAAACCACCAGGTTATTCCGGTGGACTATCTCGGAGCCGTAGTCGTAGCCGAGTAGCTCGACAATCTTACCGGAGTGTGCCCCCTTGAGGATGTCGATGTCGGCTGAGCTGTAGTTGGTGATGCCGCAGCCAATACGGATCCCATCGGGGTCATGGATTTCAACGATGTCGCCCCGCCGGAAACGGCCTTCGGTCTTCTCGATGCCGGCGGCAAGCAGGCTGCGGTTCTGCTTTCTCAACGCGTTAGCCGCTCCGGCGTCCACCACCAGCTTTCCCCTGGTGGAAAGCCCGCTCAACATCCAGCGCTCACGGCTCTCCAGCTTGGTGGTCACCGGCAGAAAGCGGGTACCGATAGCCTCGCCGGCGGCTAGCCGCACAATGACATCAGGCTCCCGGCCGTCGGCGATTATCATGAGGACGCCGGAGGTGGTCGCCAGCCTGGCAGCCTGAATCTTGGTTATCCCGCCGCCGGTGCCGGACTCACTGACAGTACCTGAGGCCACCTTTTCAATCTGCCGGTTAATCCGGTCGACCTGGGGGATAAGGCGCGCGTCAGCATGGTGACGCGGGTCGGCGGTGTAAAGTCCGCCAGTGTCACCCAGGAGCAGCAGAAGGTCGGCATCGATCAGGTTAGCCACCATAGCGGAGAGGTTATCGTTATCGCCGAACTTGGCCCTGGCCTCCTGTATCTCATCGACGGCGACGACGTCGTTTTCATTCACAATCGGGACAACGCCGAGTTCCAAAAGAGCCAGCAGGGTGTTGCGGGTATTCAGATAGCCGGCGCGGTCGGCAAGGTCATTCTTGGTCAGTAGCGCCTGTGCCACGTGAATACTGTGCTCACCGAACAATTGCTCGTAGATGTTCATCAGTAGACTCTGCCCTACCGAGGCCATGACCTGCCGGAAGGGAATGCCACGTATCTTTCTGGTCAGGCCCAGTTTCTCACGTCCGGCAGCGATGGCCCCCGAAGAGACCACCAGCAACTCAACGCCCTGCTGGTGAAGCCGGGCTATCTGCTCGACCAGCCCTGCCATTACCGTCTGGTCAAGGTGACTGGTACCTCCAGTAATCAGACCGGTACCGAATTTGGCCACGATTCGTTTGTAAGTTAAGTCTGATTTTTTCTTGGTCACGAGCAGTAACCTCCGCGAAGTTGTCTCATTATAACATAACGGATAGTGGAGGTTTGAATATGAAAAGTGTTCTTGCTACCATTGGAGTGCTATGGACACGACAGAACAGTCCCCGCCCCGCCGGATGTTGCCTATCCTTTCCGCCGTTACTTTCACTGGCTTCCTCGATACCACCCTGCTCGTCCCGATAATGGCCCTCTATGCTGAGGAGCTTGGTGCCGGTATCGGGATTACGGGGCTTATTATCGGTCTCTACTCGATAGTCAATACCCCGGCCAACATATTCTTTGGCCGACTGATTGACCAGATGGGACACAAGGTCCTCTTAATCCTCGGCCTGCTCGGTGATGCCCTGGCGATGGGTTTATACACGCTATGCCGCCTGCCCCTGCACCTGGCGCTGGTGAGGGTCTTTCATGGTCTCACGGGGGCGGTGGTCGGTCCCGCCACGATGTCGGCGATTACCAGCTATTCTGCCGTGGAGCGAGAGGGCAGGGCAATGGGTATCTATGGCATGGCGATTGCGGCCGCCAACCTGGTCGGGTTTGGGATTAGTGGGGTATTGTACTCGCGGCTGGGCCATGACTGGCTATTTTTCTTTGGAGCGGCAATGCTGATGGCTGGTGCCGGCATCAGCTTTTGGCTACCTGCGGTAAAGGGAAAAGCTCAGGTATCTGGGGTGATATCCAGCGGGAGCCTCAGCGCAGTGAAAACCCTGATGAAAAGGAGGGGGTTGGTAGTTGCTTACGGCTCGATATTCGCCCAGTACTTCGGCTTCGGGGGGGTTGTTACTTTATTACCAAGATACGTTGTCGACAGTCTGGGGATGGATGCCTTTCACGTGGGCATGTTGCTGACCGTTTTTTCCGTGGCGTTTATTATAGTCCAGTTCCCCAGCGGAGCATTGTCTGATAGAAGAGGAAGGTTGTTGCCGATAGTCACTGGTCTATGTCTAGGCATTGCTTCGTTGGTAATATTGCCCATGCCGGAGGGATTCCCGCTACTTGCGGTAGTAATGGCACTCTATGGCCTTGCCTATGGGCTAATATTCCCTTCGATTTCTGCACTGGTCGCCGACCATAGTCGACCCGAGGAGCGCGGTATTGCCACCGGCATCTTCCATGCTTTACTCACCGCCGGGGTAGCCATCGGCGCTCCGGTAATGGGATGGGTTGCTGAGTTGTTGGGAGTGCAGGTTGGCCTGATGCTCTCGCCGGTTATTATGGTGCTGTCGCTGGCGTTGGCTGTGACATTGCTCCCGAAAAGAGGGACATAGCCTTATTAAGTCCTCCTCTTCCTTATTGGAGGAGAAGAATCAAGGGCGACACCCCCTTGGTATCCCCTGCCAAGAGGGGTTCCATCCCTCTGGACTCCCCAAAACGGTGGGAGAGCAGTCGTCAAGCAGTGGTCATTCCCACCTCAGAGAGTGCCGCATTATTCTATCAAAAGCTTGGCCAGTAACTATGAGCGGTATGATATAACTGTAGATTGCTTTTATTTCGAGCAATATAGGGGTGTACAAGAGGGGCGCAGCCCCTCTTTCTTATTATTTCCCCTTCCCCTCTGGGGAAGGGGACTAAGGGGATGGGGCCAACACCGACAAATAGAGGGTGAGGCGAACAGACACACTTGGTTGCTGCTTGCCACTCACCGTGTTAAAATCTCTGTATCAAGGGCTAGTTCGTCTCGGCTAGCCCTAAAGGCATGTGGTGAGTAGATTGGATATTCTGGACCTGAGCCAGTTATTACAGCTCATTGATGATATACCTGCTTATCAGCGGCTCGCTGAAGAGCTAGAGCAGGCTGAGGGCAGCACACGAGTAACAGTACTTGAAGCTGCCAAACCATTTTTTGTTGCTGCTCTGTACCATAGGCTACGCCGTCCGCTAGTAATGGTGACGGCACAACCGGAGAATGGTCGGAAGCTGTACGACCAGCTAATGACCTGGTGCGCCTCCGAGGAAGTCAGGCTCTTTCCTGAACCGGATGCTCTGCCTTACGAGCGTGTCACCTCGGATACGCCGTCGGAGCAGGAGAGGTTGCAGGTACTTGCAGCGTTAGTTGGCCCAGACAATGAAAAACCTGAAATTCAACCGCCACTGGTAGTTGTTTCGGCACCGGCCTTTATACAGAAAACGCCCTCACGGGATGATTTCGCTGGCGGTTTCCACACGGTGAAGGTGGGGATGGACGTGGAACCAATCCGATTACTGCAGCGGTGGCAATCGATGGGCTATCGGGTAGAGAGTATCGTCGATGTACCGGGCACAGCCGGTCGCCGCGGTGGTATTGTCGATATCTACCCGCCAACCGCCGACCTGCCAGCCAGGCTTGAGTTCTTTGGCAACACTATAGAAAGTATCCGTCTCTTTGACCCCGCCAGTCAGCGCTCCCATACAGATGTACCTTCAATCACCATTGGCCCAGCAACAGAACTGTTGACACCATGGCTGAGCAGTCAGTCGGAACTACAAGCTTTACTCGGCAGTCTTGACCTGAGCGGTTGTAGTGAAGAAGTCAGGGAGCAATATGAGAAAGACCTGGCGATGCTTGTGGAGAAGCAACGGCCGGTCAACTTCCAGTTCTATGCCCCGCTGTTTAACAGGGACAGTCTGCTGGACTACCTGCCCGAAGATGCCCTCCTTGTGCTCGACGAGCCGCGAGGTATAGAGCCGGCAGTGGCTGATTTCAATGATAAATCGGAAGAGCTGCGTACCGCGAAGTTTGAGCGGGGAGAGTTGCCCGCTGGTTTCCCGAAGCCACACTTCACCTGGGAGGAAATGAGGGGAGGAGTGGAAAACCGGCAGCGCCTAGTGGTTACTGCCTGGGGTCCTCCTGATGGTAAGGAGTACCACCGGTTGGACTTTGCCCCAGCCCCGAGCTATGCCGGGCAACTGCCGGCCTTTATCGACCGGGTCAAACAGATGCTAGCCCAGAAGCAACGCCTCGTCCTGGTCAGTCATCAGGCCAGCCGGCTCTCGGAACTGCTTGAGGAGGAGGACATTATTGCCACACCCCTAACCGAGGTCAGGCAACCACCCCCGCCGGGCTCGTTGATTCTGGTCCAGGGACTCCTCGCTGGTGGGTGGTTGATGGACAACAGGACTGTTCTGTTTACCGATAGTGAAATCTTTGGTTTTATCAAGCAGCAGCGGTTGCTGAAAAAACGGCCTGTGCCACGTCAGAGGCTCGCTATTGACATAAAACCAGGTGACTACGTGGTGCATATTGAGCACGGCATTGCCGGCTTTGCTGGCTTTCGGATGATACGTACCGAGCATGGCGAGAAGGAGTTCCTGGTGCTGCGGTATGCCGCTGGTGACCGGCTCTATGTCCCTTCCGATCAGATTGACCGGGTTACTCGCTATGTCGGTGGCCGGGGTGACCATGTCCCAGTGCTGAGTCGACTTGGCACCCAGGAATGGACGCGGACGAAACAGAAGGTCAAGGAGTCAGTGGAGGCGATGGCCGAGGAACTCCTGACGCTCTACGCCGCCCGGGATGTCGTGCCCGGTTATACCTTCTCGCCGGATACGCTCTGGCAGCGAGAGCTTGAGGCCTCCTTCCCGTATGTAGAAACGCCGGACCAGGTGGAGGTACAGAAGCATGTTAAAGGCGATATGGAGCAGGGCAAGCCGATGGATCGGCTCGTCTGTGGCGATGTCGGTTATGGCAAGACCGAGGTAGCCCTCCGGGCCGCCTTTAAGGCAGTACTCGATGGTAAGCAGGTGGCGGTACTGGTGCCGACGACCGTGCTCGCCCAGCAGCACTATTCCACTTTCAAGGAGCGCCTTGAGGCCTTTCCGGCAGTGGTCGAGGTGCTGAGTCGGTTCCGCTCTCCTCGCGAACAGCAGGTCATTGTCGACGGGCTGGCCAGTGGCCGGGTGGACATCTGCATCGGGACACACCGCCTTATCCAGAAGGACATCCAGTTCAAAGACCTGGGGCTATTGATTATTGACGAGGAACAGCGCTTCGGCGTCACCCATAAGGAGTATCTGAAGCAGATGCGGCAGGAGGTGGACGTACTCACCCTGAGCGCCACTCCCATCCCCCGGACGCTCCACATGGCCCTGACCGGGGTGAGGGACATGAGTACGATGGAGACCCCGCCCGAGGAACGCCTGCCTATAAAGACCTACGTGGCTGAGTATGATGAGCGCCTAGTTCGTGAGGCGGTACTGCGCGAGCTGGAACGAAATGGCCAGGTGTTTTTCGTGCATAACCGTGTCCAGTCCATCCCCATTGTTGCCAGCAAGCTGGAGGAGGTCGTACCCGAGGCCCGGATAGCCATTGCCCATGGCCAGATGCCGGAGCATGAGCTTGAGCAGGTGACCACCGACTTCATCAACGGTGAGAGCGATATCCTGCTCTGCACCACCATTATCGAGTCGGGACTGGACATGCCGAACGTAAATACCCTGATTGTTAACCGCGCTGATAAGTTCGGCCTGACCCAGCTCTACCAGCTCCGGGGTCGGGTGGGACGCGGTGCTAGGACGGCCTATGCCTATTTCCTCTTCGACAAGGGGCAGAACCTGAGTCTGGTAGCGGAGAAGCGCCTGCGCACGATATATGAGGCCACCGAGCTCGGGGCCGGTTTCGGTATCGCCATGAAAGACCTGGAAATAAGGGGTGCGGGGACGTTGCTCGGTACGAGGCAGAGTGGCCACATCACGGCCGTCGGCTTCCATTTATATACCCAGTTATTATCGTCGGCTGTCGAGAAAATCAAGGCGAAGCAGGCCGGAATCCCCGAGGCCGAACTGGTGCCTTCGAATTTGCCCACACCGACGATAGACCTGCCCCTCCCTGCTTTCATCCCTGAGGAATACGTATCTGACCTGCTCACGCGGCTCGACCTCTACCAGGATATTGTCAGGCTGGACAGGCCCGAGCAGGTTGACAACATGGCGGCCGACTTCAAAGACAGGTTCGGGCTGCTGCCGCTAGAGGTGGAGAACTTGCTCTATGCTGCCAGGGTCAAGTTACTGGCAGCCCGGGCGTATGTTGAGTCCGTCACCACCGAGCACGGGGAGATAGTGCTGCGGCTGGTGGAAGGCCTGCGCTTCGACAGGCAGAAACTCCAGCCGGTACTGCGTGATGGCATCAGGGTGGGCCATAACCAGCTTGGCCTAAACCGGAGAAGACTGGGCAGGGCGTGGCGTGACGTGCTGGTGGATGTATTGAAACGGGCCGGATGATATAATGCTGGGGAAACAGCGAAGAGGTTAATGGTACGGTGGACACAGCACTAGAGGTCCTTAAATGGATTGGTATAGCTCTTGCCGCAGGTTTCGTCGGGTACTTCGGACGGCATCTGGCGATGATGATAATTGATAAGATAAGCCGCAAGAAACCAGAACCCCCACCCCCCGAAGCCCCTTCCTCCGCGCCGTCATCCCCCTCCGATGTAGCTCTCGCTGCCCAGGCTAAGGTAGACAAAAAACGAGCCAAAGCCGAGGCCAAGAGAGCCAAGAAAGAGGGGAAGGGGTAGGGAGATTGACATAAGGCAGGGAAGAGTCTAAGAGAGGGCACCAGCCCTCTCTTTTCTTTTTTCTTCCCCCTCTCCTTTTAAGGAGAGGGGGAATGAGGGGGTGAGGTTACCACGAAAATAGAGTATAATCTAATCCAAATTCACTATTCGGAAGGACAGAATTGATTATGGGTAAGACCATTGACCCTCGCACAATAGCTCTGGAAACAAACTCGCCACTATGGCAGATAAGCGACTTAGAAAACGGACCTGTCCTTCAGGTTTTAGGTAACACCCCAACAACTAAAAAGACGGGCACAGAGGCATATCTGGATGAGGACCACGTTGGTAAAGTGGCCTTGATTGGCGAGACCAGGCATAACTATAGAATGCAGGCAGAGATGCGCTTTCTCAAATATCATCGCTCTCCCCAAAACGGGGGGTGGTTCGGATTCGCTATACGGGCCCAAGACGTATTGAACTACGAAATTGTATGGTTTATGCCCAATGCGGAGACTGGCAATACCGTTGCTTATGTGCCGGTGGCTCACGGCGTTGTGCCGTGGTGGACAGAGGCCTATGCGAGTCAGAAAAAAGGTGACCCGCACATTCCCATCAACTCCTGGTTTCAGGCATGCGTAGATGTAGTGGACGACGAGTTTACTGTGTATGTAGAAAACCAGCCTGTGTTCACGAAGAAAATCACTTACTACCTTAAAGAAGGGTGTCCTGGCTTCTTCGTCGGCACTGCCACAGATGCGGCGTTCAGGCGAATTGTTATCGAAGACCTTTGAAATAGAGTGATAAGAGGAATGTCATGGATGAGCAGATTCTTTTTAATGATAGAGAAGAGTTCAGAAAATGGCTTTTGGAAAAC
>CP070842.1:326878-348687 GCA_020342155.1 Dehalococcoidales bacterium
AATGCACCGCACCCACATGGGGGTTGACCAAGACTACCAGAACCTGCTCCACCAGGGGGCGAGGACTGCCCTGGCCGACGGCTGGGGGGGCAGCATGATTGCCACCGAACTCCAGGATGTCCTCTTCGGCAACCCGTCACCGGTGTACAGCCAGATTAACCTCGGGGTGCTCAAAGACGACGAAGTAAACCTCATCATCCACGGCCACGAGCCCCAACTGGCGGAAATGCTGGCCGTCGTGGCCCAAGACCCCGAGCTGGTTAAATACGCCAAGTCCAAAGGGGCCAAGGGAATAAACCTGGCCGGCATGTGCTGCACGGCTAATGAGATATTGATGCGCCACGGTGTCCCCATCGCCGGTAACTTCCTCCAGCAAGAGCTGGCAATAGTCACTGGGGCACTGGATGCCATGGTAGTAGACGTACAATGTATTATGCAGGGGCTGGCAGACGTAGCCCAGTGCTACCACACCAAGCTCATTACCACCGATGCCAGGGCACATATCGAAGGCACAACTCACATGGAGTTTGATGAACATAACGCTCTCGAATCTGCCAAGGCAATAGTCAGAGCCGCTATTGATAACTTCCCCAACCGGGGCGATAATGTCCATATCCCTGATGAGAAGAGTGACCTCATCGCCGGATTTAGCCACGAGACAATCAACTACCTGCTTGGTGGTCTCTTCCGCGCCTCATACCGGCCATTGAACGACAACATTATCAATGGACGTATCCGCGGGGTTGCCGGTGTGGTCGGCTGCAACAATGCACGGGTAACACATGACGATGTTCATGTCACCCTGGTCAAGGAACTGATCAAGAACGATGTTCTCGTCATCCAGACAGGCTGCAGTGCCATGGCCTGTGCCAAGGCTGGCCTGATGGTACCGGAAGCCGCTGCGGAATTTGCCGGGGCAGGACTGGCTGAAGTATGCGAAACCGTCGGTATTCCGCCGGTACTGCACCTCGGTGCCTGCGTTGATAACGCTCGCATCCTGATAGCCGCCACCGCCATGGTCAAGGACGGCGGCCTGGGTGATGATATCTGTGACCTGCCCGCTGTAGGGGCTGCCCCGGAATGGATGAGCGAGAAAGCGATAGCTATCGGTCAGTACTTTGTCAGCTCCGGCGTATACACCTTATTCGGCGCCGCCTGGCCCACCACTGGTAACAAAGAAGTGACCAATTTCCTCTTCAAGGGTATGGAAGAACTGTACGGCGGTATGTGGGACTTCGAACCAGACCCAATTAAAATGGCTGAGAAGATGATTGCTCAGATTGACAAGAAACGCAAGGCTCTGGGCATTGACAAAGCAAGAGAACGGGTACTCTACGATATGGAGATGAGACGTGAGATATCCTAAGTACCTGTGTCGAGTAAGGATAGATAAGGGAGGTCCGACGAATGTCTAAAATAATTGCCTCGGCAGCCATCAGAGGGGCCCACAAAATAGTTGATAATGCCGAAAAGAAGTGGCAGGAAGCGATGGGCAAGTGGGGTGCCAACGAGCCGGTTGGCTTTCCCAACACCGCCTATTTCCTACCTATCATATATGGAATGCTAGGTGCCAAGGTAGAGAAGCTGGGTGACATGGAGCCCGTATTAAAAAGATGCCGACTTATGATGCCGCCACCGGTAAAAGAGGTGCACCCCTTACCCTACCTGGGGCCCGCACTTGATGCCGGAATGGCAACCTTCTTCGCCGAGGAGTGCATTGAAGCGATAAGATACCTGGAAGACCCCAACTTCTACGTGCTGGGAGAAGATGTCACCGACGATAACATCTGGTTGGGTGCTGCTGATGACATCATCATGAGAAAGCGCGGGGTTGAGTTCGTTGACGGTACAGCCCCTGGTTTTGCTGCCATACTCGGTGCGGCACCAAGCGTAGAAATAGCCGCCAGCATTGCCCATGAACTCCAGCAAAAGAACCTCTATGTCTTCATGGCAGCCGAGTATAACGGCGAGAGATTCTCCGAACAGCTGATTGAGGCCGGCGTCCAGATTGGTTGGGGTACGCGGCTGGTCTCATTCGGGCCGGATGTCAGTGCTACCGTATTTGCCATGGGTTTTGCCACCAGGGCAGCGATGTCCTTTGGCGGCATTGAGCCCGGTGATTTCAGGAAAATCCTGATATATAACAAGGACCGAGTTTTCGCCTTCGCCCTGCCCCTTGGCTACGTTACCGACGAGTGGTACGCCAATGCCGCCGGGGCGATTAACTGGGGCTTCCCGGTGATTGCCGATACGCCGATTCCGGAGGTCTTGCCCACCGGTATCTGCACATACGAGCACGTTGTCTCCAACATTCCTCACGACGAGATAGTGGGTCGAGCCATCGAGGTACGGGGACTGAAGGTCACTATGGCTGAAGTACCAATACCGGTTGCCTACGGCCCTGCCTTCGAAGGTGAGCGTGTCCGCGGTGAGGATATCTACCTAGAGTGCGGCGGCGGCCGCACTGCTATGGTGGAATGGGTCACCTCGAAACGTATGGACGAGGTCGAAGACGGCAAGGTAGAAGTAATCGGTCCGGAGCTAACCGATGTCGAGGCCGGTTCTCAACTACCGCTGGCGATTGTAGTAGAGGTCGCCGGTAGGGAGTTTGAGGAAGACTACGAGCCCATCCTCGAGCGCCAGATTCACCATCTTATCAACTATGCTCAGGGTGCAATGCATATCGGGCAGCGGGATATTGCCTGGCTGCGTGTCGGTAAGGGCGCTGTCGAGAAAGGCTTCAAGCTGGAGCACATCGGCCTCCTCCTCCACGCTAAACTCCACCAGGACTTCGGACGAATCTTCGATAAACTCCAGGTGAAGCTCTACACCGAGGAAGACAAGGTAAAGGAGATAGTTGAAAAAGCGCGGGTAGTATATGCTGAGCGAGATGCCCGAATCGAGGGCATGACCGACGAGACCACCGAAACATACTACTCCTGCACTCTGTGTCAGTCATTTGCCCCCAGCCACGTCTGTGTCATAAGTCCGGAAAGGACTGGCCTCTGCGGTTCATACAACTGGATGGACTGCAAGGCCTCATTCGAGATTAACCCAACCGGACCGAACCAGCCCGTAGAAAAGGGTGAGACACTTGATACCAAGCTCGGCCAATGGAAGGGTGTAAACGATTTCGTCCTTCAGGCTTCCCGTGGTAAGATAGACCACTACAATTTCTACAGCATCGTTTACGACCCGATGACCACCTGCGGCTGCTGCGAGGCTATTGCCGCCATTTTGCCAATGTGCAACGGTGTGATGACAGTCAACCGCGAGTTTACCGATATGACACCCTGTGGCATGAAGTTCACCACGCTGGCCGGTACAATCGGTGGCGGTATCAGCACCCCCGGCTTTGTCGGTCACGGTAAATACAACATCTGCCAGAGGAAGTTCCTCATTGGTGACGGTGGCTTGTTGCGGATGGTCTGGATGCCCAAGATGCTGAAAGAGGAAATTGCCGACCGGCTCAAGGCCAGGGCAGAGGAAATGGGCGTGCCCAATCTGCCTGATATGATTGCCGACGAAACGATCGGTACAACTGAGGAAGAGATACTACCCTTCCTCGAGGAGAAGGGACACCCTGCCCTCACTATGGACCCGATAATCGGCTAAGAAAGGAGTGTAGACTATGGCACTTACTGGAATACAGATATTCAAGCTACTGCCGAAAACAAATTGCGGCGATTGCGGTGTGCCCACGTGCCTTGCCTTCGCCATGAACCTGGCTGCCGGAAAGGCAGAACTCAGCGCCTGTCCGCATGTTTCAGATGAGGCAACGGAACAACTGGCCGAGGCGGCGGCACCTCCAATCAGGTCGGTCACTATCGGGACTGGCGATGCAGCTGTGAAGGTAGGTGGCGAGACTGTGATGTTCCGCCACGAAAAACGCTTTGAGAACCCACCGGCCCTGGCCGTTCTCGTCAGTGACACCATGTCTGACGCTGACGTCGACGGTCGGTTGCAGAGGTTCAAGGAACTCCGCTACGAACGGGTCGGCCTTAACCTCCGCCCCGAACTGGTAGCTGTTCAGGGTGACGACGCTGCCAAGTTCGCTGCTCTGGTGGGTAAGGTTGCCAAGAACAGTGACGGTGGGTTAGTCCTGATAAGTACTAATCCGGATGTCCTGGCGGTTGGTCTGAAGGAGTGCGCCGACAAGAACCCCCTGCTCTACGGAGCTACCAAAGACAACCTCGATGCCGTCGCCAACCTGGCAAAAGAAAACTCCTGCCCGATAGGCGTTAAAGCGTCCAGTCTGGAAGAGACAGCGGAACTGACGACGAAATTAACAGAGGCTGGCCTGAACGATATCGTCATTGACCCCGGCTCAAGAACCGTCCGCCAGGCCTTCGAGGACGAGGTTGTCATTAGGAACTCAGCCCTGGCGGCGAAGTTCCGCCCCCTGGGTTTTCCTACGATAACCTTCCCCGGTGAGATGACGGATAATCCATTAAAAGAAGCTCTGATTGCCGCTACCTTTATCGCCAAGTATGCCGGCGTGATTGTTCTCTCTGACCTGTACGGGGAGAGCCTGTTCCCGCTGCTGGTGGAGCGACTGAATATCTACACTGACCCGCAGCGTCCACTGGCTACCGAGCAGGGTATCTACGACATTGGTACTCCCGATGACAACTCACCGGTGCTCATCACCACCAACTTCTCACTCACTTACTTCATCGTCTCCGGTGAAATCGAAGGCAGCAAGGTACCCAGCCATCTTCTGGTAATGGATACCGAGGGACTCTCAGTGATGACTGCCTGGGCTGCCGGGAAATTCGTCGCCGACCTAATCGGACCGTTCGTTAAGAAGAGTGGTATCGATGATAAGGTCAAGCATCGCAAGTTAGTCATCCCGGGTTATGCCGCTGCTGAAAGCGGGGGCCTGGAGGAGGAATTGCCAGACTGGGAGATTATGGTGGGACCGAGAGAGGCAGCACATATCCCTGCCTACCTGAAATCATGGACGCCTTAGGAGGGAATTAATGAAACTAATCGGTGAGAATATCAACGTAATATCCAATACAATCGGACCGGCCATGAAGGAGAGAAACGCCGAACCGATTCAGGAAATGGCCAAAGCTGCGGCTGCCGCCGGCGTAGACTACCTTGATATGAACATCGGCCCCGCCCGGAGGGGTGGCGATGAATTAATGGAGTGGATAGTCAAGACCGTCCAGGAGGTCGTTGACCTGCCCCTGTCTTTGGACACCACCAATGTTGCTGCAATAGAGGCCGGGCTTAAGGTACACAAGGGCCGGGCACTGATTAACTCCATCTCCTTAGTGCGGATGGAAGAGGAGCTGCCGCTAGTCACCAAGTACGATGCCGACTTCATCGGGCTGCTCTGGGGAAGAGAGGGTATGCCGCGCGATGAGGATGAACGAGGCATGATTTGCGCCGAACTGATGATGGCCGCCAATGAGTTGGGCATCCCTAACGAGACAATCTGGTTCGACCCCATCATTACGCCGGCGAGCAATGTCGATACCAACCAGGTGAAGCCATGTCTGGAGTTCATGAGCACGCTCCAGGATATTGCTCCCGGTGCCGGGTCTGCGGTGGGGCTCTCCAACGTCTCTAACGGTACACCGGATAAACTCAGGCCGTATCTGAACCAAACCTACCTGATGATGCTGATGAAGTTCGGATTGCACTCGGCAATAGTCGATGCCTTTGACGCCGAGCTAGTCGCAATTGCCCGCGGCCAGAGACCTGAGCGGGTAGCCATGATCCACCGAATGATGGATGGGGAGGAGCCTGATATCAAGTCACTGGACCCCGAAGAGGCCAAGTACGCCAAGACAGTCAACGTCCTCACCGGTAAATCGCTCTATTCACATTCCTGGCTTGAGCTGTAATAGCACCTAGAGCCAGGCATAGCAAAAACTACTGGAGGCCGGGACACCGGGTAAGCACCCGGGAGCCGGCCTCTATAAATTATTGAAAGGGTATTCCGACTTAATGCATCCGGTAAAATGGAGGTAAAGCGTTGCCTGCTGAGAAAGACCGCTCAGTCTATAATCTGGATGTTGCCTACGCCATCGTCCGTGAGCGGCTGACCTCACTCGATGTCGAGGAGCAATGCCGACATAGTGGCAGCGAGTACAGGAAGCAGGACGCTGGCGCCACAGCCACTGTCTATTACCTTAATCAACCTTACCTGGTCACCTTCCCCGAGGTCAAGGTCACACCCACCAACGGTACTGACCTGCCACTCAGGGAACAGATTCTGATACTCCACTATCTGTCGTTGGCCAAGGGCACGGCCGCTACCAATAATCTAATCACATTCCGCGACCTGCCCGGTGGGATAGTCTATTACCCGACATTCTCCAAGCGGACGATGGAACCGTTGACGAGGTACTTCGGCAGGGAGCCTGAGCTGCTGGTCAAAGCCGCCGAGAGACTGGGAGCACACCAGGCTGATATCGGTGATACCACAGTGGTCATCAACGCCTTCCGCCACGTTCCGATAACCATGGTACTGTGGCACGGTGATGAAGAATTATCCCCGCAGTTGAACCTGCTCTTTGACGCTAACATTCTAGACTACTTGGAAACAGAGGATATCACGGTAGTCTGTGAAATCGTCACCTGGAAACTAGTCAGCTACTCCCGGGAAACCTGAAACCAGGGCTTTCTTGTGTCTATATCTACTGTATAGAGAGACTCCTTCTAACCTTTGCAATATACTCATCTATCTGCTTTTCGAATTCCCTGGTATTATCCTGTATTAGGTCAGGCTCCAGGGGTTTTGCAATATCCCCCCAAAATGTCGATATTATAATGCTTGATTTGCGGAGAGAGAACGAAGTAGTTCTCGGTGGCAACCAGAACTCCAGTGATGGCACTATATCAATTACTATTTCAACTTCTTTGCCCTTACCGACTTTGGTAGAGGGAACACTGACAAGCGAAATATCGGATATCGAGCCTGCGATACCAGTAATATAGGCGTCGGCACTATATAGATTTACTGCGATTTCCTTAAGATTAACAGCTGAAACAGCTCCATTGTGAATCTCGAATATGAATTGCAGTCTTGGTGGGTCTGCCTCTGTCACAAAATTTATCCTGAAATCTGAGGTAACAATAGCTTTAGAAAATCGCTTTTCTATCCAGCTTAGCCACGGGCTTGCCAATACTTTCCCAAATATACTCATAACCAGTTGTATAACAACCCTTATAATCATGCCGACAATGAATAGCACTTCCATCTGTCGCTCCTTTATACAGATGGTGACATTCTACAACTCAGCCAGAACCAATACAACAGAACCCAAAACCAGCCACCTCTTGACTTGATATTCCGTTTCAAATCAATTAGCATTACAGGGTGCCGCCGTTGGGATGGCAGAGAAAGTAACACAGAGCCAACTGCAGCATGTCGACACAGAGGAGGATGGGGTATGAGTGATATTCTTGACGAGGCACACGGGATAGCACAATGCAAGACATGTCCGTGGTATAAGTCCTGCGCGACACCTATGAGGCTGACAGTGGAAGACATGCGCCGTCAGCTTGAATCATCTACGACGGGTATGGGATTACCAACCGACCAGGATATGAGCGGCATCCAGAGCCTCCTGGCCAGCATGGCCACAGCTGCTCAGAATTCGATCCTAGAGGGCTGTCCCATATTCATCAACCGCCTGCGTTCTAGCCCCGAGCTTGCCCAGCGTATCAAGCAAATGATGCAGGGCTGGGGCAGAGAGGATGTCGAAAACGAAGGTGGAGCGCCGAATGAATGATGATAATCAGGTCAAAGAAAGACAGCTAGCCGAGCTTCAGGAACACCGCGAGAAGCTGAAGGAGATGGGTGGCAGTGACCGTGTCGCGGCTCAAAACAAGAGAGGCAAGCTGACGGCACGTCAACGAATCGACATGCTGCTCGACGAGAGCAGCTTTCGTGAAACCGGAATGTTTGCCAAGAGCCGGGGGGCGTCATCCTATGGAGAGGTACCTGCCGATGCGGTCATCACCGGCTCCGGAAAGATAAATGGGCGACGGGTATATATCTACGCTCAGGATTTCACCAGCATGGGCGGCACTATGTCCGAGATGCAGGGGCGGAAGATATGCGAGCTAATGGACAGTGCCATGAGGACAGGTTATCCCGTAATTGCCCTTAACGACTCCGGTGGCGCCAGAATCCAAGACGGTGTTGACTCACTGTCAGGGTATGGACAGCTCTTCCGCAGAAACACCCTTGCCTCCGGGGTGGTCCCCCAGATATGCGCCATCCTCGGTCCTACCGCTGGAGGAGGGGTTTACTCTCCGGCATTGATGGACTTCATCTTTATGGTCAAGGGTATCAGCTTTGCCTTCATTACCGGTCCGAGAGTGGTCAAGGCGGCTATCGGTCAGGATATCGGCGAAGAGGAGCTCGGTGGTGCCGTAGTCGCCCAGCGCAAGGCCGGAGTTGTCTGCCGCTCGGAGAACAGCGAAGAAGAGTGCTTCCAGAGCATCAGGGAACTCCTCAGCTACCTGCCGTCGAGCAACCGGGAGCAACCTCCCCGGGTCGACTGGGGAGATGCCCCAGAACGGACCGACCCGCAGCTTTTCGATATTGTTCCCGACAACCTGCGACGACCCTACGACATCCGCAAAATTATAGAAAGAGTCTTCGACCAGCGTGACGGGCAGAGCAACTACTTTGAACTCTTCCCCATGTTTGCCACCAACATTGTCACCTGTTTTTCCCGCCTGAACGGCTATTCGGTAGGTATTATCGCCAACCAGCCGATGTCCAAGGCAGGCTCTCTAGATATCGACGCCAGCGACAAAGCGTCCCGCTTTATCCGGTTCTGCGATGCCTTCAACATTCCCGTGATTAACCTGGTGGATGTTCCCGGATACCTACCCGGAACCGACCAGGAATGGGGCGGAATTATACGGCACGGGGCCAAGATGCTCTTTGCTTACTCAGAGGCCACCGTGCCGAAACTCACCCTCACCATCAGGAAAGGTATCGGAGGTTCATACCTCGGGATGTGCAGCAAAGACCTAGGAGCGGATGCTGTATTCTGCTGGCCATCCACAGTACTGGCTGTGATGGACGCTGAGGGGGCCGCTCCTATTATCTTCCGCAGGGAACTGGAAGCAGCCGAAAACCCAGAAGAGCTACTCCAGACCAAGATAACAGAATACCGGGAGGAATTTGCCAATCCATACCGTGCCGCCGAGCACCTGCACATCGACGACGTGATTGACCCGGCGGAAACACGCCCGAGGCTGATAGCCGCTCTGGAGATGGCGATGGGTAAAGTGGAGGAAAGGCCCACTAGGAAACACGGCATTATCCCTACATAACCAGGAAGCGGAATTTGCTGTATATACTCACAGGTCCGGATGATTACTCGCTCGGCCAGTCTCTGGAGAAGCTCAAAGGCAGTATCGGTGACCCGGAGGCGCTGGCAGTCAACACGACCGTCCTCGAAGGCCAACAGGTTACCATAGACCAGTTGAGGAGTGTCTGTGAGGCCGCCCCTTTTCTTGCAGAAAAGCGTCTCGTCATCGTCAAGGGACTACTGCAACGCTTTCAACCACCAGGGAGACAGGGGCGTCAGGGAAGGGGTAGGAAGACCAGCATTCAACCGGATGGTTACGAAGCACTGGCTAGCTACATCAACACTGTCCCGGACAGCACGATACTGGTACTGGTGGAAGATGAAATTAAAGGCACTAATCCCCTCTTTCGTACACTCTCCAATAAGGCCAAGGTGCATTCGTTTCCCCTCCTGCGTGACGGTAAATTGAAGCAGTGGGTCCAGGGTCGTGTTAAAGAGGAAGACGGGAGTATCACACCCCAGGCCGTTGAGTTATTGGCTAGACTTGTCGGGAGCAATCTATGGGTTATGTCTAGCGAAATCGACAAGCTGCTCCTGTTCACTTCAGGCAGACACATCGAAGAAGAAGACATCAAGCAGGTTGTTGGCTATACCCAGCAGACCAGTGTCTTCGCCATGGTAGACGCCATCGTCGAGTCCAGAATCAAGGTGGCCGAACAGTTACTCCAAGAGCTATTACAGCAAGGAGCCAGTTCTTCTTACCTTATGGTAATGCTTGCACGACAGCTCCGGTTGATTGTCCGCACCAAGGATATCCAGACAGCCCGGATGTCCCCCAACGAACTTCGTAATCGCCTTAACCTGACCTCGGAGTTTGTTGCCCGTAAGACACTGGAACAGGCCAGGCGTTATTCCCTGCCACGGCTCAAGCAAGTATACCAGCAACTACTAGAGACAGACCTTGCTATTAAGACCGGTAAATACGAACCGGAGCTGGCCTTGAATATCCTGGTCGCCGAGCTTTGCCAGCGACCAGTTCATTAATCAGAGGGATATGAATCCTAAAGCAAAAACAGTAACACAGAACAATACGGGTGAAGAAGTTTCGGCCGAGAAAGAAGCTAGGGATCGTCAGGAAACCCTGAAGATTCTGAAGAGCTTCGGGCGGAAACGGGAGAACCTTATCCCCATCCTACAGAAGGTCCAGGCCAGACTGGGTTACCTTCCCCGCGAGGCTATGATGGAGATTGCTACCCATCTCGGCATACCGGAGATAGACGTTTATGGGGTAGTCACCTTCTATAACCAGTTCCGGCTTAACCCGCCGGGTAAGCACTCAATCCGAGTCTGCCTCGGTACAGCCTGTCACATGAAGGGTGGCTATATCACTCTGGACGCCTGGAAAAGACGGCTGGATATCAATCAGGGAGAAACAACCCCCGACCGTGAGTTCGACCTCGATACCGTAGCCTGCGTCGGCTGCTGCACCATGGCACCGGTGACGGTGGTTGACAATCAGCCCGAGGGTAAGGTCGAGCCTACTAAGGTCGATGGAATACTGCTGGCATTTGAGCTCGAACGCGGAGCGGAGGGACAGAAAACAGTACGATGAAGGTTGACGAATCACCAACCATCGCCTCTTTATTCGAAGAGATTAAATCTCAGGCTGATTCGCACTGGCAGGAGCTGTTTGATAGCGGTCAACCAGTGATTGTAGTCGGCACGGCTACCTGTGGCCGGGCGGCTGGTGCCCTGGATGTACTTAAAGCAATCCGGGACGAACTGGAGAGGCAGGGTGTTGACTGTCCCGTGTTCGAAGCTGGTTGTCTGGGACACTGCTACGCCGAACCACTGGTCATCATCGGCAAACCCGGTTATCCACCGATATGCTACGGTTATGTCAACCCGGTGATTGCCGAAAGACTGGTAAAGGAATTCGTAGTCGGGGACAACCCCTGCCTCGAATTTGTCCTTGGTGCCTTGGAAGCAAACGACCTCGTTCCCAGCTTTGCTGACTTTCCACGCGCCACTTACGAGAAAAAGATAGTCCTGAGGAATTGCGGCCATATTGACCCGACCGATATTAATCACTACATCGCCAACGGCGGCTATGTAACCCTGTCAAAAGCACTCCAGATGTCACCAGAGGAGATTATAACGGAGATAAAAGATTCCGGTTTGAAGGGGCGGGGCGGTGCCGGCTTTTCTACGGGGCAGAAATGGGAGATATGCCGCAACACCCCGGGCAGACCCAAATATGCGATATGCAATGCCGATGAGGGTGATCCCGGCGCCTTTATGGACCGGGCTATTCTGGAAAGCGATCCTCACTCAGTAATCGAGGGCTTAATCATTACCGCCTATGCTGTCGGTGTCAGGAATGGCTATATCTATGTCCGTGCCGAGTATCCACTGGCGGTTGAGCGTGTCCGAATTGCCCTCCGCCAGGCAAAGAAGCTCAACCTGCTCGGTCGGCGTATCCTCGGGAGCGACTTCAGCTTCGACATCAGGCTGTTCGAGGGCTCTGGTGCCTTTGTCTGCGGTGAGGAAACAGCCCTAATCGCTTCTCTTGAGGGAAAGGCTGGTATGCCCCGCCACCGCCCACCCTACCCACCAACCAGTGGACTTTACGGAAAACCGACCGTGGTCAACAATGTCAAGACCCTGGCCTCAGTACCACAAATACTAACAAACGGCGCTGCCTGGTTCGCAAGCATCGGTACCGAAAAAAGCAAGGGAACGGCAGTCTTTGCCCTTGCCGGTAAGATTGTCAATACCGGACTGGTCGAGGTGCCGATGGGGACAACCCTGCGACAGGTCATCTTCGACGTCGGCAGCGGCATCCCTAACGGCAAGCGGTTTAAGGCTGTCCAGATTGGTGGTCCATCCGGCGGCTGTCTGCCCGAGTCGGCCCTGGACCTGCCGATAGACTTCGATTCACTGACCGAGGCCGGAGCAATGATGGGCTCGGGAGGCATGGTAGTCCTTGACGAGGATGACTGCATGGTGGAAATTGCCCGCTATTTCCTCGAATTCACCCAGCGGGAGTCCTGCGGCAAGTGTACCTTCTGTCGCCTCGGGACTAAACAGATGCTGGCCCTTTTGAGCGATATCACTCTAGGGGAAGGGACTCAGGCAGACATCGACATTTTGAAAGCACTGGCCAGAGACGTAAAAACCGGTTCACTCTGTAGTCTGGGTAAGACCGCTCCCAATCCGGTACTGACCACCCTGCGTTACTTCGAAGGTGAGTACCAGGCCCATATCACGGAGGGACGCTGTCCCGCTCTGATGTGCCAGCACCTCATTGCCTACTATATTCTTCCGAACAAGTGCGAGCGCTCCTGTGATGCCTGTGTCGGCACATGCACCGTCGAGGCAATCAGCCCCAACAAGAAGAGAATTAAAGTAATCGACCAGGAAAAGTGTGTCAAGTGTAATACCTGCCTGATGGCCTGTCCTCCACAGTATAACGCCATTGTGAAGCTGTCACCTCCCAGCGAGGTACCGGCAGCGGAGAAATAGCCAGATGAGAACCGTGTCTCTGACAATTGACGGCCAACAGATTACCGCCCGCGAGGGTGATAATCTACTATGGGTGGCGCTGGACAACGGTATCTACATCCCGAACCTGTGCGCCATTCGTGATAAATCCGAGCCGATGGCTTCCTGCCGTCTCTGCTTTGTCGAGGTGGAGGGTAAGGAACAACCGGTCACAGCCTGCACTGAGACGGTCACTGAGGGCATGATAGTCAATACCAGAGGTACCAGGGCCCTGAGCCTGGCCAGGCGCAGCTTTGAGCTTCTGATGGCCTCTCACAGCCTTGACTGCGCCCACTGTCCGAAGAGTGGTTCATGTGAGCTGCAGCATATTGCCCGTTATCTGGGGACTAGGCTTAAATCGAAGCAGCTACGGGAACTCAGGCGGGACCTGCCCATAGACGACAGCCACCCACAAATCATCTATGACCCCAACAAGTGTGTGCTCTGTGGTCGGTGCATCTGGACATGCCGCGAACACCTCGGGGTGGGGGTTCTTGGTTTTGCCCACCGTGGCTTTCAGAGGATGGTCACCACCTTTGAAGACGAACCGCTGGCTATCTCGAAATGCGACCGCTGCGTCGAATGTATCGGTGTCTGCCCTACCGGAGCTCTGTTGCCCAGGAACGAGACTAAGACTAGAGTCACCAGCGAGTCTTAAGCGCTTCCAGAAAAAACTCCAGAAATGGAAGGGGGTACCCTTTGCGGATACCCACCTCACACTGTCTATGATGATACTAGCTAATTACTCTAGGCTTTGCCAATTCGGAACATCTTGGTCCCGCAAGAGGGGCATACACCTTGAGTCGCCGGTTTGCCATTCTTCATGGTAATTGCCTTCGGGTCTTTCATCTGCCTTTTGGCACGGCACTTCACGCAGTATGCTTCCATTAAGGTCGACCTCCTTCTCTTTACTATAGGTCTGCATCTTAAACTATTTACACAGGCATGTCAATACCTTCAGGTACGTTTTATTGCCTAATTAATGAGATTATTTGAGCGTAATGCTGGTGAAATGCCACAATTGAGGCGTAAAACAGGTTTTTCGAGCTTGGTATTACGGTGATGGCGTGTTTAGCGGAGACAGTTTACAATTCACGGCACAGCTTTACTCTACCGGTTGGTCTGTATCATCCTTGTAACGGTAAGGCTCCCGACCCTCCCTTTCCCACCAGTTCGACTCAGAAACAACCTGAAAGCTTGCCGTACCAGCTAGCTCCAACTCCGTTACCTCGACGCTGATAGTGAACCGCCTGTTTGCCGGGGTCGACTCGTCCACCTCAAACTCTGCTGAGAACCAGCCCTCAGCATCTGTGTAGTACGGGGATTCTGGCCCTCTCAGAGGCCCCAAACCAGTAATCACCAGACCGGTCTCACATCGAGGATATACCTGTACCGTCACAGTTACCGTCCCACCAGCATAGACCTGAGATGGGCTCACACTGATTGTAAGCGTATTAACCGGCTCCGGTCTCGCCACGGCATACTGTAGGTCAGGGGTATGCTCAAAAACACCCATGACTTCCACTACAACCTGGCATTGCGTTATATCATCAGATTGAATATCCCAGTTAACTTCTGCCGGCACGCCATTGGCTATTTCAGCTATACTTATGATACTTTCGCTTTCGAGCACACCACCGGTCACAGTGATTTTCGCCAATACCTGCTGGGCAACCTCATCACAAACATTCCGTATTATCGCCCGTACCTGGTAAATATTATCGTCTTCTGAACCCACTGGTATTATCTCAACCTGCGGTTTCAGAGCGGAGATAGTTGAGCGCCACAAGGTATAAACAGACTCAATGGAAGCATCAATCGCTTTTTCAGGATTTTGCCAGTAATACTCTAAATTATCTCTTGTTTCTTTGGCTGCCTTCTTACAATACTCTTCGACGAGTTCCGCCTGATTATCAAAGATAGTCTCCCAGGTGGGATATCGATTTAACCAGACCGGGATATCTGGTACCCCAAGGGCGTCGTATGGCTTTATCCGGCGTTGAGCGTTGGCATATTCCTCCCAACCGACATGACTGGAATATATGTACTTGAGGTCACCAAACCCTGGACCATTTAGGTACCACGGGTCAAACCAGTCACGCTGTGCTTCCGGTCCGACATCGTTATGATACTCCACATATCGGCGTAAGGCGTTGTAAAAATTCTGACCGCTACCCCAGCCGCTGGGAGGTTCTTCAGGCTTATCCGGCCTACCGTATAAGAAAGCAGGACCTGTTATTTTCTCATCCAGTATATAGTTGCCAGTTCTGTTCATAACAATGGCTTCACTAGCCAGCATACCTATTACATGGTACGGTACGAACATATCGGCGAGGAAATGTGCTGACCAGGCTGCCCCCTTGGCTGAGCTTATCCCTTCACCCCCTTCGATGCCATACATCGCCTGGCAAAGCCCGATGAAGTACTTCTTAGCCGCCATGGGAGCATTACCATTACTACCTTCCGCTAGTTCGGGATTATAGAAATGATCAGACCAGGCAGTCTTGGTCTCATCATCGGGTCCTTCCCCTAGGAGGTCGTACTGGCTACTGTTAATCCAGTCCATAGACAAGTTAGTCTGCCAATCTATACCGTCATTCTGCACTATTTCCTCAATCCCGGGAAAACCACTATCAACAAAGGCCGGGTCATTCTCCAACAACTCATAGGCAGCACGCAGTATATACTGATGAGTCATACAGCGACCAAAGAAGCACGTCGTGGCACCCCACGCCAGTACCGGACCGGAACATAGAAAATTACAGAGCAAACTGACTAGAAGAAGAGCAGGGGTAATTTTCAGCCAAATTCCTAGTTTCCTCATTTTGGTTTCCTCAACGACGTGCAGTATGAGTACCTGCGAGAATATAGCATATTTTACACTATTGGAGCAATTATACACTTTGACACACCGCCGGGTAAGTAATAGAATGGCTGGCAGGTACACGCTTTAAGCGATTGTATTCGGACACCATAAGTAACTGACCATAGGGGCTAGGAAATGAAGGGCAAGATAATCGCCATAATAATAGCACTGGTGGCAGTCACAGGTTCTATCATAGCCATCTTCTTTCTGCAGCAACGCGGTTACCTGACGGAGATTATTCAGATATTGCCAGATGATATTAATCTGGTCAGTTACGTCAATGCTGAGTCACTGGCAGAAGACCCTGATTTGGAATACTGGCACAATAGCTTAGTAGACAATACCGGTAGAACAATAGAAGACGTGATTGGTATAGACTTATCTGGCGCTCAAGCTCTGGTTACCGCCTACACATCTTTTTACGAGGGATTTATCATAGTAATTAAAGGTGACTTCGACCTTGAAGATGTACGCGACGCCCTGATAGAGAATGATTTCATTAAGGGTGAATACGAAGGGGAAAATATCTGGACCTGGACTGAGGAACCACTAGCCGTGGTATTTGTAAAGGAAATGATTATATTTGGCGTTACAGACTCCGTTAAGGCTGTTGTCTACGTCAACCAGAACGACGAACTTACACTGTATAGCGACGAAGATATAAAGTCAATAGTGGACAGGTTACCTGTCGGGATATCGAGCGCGATATATCGAGGAGAAGAGGCCTTTGGGGACATTTCAGCTGTAGCAGGAGGAACCTCGATAACAAAAGGTAACGGAGTTTTAGAAATTAAGGGGTGGTTTAAATTTGAGAGTGAAGCAGACGCTGAGGCTGCTTTGCAGGATGTTAAAGACCTGATGAATGACATGTGGAATACCACTGATATGGATGGCCGGCTGAGAGGTCAATTTATTGAATTAACTGGTGAGACTGCCATACCTACGGAGTAGCATATCAGCAAACCGTACGGTAATAGTCAGTCTGGAGCTCTAGCCGGACTGTTCTTTAAAACAGACTTCTACTGCACGGCGGTAGACCGCTGTTGGGGCAGCTCCTTCTATCGGCATCCGGCCACCGACCACCGTCAGGGGGACTCCCCACCCCTCGTACTGGTTTCGCACCTCTTCGACATCAGCCAATACCTCTTGCCGCCGCTCATCGTTCTCAAAGTCTGCTGAGAACTGTTTCATATCCAAACCGGCATCAGCAGCCAGCGAAAACAGTATCCCGGGTTGGCTGATATCACGGCAGTCCCGACAAAATGCTTGAAAAACTGCAGTATGAAAACGCTCGAAAAGTTCCTCTCCCTGGAGCAAGGCACACTTGCTGGCAATCTGGGCAGGCATGCTGGATGAGGGGTACGGTATGTTCTCATCCCAGGGATTGAATAAGCCCCCTTCCTCCACCCCGGCCCGCATACGTGACTTGATGCTGTGGTCTGATATCTGTCTCCCCGGGACTTCACCGACCATCAGTGGTCGACTCTTCCAGATGACGCTGATATTGTTTCCGTATTCCTCCTTGACGCGGTGCAGCCGAACCTCCAGAACGCAGCACCAGGGACAGAGGTAATCATAATAGACAATTATGCTTACTGGCACCTTCTCTGCCCTCCTCAATCAGGTAAGCTCAGGAGCAATTCTCCTGAAGAAGGGATTACGCTCTGGCTCACCCTTTTCCCGCCAGTAGGCCAGAACTTTATCGACAGACTCCAGCAGTCGGTCCTTGTCTTCAGGAAGAATACCGTCGATATCCCCCATGAAGCTGTTTGTGGCAAAATCGCTGGTGATCAGCTCTGAGGTTACCTCTAAGTCTTCTATGAAGGTCCGTATTTCTTCTAAAACGCCCTCGATTGATTGTACGTGGTACTCGCCACGTCGAGCCCTATCATACATAAGCGTCCCGGGTACAGGACGGAAAGTACGCAGGCGGATAAAGCGGGGATTTATCTCGTTCAGTACTCTGGCCGAGTTCTTTGCGTGCTGCTGCCACCTCTCCCGACCACCAAGTCCGGGCATAATATACTCGGACACTTCAAAGCCAGCCTCGACCGCTTTCTTACCACCCTGCACCATCTCCTCGGCGGTTGCTCCTTTCCTGACGTAGGCCAGTAACTCATCATCACCTGTCTCAAGACCGACATGCAGTCGGGACAGCCCGGCTTCCCGCAGCCGCCTCAACTCCTCAGGCTTCTTTCTGAACAGCGTCTTCCCTCGAACGTACGAACAGACCCTCTCCAGTGTAGGAAAAGTCTCACGGAGAAACTTGATTATCTCGGCTAACTGTTCCGTCTTCACCACCAGAGAATCCGAGTCCTGTAAAAAGGCACTCTTAACACCATCATCCTCCAGCCAGAGGATACCATTGAGCCGGGCGATGTCACCAATACTATAATCGGTACGCCCGGCCCACTCAACGACCTCATCCATAATACTCCGGTTAGCCCGAATGTCCTCTTTAACATCCTCCATAGACCGTACCCGAAAACTCTCGCCCTTGTAAGTGGAACAGAACTCGCAACGGTTCCAGGGACAGTTCTCCGTGACCCTGACCAGCAAGGAGTAGGCCTCGGAAGGCGGCCTGATTGGTCCTATTGAGGCTGCAGCACTCATTTTATCTAAATCTATGATACATCACGCAACGGGGTGGCACAAATCGAATATCCGGCGTAAGGAGCGACCTGTTGACGCCGGCAGTTTGCTCAGCCTATAATAGTCTGTCCAATCAATCCGATGTAACAGGACTCAGCACATCCGCAAGCGTGGGGAGGGGTAAAATCCCAGATAAAGACCTGTCAGGAGGAGGGTGGTATGTTGCAGATGAACGTTTCTCAACAACTCAAAGAGCCGATAGGGGCAACCAGAAATCATGACGTGGATGACATTGTTGATATTATCGGTGCCGACAGGCAGGTTGAGGGAAAAGTCATGTTGACCCGTACCGACCGTGGTATTCTGGTCCGGGGCACACTGTACACGGAGCTTGAACTTACCTGCAGCCGTTGTCTCAGCCTGTGCAGTTGCCCCTTGACACTCAGGATTGCCGAAGAATATTTCCCGACGACAGACATAATGACCGGTGCACCGACGCTCATAACTGAAGAGTCTGGATATTTCACCATTGATGAACACCACATCCTTGACCTGACCGAGGCGATACGTCAGTACGCGACACTGGCGGCACCGATGAAGCCGCTCTGTCGCGAGAACTGTGCTGGCCTGTGTCCCACTTGCGGTCACAACCAAAATCTGGGAGAATGTAACTGTCCGCCGTCGGATACGGACTCACGCTGGGCAGCACTGCGAAAGCTGAGCGTCACCGGCAGCAACGACTTATAATTGTAAAGGAATCGAGTAATGGGAGCCTTACCTAAGCGAAAAACCGCCAAGGCACGTAAGAACAAGCGACGCAGTCATCAAGCGTGGTCTGCGCCAACGCTAGTCGAATGCACACAGTGCCACAGCCCGAAATTACAGCACCGCGTCTGCCCAACGTGCGGAAGCTACGCTGGTCGGGACGTTATCGAGATAAAGAGTCCCAGACCAAGGGCTACCTAGGGGAAACCGCTCTATGCTGAAGACGGCTGTATGCGACCTTTTTGGTATTAAGCATCCCGTCATTCAAGGTGGCATGGCCCATCTCGGTACGGCCGAGCTTGTCTCGGCCGTTTCCAATGCCGGAGGGCTCGGTATCATCGGTACCGGTTTCTACGAGCCGGACTGGGTACGGGACCAGATACGCCGCACCCGGGAACAAACGAATAATCCTTTCGGGATTAACATCCAACTGAGGTCTCCCCACATCGAGCCGGTAACACGTATAATCCTTGAGGAGAAGGTGGCAATCGTGACCACCGGTGCGGGCGACCCGGCCAAGTACATGCCTGAGTTTAAACAAGCTGGGATGAAGGTAATACCGGTTGTCGCCAGTGTCTCTGCTGCCAAACATATGCAGGAGCTCGGAGCTGATGCCGTCGTCGCTGAAGGCATGGAATCAGCGGGGCATATCGGTGAAACGACAACGATGGCCCTGGTGCCACAGGTGGTGAACAGCGTCCAGATACCCGTAATAGCGGCCGGTGGTATCGCCGACGGACGGGGCTTGGTAGCTGCCCTGGCCCTCGGTGCCAGGGGTGTTCAAATTGGTACTCGCTTCGCCTGCAGTGAAGAAAGTGTTGCCCACCCCAGCTACAAGGAAAAAGTCCTGGAGGCACATGACCACTCCACAGTAATCACCGGACGGACCACGAGATTACCGTTACGCAGCCTCAAGAACAGCCTCACCGAGCAGTTCCTGGCATTAGAAGAGGGTGGGGCTACTCCCGAGGAGCTGAACCTGTTTGGACAGGGTAGAATGTACCTCGGCCTTATTGAGGGTGATATCGATGATGGTTCGCTGCTGGCCGGTCAGATAGCCGGACTAATAAAGGAAATCAAGCCAGTCAAGGTAATTATTGAAGAGATAATAGCTGAGGCTGAGGCAATAATCGCCGACCTCAGAAAACAGACAGGAGGCTGAGATGGCAGAAGCAAAAAAAGTAGCCTATGTCTTTCCCGGGCAGGGTGCCCAGGCAGTTGGAATGGGACACGACCTTTACGACAGTTATCCCACTGCCGGGGTAATCTTTGAGCAGGCCGATGAGGCCCTCGGTTTCCCTCTCTCCCAAATCTGTTTCGAAGGGCCCGAAGACGAACTGCTCAAAACAATAAACACCCAACCGGCACTGGTAACCGTCAGCTTCGCCTGCCTGAAGGTAGCTCAGGAAACAGGCAAAGGACTGCCACCGCCTACCCTTGTTGCCGGTCATAGCCTCGGTGAGTACACGGCACTGGCCGTCGCCAACGTGCTTGATTTTGCCGATGCTGTCCGTCTTGCCCGGGAAAGAGGTCGGCTGATGTACGAAGCCGGACTCCAGCAACCCGGTACGATGGCAGCCATAATCGGACTGGACGAGCCAGTACTGGCCGAGATATGCCAGCAGACCGATACCTGTATCGCCAATATCAACTGCCCGGGGCAACTGGTTATCAGCGGCGGTACCGATAACGTCGAGCGTGCCGTGGAATTAGCCAAGGAGAAGGGTGCCTCCCGAACTATTCCTCTCCAGGTAAGTGGGGCTTTCCACAGCCCCCTGATGCAACCGGCAGTAGATGGCATGGCCGAGATTCTGCCCACCGTCGCCTTTCGAGACCCGACTGTTCCTGTTGTTGCCAACGTCACCGCCCAACCGCTGACTACCGGTGAGGCTGTGAGAGCTGAGCTCCTTGACCAACTCCGCAATGGCGTTCAATGGCAGGGCTCGGTCGAATACATGCTCAGCCAGGGTGTCACCAGCATCATTGAGATAGGACCGGGTCGGGTACTTACCGGTCTGATGAGACGGATAGACCGGGACACAGAAACGATGAACATCAGTAACGCCGATGACATCAAAGCCCTGGCGGAACAGGGCTGAGGGAGTAGTCGATGGACCTTTCGGATAGAGTTGCCATCGTTACCGGCAGCGGCCGGGGTATCGGGCGGGCCATCGCCCTCAGGCTGTCGGAGACCGGTGCCAGCGTCATCGTAAATGATGTCGGCGATATGGCACCCGCCGAAGAAGTGGCTGAAGAAATCAGGAGGCTGGGTCAGAACAGTCTGGTTGTTGCCGCCGATGTTACCAAATCAGCCGACGTAGCCAGCCTGGTGGACACCGTCGTAGAGAAATACGGTAAGGTGGATATCCTGGTGAACAACGCCGGTATTACCCGGGACCAGTTGATAATGCGAATGTCCGACGACGACTGGGATAAAGTGCTGGAGGTAAACCTGAAAAGCGTCTTCCTATGCAGCAAGGCCGTACTGAGACACATGATGAAGCAGCGCTGGGGTCGGATTGTGAACATCTCCAGTATCGTCGGGCTGATAGGCAATCCCGGGCAGGCTAATTACTCCTCGTCAAAAGCCGGTATTATCGGACTCACCCGGACGATTGCCAAGGAGGTTGCCTCCCGCGGCATTACCGCCAATGCCATCGCCCCCGGATTTATTGATACACCGATGACACAGCAGCTGCCTGAGGAACGGAGACAGGCACTCATGGACCAGGTGCCTCTCGGTTTCCTCGGCA
>CP070842.1:348787-395700 GCA_020342155.1 Dehalococcoidales bacterium
CGGGTAATATTTCAGGTCCTCCCCGTCTATTGACATTTCTCCGGATAATCATTATCATTCTTTTTGCTGTCCTTTTTTCCACCGCGCATCTTCTTAGGGGGGAACTGTCATGAAGCTGCCAGGCATCCTGGTACTTGTGATGCTTGCCGTCTCACTCTTGCTTGTATCAGGCTGTGTCACGTCCCATGATTTCAGTGAGGAGTATTCCTGTGACGACTTTGCCGAGGACAACCACCGCAGCGACGAGTTTGAAGTAGAGGTCGGTGACAAGATAAGGATAGAGCTGTGCTCCAATATAACAACCGGGTTCAGGTGGACATACGAGATAATTAATAAGCTTGTACTGCAGTTTGAAGACTACGACTACCTGGAACCTGAAGACGAGCTTGAAGGGGCTGCCGGCACGGACGTATGGACCTTCGAGGCGGTCGGAGAGGGAACCGCAGAAGTCGTTATGGAATACAGCCAGGGGTGGTTGGGTGACACAGAAGCGCAATGGACCTACACCATGACGGTCGCGGTTGAGTAAGAATAAAACTATCAGGGGCTGGGAGGGGGAATAAATCAGAGGAGGTAAAGCGAAATGCCTGCTCCGAAACGTTCACCCACAGTGAAAAAGCCTATCAAGGGAATAGGACTTCTAAGTCTCAAGGACCAGCTGTCCCTCAAGGCACAACAGGAGACTCACGAAAGAATAAGTCGAAAGGTGGCCAAGACAAAGTAGAATAATGATGTCTCGCTGCTACGGTCCAGCCCGGTGCCTGCTCCCCTCCCCCGCTGTCCATTCACTCTCTTCAAATAAGGTAGTAGTAACTCTATACCTGGTGTAAAAGAAGACTACCTCTTTCTACTGCTCTTTGTCCGCGGTTTCTTTGCCCTGGGTCTTGGTTTTGACAGGTTGAGGGCTGCTTCAAACGCCGGTCGGCACATCTCATAGAGAGAACGCCATCGTTTCATGTCTTCCCTGCTCTTGACCTTTCGGAGCTGCTTTGACAGCTGGTTAATTCTTTCCAGCTCCAGCTTTGCCATCGAACGTAGTTGCGGAGAGCCCGTCTGCATTCTCCGCAGGCCTTTTCTCACTACGTCAAGCTTCCGCATCTGCCTTTCTTTGTGACCCTGCAGATACTTCTTTTCTACGAACTTGATTAGTCCCATATCCTGCCGTCCTGTTTCAGCAGGGCTATATTACCGTTAAAGCCTCAAGAATACAAATCGCCTCACGTTATGTCGAGTATCAATCGGACTTCCCGTTTATCCTTATGAGTGGGGAAATCAAGGGGGACACCCCTTATACCCCGGTTCCAAAGGGGTTTTACCCCTCTGGACTCCCCAAAACGGTATGAAGGCCATCTTCAGGCAGTGGTTGTTCGCACCTTAGAAAGTGCCGATACTGGGACATGATACACCTCTTTCGGTAACGCAGTTCTCGAAATAGATATATAAAAGGGAGTCAAAAAGGGGCACAGCCCCTCTTACGATATCTTCCCCTTTCCCAGAGGGGAAGGGGATACAGGGGATGGGGCCAGTACTACCAAACAGGAGCGAAGCTCAATATAAATCACCCCTCCACTTCGCCTTTAATTATATGAACGAGCAATCTCACCTGTACACCACGCTCAAATTGAGCTATAATTAGCTACAACGATGCGAATTGTAATCAGACTGCTTAGCTTCCTTAATAGATACTGGAAACGTGTTACCCTCGCCTATGTCTGCCTTTTCCTGTCCGTTGCCTTTAGCCTGGGAATGCCCGAACTGGTCAAACAGGCCATTGACCGGGGAGTAGGCTACGACCCGCTGACTGGCGCGACGTCCGGCACGACGTCACTTCTTATCTGGCTGGGAATAGCAATACTGGTGGTGGCGGCGTTGCGTGGCGTCTTTGCCTTCGGACAGACCTACCTCGGCGAGTACATCTCCCAGCGCGTTGCCTACGATATCAGGAACCTTTTTTATGACCGTGTCCAGCGCCTCAGCTTTGCCTTTCATGATACCGCCCAGACCGGGCAGCTGATGTCCCGTGCCACCCAGGACGTCGAGGCGGTGCGGTTCTTCATCTCAATGGGCGGACTCAGGATCCTTTACGTGTTCATTACCTTCGCCGGCATCTGTGCCCTGCTTTTTATCATGAACTGGCGGCTGGCCCTTATTGGTATAGCCTGTATGCCATTTATAGGCTACCTGGCCACCGTGGTCGGAACCAGACTCCGCCCTATCTGGACAGCTATCCAGGAAGGAATAGCCGAGCTGGGCACTATTCTCCAGGAAAACCTCTCAGGAGCAAAGGTGGTCAAGGCATTCACCCAGGAAAAATACGAGTCCCAGAAGTTTGAGCGGCAGGCCACGATATTGTACAACGACAGCATCAAGGCGAGCAAGATTCGGGCATTTAATATGCCCCTGATGTCCTTCATCCTGGTACTGGCCAGCGGTATTATAATCTGGGTTGGCGGGAGCGAAATTCTTGCCGGCAGGTTAACCGGTGGTGAACTCATCCAGTTCTACCTGTATCTGGCGATGATGGCCATGCCGATACGGATGATGGGTATGATGGTAAATATGGTCTCGCGCGGTATCTCCGCCGGGACACGCATTTTTGAAGTGCTCGACGCCAAGTCGGCAGTAACAGAGAAACCGGGTGCCATTGAACTGGACGGTGTCCAGGGGCTGGTCAGATTCCAGAGAGTCGCCTTCAGCTACGATTCAGCCAACCCCTATGAAATAATGGGACCCGTCCTGGACGATATCAACCTCGAAGCCAAGCCTGGTGAAATGGTTGCTCTGCTCGGCATGACGGGTAGTGGCAAGTCCACCCTGATAAACCTGATACCCAGGTTCTATGACGTCACCTCGGGCAACATTACCATTGATGGCACCGACATCAGAAATGTCACCCTGAACTCACTGCGAAGCAATATCGGAATTGTCCAGCAGGATGTATTCCTTTTCACAGCAACAATAGCCGACAACATCGCCTATGGAGCGGTTGATGCCAGTATGGAAGACATTATTGCTGCCAGTAAGGCCGCCCAGTTGCACGACTTCATTGATAGCCTTCCTGACAGCTACGATACCTGGGTCGGCGAGCGGGGACTGACCCTCTCCGGTGGCCAGAGACAGCGGCTTGCCATTGCCCGTACCCTGCTGATTGACCCGCGTATCCTTATCTTTGACGATTCTACGTCAAGCGTTGATACCGAGACCGAGTTCCTCATTCAGAAAGCACTCCGGGAACTGATGAAGGGGCGGACTACCTTTGTCATCGCCCAGCGGCTGCAGACAGTACGCGATGCCGACCAGATTCTTGTACTCGACAAGGGGACGATAGCCGAGCGCGGTAGCCACACCGAACTGCTACAGAACGGTAATATCTACCGACAGATATATGAAATCCAGCTTCGTGACCAGGAAGAAGCCCTCAACCGGAGGTACGACGAGTCATGATGCACGGCGGTGGCGGTGGGATGATGCACGGTGGCGGTATGATGCACGGCGGGGCACGGCCCGGGCTGAGTCGTGCCGGCGACCTTATAGATGATATTACCTATGGTAAGGCGTACGACCACACCGTGGTAACCCGTCTGTTGAGATACCTCAAGGACTATAAGGGTCGGTTCGCCATTGCCCTGATATCCATGATTGTCTATACACTCACCCTTCTAGCCATGCCACAACTGGTAAAGATAGCCATTGATGACCTGACAACAACCAGAGAGCTCAGTAGACTTACAATATGGCTCGGTTTCTTTATTGGTAACGGCTTGCTTAACTGGGGAAGCCAGTGGCTACAGATACTTTACATGGCCTATATTGGCCAGGGGGTCCTTTTCAAGCTGCGTACCCAGATGTTTAGCCACCTGCAAAAGCTCTCGCTATCTTTCTATGACCGTCATGAGGTCGGCCGTTTAATGTCCCGGGTCCAGAACGATGTCACCGCACTTCAGGAAGTAGTCAGCGCTGGAGTGCTCGATATCACTGCCGACCTACTTACCCTGGGCGGTATCGTCTTTATGCTGTTCATCAACAATGCGCAACTGGCACTAATTACCCTGACTGTATTACCGATTATGGTGGTGGTCATGGCAATCTGGCAGAGATACTCACGCACCGCTTTCATGCGGGTGCGTATGGCCATCTCGGCGGTCAATGCCGGACTTCAGGAAAATATTTCCGGCGCCAGGGTTATCCAGAGCTTATCCCGTGAAGACTTAAATCTCCAGCGATTTGACGACATGAATACAGCCAACCTGGACGCCAATATCCAGGCCGGTCGTCTCACTGCCGGCATCCAGCCGGCGACAGAGATACTGATGGGTGCCGGAATCATGCTGGTTGTTATTTTTGGTGGTATGCAGGTCCTGGACAACACGCTAACTCTTGGGGCGTTGGTTGCCTTTGTCCTCTATGTCCAGAGGTTCTTCGACCCGATACGTCGACTCACCATGCAGTATGCCCAGTTGCAGCGAGCCATGGCCGGTGGACAGCGTATCTTCGAGGTGCTTGATACTGAAGCGGAAATCGTCGATGCCACCGATGCCACTGAGTTGCCGACAATTGAAGGCGATATTATTTTCGACCACGTCAGCTTTGAATATGTCCCCGATCTGGAAGTGCTACAAGACATCAATCTCCACGTCCGCCCCGGTGAGACCATCGCCTTGGTCGGCTCGACCGGTGCTGGCAAGAGCACCCTTGTCAGCCTCGTTGCCCGGTTCTACGAAATAGTGAAGGGGACACTGACAATCGATGGGCATGATATCCGCCAGGTGACGCAGAGCTCCCTGAGACGGCAGATTGGCATCGTCCTTCAGGAACCATTTCTTTTCTCGGGGACAATCAAGGAGAACATCCTCTATGGCAGGCGTGATGCCACTGATGAAGAGGTTTTTCAGGCGGCCAAGGCGGTCGGTGCCCATAACTTTATCGAGCACCTTGAAGAGGGCTATGATACCATCCTTCAGGAGAGGGGCAGCAACCTGAGTGTTGGGCAACGCCAGCTTGTCAGCTTCGCCCGCGCCGTCCTGGCCGACCCACGCATCCTCATCCTTGATGAGGCAACGGCCAACGTTGATACCCAGACCGAAATGCTGATTCAGGATGCCCTGCGACAACTACTCAGAGGCCGTACCTCCCTGGTTATTGCTCATCGCCTCTCCACCATTCACGATGCCGATAGAGTCATCGTGCTTGAAAACGGCAGTATTGTCGAAACCGGTACCCATCAGGAACTGATGGCAAAAGAAGGCGTTTACTACCACCTGTACACGATGAGCTATGCTGTCGGTGATTCAGGGTCGTCAGGAGATGACAAATCACCAAATGCAGCCCCGCCCGATGATACCTCTAGTTAGGTGCTACTCGTTCTCTCTGTGGTATCTAGTAATCACTCATCCCGGGCACGCCTAGTCCTTCCCCATAGATACTCAAAGGCACGGAAGACGTGGACAACGACAGCGGCCATTACCAGCTTGGGTATCCACAGCCAGAAACCGTTCAGGCCCAGTGCCATGAACAAAGCCGGGTCTTCCACCATGCTGTGGTTGATGCCAATCGAGACATGCAGGTGCCTTAACTCTGTTTTGGTCAGGTCACCCCTTTTCACCTCGTCCTGAATCACCGCTCCACCATACATCAGTCCAAAAATGACTGCGGTTACCCAGAGCATCGCTGTCCTTCGTGAAAGGCCTAGCAACTTCATCAAAGGTCTGGAGAAATCAAACAGGTATTCAGACCATCCCAGCGACATCAGTGACTCTAGGACAATCATGATAAACATGATTATTGCGAATACCTTTGCCAGCAGGAGCAATGTATCCAGCGTCCACTCTTTCAGTACCTCACCAATGGGGCTGTCTTCCGTGATTTCAGCCAGACCGGCAATGCTTTCCGAAGTGTCACCGATAAACTGAGACACGACAAGCACTGTCAGGATAGCGGCGCTGATGCGGACCAGAGTGATTGTAAAGACATTAACGCCGGAGCGGTGCTGGATAATCCCCTCTATAATGAGGTTATGGGCAATCAGGCTAAAGATGGCAATCAGTGTCATTTGGCCAACTGTAAACGGGACCACTGTTATTGCTGCCATTGTAGCGTACAAATTTATTACCAGACCGCTGATGATGGGTAGTGCCGCCTCGCTGGGCAAGTTCAACCATCCCATCAGCGGTTTCAGTATGACGTCAGCTTCGTAGAGCCAGCTACTCCACTGGAGGAGAGCCACCAGCAGGGACACAGGGATAATAATCTTACATATCCAGAGAAAGTTACCCCACCCTTTTTTAGCTCCCGCAAGCAGAGCGCCCTTTAGTTTGGTCTTATAGTCAGGCATTCTAACTATTCACGAACCTAATTATAAGCCGCCTAGTTCCAGAGTATTATAGAATAATTACCAAAGCCTGTCTCACCTAACAAAGACTCGGTCGTTTGCAGATTGACAGGTATCTGGCGGGATTGTACACTGGCACAATAAGGAGGACATCTAATATGTCTTTTAGAATGACACTCGAAGAAGCTAAAGAGAAAGCTCTTAATTACATGCATTATGGCTACCACTGAGGGCCTGCTGTCCTGCAAGTCATGTGGGAATCAGAAGGACTGGGTAACGAGGATATGCTTTGGGCTTCGATTGCCTTCAACGGAGGTATTGCCGGGCAACAAGAAGCACCGTGCGGGGTCGTATCGTCAGCAACCGTCTGCCTTGGACTTCGCCACCGCTGCCCCATAGAAAACAAAGAGATGGCTAAGCAGGCTCGACTCGATGCCCGCCAGGATGCCAATGAATTCGTTCAGGGTTTTAAGGACAAGTTCGGCTGCATCACCTGTTTGGGGCTTCTCGGGATCAGCTTCTCAGATGATGAAGGTTCTCGAACGCTCCGCGAGTCCGGAGAACAGCGAGCGAAATGCGATAGCTATTTAATCTATACCATCGAGAAACTATATGAGCTGGCCGGAGAATAACACATGACGGGCTTTCTCAGAGCCGTTCAGCCATACCTGATAGCTATTCTGGTACTACAACTCTTATCTTCGACAGTATTGCTGGCTGAACCGACCTTGGCGGGTTGAGGTGACCCGACAGTCAGGCTAACGGTCGATGTTAGCCCTGAACAGAGCGGTCATGTCCAGATAAACTCGGAGATTCCCGAATCGTATCCGGATATTTCAACTCGCACATCAGGTACCATACTCGAACTCAAAGCAGTACCTGCACCCGGCTATGCCTTCGTGGAGTGGAGTGGAGACCTTGACGGTAATAGTGAGTCTACCAGCATCGAGTTAGACTGTGACACCACGGTGATTGCCGTCTTTACTCAAGCTCCATCAACATTCGCCTGGTGGTGGCTGGTGGCGGGGATTGGGGCAATAATCATCGTACTGCCGTTATATTTACGATTCGGTAGGAAGCCCACAGCTCCGGGGGAATAGTCTGGCAGGCAGGGCATGACAGGCTTGTTTTACGCTTATTGTGCTTGACATGTCACCCGCTTAGTGATATCTTTTGCTATACCGGTGGCATATGCATTTTGCCAATCCCGGAGGTCAGTTATGGGCTGGCGTATTGCTGCTCTTTCCGTTATATTATTGGTCATTCTTAACGCTTTCATTGGTTGCTCTCTCCCACCAGAAGGCTCACCTGAGTGGTATTTTAACCAGGCCGATGAGCTTGCCAGCCAGGGCCGATATGAAGAGGCGATAGAAGAATACTCCAAAGTTATCGAGGCCAACGCTACAACAACTACTAAGGTCAAGGCCTATACGAACCGGGCGGCTGCCTATCTAGCTCTGGAGTGTTATGACGAAGCTATCGCCGATTACACTGAGGCTATTGCCCTTGATTCTGAACGTACCTCTGCTTATACCGGCAGGGCTGCTGCCTACTACGCCAAGGGCGAGTATGAGATAACAATTATCGATTGCATCAGGGCTATAAGTATTGACCCACATAATACTTATGCCTACTTCAACCGTGGTCTCGCTTATAAAGAACTGGGCATGAATATAGAGGCAATCAGTGACTTCGAGGAATCTATCGCCTTAACCGACAATCAGCAATTACGCGAAAGGGCTACACATGAAATCGAGGAGCTCTCCGGAGAAGAAATTGGAGAGGCAGATTAGCTCCCCACCCCATTTTTAGTACTGAGAATTCACAGCCTTTCCGCTACCCACCAACCCCGATGACTCAGCCCTTCTTGGACAAGATTAGGTGATAATGTCTATCTACTTATCAAGAACTAGCCTTAGCCCCCGCACGAATGAAGTGACCTTCTCATAAGGGAGCTTATCATCTCGAATCAGCTGTACCAGTCGGCTGCCAACAATAATACCGTCGGCTAACTGCCCTACCTGTTTCGCCTGATCGGGGGTGGAAATACCAAATCCCACACATAAGGGCTTAGCGGTCTCGTTACGAATCCGTCCTATGAAATCTCCAAGCCCAGCAGGCAGACTATCCCTGGCCCCAGTAACACCCAGTAAGGAGACCACGTAAACAAACCCACGCGATTTCTCAACAACCAACCGGATACGCTCGTTGTTGCTGGTGGGTGTCAGCAGGAAAATCAGGTCGAGCCCGTGATTCTGAGCAGCACCATCAAGGTCAACTGACTCATCCGGCGGCAGGTCAGGCACTATCAGTCCTTCGACGCCAGCCCTAGCACAGGCAGTACAGAAGGCTTCCAGTCCATAACGTAGCACCGGATTGTAGTAGGTCATAAAAGCCAGTGGCACATCCGTCTTTCGGCGAATTTGTTCCGCCACTTCGAGGCAGGTCCGCGGTGTTACTCCGGCCTGCAATGCCTGAAAGCTGGCCTCTTGTATTGTGGCGCCATCAGCTAGGGGGTCGGAAAACGGAATCCCCAGTTCGACAATATCACAGCCACACTCGGCCAACATGGGCACTATCTCCAGTGTCGACTTCACCGTTGGGTAGCCTACAGTCACATAGGCAACCAACGCTTTACGCTTCGGCTGACTAAAGACCGTATCAATCCGACTCATAGCTCCGACCTCACAGTTATCAAAACCTATTTAACTCCTGCTAGCTCTTTATAATTAAAGTGCATGGCTTGGCGTACAAGGTCTATTGTCTCCCTGCCTTTCTGGCAAGTCCTTTCATTACCTTCTCGTACGGCTTCCCTAACAATTGATGGCCGTGCCTTGAAAAATGCCCTTCTCTCGCGAATAGGGTCAAGAAAGGCATTTAATTTCGCAGCCAGGTTTTGTTTGCAAGCGACACAACCTATCTTGCCCTGTTGGCATAGCTCGGCTATATCAGGGGCCTCTTCTCGATTATAAGCCAAGTGATATTGATAGATGTTACAGATATCCGGATGCCCTTTGTCAATCGCCCGGATACGAGCCGGGTCAGTGATGGCAGCACCAACCTTTCGACACACCTCTTCCGGGGCATCACTCAAATATATAGCATTATCCATGCTATTGCCCATCTTCTTCCCATCAGTACCGGGCAATCTTGGGACCTCTCCTATGAGGGGCTCAGGAACAGGAAACACGTCTCTGAAAATCCGATTAAATGTGCGGGCAATTTCCCTCGTCTGCTCCACGTGAGCAACATTATCATCTCCCACCGGAACAAGATGAGACCGGACTATCAAAATGTCTGCAGCCTGAGAAACGGGGTATCCAAGGAATCCGTAGCTCATAGCCCGTAATCCAGACTCCTTGAACTCTTCTTTCACGGTGGGATTACGATGTAGTCTAGCCAGTGATACCAGCATGGAAAAGTACATGGTCAGCTCGGCAATTTCTGGAACCATTGATTGTATAAAGAAAGTACTCTTTGCCGGGTCCATACCGACCGAGAGCCAGTCCAGTATTGTCTGCCTGATATTATGTTCGATCTTTTCCGTCTCACTGAGGTGGTCGGTGAGAAACTGATAATCGGCCACGATGAAGAAACAGTCGTACTCATCCTGGAGTCTGACCCGGTTTTCCAGTGAACCGACATAGTGACCGATATGCATGGGTCCGGTTGGCCGGTCCCCTGTTAGAATCCTTTTTCTTGGTTTCTGCATACTATTTTCAGTCAACATCGTTACTCATCCGTCAGTACCTCATTCACAATGCCCAGGTCTTTGTCACCACGACCGGACAGGTTGACCACTACTAGAGTATCCCGGCTCAACTCAGGAGCGAGCCTGGTCACATGGGCAATGGCATGGGCCGACTCCAATGCGGGAATAATGCCCTCGGTTGTCGTTAGTAGTTTAAAGGCCTCCAGTGCCTCTCTATCATTTACCGTCACATAGCTTACCCGGCCCGTGTCTTTGTAGTAGCTATGCTCAGGGCTTACTCCCGGGTAGTCCAGTCCTGGAGCGATACTATGAGTCTCGGAAATCTGTCCGTTGTCATCTTGAAGCAGGTAGCTGTGAGCGCCATGGAGCACACCCGGGCTTCCCGCCGAGAGAGAGGCAGAATGTTTTCCCGATGCTACCCCCTGCCCTTCGGCCTCGACCCCGATAAGCTTAACATCTTCATCATCGATAAAGGGGAAAAAGATGCCAATAGAGTTACTACCACCGCCGACACAGGCAACGATATAATCAGGCAGGCGGCCATGAGACGATAGTATCTGTTCCCGCGTTTCTCTACCAATCACCGACTGAAAATCACGCACAAGCATCGGATAGGGATGCGGTCCTACCGAAGAACCAAGCAGGTAATAGGTAGTCTCGACATTGGTCACCCAGTCACGTACCGCCTCATTGACAGCATCCTTCAGGGTACGACTACCTGAATCAACTGAGTGGACATCAGCTCCGAGCAGTTCCATCCGAAAGACATTCATCGACTGACGTCTGATGTCCTCCGCTCCCATGTAGACGACGCACTCGAGACCAAACAGAGCGCAAACGGTGGCCACAGCGACACCATGCTGCCCGGCACCAGTCTCGGCAATGACCCGCCTCTTTCCCATCCTTACTGCCAGAAGCCCCTGCCCGATGGCATTATTTATTTTGTGAGCGCCGGTGTGGGCCAGGTCTTCTCGTTTAAGCAGGACTTGTGCTCCGCCACATTGCTCGGTGAGCTTGGCAGCAAGGTAGAGGGGGGTCGGTCGCCCGACGTAGTCATTGAGAAGCTGGTTTAGCTTTTGCTGGAAGTCTTCATCTTTTTGTGCGTCGCGGTAAGCCTCTTCAAGTTCCTTTAAGGCAAACATGAGGGTTTCCGGCACAAACTTGCCACCGAACTGTCCGTAGTAACCCCGTGAATCGGGTAATATACTATACTTCACTATCCACCCTCCTTACGGCACCGACAAACGCCTTTATCTTGGCGATGTCTTTGCTACCGCCAGTCTCGACACCACTGGAAACATCGACACCCCAGGGCCTGGCCGTCTTGATTGCTAGTCCGACATTTTCGACATCTAGCCCGCCGGCAATGATTACCGGCCTCTTCTGTCCCACCTCACCCACCAGCTCCCAGTCAAACTTCTTTCCCGTGCCGCCATAGCTGCCTGTTACCTCGGTATCGAGCATGCAGGTAAAAGCTCCCTGTCCGAGTATGCCTTCCCCACGCGAAAGCTCTGCCAGTATCGACTCAGCCCCCTTGATGCCGGAGACATGAATGACCTTGATTACCGGACGGTCCACACCACGGCAGTATTCCCAGGACTCATTACCGCTTAATTGCACCAGGTCTAATCGGCAGAAGTCGGCCAGTTGGTTTATTTCCGATGCCAGTGTATTGACAAAAACACCGACCACCTGAGGTCTTGACGGGACAGCAGCCAGTGCCGCTATAATCTGCTGTGCCGCCTCTGGTGAAACCCGTCGTGTGCTCGGGGCAAACATAAGCCCCATGAAGTCCGCCCCGACTTCGGCAACAGCCAGTGCATCTTCGATTCTCGATATACCACAGATTTTCACCCTGGTCATAGCAATTCCCTCAGTTTGGCAATAACATCATCGGCGGTAACAAGTGCCTCGCCGATAAGGGCTGCATCGATACTCCATTCGCGAAATCTCTCGATATCCTCCCGGCGGCTGACGCCGCTTTCACTAACGACGACTCGGTTGAGCGGAATCAAAGACCTCAGTCGTCGGGTCGTGTGAACATCCACTTCAAAGGTACGTAGGTCACGGTTGTTGATGCCGATGATTTGAGCGCTGCCTTGTAGTGCCTTGTCCAACTCATCACCATCGTGTACTTCCACCAGACACTGCATACCCAGTTCCCGGGCAAGCGCCATCAGTTTATCCAGTTCTCTGTCTTCCAGAATGGCCGCGATAAGGAGGATGGCATCAGCACCAAACGCCCTTGCCTCGTAGACCTGGTAAGGGTCAAAGATAAAGTCTTTTCTTAATAAGGGTATCTCCTCCAGTTCTGGCAGTTCGCTGATTTGCGACAGGTAATTCAAATGCCCTTGAAAATGATTGACCTCGGTCAGTACCGATATCGCCGCCGCCCCACCCTCAGCATAAGCCTTGGCCAGGCTGACCGGGTCGAAATCGGGACAGAGCAGGCCCTTAGAAGGTGACGCCTTCTTTACTTCGGCAATAATACTGACGCCCTCGCCACGCAAAGCCCCGGCGAAATCGAGCGGTGCCGCCCTTTGAGCGATACGAGCCTCAAGCTCTCGTAGAGGCATTTCCGTTTTGGTTCGCACCAGCTCTTTTCTTTTGCCGGTAACAATATCGTCCAGTATCATCATTCTGTATCCTGATACGCTATTACTGGGCTACGCTCTGGCTCACCCTGATAAAATCGTCCAGCTTTTGTAGTGCAGCCCCGCTTTCGAGCACCTTCCGGGCCAGCTCGACACCAGCGGCGATGTCTGGTCCGAGGTCACCGGCCACCAGTCCGGCAGCCGCGTTGAGCAGCACCACATCCCGCGCCGGGCCCGTGGCACCACTCAGTATATTCCGTAATATCTTGGCATTCTCTTCCACTGTCCCGCCCCTGATATCCTCAATACTCGCTCGCTTGAATCCGAACTCCTCCGGGGTAATAGTATATGAAGAAGACGCGTCTCCTTTTATTTCCCATACCTTTGTTTCACCACAGACAGATATCTCGTCGAGTCCCTCCTCCCCGTGCGTTACCAGGGCATGACGGCATCCCAATCGCTGCAACACCTGGGCCATCTTCGGAGCAAAGACTGCATCGGAAACACCGATGACCTGTGCCTGAGCCTCGGCCGGATTAGTCAGCGGGCCGAGAAAATTAAAGACCGTCCGGATAGCGATTTCACGTCGCGGTCCGGCAGCGTGCTTCATGGACGGGTGGAATACCTGGGCAAACATGAATCCGATGCCCGCCTTCTCCAGGCACTCCTGCACACCCTCCGGTCTGAGGTCTATCTTCACCCCAAGGGCCTCCAGGACATCGGCACTACCACATCTACTCGTCATCGCCCGGTTACCGTGCTTGGCCACCTTAAGGCCAGCCCCGGCAACAATGAAAGCTGCTGTCGTTGAGATATTAAAGGTGCCGAAGGCATCCCCCCCGGTGCCGCAGGTATCAACCGTTGGCACGGATACCTGAACACGAGTGGCCTTTTCCCGCATCACCCTGGCCAATCCGGCAATCTCTTCAACGCTCTCACCCTTGAGACGCAGCGCTGTGACAAAGGCACCGAACTGGGCGGGCGTGGCCTCGCCGGACATTATCTCTTCCATCACCGTGGCGGCATCTTCCGTCGTCAGTGACTTACCTGATACCAGACTCTGAATAGCTTCTCTAATCATTCTATTTCCCTCAGAAAGTTCCTTAATACATCCTTACCCACTTGGGTCATAATCGACTCCGGGTGGAACTGTATCCCTTCGACCCGATATTTACGATGGCGCACCCCCATGATAACACCCTTGTCTGTCCAGGCTGTTATCTCCAGGCAATCGGGAAATCCCTCACGGTGGATTGCCAGTGAATGATAGCGGATAGCCTCGAAGGGATTAGGTAACCCCTGCAAGACACCCCGGTCATCATGATGGATAAAAGAGCTCTTACCATGCATAATCTCACCGGCATAGCCGACTTTTCCACCGTAAGCATAACCGACACACTGGTGCCCGAGGCAAACCCCGAGGACGGGCAGTTTGCCACCGAAGTGCCGGATGACATCGTTAGAAATTCCAGCGTTCTGTGGTGTGGAGGGGCCGGGAGAGATGACAATCGCCTTCGGTGACGCCGTCTCGATTTCCTCGAGGGTTGTCTTATCGTTACGCACCACCGTCAGCTCCGCCCCCAGCTCACTGAAATACTGGAAGAGATTATAGGTGAAGCTATCGTAGTTATCAATCAGCAGAATCATCCTTTTAACCCCCCGACCTCATCGCTTCAGCCACCTCGATTGCCTGTAATAAAGCCGATGCTTTACTGACGGTCTCATTGTATTCCGTTTCCGGCACGCTATCGGCCACTATCCCACCACCGGCCTGTACATAGGCGACTCCCTTAGTAATTACCATGGTACGTATCGCTATCGCCGTGTCCATGTTACCGGAAAAACAAAAATAGCCTACCGCCCCTGCGTAAGGCCCTCTCTTGTCCGGTTCCAGCTCGGCAATGATTTCCATCGCTCGGATCTTCGGGGCACCGGAAACAGTGCCTGCCGGGAAGCACGAACGGAGGGCATCATAAGGAGTCAAATCAGAGCGTAACTTTCCGACAATATTGGAGACAATGTGCATTACGTGCGAGTAGTGCTCCACATCCATCAGCTGGTTCACCTGTACTGTCCCCGGTTCGCTCACCCGGCCGATATCGTTACGACCGAGGTCCACCAGCATGATGTGCTCTGCCCTTTCTTTTTCATCGGCACGGAGCTCTGCCTCCAGGGCCGCGTTCTCCTCATCAGTGGTCGTGCGGGGCCGTGTCCCTGCCAGTGGGTGGTAGGTAAGCCAGTTATTCTCTGCCCGTACCAGTAATTCTGGCGAAGAACCAACAATATAACAATCATCGAGATGCAGATAGTACATGTAAGGAGATGGATTAACGGTACGTAATGCCCGGTAGATATCAAAGGGATGGGCGTTTATCTTCCGCGACAACCGCTGTGACAGTACCGCCTGGATTATTTCGCCGTCGTAGATATACTGCTTTGCCTGATTGACTATTGCCGCATGCCGTTCCGGTGACATGTTGGAGGTGACTTCACCCGATGTCGATTCCCCAGAGAGCCTTTCGCCATTACGTGGTGGTTGTAGTGGCTGGCGTAACCGCTGCACCAGGCTCTCTATCTTCTCTACAGCCTGTGCATATGCCTCTTCCACGTTACCGTCAAGATGCACATGACTCACCACCTTAATCTTGTGCATCAGGTGGTCGAAAACCAGCATAGTATCGGTAAAAAGCATGATGGCCTCTGGCAGTTGCAATGTGTCGACCTCAGGGCTAGGAAGCTCCTCAAAATAGCGAACCGCCTCGTATGACAGATAGCCCACGGCACCACCGTGAAACCGGGGCAGTTCCGCCAGGGGGACCAGTCGGTATTTCTCCAGTTCCTGCTGTATCAGTACCAGTGGATCTATTACTCCAGTCTCTTCGTCAGGTCCTGTCCTGAGCACACGATACGGCTCGGTGCCGATGAAGCTGTATCGGGCCATACGCTCACCACCCTCGACACTTTCCAACAAAAATGAATGAGAGCCACGGGCAATCTTGAGGAAGGCCGTCACCGGTGTTTCAAGGTCAGCCATGATTTCACGGTAAATGGGTATCAGATTGCCTTCACCTGTTCGTTCTCTCACCTGTTCTAGTGTTGGAAAGTACATTGCGTTCCTCCATAATACACAAACCCCCTCTTCCCTTAAGGGGCGAGGGGGTTTTTCTCGCGGTGCCACCCTTATTAGCCGCTAAACAAGTAGATGAAGTACGACCATCTCTTCTCGGGTACGGAGGTGATTAACTGTGCAACCTCGATACCCTGGGCTTCTATAACGGTGCCCTCTCCGTCAGAGCCTACGCAGATACTTCTATGTATCCTTCGGCTTGCAGCTCCGGAGTCCATTCCGCCTCGGCGCTGGCATCGGGTTTCCACCTTTCCCCGACTCTCTGGGCCCCGCTTTGAAGCGTACTAATCTCCTTCTCAGCCTTTACTGTCTGCATGATAACAGTTTATGTAATGAATGTCAAGCTACTAACTTATCTACACTATTGACAACTACGCATTCCAGTGGTACACTTGTGCTAATATAATCGTTTCATCAATGGTGGATACTACTTGGGGGAAGCAATGAGAAGATCAGGATTAAGTAAGACGCGGGAACGTATTTATACGTTCATTAGAAAATTCTACCGGGAGCATGACTACGCTCCAACCGTCCGTGATATTCTCCGGGGGTGCCGCCTTAGCTCGACAGCGGTTGTCCAGTACCACCTTAATGTCCTCGAAAAAGAAGGTCGTATCCACCGTGACCCGGAGGTCTTCCGTAGTATACGACTTGCCGATAAACCAGGTATTTCCAGTGTGCCCTTACTGGGGACGGTTGCTGCCGGTGAGCCGATTCCGGTACCCACCGCAGAGACGTGGACAAGCCAGGCATTGGAAATAATGGAAGTCCCGGAAGAAATCACTGAAGGAAAGCAGCTCTATGCCCTGAAGGTGAAAGGGTTTTCTATGATAGACGCCTTAATTGACGATGGCGACACAGTACTTATGGAACCAGCCAACACTGCCGAAGACGGCGACATGGTTGCCGTCTGGCTCAAGAATGAACAAGAAGTTACTCTAAAAAGGTTCTATCGGGAAGGTGAAACGGTTTGTCTCCGACCAGCTAATAAGCTCATGGAACCTATTTACCAGTATCCCGAGAATGTCGAGATTCAGGGCAAGGTGTCCGCCGTATTAAGGAAACTCTAATCGGTAGTGGCTACGATACCCTTCTAGAGCACGAATAAACACCCTATCCTATTGACGTTATCGGTTTGTCCTGAGTGAATTGTAGCACTCGCTACAATAGACCGGCCTACCCTGACGGGGCTCGAACGGTACCTCTGTTTCTTTGCCACACTGGGCACATACCACGGGGTACATTTGCCGGAGCGGACGGTAGCCGAATCCATCGCTGGCATCGCGCCTTGATTTCCTTGCCTGTCGACAGGCAACACAGCGTTTCGGCTCGTTCTGATAGCCTTTAGTTGCGAAAAGTGCCTGCTCATCAGCGCTGAAAACAAAGACAGCACCACAGTCAACACACTGGATGGACTTGTCCTCATATACCATCGGACAACCTCCTCTCTTCTCAGTAGTTGGTTAGAGTTAGGTCATCCTGGATATGAACGATTACCAGAGGATTGGACTAATTGCGTGATAACCAAAACTAAACCACCGTTGTTCAGTATAACACCACGACTACGCCTTTGGCAAGCTATTGAGCTCGTCGTTATGACTGGTAACACGACATTTTAACAGCCAGAATGTCATGGGACCAGAGTACTGGCCGTCGAACTGTTTGCTGACTATTCCTCCAACTCTACATCCAGTGCGATGAGGAACCGGCTCACCATGCCGTAGTAACCAATAACCACGGTAAGCTCGACGATTGCATGCTCACTGAGAAAGCTCTTGAGTCTATTAAAGGTCTCTTCCTTTACCTTGATACCACGCTCTACTTCATTAGTATAAGCAAGCACAGCCCGTTCCTGCTCGTCGAACAATGAGGAATTTTCCCAATCATGGACAGCCTCAATCTGCTCCGGGCTCAGTCCGACTGATAAACCCCGGCTGGTATGCTGGGTGAACTCGTATTCAGAACCTGTCAAAGAACCAACCCTTAGAATAGCCACCTCGCGTAGTCTGGGTGGCAGTTCCTCTCCCGTGAGCAGGGAATTGCCTAATCGCTGCCAGTTCAAACCGATATAAGGGCAATGACCTAAAACCTTAAAAAGATTGATTATCCTCTGTCTTCTGGTCTCTATCTTCCGGTAGAGGTCCTCAACCATAGGATGGCCCTGCCCCTTTTCTACAAAACTAACGCGTGCCATGTTACCTCCCCAGCATTGTAATCTGGCAATCTGCCTGACGGTTTCATTTTTTAACTGCCGTAGTGCGGGGTATACGGTTTACCCAGGCATAGACAGCAGGGATGACTAGCAGTGTCAGCAGAGTGGAGCTCAGTAGTCCTCCGATGACAACAGTAGCCAGTTCGGCAGCCATCATCACACCCTCACCGAGTCCGAAGGCCAGAGGTAGCATGGCTATCATCGTCGTTAACGCTGTCATCAGTATCGGGCGGAGTCGTGTTCTAGCCCCCTCGACTAAAGCCTGGTACGAGCTCATACCATCTTTACGCATCTGCTCGACTACGGCAATGAGGACAACGGCGTTCGTCAGGACAATACCGACCAGCATCAGGATACCCATCAGTCCGGAAATCCCCAGCGGTCGTCCTGTGATAAGCAGGGCAACCAGTGCCCCGATGGATGCCAGCGGCAGGCTAACCATAACGATAAGTGGATTCCGGAAAGAGCGGAATGTTAGCACCAGCACCACGTAGGCCAGCACCATTGCAATGGGTATAGCGATAAACATTGCAGAGAAACTATCTGTCATGTCCTCGGCGATACCCCCCTGGCTTATCTCTACACCCTGAGGCAGGTCAAGGGCATGTATCTCCGACTGCACAGCTCTACTAACTGCGCCGACGTTCTCCTGTGTTATCGTAGCCGTAATGGTGGCTGATAACTTCCCGTCAACATGAGAGATTCGGGATACCTGCTCGCCGAGTTCCACAGTGGCAATGTCTCCCAGTGGGACCGGCGTCGGCCAGCCGACCAGCATCTCCTGGGCTATATCGACACTAACCAGATCACTGGCAATCCCTTCAAGGAAGACGTCTCGTGATGTACCGTCCAGATTTGCCGTCGAGACCACTCCTCCCTCCCCAATTAAGTAGAACTCCAATTGCAACTGCGCCCATTCGAGGCCCCGAGACTCTATCTCGAAGAGGTCCTCCTCAATAATCAGACTGGGCTCGATGCTCGCCAGATCGAGTTTCAGGTCTTCCAGGTGAGAAAGCGTCTCGTGTTGTGCTGCTCGCGCTGCTTCAAGCTCGGCAAGGAGCTGGTTAGCGGCCAGGGTAACATCATCATAGTTACCGCCGCGTATTGTGATTTCAAGACCGGACGACATCGAACCACCCATGGCATCTAATGCCGATACTCTGATGGTCCCTGCATTCGTTATTCCCGCGAGATTCGTTTCGAGCTGCTCAATCAGCTCATTGGTATCAGCTTCGGGGGTGGTTATCACCTGTATGTTAGCCTTGTTGCTGGACCCGCCAACACCAAACAGAGCATTAATCTCTCCACCCGCTCCGGTAGCCGCACCAGCAACGGTACTGTAGGTCAGCACACCGTAGGTATCATGGAGGACTTCTTCGACCTCCACCGCCACCTCGTTGAGGCTAGTGAGTCCAGTTCCCTTGGGCATCTCTATCTCGACAGTCAGCATGTTCGTGTTCATCTCCGGAATGAAGGTGGTACCAATGATGGGTAGAAGGAGAAAGCTACCGAGGAACAGCACGACAGCGACAGCTAGGGTAACGGCACGGTGATTGAGACACCACCGTAGTGACCTGGTATAGACCTTCAGGTACCATGACGCTCGTGGCTTGGTCTGGGGCCTCATTCTGAGCAGGTAGCCGGATAGTGCTGGCACTACTGTTAGAGCAATCAGAAGTGAGCCAACCAGAGCATACGTAATCGTCATGCCGAATGGTATGAAAATCTCTCCGACCATACCGCCAACGAATACCAGGGGGACGAAAATTACAATAGTGGCTATTGTAGCCGAGGTTATCGGGGCAACCACTTCCCTGACGCCATTGACAGCGGCATCATAAAACCGCTCGCCTTGCTGCATCCGGCGGTAGACCACCTCCAGGATGACGATGCTGTTGTCAATCACCCGTCCCACGGCGATAATCATGGCTCCCAGGGTGAGGATATTGATTGTGATGCCGGTAAAACGCATCACCAGAAAACCGATGAGCAGGCTCAGGGGAATAGATATAGCGGTGACCAACGAGGCACGGAAGGCCATCAGGAAAAGAAAGACGACCAGGATAGCCAGGAGACTGCCGATGAGAACGTTATTGGTCAGGTCGGAGACACTGGCTTCAATGTACTCAGACTGGTCAAGGACAATAACCAGCTCCAGACCAGCGGGCAGGGTGGATTTGATTACCTCAACCTCATCAAGCACAGCGTTGGCAGTAGTGACAGTGTTGGCTGTAGACTCTTTGGTGACGTTGATATTAACACTGTCCTTACCGTTGGTGCGGCTGATAGCGGTCCCAGATGCCGGCCCTACAGAAACATCTGCCACCTGGCTAAGGAGGGTACCCTCCTGCTGAGACAAGACAACATTCTCAACTTCAGTCAATGAGCTGTATGGCTGCTCTCCCAGCTTATCCTCTAGTTGGGCCATGGAGATACCGCTCTGGACCATCTTGTCCAGGCTGGGGCTTACCAGGACTTTATCACCGGAGCCTCCTTCAATGGAAACACCGTCATCCACAACACCATCAATCTCTTTAAGCCGGGGTACTATATCGGTGAGGGCAATCTGCTTTAGTTGCTCAGCCGGGATATCGCCGTTGAGGCTCAGTGTAACTACCGGCATCAGGTTAATATCAATCGGCCAGAGGCTGGGATTCTCCCCCATACCGGGTATAGTTGTCGGGACCTCAGGTGGTAGGTCGAGCTGAGCAAGGTTAGCAGCGATAATATTATTAACTGAACCCATGTCAGTACCAAACTCGAACTGGAAAAAGACAAAAGAACTGCCCTCGGAAGATGTTGACGTTATGTGCTTCAGACCGTTAAGACCCTCAACGGTCCCCTCAACTGGAATAGTTACCCTTTCCAAGACCTCATCAGGCTGGGCTCCGGGATAAGCAGTAAACACGGTGGTCATCGGGAATTCGATGTTAGGAAAAAGCTCCATCTTGAGCGTCAGCATCGCCCAGACAGACGCTCCCGTCACCAGGGCGGTCAACAGTATGGTTACCCACCGTTTTTTCAGGGCTATTCTGGTCAGCCAGGTCATATCAGTACTCCTCTTAGTTAAGTAGTAAGGGTTGCTCTCTTAGTCTACCTCGGTTGTTCGGTAATATCGGTCTTGAGAATGTGTTCGAACTGGGACAACAGACTGCTTACGTTGGTGATAAACTCAGTTAGAAATTCCGCTTTTACAAACACCAGCGCTCTCCCATCAGGACCGCCAAAGGCAAGCAGTTTACTGCCAGGAGCGATTTCCTGGTCACGGCGGGCCTCAGCAGGAACGGCGACCTGACCTCGTTCACCCACTGTTACCGAACCGTAGAACGTCGGCATCCTTTCTGTAAGGTCTTCCAACATATTATTCTACCTCCTGTAGCCGAAGCGAACTTGTACAATTCACATAGTATATCGTGTATTACATGTACTGTCAATGCTGAGTAAGGACTAACAATTAGCACGAGTTCAAGTTGTTTATCTTCTAACGATGACGGCGGAGCTTAATGTATCCAGGCTGAAAGCCAAGGTAAGTCTTTCGACCTAAGTGTTAAGGCTCTTCCCGGATACAAATATAATATACAATAGCTTTGATTTGAATCTGTGAAGCGGGAGACGGGACTCAAACTCGCGATAACCTGCCTGGAAGTCTGGACTGTTGTATAATGTACATAAACGATATGGATAGGCATAGTCTAGTAGAGGTGTAGGATTGAGGACTTTAGAGGTTTTGGAGAAGGTACTCATAGGGAAGCAAATCAGCCCAAAGACAGTTAGGCATTATAAGATGGTATTGGAGTCGTTAGCTGGGTATAGTGAAGAATGGCCTGAGAAGGGTGTGGTGATAAATGAGTGGATACGCAGTCTGGAAGGTTATGCCGACATGACCTTATGGGGAATGTGGAATTACGTAAATGCAGCTGGTAGGTATATGAAAAAGGCATACGGTCTGATTAATCCTTGTGAGACTGCGGAGAGGGTAACTGTAGCGAAAAAGCAAAGAAGGTATTTTAGTGCTGATGAAATTATGAGGATAATAGGGACTGGTTGTGAGAACCAGGTTGAAAGGTTATTGATTATTACGTTGGTGGATAGTACCTGTCGTATTGGCGAGCTTGAAGGTCTTACTGGTAGGCAGGTCGGAGAGAATTATATCAAGGTAAAGGGAAAGACTAGTGAGCGAAGGTATAGACTAGATGAGCGGATATGTACGGCGCTGAAGGATGCGGCTGGTGATGATGATGGGTATGTGTTTAAAAGTGGTGGTGGTGGTAATGTGAGGATACCCTATCGTAATGCAAATGCGTTACAGCATTGGGTGCGGAGAATAGTAAAGAGGGCAGGAATTAAGGGTAGCAGGATTGGACCGCATACATTCAGGCATAGTGGAGCATCGTTGGTAGCAATGGAAACCGGTTCAGCATTGGTAGTGAAGGCTCTTTTACAGCATGATGACATTCATACATCAATGAGTTACATACATGATATGGGAAATAAGATACAGCAGAGGATAAGCCCGTTAGAGATAGTTATTAGTACGTCGAAGTATACAGAGCCGGTAGATGCCGAGTGGCGAGAGCCGGTACCAGTTAAGCAGCTTGCGACGGGTAAAGATGGTGAGGTCAGTATTGCTCCGGTGGAAGTTAGTGAATTTGTTGATGTGGAGGAAGGAGAGTTTGATGATATATTTAAGGAGGTTATACCAGAGATAGGCAAGGGTGTAAGCATCAGGCCGTTGTTGAAAGAGGATGACTTGAAGCTAATTAGACGGGCTTTCATTAATTATATAAGGTCTGGTGATGCAGGTAGCGATGAGGGCTGTGCTAAATCTTTGATGAGAAGGATGTTGAGAAGAGTATAGGTATTGGTGGAAATACCACAGGAGATTTGAAACGATAGTATTTATTTCTAGTGGTAAGTTTCAAACGATAAGTCAAACTAAGAGAATGGCAGAGACTCTCACAAATACCTTGAAATTATTCAAATGATCCCTTATGGATTTAGCGGTTTTGAAGTGCTGTTGACAGTAATTGGTAATATTATACCTTGGTGTGATTAGTGGAGCGGGAGATGGGATTCGAACCCACGACCCTCTGCTTGGAAGGCAGATGTTCTTCCTCTGAACTACTCCCGCAATGTGTACAATTGTCTAGTACATACTAACCATTATCTAATTTACAATGTACATAGGCAGCTTACTTGGAAGACAGGTACTCTGCTAACTGAGTTACTCCCGTTTTTCTAACTCCCCTATTCTAGACCCGAAACACCCTCGCTGTCAAAGCACGTTGTTATCAATCCTATACACTAATACAAATGGCGTATTGACAAATAAGATTATGTATCTTAATATGTAGGACAGTATAATGCGCCAGCATAGGTACTTTACCTCAGGGCAGGCGGAATGTCCGTCAGTGGGGGGGAGAGGGGCCACTTTTTTTCATCATCAAGCCAGACTATCAGCGTGTGCAGGGTATTTTGCGCCAAACACTAGGCAGTTAGGGTGGTGTTGTGGCGCTTTGAATAACCAAATCTAGCGAAAGGGGGTACTTGAGGTAGATGGAACTGAACCGAAGGGATTTCCTAAAAGCCTCGGGAGCCGGAGTTGGTGGTATTTTTCTGCTAGGCGCACTCAACCAAGATGCCCTAGCCAGAACTGTCCCAATACCACCACTCAAGAAACAAATCGGAGAGGGGTATACTATCTGCCCCTACGATGGTTCCGGTTGCGGGTTCCTGGTCCATTCAGAGAACGGTAAGGTAGTCAATATCGAAGGAGACCCTGACCACCCGGTGAACCGTGGAGGCAACTGCTCCAAAGGTGCTGCCATGCGTCAGCTATCGGCTGACAATCCCTGGCGCTTGAGCAAAGTCCTCTACCGTGAGCCAGGTGGTACCGAATGGGTAGAAAAGGAATGGGACTGGGCAATCGGCAGAATTGCTCGAAACATCAAGACCACCCGCGACCAGAACTTCACCGCGACGGACGGTGATGGTAATCTGGTAAACCGTACCGATGCCATTGGCAACTTCGGCGGGTCAGCCCTGGACAACGAGGAGTGTTACCTCTTAGCCAAGCTGACTAGGGCGCTCGGTATCGTTTACCTGGAACATCACGCCCGCATATGACATTCCCCCACTGTCGCCAGTTTGGCGGAAAGCTTCGGACGTGGGGCAATGACCAATCACTGGAACGATATCGCCAATGCCGATGCCATTATGATGATCGGCGCAAACCCCGCTGAGAACCACCCTGCTTCCTTTGGCCATATCATGGACGCCATAGACAAGGGTGCAAAACTAATCAGCGTTGACCCCAGATTCACCAGGAGTTCTGCGCGGGCACACATCTACGCTCCCATGAGGTCAGGCACCGATATCGCCTTCATCGGAGGCATGATTAATTACGTAATTAGCGATATCGAGGACCACCCCGAAAACTACAACCTGGAATACATCGAAAATTACACCAATTCCTTATACCTGCTTGATCCCGACTTCCAGGGACCGGCTGACCTTGAAGGGCTCTTCTCCGGTTACGAGGGGAGCAATAACGAGACAGACGATACCAAGCGGAAGTATGACAAGAGTGACTGGGCATGGCAGACAGACTCGCAGGGTATCCCCCTACGAGCTACCAGCCTTAATGACCCGAACTGTGTCTTCCAGCACCTCAAGAGCCACTTCTCCCGTTACACACCGACAATGGTGAACGCCATTTGTGGAACACCGGAAGATACTTTCCTTGAAGTCTGTCAAACATATGCTGCAGTTGGTAAGGCGGGTAAGACCGGTACTATTATGTATGCCATGGGCACCACACAGCATACTCACGGTGCCCAGAATATCCGCTCCTACTGCATCCTGCAGCTACTGCTGGGCAACATCGGTTGTGCTGGCGGTGGTATTAACGCCCTCCGGGGTGAGTCTAACGTACAGGGTTCTACCGACCACTGCCTCCTCTTCCATATCCTCCCCGGATACCTGAAGGTCCCGCAGAGTGTTGATAGTTCGCTGGCAGACTATATCGCACGTTCCACCCCTACGAGCAACGATCCCCTGAGTCTCAACTGGTGGAAAAATACACCCAAGTACATCGTCAGTCTGCTCAAGGCATGGTACGGGGATGCGGCTACTAGCGCGAACGACTTCGGCTTCCACTACCTGCCCAAGATAAATGCTGGTCAGAACTACTCCCACATCTCGCTATTTGAGGCCATGGATGATGGCATCATCAAAGGCCTGATGTGCTGGGGACAGAACGTGGCAGTCGGTGGACCAAATGCCAATCTGGAAAGAAGTGCCATGGACAAGCTGGACTGGCTGGTGGTCGCCGACATGTGGCAGACGGAGACTGCTAACTTCTGGCAGAGACCAGGAGCTGACCCGACCGATATCCAGACAGAGGTCTTCCTGCTCCCGGCCTTGAGTTCTTACGAGAAAGAGGGTAGTGTTACCAACAGCTCGCGCTGGAGCCAGTGGCGCTACAAGTGCGCCGATGGTCCCGGAGAAGCCGAAGATGACCTCTACATGCTAACTGCTATCTATCGTGAGTTGAAGGAACTCTATGAAACTGAGGGCGGACCTAACGCCGAGGCCATCACCAATCTAACGTGGGACTACGGCAGTGGCCACCCCGATGTACACAAGGTCGCCAAGGAAATCAACGGCTATGACCTTACCACCGGTAAGCTGATGGCAACCTTCGGTGCTCTAAAGGATAACGGTGACACCACGTCCGGCAACTGGCTCTACTGTCACAGCTATGTTGAACCGGGGACAGATGCCACTGCACCCGATGGCAACAGGGCAGCACGCCGCGATCCGACGGACACATCAGGTATCGGTCTCTACTCGAACTGGTCCTGGTGCTGGCCGGTCAATCGCCGTATTATTTATAACCGCGCTTCGGTTGACCTGGATGGTAACCCTTGGGATGCAGCGCAGCCTGTCATCACGTGGACCGGTTCCGGTTGGACTGGTGATGTCCCCGATGGTGGTGCGCCCCCAATGAACCAGGGCGGCTATTACCCGTTCATCATGAAGCCAGAGGGACTATCCCGTCTGTACGGTCCTGGCATGGCCGAAGGTCCCATACCGGAGCATTATGAGCCATGGGAGTCACCGATAGACAACCCCATGTCAAATCAGCAGAGCAACCCCGCCTTCAAGATATGGCGCCCCGAAGAGCAAGGTTCTACCAGCGAATATCCATACGTTTGCAGCACCTACCGTATCTCGGAGCACTGGCAGGGTGGCCAGATGACCCGCAACAACCCCTGGTTGGTTAAACTGCAACCCGAGCCGTTCTGCGAGATGAGTGAGGAGCTAGCAGCCGACAAGGGTATCGAAAACGGTGATCGTGTCATTGTCAGGTCGAAGAGAGGCGAGGTCAACGTAGTAGCTGTCGTTACCAAGCGATTCAAACCATTCGAGATGAACGGGACCACGGTACACCAGGTAGGTGTCGTCTGGCACTGGGGCTACACCGGTCTCTCTACCGGAGACAGCGCTAACCTCCTAACACCTCACGTTGGCGATGCCAATACGATGATACCAGAGTACAAAGCCTTCCTGGTAAATGTGGAAAAGGCGGACTAGACAGATGAGGATTGAATACTTAGTCGGAGGTAGCAATGGCTGATAAAGCATTCTTGTATGATGCAACCCGCTGTACTGCCTGTCGCGGTTGCCAGACAGCCTGTAATCAATGGAACGAAAACGACGAGGAGATACCAACCGTTGAGAATGGCGTCGATGCGGTCAACACAGGCAGCTACGAGAATCCCCCTGAACTCTCGCCACATACGTGGGTGAAGATAAGGTTCGCTGAAGTGGAGCGAAACAACAAGCTGAGCTGGCTCTTTACCCGCCTTGCCTGTATGCATTGCACGGAGGCCAGTTGCGCCAACGTCTGCCCCACCAACGCCATCTCTCATCTGGAAGACGGTTTTGTCCTGATTGACCAGGACTGGTGCATCGGTTGTGGCTACTGCGTCCAGGCCTGCCCCTATGGGGTACCACATAAGGACGAGGAAACCGGCACGGCGCGAAAATGTACTTCTTGCATTGACCGCCGCGACAACGGCTACGAACCAGCCTGCATCAAGGCTTGCCCCCCCGGTGCCCTATCATACGGTGACCGCAGCGATATGCTCTCTCTCGGTAGGCAGCGTGTCACTGCACTCGGAGGCGATGCCACCCTGTACGGTGAGAACGAACTCGGTGGACTTAACGTGCTCTACGTGCTGGATGACTCACCAGAGGTCTATGGACTACCCGCCGAGCCGAAACTGGCCACCAGTAATGCAATCGGCCAGTGGATTGGCGGACTCTTAACCGCCGGACTAATCACGGCTCTGCCCCTCTGGTTCATCTTCAAGCGGAAGAACCAGATCGCGGCTGGTGAGCTTAACGAAGGAGGTGCAAAGTGACCTGGACTGCACTTATCTGGATTTATCTCTGGCTGGCCGGTATGGCCGGTGGCGCGTACCTGGCCGCCTTCGCGGTTAACCGCTTCACCGGCGGTAAAAACGAAGCCCTATTACGAATGGCAACCGTTATGGGTATCCCACTCGCCGGCATCGGTGCCCTATTGCTGATTTTCGAGCTCGGGAATCCAATACGGTTCTGGCATCTATTCACTCAATTTGATGTCACGTCACCGATGTCGATGGGTACCTGGATTCTAATGGCATGGGTAGTCATCGCTGTCGTTATGGTCGCCAGCTGGTGGCTAAATCTCCTGGAGGGACTGCGAGGGCTCCTGAGTTCAGTCAACGCGGTACTGGCGGCAGCTTTAGTTACCTACACCGGTGTACTTCTAGCTGTTAGCAGCCAGTCCCTGTGGGCAGGCACAGTCCTCCTGCCGTCTCTCTTTGTTATCTCGGCTGTCTCCACCGGAGTAGCTATCCTTGTTCTGGCCGGAATGGCGCTAAAATCCATCGCCAGAGAGACGATTGTGCGGCTGGCTGAAGCCGACGCCATTATCATAGTCCTGGAAATAGCCGTTATGATCGGCTACGTTGTCTGGCTGGCCACTTCTTCAGGCGGCAGTGATGCACTGGCTGTAATCACTACTGGCTCAATGGCAGCGGCATTCTGGGTGGGAGTCGTCCTCCTTGCCCTGCTCATCCCATTTGGCCTCGACCTTACGATACGCGGAAAAACGCCAGAGGCTAAGGGAGTGATGATGACCGTCATGACATCCTCACTCTGTGTGATTGTGGGTGGTCTCATCCTGAGATGGGTAATAACGTCAGGAGGCCAGTTGTAGTAAACAGGATTCAGGTAGGGACTGGTAGGTAAGGCAACGGGTATGACGAGCAGTGGGATTGTCGAGAAGCTTGATGCGATGGAGAAGGAGGAGGGCTCGCTACCCAGGTTACTCCAGTTCTACCGGGAACTAGTACGAATTCAAGCCAGGGTTGGGCAAGAACTGAACAAGCCCAACCTTGGCTTTTCTAGTGAAGAAATACTCCAGAGGACAAGTGAAGGGAAGCCCCTGGTAGCAGGCAGCGAGTTTCAATTCGATTGGCCGCTGCTGCAAAAAACCTCTCAGGAAGTCGTCACACTTTTCAGCAAGTATACCGACCTCTTCAATAATGCTCCAGAAGAATTTGACAGGCTGGCCGAAGGAGTGCTAACTTCAGATTCCGTGGGAGCATGGTATGAGGGGGCCTCCCTGTCACCTGCTGATGGTATCAACGAGGCCCTCTTCAGAGACCTGATACACGCGGCTGCCAAACCCTTCCTGGTTAACTACTCAGAATCACTGGCGGGCTCAGTCGACATGGGGCGCTGGCGCCAGGGCTACTGTCCCATCTGTGGCGGTAATCCGGACTTCTCTTTCCTCAGCAAGGATAATGGTGCCAGGTGGCTGGTTTGCTCCCGATGCGATACCGAATGGCTCTTTCAACGCCTGAAGTGCCCCTATTGCAGCAACACCGACCAGAAAAAGTTATCTTATTACACCGGTGAAGAAGGACCGTACCGACTCTACGTATGTGATAACTGCAAGCACTACCTCAAGACCATCGACCTGAGAAACTCCAAGGCTGATGTACTTATCCCTCTGGAACGACTACTTACCCTGGAGATTGATGCCCAGGCCCGTGATTATGGTTATTCTCCGTGCGAGTGAGTCTGAGGTAATAGGCTAATATTACACCCTGGTTCTAACCGCTTCTAAGTTTCAATCTATTCCCTAAAAGTAAATAACAACATCAATCAACACTGGATAATTCGACACCTATTGACTGGTCAAACAAACATAATAAGAGTATAATGTATAGGTAACACCTACAGGAGGAGGCATCTCAAATGTTTAAACCTGGACCATTGGAGATTGGTCTCATTGTGTTTATAGTCCTGATTCTCTTCGGTGCCGGTAAACTACCACAGGTCGGCGCTTCTCTCGGGAAAGGAATACGGGCTTTCAGAAGAGGACAGAGTGGTGATGATGAGCCTGAGGAGGAAGAGGAAGAGGCTCCCGTTAGGCAAGTCACCAGAAAAACAACCAGACGGAAGAAGACTGCCACCAGGAAAAGTTAGTTAACCTAGCAATAACATTCCCGCAGGACTTCTTCATAGTAGCAGTGTAACACACCTAGGAATATAGGTACGATGGACTTCGTTGGGATTGGCGCACAAGAAATACTGATGATTCTACTCGTGGCGATTCTCGTCGTGGGCCCAAACCGAATTGTCGAAATAGGGCGTACAATAGGTAAAGTCACACGAGCTATCAAGAAAACCACCACCGATTTCACCTCAGCCGTTTCCAAAGAAATGGAACTTGAAGAAAAAGACAAACAGAATCCCCAGCCTCCGGAAAAGAAGGGCTAGATTCCGGATAAGAGGACAGCCCGGCAAAATAGCAATGCTGCCGGATACAAATACCACACCATAATGAGCGATGAAAAGAAAACAGGCATCCTCGACCACATCAGGGAACTACGTAAACGTCTCCTCTGGAGCGTCATCGCCGTAGTCATAACCACCTTTACCTGCTTCTTCTTCATCGAAGACATTGTCGAAATCCTCAAAGCACCAGCCGGGGACATTAACCTGGTTTTCATTGAGATGACCGAGGGTTTCACTACCTACTTAAAAGTGTCCCTTATGGCCGGTGTCGTCGTGGCAATGCCGTTCCTGCTTTATCAGTTCCTGATGTTCATCATTCCGGCCCTGACACGCCAGGAACGCAGGTCGGTATATACCATCCTGCCATTTATCACCATAATGTTCGCCGGTGGTATCCTTTTCGGTTATTATTTCCTGATACCACCGGCCACTGGCTTTCTGCTCAACTTCGGTGTTGACATCGCCGAGCCGCAGATAAGGGTAAGTAACTACATCGACTTTATTACCCGCCTGCTTGTGGCAATCGGTATTCTCTTCGAGATGCCGATATTGACCAGTTTCCTTGCCAGGATGGGCGTAATCACCTCCAGGTGGCTGGCCGAGCGGCGTAAGATGGTTATCATCTTCGCTTTCGTGCTGGCAGCCATCATCACTCCCACCCCCGACATCTTCAATCAGAGCATTGTTGCCGGGACAATAATAATCCTCTATGAAATAAGTATCTGGTTGGCCAAGCTGTTCCAGAAAAGACGACAGGAAACAAACATAGAGGTTGATTCTGAAGGACAGTAACCCGACAGTGGTTACCTGATTTGAAACCTGGAGAAGCAGAATGACGACCAAGACCGTTATACTAATCGCCTCCGATATGCTGGGCAGGGGTGAAAATAAGCCACTGGGCAGCCTGTTAATACACAGCTTTCTCAATACGCTGTGTGCTTTTAATGAAAAACCGGCCAGCATTCTGTTCATGAATGACGGCGTAAAACTGGTCGCTGAGGACTCGGTGGCCGTAGGTGAACTGAAACAACTGGAAGCTCAGGGAGTGGAAATCCTTGCCTGTGGCACCTGCCTGTCACGCCTTGAGTTGACCGACAAAGTGGCGGTGGGGCAGGTCTCCAACATGTACGACCTGACCAATATCATGCTCAAGGGAGACAAAGTCATTTCCCTGTGAAGTCTGTCAGGGCTGATTATTGCACGTATGAAGGCGACTACGCTATACTGGCTCTAGCCGTTTGATAAGGGAGCGGATGAGTCCCGGTGGGCTTCGCGGACTTCAACTCCGTTGGGGGGCGTTAAAAGCGTCTTCGGTGGGTTCGACTCCCATACGCTCCCGCCAGCTAATAAAGTATCCTCTCATCCCCGACACGCCGTGTTATCTTCTTACTATCGAGGTATTCAAGAAAGGCCTGGGTGTACTTTCGGCTCGTCTGTAACATGTCCCGCACCTCGGCCAGGGTCACCTTGCCCTGCGTCTTGATATGACTGGTCACCAGCTCCACCATCTCGTCGTAGGCTTTGGTGGAAAAGACCACACCCTCGGCTACCTTAACCACCTCATGTTGAGCGACCAGCTGACTAAGAATATCAGCCTCCGGAATAAGGTCAGCGGGCGGGGCATAGGGATTATCCTTGAGTGATTTTAAAAAGACATCGGCCTGTGCCTGCTGGGCCGGTGTTAACTGCACCCTGTGCTCCGGCAGTCGAACGTTCAGCCCTTCCTCGATGACAATCCCCTGCTTAATCAACCCGGCAATAATAGCCGGAGACTGCGCTTTCACAGTCAACTTGTTGCCCAATTCCACCCTGGGCATTCCAGCCCGTGCCGGAAATCTATTGTGATATTCTCTAACAAGGCCAACGGTTTTATCAATTAGTTTCTGCCAGCCCGGTTCGCTAAACAGGAGGCGTGATTCTGACTGGCCGGTACTAACCACCCTCCCCTGCTCAATCAAGCCCACCAATACCGACTCAACCTCAGCGGCGGGCAGGTCACTCGTAGACGCCAGGGATGATAACAATAATGGTTGCCTGGCTTCAAGCAGCGACAGCAGCACCTCTTCAGAGCTCCCCCGCTCCCTGACTTCCAGTGCCTGAATCACTGATGAACGGAAGCGGCGTAACCGCTTGGCATGGACATCAGTGATTCTGCCACCGCCAAGGGTATCCGTGGATGAGCGAATAATAAAATGGTCACCGTTAACCACCGCTACCGGCCTGTCCAGCATCAACTGAATCCAGCCGGCCTCACCGGGTTTAAGCTCATCCGCCTCCAGCAAACGGACCTTGGCTATCGCCTCAGCCGAACCGCTATAGAAGCTGAGCCTGGCGTTGTGCCGCAGGGGTCGTCGCTGGTAGGCCAGCAGCCGGAAGTGCGCACTGACGACTGTCGTTGGCTTCAGCCAGCCAGGACGGACAACCACATCGCCGCGATGCAACTGGGTGGTAGCCACGCCGACAAGATTGGCGGCAATCCGACTCCCCGGCTGAGCGACATCGATACGCGACTTGTGCATCTGCAGACCCCGCAGACGTGACTTAATGCCAGCGGGGGCTATCTCAACCTCCTGCCCGATTGACAACGAGCCGTCAATCAGCGTCCCAGTGACCACAGTGCCGGAGCCAGTCATAGTAAAGACCCGGTCTATCGGCAGTCGCGCCCGCTCCATGTCCTTACGCGGTATTATCGACTCCAGGAGCCCGTCAATAGCCGAGATAAGCTCGGGCAAACCCTCGCCGGTCAGTGCCGAAACAGCCACAGTGAACGCTCCAGCCAGCGTGGTCGGTGCCAGCAGCTCTTCTATCTCCATCCTGACCAGGCTAAGCAACTCCTCGTCCACCAGGTCTTTTTTAGTAATAGCGACCACACCCTGCCGTATCTCCAGAAGATCGAGGATAGCGAGGTGCTCTCTGGTCTGGGGCATGACGCCCTCATTAGCCGCAATAACCAGCAACGCTAAGTCAATACCGCCGACTCCGGCCAGCATATTCCTGACAAAGCGCTCATGCCCGGGTACATCAACGATGCCAACCTCACGGCCACTGGGCAGCTTCATCCAGGCAAAGCCGAGGTCGATTGTCATCCCCCGCTCTTTTTCTTCACTAAGACGGTCGGGGTCAATACCGGTCAGGGCATGTACCAGTACTGATTTGCCGTGGTCGATATGTCCCGCCGTACCCAGCACAAACATCTTATCGGCCTCTCGTCTCTCAGCGGCCTTTCTTCAGGTCGGCAGCCACATTCTGCAATGCTGCTAAAATCGTGGCATCATCCTCCGGTAGTACCGAGCGCGGGTCGAGGAGCAGACGGTCTTCACTTATCCGTCCGATTATGGGAACAGGCATATCCCGCAGCCTGGCACTTATTATCTGCGAGATATTTACCCCTTTCTTCCTCTTACCTTGTTCACCAATGGCCACCAGTTTGGTCGGCAGGGTGCCTCCGGGCAGACTACCACCACCCACCATCGTCTCCCCATCGATCACCTCACCAAAACCATCGAGCGTCTGAGACCACAATTCGGCCCGTCGTCCGATTTCTCCCATCGGCGTCGCGATCATTCGCCACACCGGTATCTTCCTGGTGGCTTCGCCCTTCAGGTAATGGACCAGGGTAGCAATCAATGCTGCTAGCCTTATCTTGTCAATCCGCACCGCGCGGGCCATCGGATGCCGCTTTAGTTTGTCTACCAGTTGCTTCTGGCCGACGATTATACCCGCCTGAGGGCCACCCACTAGCTTGTCCCCGGAGAAGAAGGTCACACCGACGCCGGCAACAACGCTCTGCTGCACCATCGGTTCCGAGTCAAGCCCGAATTCGGTAGTATCCAGGAAGCAACCGCTCCCCAGGTCATCAAGGACAGTAACATTATTTCGGCTACCCACATCAACAATATCTTCCAGTGTTGCCTCGCTGACAAATCCCACCAGGCGGAAATTGCTGGAATGGACCCGCATCAGGGCGGCTGTGCGGGGCGTAATCGCCTGCTCATAGTCCGCCGCGTAAGTACAATTGGTGGTACCCACCTCGACGAGCTTGGCACCACTCTGACGCATCACATCGGGGATACGGAAGCTTCCACCAATCTCCACCGCCTGCCCGCGGGAGACAACCACCTCTTTTCGCCTGGCCAGTGCAGTCAGTCCAAGCATCACTCCTGAGGCGTTGTTGTTCACCACCAGGGCTGCCTCTGCTCCCGTAAGCTGACACAGAATGTCCTCAACATGAACATGACGGGAACCCCTCCGCCCGCTTCGCAGGTCGAACTCGAGGTTGCTATAGTCAGCAGCAACCACGGTCATCGCTTTGGTCGCCTCCTGACTTAACGGCGCCCTCCCCAGATTGGTGTGCAACAATACACCACTGGCGTTAATGACGGGACGCAGCCGTGGCGTCTCCAGGGTCAGCAATTGGCCAGCGACGGTTTCGACAATCTCACCAAGGGCAGGAGATAGGCTTCCGCCAGCAATAGCACGTCGGGCACTATCCAGGCTCTCCCGCGCCAGACTTACCAGCAAAGAGTGCGGGTAACCGTGGCTCTCGACCAGATGCCGGATATTTTCGTGAGCAAGAACCTGGTCAACGCTGGGCAGATTTCGGAACTCGCTATTCATCATCTCACGTATTCTACAATATTCAGCACCGATTTCAAAGCTAACATACAGGCTTTTGATTTGGCAATCAAGATAATGCTACAATGCAGGCTGAATCATCCTTTTCACAGGAGAACCGGATGGACGAAGTGATACGCCCACGCCTAACGGAAACTGTTAAGGGAGCGGGCTGAGCCTCGAAGATAGGTCCGGGAGACCTATACCCAGCCCTGCGTAATCTGCCCCTTATATCAGACTCAAACGTCATTTCAGGCATGGAGAACCTGGATGATGCCGGTGTTTATAAGCTATCGGATAACGTAGCGCTTATCCAAACGATTGACTTCTTCACCCCGATAGTGGATGACGCCTATATGTTCGGGCAGATTGCCGTCGCTAACGCTCTCAGTGACGTTTATGCCATGGGTGGCAGACCACTGACGGCAATGAACATTCTGTGCTTCCCGATGAAGACCCTGGGTGCCTCCGTCCTGGAGGATATCCTCAGGGGTGGAATGGACAAGATACACGAGGCTGAAGTGGTGCTCATTGGTGGGCACAGTGTCGATGATGACGAGCTTAAGTATGGTCTCTCAGTTACCGGTACTGTGTCTCCTGAGAGGCTGATAACTAACAGTGGTGCCAGAGTTGGTGACCGTTTGATTCTGACCAAGCCACTGGGCACTGGTATTATCAATACCGCCATCAAGGCTGGCCTTGTCAGTGACGACCTTATCGAAAGGGTATCAAAGAGTATGGCTACCCTGAACCGGAACGCTGCAGAGTTGATGCTGGAAGTTGGTGTCCATGCCTGTACAGATATTACCGGCTTCGGCTTGCTAGGTCATGCTGCCCAGATGGCGGAACGAAGCCAGGTGGCACTGGAGTTTCACCTGGAGTCGATCCCCTACTTTTCGGAGGTAACCGGCTTCGCTCAACAAGGGCTCTGCCCAGGCGGGCTATTCCGCAATAAGGACTATTATAAAGACAGGGTGCAATTTCCCGACGAAATACCAGAACACATGCAGAACATTCTGTTTGATGCCCAAACATCGGGCGGTTTGTTAATATGCCTGGAGCCAGCTAAGGCAAAAACACTGCTGGCCGGATTGCGAGATGCTGGCATAACCGAGGCATCTACTGTCGGTGGAGTGGTTAGAGGAGAAGAGGGGTCGATTACAGTTAGAAAGTCAGCGTAATCAGGCACCAGGTAAGTTGACAATTCCGTGCCTAAGGTATATTCTACTTATAGCAATGTCTTGTCCTTTTAGCGCAAAGGAATGCTTACTGCTGTACCCTGACAACAGGGAGCATACCCACTTTATCCCGAAAGCTGAGAAGTCCACTGTATCATCCGACGCCCTACCAACATGGGTATAGATGGTGCACGTTGTGATAACACAACTAGTCCAGTAGGCATGCCAGCGCGAAATAGTGTAGCTAGTAATATAAAAGTGAGGAGGAGTTTATGGCAACTGCGAAAACAGTGGAAATTCCAGTAATCTGGCTGCAGTGTGCTACCTGCACCGGTTGCTCCGTTTCCGTGCTCAACTCGGTCAGCCCCACCATCAAGAATGTGCTGGTCGACGAAGTTATTCCGGGCAGGCACATCAACCTCAGATTTCATGCAACCGTAATGGCCGGAGCCGGTGACGCGGTTATCGAAGAGATGGAGTCGACTGCCCAGAATGAAAAGGGTAAGTATATCTTGGTAGTAGAGGGTGCAATACCCACCAGCGGGACTGGCAAAGAGTATGGCTCTATCGGTGAACACAATGAAGAGCCAGTCTCCATGATCGACCGGGTAGAGTCGCTGGGAAGGGATGCCCTGGCAGTTATTGCTCTGGGTACCTGTGCTGCTTTCGGAGGAATCGCTGCTGGTGAGCCCAATCCTTCCGGGTGCATCGGTGTCGGTGAGCTTTTTAGACGGCTGAATGTCACCACTCCGCTAGTCAATATTCCCGGCTGCGCACCTCACCCCGACTGGTTCGTTGGAATGGTAGCCAGTGTCTTACTGGCTGGACTACCCGGTCCTGAAGACGTGGATGAACACGGCCGCCCCAAGGCCTTCTACGGCAACCTGATACATGAGAACTGCCCCCGCCGCGCCTATTTCGATGAGGGTAAGTTCGCTAAAGCCTTTAGTGAACCCGGTTGCCTCAATGAACTGGGATGTAAGGGGCCAGTGACAAGTGCTGACTGTCCGACACGACACTGGAATAATGGCGTCAACTGGTGCATCGGTAGTGGGTCTCCCTGTATCGGTTGTGTCGAACCCGGCTTCCCAGACCAGCTCGCGCCGTTCTACCAAAAACTGACAGAGGAAGCGTTGCCGAACATCGGCAGCAAGTAGAGGAGGTTTGATCGTTGGGTAAGATTATAATTGATCCGGTAACACGTATCGAAGGTCACCTCAAGATAGAAGCTGTGACGGAAAACGGTGTAGTTAAGGAAACCCGGAGTACCGGTTCTCTTTTCCGCGGTATAGAACTCATCTTAAGAGGCAGAGACCCCCGTGATGCACAAAGGTACGTCCAGCGTATCTGTGGTGTCTGTCCCACTAGCCATTCAATGGCTGCCACTCTTAATCTGGACAGCGCCTTTGGTGTTGATGGCAAGATACCTGACAACGGCCGGCTGTTGCGTAATCTGATTCTGGGTGCCGCCCACCTTGCCGACCACATCCTGCATTTCTATCACTTGTGTGCTCTCGACTACGTTGATGTCACCAAAGTAGTAAAATATGAGGGCAATAACTCCGCCTTGAACTCAGTGAAAGCATTCATCCAGCGAGGAGAACTGGGGCCTTTCGTACCCCGGTATGAAGGAGATTACCGTCTCCCTGACGAGATTGACCAGCAGGCAGTAGCTCACTACGTACAAGCGCTCGAAATACGACGCAAGGGGCAGGAAATGCTCTCCATCTTCGGTGGGAAAATGCCGCACAACTGTGCTATTATGCCTGGCGGCGTCACCGAGGTACCTACTGTTGATAAAATCGCTTCCTTCCTGTGGCGACTCAACGAAATCAGGGACTTCATTGATAATGTCTATATCCCCGATGTCCTGGCAGTAGCCGGGGTCTACAGCGACTACTTTGAGATTGGACAGGGCTGCGGAAATCTTCTCTCCTACGGCAGTTTCGACCTGGAAACCAGCGAGACCGACCTGACAAAGCGTCAGAGACTGCTCAAGCAGGGAACGGTCTCCACTGACCTGAAGTTGGGAGAGGTTGATACCAGTAAAATAACAGAGGCTGTCAAACACTCATGGTATGATGATAGCACCGGTGGCCTGCATCCCTCTCATGGAGATACCAGACCTCAACCAGGTAAGGAAGGAGCCTATTCCTGGCTCAAGTCCCCGCGGTATGGGGGTAAAGTCTATGAGGTTGGCCCACTGGCACGGGTAGCCGTTACTTATGTTGCCGGCAATCCCACTGTTAAGACTCTGGTCGATTCAGTGCTATCCCACTTCAACGCACCACCGGCTGCCTTATTCTCTGTACTCGGTCGCCACGCGGCACGGGCCCTGTACACCAAATTGGTGGCTGACACCATGCCCGAATGGCTGTTACAGCTCAAACCCGGAGAGCCTGTCTACGTAGACTACGAGATTCCCGATGAGTCTACTGGTATGGGACTTGTGGATGCCGCACGAGGCGCTCTGGGACACTGGGTAGAGATTAAAGACCAGAAGATAGCCAATTACCAGTGTGTTGTACCCAGTACCTGGAACTTCAGCCCCAGAGATAATGATGGGCAACCAGGTCCTGTAGAGCAAGCTATCACGGGGACAAAAATCAAGGATGAGTCCAATCCGGTGGAGATAGTGAGGATAGTCAGGTCGATGGACCCCTGTATTGCCTGTGCTGTCCACCTGGTAACACCTAAAGGAAGAGATCTGGGCGAGTTTCGCATATGTTGATAGGAGTAGAATTCCGATGACGACAATCACCCACCCGGCCAAGGTTATCGTGCTCGGTATGGGCAACCTGCTCTTGAGAGACGAAGGGATCGGCGTCCACGTAGCCAATGCCTTACAGAGTAGTCCCATGTCCGTTGACGTTAATCTTGAGGTGATTGATGGAGGAACCTTACCCGATGCCGTCCTGTCTCTGGATACGGCTGACAAACTAATCGTCGTCGATGCCGTACAGACAGGAGGTGAGCCGGGTGCCATCTACAGGTTCCGTCCCGAAGATATTGACCTTGATGAGATTACCGTCACATCGCTGCATCAGATTAGTCTACTCGAAAACCTGTGGCTAATGGAGCGATTTGGAGACGGACCGAAAAATGTAGTCATCATTGGTGTAGAACCCGAAGACATTAGCTGGGGACTTGAGCTATCGGAAAAGATACAACAGCGAATCCCCCAGATTGTCAGGATAGTCCTGGAAGAAATCAATTCCACGAGTCCTGACGGGCCCGAGAAAGGAGAGTAATGAGATGATAATATCCGAGTCAAAACCTTTCCCAGAAATCCTGAAATCATTAGAAGGAGACCAGCGTATCTTCATAGTCGGCTGCAAGGGCTGTGCCGAAGCCTGTCAAACGGGTGGCGAAGCCCAAGTCCTGGAGATGGTAAAACAGCTGCAGCAGGAAGGTAAGATAGTAGTTGGACACAGCGTGCTTGACTTTCTGTGCGACAAAGCCCTGGTCAAGTTCAAGCTGAAGCCCCATGAAGATGCCATTGTATCCGCCGATTCCCTTCTGATTATGACCTGTGGCATCGGTGTACAGGCAACGGCAGCTGTAGTCGACAAGGTAACTCACCCGGGTTGCAATGTCGTCAATGTTGGCGGCTCCCGCGGGGAGTGGCGTGGCGACGAGCGCTGCCTGGAGTGTGGAGACTGCCTGCTGGACTATACCGGTGGTATCTGCCCAATGACAGCCTGCACCAAGAGTCTAATAAATGGACCCTGTGGCGGTACCAAGGACGGCAAGTGTGAATTCGAACCGGAGACTCGCGATTGTGGCTGGCACCTGATTTATGAACGGCTGAAGAAGCTGGGCAACCTGGACAGGATGAAAGTTACTCTCGACCCGAAGGACTATAGCAAGATGCGACCACCCGAAAATCTGAGGTCTACGATAATGTGGGCCCTGGAACGGAAGGAGAAGGAGGCCTCTGCAAAATGACTATTGCTGAACTAGCGAAACAGGGTAAGTTTGTCATTACTGCTGAAGTCGGTCCACCGAAAGGTGTCGACATTACGGAGATGCTGGAAAACGCCGAGTTGATGCGCGGTAAGGTTGATGCTATCAATATCACTGACCAGCAGAGCTCCGTAATGAGGCTGGGCTCCCTACCCGTCTGCCGCTTGCTCATAGAAAGGGACCTGGAACCCGTTTTCCAGATGACCTGTCGTGACCGGAACCGTATCGCGCTTCAATCCGACCTTCTTGGTGCTTATACTCTCGGCGTCAAGAATGTCCTTTGCCTTACCGGTGACTTCATCGCTCTCGGTGACCACCCGCAGGCCAAGGCGGTTTTCGACCTCGACTCTGTCTCCTTACTACGCGCCGCCAAAGAACTGGAGCAGGGAAAAGACCTTGCCGGAAATGAGCTTGCAGGCACTCCCAACTTCTGCCTCGGTGCCGTTGTTACTCCTGGGGCCGACCCATTAGAACCCCAGCTTATCAAGCTGGAAAAGAAGGTCAAAGCCGGGGCGCAGTTCATCCAGACACAAGCTGTTTACGAACCTGAGAAATTCGAGACCTTCATGAAGGCAGTGGCCCACCTCAACGTACCGATTCTGGCAGGTATTATACCACTGAGGTCTGCCGGTATGGCCCGGTTCATGAACGCGAACGTCGCCGGCGTACATGTGCCGGATAACCTTGTCGAGGAGATGGAGAAGGCAGAAAAAAGGATGCAGAAGGGCGTTGAGATTGCTGCCCGCCTTATCAAGGACATGAAGTCGATGTGTCAGGGTGTGCACATCATGGCCATCGGTATGGAGAAGCGTGTTCCCCAGGTTATTGAGGCGGCTGGACTCTGACCTTCTTTGTATTTTAAATATCAGATTACAAAAAAGGCGGTGTTTCATCACCGCCTTTTCTATTAGGCCAGAGGTGTACCCTACTCAGCTAGCATATCCTGGGTAGTAGCTCCCCGACCAGCATATCTACTATCCGGGAAGCTCCAAGGCCAGTCTTCATGACTACTCGGCCGGGATGTTCGGCTACTACCTCCCCGATGATGATGGCCTGTTTTCCGTAAGGGTTCTTGTGCATTATGTCAATCACAGTTTTTGCTTCAGCCCCTGGAACAACCGCCACCAGCTTCCCTTCATTGGCAACATAGAGTGGTTCCAGACCAAGTAATTCACAGGCAGCCCGGACTCCTTCACGAACCGGAATCTTCTCTTCTTCTATCCTGATACCCACCTTCGACTGCCGGGCAAGCTCATTAAGGGTACTGGCCAACCCACCCCTAGTAGGGTCACGCAGGCAGTGAATCTGGTCACTTACCCCCAGTATATCAGCTACTAGACTGTGTAAAGGAGCACAATCGCTCCCCACCGGAGAAGAGAATTCCAGTCCTTCACGCTGGCTCATCACAGCGATACCGTGGTCACCAATAGTACCGCTCAGGATTATACTATCACCCGGCTTAGCCTTAGAACCGGAGATGTCCACTCCCGGAGGTACCACTCCGATACCGCTGGTATTGATAAAGAGCCTGTCGGCATTACCACGATTCACCACCTTGGTATCCCCGGTGACCACGTTAACCCCGGCCTCTTCTGCTGCCTTCTTGACCGAGGCCATAACTCTCTGTAAATCGTCCAGCGGCAAACCTTCCTCGATGATAAGCGACAGGCTCAGGTATAGTGGAACCGCTCCGCTCATGGCAAGGTCATTTATCGTACCGCAAACGGCCAGCTTACCGATGTCTCCCCCGGGAAAGAAAATGGGACTGACCACATAGCTATCGGTAGTAAAGGCGAGCCGACCCTCTATTTGAAAGACAGCGGAATCATCCAGCTTATCAAGCAGCTTGTTGTCGAATAGCGGTAAAAAAGACTCTATCAGGTCATGGCTCAGCTTGCCACCGCTACCGTGGGCGAGTAGAATCCTATCATCCGTTCCCATTATTTTCTCCGTAGAGATAGTAGGCGGAGCAACTACCTTCCGAAGATACCATACAGGGACCAACCGGGTGTTCCGGATTGCACACCCGACGGAAGAGCTTGCAGTCGAGCGGAGTCTTGACTCCGCGCAGGATGTCACCACAGAGGCATCCTTCTGGTTCACGTGGAGGTGGTAACTCAATCTCGAAAGCAACCTCAGCGTCGAAGCTTCGGTACTCTTCCCTCAACCTTAGCCCGCTCTCAGGAACTGCCCCGATTCCCCTCCATCTGGCCTCACAATACTCGAAGACCGTCCACATTGTCTCAAGAGCTCGCTCATTCCCCTCCGGCTTCACCCCGCGACGATAGGCTATTTCTACCGCTGGCTCCCCCCTCTCAATCTGCGCCACCAGCATATCGACACACTGGAGAACATCAAGGGGTTCGAAGCCGGATACCACGCAGGCAATACCGTAGTCACGCGGTAAAAAGTCATACGGGCGTGAGCCAATGACGGCACTGACGTGCCCGGGGCAGACCAGACCATCGAGTCGCACTTCACCCGAGTCAAGTAACGCCTTTATCACCGGAGGACACATCTTGTGCATTGATAACACACAGTAATTACTGACTCCTTCCCGTGAGGCCTCCAGAACTGAAGCGGCGATAGTAGGTGCGGTCGTCTCAAAGCCGATGCCAAGCATAACCACAGACTTATCTGGATTACGCTGCGCGATACGGATGGCATCGAGAGCCGAGTAGACTATCCGGACATCACCACCCTCAGCCCTGACCCCCTGCAAGCTGGAATAGCTGCCAGGCACCTTCAGCATGTCACCAAAAGTAGCGATAATAACATCCGGAAGGAGAGCTAGAGCAATCGCCTTGTCCAGGTCAGCATTGGCCGTGACACAGATCGGGCAGCCGGGACCCGAAAGCATCTCAATCGTAGACGGCAGAAGTTGACGGATACCGTGCCTGAAGATGGTGACGGTATGTCCCCCGCAGAACTCCATTAGCCTGACGGGCTTTTTCGACCGCCGATGAATCCGGTCAACCAGCCGCTTGCCCAACTCACTATTACGGTACTCGTCGACGAACCTCATATCTTGCCCGACCTAGCCATCTAACCCGGAAGCTACTTCTTCCAAGAGCTTGAGTGTCTCCTTAGCTTCATCTTCGTCAATGATGTTTATCGAATAGCCGGTATGGAGCAGTACGTATTCGCCCGGTTTTACATCCGGGGTGAGCCAGATACTTATTTGACGACTCACCTCACCGAATTCGACTTCAGCCGAGAGACCATCCACCGACATAACCAGGGCAGGGATAGCGAGACACATCAGGAAATCCTTCCTTCCTCAGCGAAATTGGCAATGACCGCCTGTCCCAGTGAGACACCGCCGTCATTGGTAGGCACTTTACCATGAGTCAATACAGACAACTCCGCTGCTTCCAAGGCCGCCGTTGTCAGTCTCAGCAAGAGGCGATTTTGAAAGACGCCGCCACTTAAAGCCACTTTATTGATACCGGTCCTGCCAGCCAGGCTCTGGCACATCCGCAACACTACCTGAGCAATGGTGTTATGGAACCTGGCCGATATGACCTCCGGTGAAACACCACCTTTAAGATCGGTGATAATAGCCGTAAACAACTCTCCAAAGGAGACGACATCAACTCCACCCTGTCCGATGATAGAAAAAGGATAATGACCACCCTCACCTTCATCAGCGATTGCCTCAAGCTCAATGGCCGCCTGGGCCTCATAGTCTACCTGTCCCCTCACCCCAACTAGAGCCGCCACGGCATCAAATAACCGACCACAGCTTGAAGTCAGGGGCGTGTTTATTCCACTTGATATCTGTTTCTCGATTATGTCTGTTTCCTGGCTGTCTACGTATTGCATCAGGGGTAAATTATCATCCAGTGAATCTCTCCCTAAAATATGGAGGAGATAGCCGATAGCCATACGGTAGGGTTTTTTAATAGCTGTCTCCCCACCGGGTAGTGGTACATACTGGAGATGACCTAGTCTTTCAAAGCCCTTATAGTCCGTCAGCAGGAACTCGCCACCCCAGATGCAACCGTCCATGCCGAAGCCGGTACCGTCGAAAGCGACCCCGATAACCGACTCCTGAAGTCCATGATCAACCAGACAGCTAACGATATGGGCGTGGTGGTGTTGGACAGGTACAAACGCTACACCGGATGACTCATCGACCAAATCTTTAGCGTACTTGGTGGACAGGTACTCAGGATGCATATCATAAGCAATAATCTCAGGCTGGACACGAAAAAGTCTTTTATAAAGCTCAATAGTGTTTTCAAAATGTTCCAGGGTCTCCAGGTTCTCCATGTCCCCGATGTGCTGGCTCAGAAAAGCATGGTCATTCCGTGTTAGGCAGAAGGTGTCCTTCAACTCAGCGCCACAGGCCAGTACCTGCTTGGCTTCAAAGGGCAGGTGTATCGGATAAGGGGCGTACCCCCGGGCCCTCCGCACCAGCTGTGGTCTGTCTCTCTCCACGATCGCCACGCTGTCATCATACGTTGAATAGATGTCACGGTTATGCAGCAGGAAGTAATCGGCAACACCCCCAAGCCTCCTCAAGGCCTCGTCATTGTCCCTGGCTATTGGCTCTTCGCTGAGGTTGCCACTGGTCATTACCAACGGCAATGCAGTCTCCCTCAGCAGGACGTGGTGCATCGGGGTATAGGGCAGCATTACCCCGAGGTGTTTTAAACCAGGCGCTACTGCCTTCGTGACCGTAGACTCAGATTTCCATTTCAGGAGTACGATAGGACTCTGGTGGGAGGTCAGCAGCTGTTTCTCAAGCACCGATACCTGGCAGTGCTCCTCTACCTCTTCAAGGGAAGTCAGCATTATGGCAAAAGGCTTGGAAGGACGTTGCTTCCTCTCCCGGAGCAACCTCACCGCCTTTTCACTGGTGGCATCACAGGACAGGAGAAACCCACCCAGCCCCTTAATAGCGACGATGTTACCCTCGCTGAGTAACCGGCTTGCTTCCAGTAGTACATCTTTCGTCTCAACTGTCCTACCCTTATTATCGACCAACTCCAGAGCAGGTCCGCAACGAGGACAGGCATTGGGCTGGGCATGAAAGCGACGGTTTAGAGGGTCGTCATACTCCTGCTGGCACTCAGGGCACATCTTAAAATGGCGCATCGTTGTTTTAGGGCGGTCATATGGCATATCCTCGATGATAGTAAAACGAGGACCGCAGTTGGTGCAGTTGGTAAATGGGTAGCGGTAGCGCCGGTCATCAGGAGAGAGAACCTCTTCAAGGCAGGCAGGACAGGTGGCCACATCCGGAGAGACAAGCTGGTATTTGCCCTCCTCCGAGATGCTTTCCAGTATCTCAAAGCTCTCGAATCCGACCGGTTTCTCTATAACGGCCGAGACACTCTCGATATGGGCCAGCGGCGGAGCAGTGCTTTCCAGGTCGACTAGGAATTGGTCAAGAGCCGCTTGTTCCCCCTCAACGTCTATCCTGACATCTTCCGAGGTATTGCAGACCCACCCTTTAAGGATATGCCGGGTGACAAGCTGGTAAACAAAAGGTCGGAAACCAACTCCCTGCACCACCCCTCGAACACTGATTACCAACCTGACGATATTTTTAGAGCCTGCTGTCTTCTCTGGCACTGATGTCTTATTAGTCTTAACCACACACTGATTTTAACACGGAGCGAATGTAGGCGACAATCAGCTAAGAAAGATACTATGTCATCTTCTCCTGAACAGAAGACACGCCCCGCTATAACTATCCCAGCGTAAATCAATGAGAGCGAAGCGTGATAACTCGTCCAGCAGTTCCGGCATGGTAAAGAAGTGATGCGGTACCCCTTTGTCAGGGCCTTCATCCATCACCATAGTACCGGGTTCAATTTCGACACCGCTATAGTATCGCATCGGCCCTAGCGGCTTACACGTACTCACAGTAACGAAAAGCCAACCACCAGGCTTCAGTACGCGGTGAATTTCCTCTATCGTCCGTCGGATTCCCTCAATGGGATTGTGATAAATGACCTGAATGACAATAACGGCACCAAAGAACTCATCATGCCAGGGGATTGCCGTCATATCAGCACAAACAAGCTCGGTGGCTAAGCCTACCTGTGCAAGTCTCTCCTGTGCCAAGCACAGACCTGTGCGGGCATTATCTAGTCCATATATTCGGTAGCCCAACTTGCTAAAATAGTAGAGATGCCGCCCGTCACCACACCCCAGGTCTAGTATCGTTTCTACATTATTTTTCTTAAAGAGTTCGTGAAGAAACTCTACTTCCTCATGGGGCGACTCCAAATTAAAAAAGGGGCCTTTACTGTAGAGCTTCTCCCAGCTCATAACTTCATTATCCATGTTCAGTAACCACCTAACTTCCCCTTGGAATGCCACCCGGAATCAGGTCCGAATCTCCCTTTCGAACCAGGGAATATGCTCGCTCTCCCTCCTCCAGAAAAGGTCTTCCCAGATATAATGCACCGCAAGCTGTTTGTATTTCCCGTACCTCTCAAAATATTGTAACAGCTCGTCCACCGGGGCAGGGTCTTCGGGGTTCCTGTCAAAGAATAGTTTGGAGTAAATCTTTTGTTCCCAGGGAGAAATATGATTGAAGAAGTCCCAGTGGTGAAAGACATCAAAGAGCAGATACCAGACAGTCGCCGGCCCGACTCCGTAAAGCTTCAGCAACTCCCTCACCTGCGTTTCCCTATCTTCTTTTCTCAACTCCTCTTCATCAATAAGGTCTTGAGCGAAATAATCATCAATTCTCTTAATGAACTTGGCACGGTAGCCAATCTTTAAGGCCCGCAGTTCTTCTTCGCTGACTCCCTGCAGCCCCCCCGGACTCCAAAAACACCACAACTCTTTGCCCTCGAACTCGAGCGACGTCCCATAATTCTCCAGTAGGACCTGAAACATCTGTACGGACCTTCTTACCGTGGCATTCTGTAAAACTATCGCGATTATCAAGTATTCATACAGTGAGCCCGAGTGGCCCGGTCGCATACCACGCAATCTTTGGATTATCGGTGCCAGTACTGTGTCCTTTTGAGAACTCCAGTAGAAGCCGGTTAAATCAAGGTCGATGTTATAGCGGTACCGGATTTCGCCTACAAGCGAATCGATAACATGCCGTGGAAGCTGTGCTTCAGAAAAAAGTTCCAGCATTATCTGGGGATTGTCCACCGTCCCACTATTCGCGAACTTCAGCCCCAAAGGTATCCCCTGCCAGTTCAGGGTCTGCCAGCGAGTCCCCGGTTCCCATATATTATCGCCCGACGTGAAATGGTCAGGCTTGTGGAACGTTGGGTCGAAGGCAAACGGTGCTGACGGGATAATCTCTAATGCGTTTGTCCTATTAAGAATCATAATCTTTCA
>CP070842.1:395800-456522 GCA_020342155.1 Dehalococcoidales bacterium
AAAGGGGAAGGGGATACAGGCAATGGGGCCTCCAGTACTAAATAGGGGAGGTTTACGAATGACAGAATGTTGGGGTGTCAATAATCATATGAACGAGCATACGGCTTTGACGATGGTAAATAGTCGTGCTAGAATCCGAGCGGGAATTACGGAGAGCTACGAGGAAAGAAGTTGAGCTGGAAAGACAGGTTAAGGGGAGACTCAATCTCCTGGCTGCTCGAGACCGACGAATACCAACCGGCCGTTCGTTATTTCACGCTTCGTGATATTCTCGGCCATGGTGAGGATGAGGCGGAAGTTAAGGAAGCACGGGCGACTATCATGTCTTCCGGGCCGGTGCCCGTGATACTGGCCAATCAAGAACCAGAGGGGTACTGGTGTCAGCCAGGACCGGGCTACGGTCCAAAGTATCGTAGCACCGTATGGCAGGTGATCTTTCTAGCCCAGCTGGGGGCTGATGGTAATGACCCAAAGGTGAAGGCCGGGGGCGAGTATATCCTGTCTAACACCGTGGCTAAACACGGGGGTTTTGCCATATACGGCACCCCCTCATCCTTTGTTCACTGTCTGGCGGGAAACATGGGAGCGGCCTTGCTGGACCTTGGCTGGCTTTATGACCCGCGTTTGATGGCCGCTCTGGAGTGGCAGGCCCGGTCCATTACCGGTGAAAGGGTTGCCCCGCTCACCAGCAAGAACGAGGTGGGGCGGTACTATGCGTCCAATCCGGGACCAGGATTTACCTGCGGGGCCAACGATGGCCTGCCCTGTGCCTGGGGAGCGGTCAAGGCGATGCTGGCCCTGAGTAAGGTTCCGCCTTCGGCACGCACTCAAACAGTGCGGTCGGCCATTGAGCAGGGGGCCGAGTTTCTGTTGAGTCATGACCCCGCAATCGCCGACTATCCTTTTGGTTACGGGAACAGGCCCAGCTCCAGCTGGTTTAAATTCGGCTATCCTATTGGATACGTCACTGATGTACTCCAGAACCTGGAAGCGCTGGCGGCTTTGGGAAAGGCGCAGGACGAGCGATTGACCAGTGCACTGGAGATGGTGGAAGAAAAGCAGGATGCCCAGGGACGGTGGAAGATGGAGTATACCTACAATGGGAAGACCTGGGTTGATATAGAGACGAAGGGGCAGCCCAGTAAGTGGGTTACCCTGCGTGCTATCCGCGTATTAAAAGCTGCCTATCCGGGATGAGATGATTTTTCCACCTTTTTATTAGTGAGACCCCTGGTCGTTTCATAGCTTCAGATACCATACCAGACGCGTTTCGTGCTCACTCTCCGGATAACCTATATAGGCATACCGCTCAATATGCCAGAGTTCGCAGTCCTGCCCGGCATAGAACCTGCAGGCGGGCACGTTTGTGTTTTGTGTCTCGATTTTCAACTGCTCACATCCGTATTGCCGTGCCCAATCGGCGACATGTTGGAGAAGGCTGGCACCAGTACCACGCCGTCTCATGTCCGGGTGGATACGGATGTCGAAAAGCTGAGCGAACCTCTTATCCAGATTATCGATTGAACCGCCGAGGACAACGATGGCACCACCGACATGGCGGTCTTCGATAAAGGCCATAAGAATGCCCCAGCCGGACATATCGAACCTCTTGAGCCAGCGTGTCGGTCCCTCCCCCCTGGCCGCATCGTAGTCCTTTACGTAGGGTCGGGCTATTTTCTCCTCGCGTAATGTAATTCCAGCCAGCCCCTTTTCTTCAGGCTCGACACGGAAGACAGATTCCACCAGGAAGGATATCGGTACCTCTGAATAGCGCGATAGGGTATCGAAACTTGCCTCAACTGCTTTAATTGTCGTTGTCATGCAGTCTCTTCGTAGGCAACGACCCTGATAATGCCGATGGTGGCGCCGTTGTCGTCGGTAGTACAGGTATCGCTGACCGAGATTACTTTTCGACCTGCTTTCTCGGAGAGAAAAGTGTTGACCTGCTCGTCCATCTGGCCAAGCTCCTGCTTCGTGTGGAAAACCTTAAGCGGGGAGGTAAAAGTCTTTACCTTTATCATTGTTCCCTCCTGCGGGTTGATTCGTGTGCCGATTATACCATGCTGGAATACCCGTCGCACGGCTGGAGGCCACGACACGTTTTAATGATAACAGGCTGTTCGACTGTGCGTTAGGGTGTCAAAACGGATGGTCAAGCCTGCGGAAAGAAGTCGCCCAGATTTTTATCTATATGAGGCTCATCAAAAAAGGAGTCGAATTCGCCACTGATAAACAACTGGTTAAATAAATATAGATATATCAGTTGGAGAATCAATAGATGATAATCTCCCGGGCTATTGGCAATTCTTTCGATCTGCGATTTTGATAGTATCCTGTTAACGAGTTCTAACTGGAGCAATTTCGTTAACATGTTTTCATCAATGGGAACTAAATCTTTCAGGGAGGTGGTGGGTCCTTTAAGGGCAAAATTCGTAGTGATTTCAGGAGCCAGTGTTTCCTGCACTCTTTGGTTAAAAAATCCCTTTCTCCTGTTCAGCATTCCCAGGGCTTTGGACATACCGACTATATCTTTATTTACGTAGGCATATATTCCCTGGACTCCGAAACTGTTTAGCAGCATACCGTGCATCTTCGATAGATAATCAGCTTCAATGTCGTAGAGGACATTTGAGGAACTTGGCCTGATAGTCGCTCTCAATTCTGGTTCAGGAAATTCAGGTCCTTTGTGATTCTGACTCCCTTTGACATTGAGATACGTTGTTCTCAAGATATTCCTGATGAATCTATAAGGTGTGACTATGTAATTAGTTCTTCTGACTCTGGTTGTGACCATTTTTCTAATCCAGGATTCATATAACACCAGGCTGCGTCGTTTTCTATCCAGCATCTGGTCCGCGCAGGCTCCCAGAAAAGCAAATCTCAGGTTCTCCCGGCTCAATATCTCAGATAATTGGTATCGTAGAAAAACACCTTCCTGAAAAGTATAGCCTTCCAGCTTCCAGACTATATCCGGTAGTTTATCTGGACCACTATGCAGCGTGTCCGTGATGTGTTCTATATTATCGTAATTCCTTAGAATGGCTTGAGTTGCTGGAATCTCGTTGTAGCCCTCTCCGCCACTTAAAGTCACGATTTTTATAGTGTTATCGGTAAGACGCCGCAAGAAGTGCAATATGAGGTTAGAATCACGCCCCGAAGTAAGAGTTGATGTAATATTGTCTGTTCTTAATTGATTGAATAAAGTCCTGACGCTATTATCTACGGTGGCAATTAATTCGTCTTTGGCTAACTCTTTCGCCACTTCTTTTTCTTTGAATTTTAGTGACTTAACTTTATTTGAACCCTTCATCCCATCGATTATCATGTATTCGTGAGTAACCAGTTTGCTGATATTGCTTACCAACGTTGCTCTATTAGGGACTATAGCCGCTTGATGAACAATAGACGAATAATGCAAGAAATCACGAGCGGCTGCTATGTTCAGTTCCCTTGTTGCGGTATTGTGCTTAAGGACCTGCTTGAGACTCGTGCCAAATGTGAATTCATTGTCATTGCCTGTGTAATAAATAGGTAGATTATATCCATACCTTGATTGTAATATGTACGCCCTTTTGGTAGCTTCGTGAAAAATTAATATGAGAAAGATCCCATCGAGTTGTGAGACAAACTTAATCCCCTCCAGGGCATACAACCTCTCGACTACCTCAACGTCTGTCTCATTACTTAGAGAGTATCTGGCTTTAATTTCTTCTATATTAGATATGTAGCCCAATACGGCAGAGAGGACTCCGGTATTATCGTCATAAAAATATGGTCTACTATCATGCTTAAAGACACTGTCTCTTTCTACATACAGGTCCAGGAATCCGCTATTAAATACGTTATCCTGCATTGCTTCTAAATGCGTATCTTCGTTCCAGCGGACTTTGCCAAACAGGAGGTTCATCAGCCTCCTCTTCTGGTCTTTTACTTACCGTCAATTTGCCTGTTATTGTACCATATCATCAGGACTCTTTTGCCACTTTACGAACTGAGGTGTGCTATAATCAGCCCATGAAGAAAGAGCTGATGGATATTCTGGTCTGTCCGATGTGCAAGGGGGAGCTCGAGCTTACGGTTGAAGAGGAGAACGAGAGGGAGATAGTAACCGGTTCCCTGCACTGTGCCAAGTGTGACATACGCTACCCGATTACGGACACAATCCCCAACCTGCTGCCACCGGAATAGTATGCCGGGTCTGATTCAGTCGAGACTATAGCTGACCCAGCTCTGAGGGGTCTCCCAGACCTCGATGCTGGTGATGGTAACCGGCTCCCCTTTCAGTTTCGGTTTCAGTTCCTGATAGACAGTAGCCGCGATGTTCTCCGAGGAGGGGTTTATCTCGTCGAACGGCGTGACGTCATTAAGGCAGGTGTGGTCGAACCGGGACAGGATTTCGCCGAGGTGCTGCTTCAGCAGGCTGAAATCATAGGCCAGACCAATATCATCGAGTTTGGTGGCAGTCACTCTGGCGACAACCCGGTAGCGGTGGCCGTGCATTGACTCGCACTTACCCTGATAGCCCCTGAGAAAGTGCGCCGCGTCGAAGTGCTGCTCGATTGCTATCGTGTACATACTGCCAGCCTAACCGCCATCCGGTAACTTAAAGACACCCTGCACACCCTGTTTTAGCTCTGCCAGCAGCTTTTCAGCAGACTTGTGGCTGACGGGGTGTATCAGCTTCGGGGCTATTTCAGTAAGGGGGATGAGGACGAAGGCCCTTTCTTCGAGTCTGGGATGGGGGACTACCAGCTTGCTGTTCTTGATTATTTGGTCGCCGTAAAAGAGGATATCGATATCGAGCGGGCGGGGAGCGTTGGGTTTGTCCTTTGTCCGGCCCAGCTTCGCCTCTATCCCCTGGGTCAGGGTTAAAAGCCCCAGCGGTGCCAGTCCAGTCTGAATCCGCGCCACCAGGTTGAGGAAGCGGGGCTGGTCCGGGTTGTCCACCGGCTCGGTGTCATAGGTAGAGGATACCTTGACGACCTTAACCCGCTGCGATAGCAGCTCCAGCGCCATGTTCAGGTTATGCTGGCGGTCTCCCAGGTTTGAGCCGAGACTGAGGTAAACGTTAACCGGTTTAGAATCTGCTGTCATGCTACCTAATTATATCACAGGGGAGGGGGTGTGGTGTTATCACTACTATACAAGGCTGGGAATTCCCATACTAAATTATTCCGGATCGGTAGTATTTCTAGTCTTTTATACCGGTACTTGCTCTAACTTTCCACTGCGCTCAAAAATAGTTGACATAGAATTGTAGAACATGGTACTATTTTATGTTTGGCTTTCTTATCCAGTTGAGGCTAAGCAGATTGAAGATTCGGTCTTCATCTGCTATAGTTTATCCCAGATGGATGGGCTAAGGCTCATCCATTAAATTGTGGAGGACAAAAAGAAAATTGCCTACTATCAGTCAGCTTGTCCGAAAAGGACGTAAGTCGAGTAAGGGGAAGTCCAAGACTCCGGCCCTGCACTATGGCTATAATGCCCTGAAGAACCGGATGTGGTGGGGGAGTGGCTCTCCACAGAAGCGGGGGGTCTGTGTACAGGTGAAGACCACCACCCCGAGGAAGCCGAATTCGGCACTGCGTAAGATAGCCAGGGTGCGGCTGACCAACGGGATGGAGGTAACTGCTTATATCCCGGGGGAGGGGCATGAATTACAGGAGCACTCGGCGGTGCTGGTCCGCGGAGGGCGGGTCAAAGACCTGCCGGGTGTCCGCTACCACATTGTGCGGGGAGCACTGGATGCCGACGGCGTGGTAGGTCGCCGCAAGGGACGCAGTAAGTATGGTGCCAAGCGTCCCAGGGCTGCGGCTGAGATTGAATAGGAGAGACGATGTCTAGGCGGGCTCGAACAATAAAAAGACCGCAGATTCGACCTGATGCCAAGTATCAGAGCGTCGTCCTATCGAAGATGATAAACAAGGTTATGCTCAACGGTAAAAAGAGCACAGCCGAGCGGATTGTCTATGGCGCTATGGATATCATGGAACAACAAGGCTCCAAGTCCCCGCTTACGGACACGGAGTTGGCAATAAGGAACGTTACCCCTCAGCTCAAGGTTAAGTCGCGTCGCGTCGGCGGCGCAACCTACCAGGTGCCGGTGGAGGTCAGCCAGACAGTGGGCCTGTCGCTGGCCTTGCGTTGGCTGGTGGATTCGGCCAGGGCGCGGAGCGGTAAGTCAATGGCAGAAAAACTGGCCGCAGAACTCAGTGACGCCTCAAAGGGGCAGGGGGTCACCATAAAAAAGCGTGACGATACCCATCGTATGGCTGAAGCCAACAGGGCCTTTGCCCACTACAGATGGTGAGAGGTGGTCCACGATTAGTCACAACTCAAGTATTACAGTAAGGGGTACTATGCCCAGGAGTTTTTCGCTCGAGCGGATACGGAATATAGGGATTATTGCTCATATTGACGCTGGCAAGACCACCGTCACTGAGCGCATACTATATTACACCGGGTTGACTTATAAAATCGGCGAGGTGGATGAAGGCACGGCCGTAATGGACTGGATGGAGCAGGAAAGAGAACGCGGCATCACCATCACAGCGGCAGCGATAACATGCTACTGGCAGGACCACCGCATCAATATTATCGATACGCCGGGGCACGTGGACTTTACTGCTGAGGTTGAGCGTTCACTCAGGGTGCTAGATGGTGGTGTGGTACTCTTCGATGGTGTTGCCGGAGTCGAGGCACAGTCGGAAACAGTATGGCGGCAGGCTGACAAGTACCTGGTGCCCAGAATTTGTTTCGTTAACAAGATGGAGCGACTTGGCGCTGATTATTATCGGACTGTCTCCATGATTGAAAGCCGGCTTGGGGCCAGACCCTTGCCGATACAATTGCCTATTGGTGCCGGGGAGTCATTTGGGGGCATCATTGATCTTATTCAGAACAAAGCCTGGACATATGGCGACGCCCCTGATGTACCGCCAGAGGAAATAGCTATTCCTGAGTCAGAACAGGTACGATGTACCGAATACCGTCAGGCAATGATAGAGAAGCTGGCTGAGATTGATGACCATATCCTGATGGCTTACTTGGATGGCGGTGACATCACGGCCTCGGACTTGAGGCAGGCAGTGAGGAGAGCAACCCTGGCGGACAAAGTGGTGCCGGTCCTTTGCGGTAGTGCCCTGAGAAATATGGGCGTTGATAAGTTACTGGACGCGGTTGTGGACTACCTGCCATCCCCCTTTGATATGCCACCAGTGCGGGCGACTGATACCAAGATGGGTATTGAGGTTACCCGCCCTGCCAAGGACGAAGCCCCGTTTTCAGCGCTTGCCTTTAAGGTTGTCACTGACCCGTTTATGGGCAGGCTGGTCTATTTCCGGGTATACTCCGGCAGAGTGAAAGCCGGGGCCCAGATTTATAATTCGACTCGCAGTAAAAGTGAACGCATTGGCCGGTTGCTCCTGATGCATGCCAATCGTCGTGACGAACTTGATGTTGCTGATACCGGCGCCATCGTGGCTACGGTAGGCCTCAAGAACACCTTCACCGGCGATACCCTGTGTCAGTCAAACCAGCCGGTGATTCTTGAGTCGATTCGATTTCCTGAGCCAGTACTTTCGGTTGCAATTGAACCGAAGACCAGGGCTGATCAGGACAGGATGGGTGAATCCTTGCGTAAGTTGACCGAGGAGGACCCTACCTTTAAAGTCAATTTCAACGAAGAGACGGGGCAAACTGTTGTTGCCGGTATGGGTGAGTTACACCTTGAGGTGATTGTACACAGGCTGCTGGCCGAGTTCGGTATGGCGGTGAAGGTGGGCAGGCCAAGGGTTGCTTATAAGGAAACAATTACGCTTCCGGTACAGGGTGAGGGCAGATTTGTCCGGCAGACGGGCGGGCATGGTCAGTATGGCCATGTCATCGTCGAACTGGAGCCGATGGAGCGTGGTGGTGGTTTTGAATTTACCAACCGTATTCGTGGAGTGGCCATTCCCAAACAGTATATTCCAGCGGTTGAGGCCGGTATCAAGGAGGCCATGGAGACCGGAGTGGTCGCTGGCTACCCGATGATTGACATCAAGGTAGCACTAGTTGATGGCAGTTACCACGAGGTTGATTCTTCAGAGCTGGCCTTCAGAGTGGCCGGCTCGATGGCTTTTAAAAACGGTGTTCGCAAAGCGAAGCCAGCCCTGCTTGAACCAATAATGAAGCTTGAGGTAGTCACGCCCAAGGAGTTTCTTGGTGACATAATCGGTGATTTAAGCGCCAAGCGGGGAAGAATAGAGTTGATTGAAACCCACAGCGAAACGTGCATCGTCCAGGCACTCTTGCCTCTGGCGGAGACCTTTGGTTATGCCACCGGTCTGCGATCGCAGACGCAAGGCAGAGCTACCCACTCGCTGGAGTTTCACAACTACCAGGAGCTGCCGGGTGAGATGGTGGAACAGATTAAGGATACAGTGGGTTTTGTGAAATATGCCTAAGCAGAAGATACGTATCAAGCTTAAGGGTTTCGACCACAAGTTGGTTGACCAGTCTGCTCAGCAGATTGTCGAAACGGTGGAGCAGACCGGTGCCGTGGTCGTCGGACCGATACCGCTGCCGACTCATATCAAAAAGTTCAGTGTCATCCGCTCCCCCTTTATCGATAAGGACTCCCAGGAGCAATTTGAAATCAGGACGCATAAGCGCTTGATTGATATCGTCGAAACTACCTCAAAGACGATAGATTCCCTGACCAGGCTGAATCTACCGTCTGGGGTGGAGCTTGATATTAAGCTGTAGTATAAGTTAATTTTAGACCGGGTGTGAGATGTTTTCAGGTATCATCGGTAAGAAACTAGGTATGAGTCAGGTATTCCGTGACGACGGCAGAGTCGAGGCAGTGACCGCTGTCGAGGCCGGGCCGTGCTGCGTGATTCAAGTTAAAACAGAGGACAAGGAAGGGTACAGCTCTGTCCAGCTGGGATTCGGTGAAGCCAAGCGAGTTAACTTACCACGGCGGGGACATCTCAAGGAACTGGGGAATTACCAGTATCTTCGAGAGTTTCGCGTGGATGATGACGAGGCCTTGCAGGTAGGTGATAAGGTTGATGTTAGCCTGTTCCAGGCGGGTGACCTGATTGATATTACAGGGATATCTAAGAGTAAGGGATTTGCCGGAGTGGTGAAACGACACCATTTCCGTGGTGGACCTAAAACGCATGGACAGTCCGACAGACACCGTGCCCCGGGCTCGATTGGAGCAGGTACAACGCCGGGTCGGGTATGGAAGGGCACGCGCATGCCGGGCCGTATGGGTGCTGACCAGGTGACGGTGCGCAATCTGGAGGTGTTCCAGGCAGACCCAGAGCGTAACCTATTACTGGTTAGAGGCGCAGTACCCGGGAGCAAGAACGGGTTGCTGCTGATAAAAAAATCACGCGAGGGGAAGTAGATAGGTGCAGGTCCCGGTATATGGGTTAACTGGGGAAGTCGTTGACAATATAGAAATCAGCGACGACGTCTTTGATGTGCCGTTCAACGAGGCGGTGGTACATCAGGCGGTGGTCCGACAGCGGGCCAATGCCCGTCAGGGCACGGCCAGCACCAAGACTCGTGGCGAGATTATCGGCAGCACACGTAAAATATACCGGCAGAAAGGGACGGGTTATGCCCGGGCGGGCAGTGTTAAGTCACCTTTACGGCGCGGCGGAGGTATCACGTTTGGCCCCAAACCGAGGAGTTACCGGCAGGCGATGCCGAAAAAGATGCGACGGCTCGCCTTGAGGTGTGCCCTCTCTGCCAAGGCCAGAGACGGTGAGCTGGCAGTTCTAGAGGCACTGACATTGAATGAGCCAAAGAGTAAGGAGATGGCCCAGATTTTAAGGGCGCTCAAGGTAGATTCCACTGCCCTCGTCGTTACCTTAGAAGCGAAGGCCAATGTGGTAAAATCAGCCCGTAACCTGCCGGGAATTGAGACCCGGCCGGCCGATGTCATCAACGTGGTTGATGTGCTCTCCAATAAGGCGCTGCTGATGGAGGTGGCGGCGGTACGCCGCGCCGAGCAGCTCTGGGGTGAGAAATCGCCTGAGGAGGGTGAGTAATGCACCTTTATGAGGTATTGCGCCGTCCTCTGGTGACGGAAAAGAACGCAGTACTGCAGATGGAAGGCAAGTATGCCTTCGAAGTGGCTGGCGGGGCTACCAAGCCGCAGATTAAACAGGCTGTGGAAACAGCCTTTAAGGTCAAGGTTACTGGGGTTAACGTGATGACAATGCCTGGTAAAGAGCGTAGAGTCGGGAGGCGACATGTGAGGACGCCATCTTGGAAGAAGGCGATTGTTACGCTCGGGCCGGGTGACCGGATAGAGCTATTTGAGAATGTGTAGGTATAAGGGGGCCGTGTGGCACTAAAGACATATCGTCCAACCTCTCCCGGAAGACGGGCCATGTCTGGCTCCAGCTTCGAAGAGATAACCAAATCGAAGCCGGAGAAGTCGTTACTGCGGCCTTTAAAGAAAAGGGCGGGGCGAAATAACCAGGGGCGAATAACAGTACGTCACCGAGGTGGTGGTGCCAAGCGCCAGCTACGCATCATTGATTTCAAGCGGGACAAAGCTGGTGTTCCTGGTCGAGTAGCAACGATTGAGTATGACCCCAACCGTTCGGCGAGGATTGCCCTGATCCACTATGCGGATGGGGACAAGCGTTATATTCTGGCTCCGGTGGGTTTGAGTGTTAATGATAGAGTGCAGGCTGGTCCTGGTGCCGAGATAAGACCGGGAAATTCTCTACCCTTGAAATCAATCCCGACCGGGACTTCGATACATAACATTGAGTTGAAAGCGGGCAAAGGTGGTCAATTGGTGCGTGGGGCCGGGGTGTCTGCCCAGTTACTTGCTAAGGAAGGTGATTATGCCCATGTGCGGTTGCCCTCCGGCGAGGTACGCTTGATTCGTAGTGAATGTATGGCCACCATTGGCCAGGTTGGTAATGTTGAACACCAGGGAATCAAGCTAGGCAAAGCCGGACGAAAGCGATGGCTTGGCTGGCGACCAACGGTAAGGGGTTCGGCGATGACCCCGCGGGACCACCCTCATGGTGGTGGCGAAGGACGAAGTCCGATAGGCTTACCGGGGCCGAAGACACCGTGGGGTAAGCCGGCACTGGGCTATAGAACACGGAGGAATAGGGCTACGGACAGTCTGATTGTCAGGCGCCGAAGGACGAAGTAAATTGTCAAGATCGACTAAAAAGGGACCGGCTGTTGATGTTAAGCTTCTGAAGAAGGTGGAGGCAGTCAATCTCTCTGGTGAGAAAACTGTAATAAGGACGTGGTCTCGCTGGTGCACTATCCTGCCAGAGATGGTAGGGCTTACTATTGGAGTGCATGATGGCCGGAGACACGTACCTATCTTTATTACCGAAAATATGGTGGGTCACAAACTGGGTGAGTTTGCTCAGACCCGGACCTTCCGCGGGCACTCTGCCAAGGCAGAGACAACTGTTCAGAGACGGAGAAGGTAGGCTAGGCAGGAGATAAGGTGGAAGTAAAGTCTGTTGCCAAGAATACGGGCGTGCCGGCTCGTAAGATGCGACGCTTGGTAGATATGGTAAGGGGAAAACCGGTGGACGAAGCGATGACATTGCTGAAGTTCGCTCCTTCGCCGAGTGCCCGGATTGTGGCCAAGGTGGTGAAAGCCGCTACGGCAGATGCGGAGACTGTCTATCAGATACCGTCTGCGGAACTCAGGATTGTCGGTATTTTCGCTGATGAGGCGCTAACCTTGAAAAGGTATCGTGCCGGTGCCCGGAGGCGGGTCAAACACATCCTGAAGAGGTCCAGTCATATTACGGTTATCGTTAGTGAGCAGGAGGCTTGATTCTTAATGGGACATAAGGTTCACCCCACAGGTTTCAGGCTTGGTGTGATACGCGATTGGGATGCCAAGTGGTATGCCGATCGGCATTACATGGAGTACCTGCAGGAAGACCTCAAGCTTCGTGAGGTTGTGGAATCAATGTATCCTGAAGCTGGTGTCTCCACGGTTGAGATTGACCGCCAAGCAAATAATGTGTCCATGACTATCCATACTGCCCGTCCCGGTATTCTGATTGGTCGTGGCGGGCAACGGGTCGATGAGTTGAGAGCCAAGCTTGAGGATCTTGTCGGGAAACGGATCCAGCTGAATATTCGAGAGATTCCGCAACCGGAGCTCGATGCCTACCTTGTAGCTAGAAATGTTGCCGACCAGATTGAGCGTCGGCTTGCCTACCGAAGGACCCTGAATCAGACAATCCTTCGGTCGATGCAGGCAGGTGCCAAAGGGATAAAAATAAGCTGCGCTGGCAGGTTGGATGGTGCGGAGATTGCCCGGCGTGTCACGATGCACAGGGGACAGGTGCCCCTGCATACCCTGAGAGCTGATATTGACTATGGATTTGCCGAGGCGCGTACGACGATGGGTAGGATCGGTATCAAAGTCTGGCTATATCGGGGGGACGTACTACCGGCACGTAAGGAGGCCGAGGAAGAGGCTATTGCCGAGTATATAGAACCAGAGGCTGTTCCGTTGGCTGAGGTGGAGGTTGGTGAAGCACCTACTCTTGTGCCTGAAGAACCATCTCCAGCCGAGACTGTCATAGTAGAGACTGTAGAGCAGGCGGTTGAAGTAGCCCCCGAGGTGGAGATGATCGCTGAAGCGGAGGTGGCTACCGAAGCGCCCGCCGAACTTATAGAGGCCGAGGCTATAGCCGAGGTCGAGCCTGCGGCTGAACCGGAGGAGAAACCGGTTGAGGCCAAACCAGCAGCCAAGAAACGTACCAGAAAGGCGGCCCCGGTAAAGGCAAAGGCAGAGGCAGAGGCTGTGGCCGAGGTCGAGCCTGCGGTTGAATCAGAGGAAAAACCGGTTGAAGCCAAACCGGCAGCGAAAAAACGTACTAGAAAGGTAGTCCCGGCAAAGACAGAGACGACTGCCGAGGCCGAGCCTGCGGCTGAACCGGAGGATGAACCGGCTAAAACCAAAGCAGCAGCAAAGAGACGCACTAGAAAGGTAACGCCGAAGACCGAGGTGGAGGAGGCCAAGGAGACGACGGCCGAGGTTGACGACACTACAGCGGGGCCTGCCGCAGCGGAGTCGGCTGAGAGTCAGGGAGATAGCGATGCTACAACCTAAGCGGGTGAAGTTTCGTAAGACTCATAAGGGGAGGCGTAGTGGACAAGCGAACGCCGGAAACACGGTTGTCTTTGGGGAGTTTGCACTTGTAGCCGAACAGTCCGCCTGGGTGACGGCTCGTCAGATTGAAGCAGCCCGGCGGGCAATGACACGTTATGTGCGCCGTGGTGGTAAAATCTGGATACGCATTTTCCCGGACAAGTCGGTGACGAAGAAGGCGGCGGAGACTCGAATGGGCTCGGGGAAAGGTACTCCGGACCACTGGGTGGCTATCGTGAAACCGGGCAGGGTGATGTTTGAGATGGCCGGTGTTACTGAGGATGTCGCCAAGGAGGCGATGCGGCTGGCGTCACATAAACTGCCGTTGAAAGTGCGGTTCGTTAACAGGCAAGCTTACAGCGCCGGGGCCAGACCAGAGGTAAAGGAGCTGACGCAGGTTTGAAGGTCGAAGAGATGCGAGCCCTCAGCCCAGAAGAACTGACGAAACAGTTAGAAGCAGCCCATCGCGAGCTTTTTGACCTTCGCTTTCGGGCGGCCACCAAGCAACTGGTGAACCATCGGGAAATTCCAAGGGTGAAGAGAGAGATTGCCAGAATGCAGACGGTGCTGAGGGAATGGGAGTTGTCACAGATTGACTCTGAGGAATAAAGGTTATCGATTCGGTATATTGATTTACCGAGACTGGAGAAGGGTCTAGTCCATGGAGCGAAAGCGTAAGACCAGACTTGGCCGTGTGGTAAGTAATAAAATGGATAAGACGGTGGTGGTGACCGTGGAGACACGTCGGCATCACCCGGTATATAAGAAGACCGTCCGCAGGATGACGCGGTACAAGGTACATGATGAAAAAAATGAGTGCCAGCCGGGTGATACTGTCCGGTTAGAGGAGTCCCGTCCTTTGTCTAAGGAGAAGCGGTGGCGAGTGGCGGAGATAATTACCAAGGCAGAGCAGATAGAGGTCAGGCCGGTGGAGCTGGAAGTCCAGCCTGAGGAAGCCGTTGCTGAGCCTGAGGAAGCCGTTGCTGAGCCTGAGGAAGCCATTGCTGAGCCTGAGGAAGAGGCTGAAGACTGATATGGGGATAGTGTGAAATGATCCAGTCTAATACCAGACTCAGGGTAGCAGATAACACCGGTGCTCGACAGATGATGTGCATCGGTGTATTGGGTGGCACAGGGAAAAAATACGCCCGTGTCGGTGATGTTATCGTGGGGTCTATTAAGAGGGCTATCCCGGGTGGTGCTGTTAAGGGAGGGGATGTTGTCCGGGCGGTTATCATTCGTACTGCCAAACCCTACCGTCGGCCGGACGGCTCGTACATTAGATTTGATGAGAATGCTGCCGTAATTCTTACCGATAAGAATAATCCACGAGGTACCAGGATATTCGGTCCGGTGGCCAGGGAGTTAAGGGAGAAAAACTTTACCAAGATAATTTCACTGGCTCCTGAAGTTTTATAAGAAAGACCGGGCTATGAAGATTAGGAAGAACGATAACGTACTGGTTGTCACTGGCAAAGACAAGGGAAAGAGGGGTAGGGTACGGTTCGCCTATCCCAAGAAGAACCGGGTGCTGGTTGAAGGTGTTAACTTTATCAAGATGCATAGTCGGGCAAGGGCGCAGATGAGACAGGCCGGCATCATTGAGCGAGAGGCACCGATTAATGTGTCAAACGTGATGCTCGTCTGTAACCGCTGCAACCGGCCGGTAAGGGTCGGATTCCGTAAGCTGGAAGACGGACGCAAGGTCCGCATCTGCCGAGGTTGTAATGAGGTGGTTGACTAGATGTCGGGGCTGAAGGAAAGATACAGGAAAGAGATTGTTCCTCGTATGATGGAGCTTGGTGGCTACCGTAATGTGATGCAGGTGCCCAGGCTGGAGAAGGTTGTCGTTGGTATTGGGCTGGGCGAGGCTGTTCAAAACGCGCGGGCGCTGGAGGGTGCAGAGCAAGACCTGCCGGCAATTACCGGACAGAAACCGATAATAACCCGTGCCAGGAGGTCAATCGCCGCCTTCCGGCTGCGGACCGGGATGCCGATTGGATTGAAGGTAACACTGCGAAAAGACCGCATGTATGACTTCGTAGAACGGTTGATTGGTATCGTCCTGCCCCGTATACGGGAGTTTCGCGGTGTCCCCAGGGATTCCTTTGATGGCCGTGGTAACTATACTCTGGGGTTCAGAGAGCAGACCGCTTTCCCCGAGATTGATTATGATAAGATTGATAAAGTACGGGGGCTGGAGATAACAATCGTTACAACTGCCAGGACAGACGAGGAGGGCAGGCAACTTCTGGAATTATTCGGCATGCCCTTCAGCCGGGATTGAACGGAGTTAGATGGCTAAGAAGTCGGAAATTGCCAAGTGGAGGCGTCCACCGAAGCATAAGGTACAATTTCACAATCGGTGCCATTTGTGTGGTCGGCCTCGCGCTTATATGCGTAAGTTTGGACTGTGCCGAATCTGCTTCCGGGAGCTGGCTCTGGCCGGTAAGATTCCGGGAGTGAGGAAATCGAGCTGGTAAGATATATCCAGAGGGGGTAAGGGTGACTGTTACTGACCCAATCGCCGATATGTTAACCCGGGTGCGCAATGCTGTCATGGTGAGGCATGATTCAGTGATGATGCCTTCATCGAAGATGAAGCTGGCTATTGCCAGTATCCTTAAGGAGGAGGGCTTCATCAGTGACTATGAGGTGGTTCGGGGTAAGACGCAACGGGTTATCAAGATTCACCTCAAGTATCGAGACAGGAACGAACCGGTCATTTCTGGACTGGAGCGTGTCAGTAAACCTGGCCTGAGAGTCTACGTCCAGAGGAAGGAGATCCCCCGTGTTTACGGGGGACTAGGGATTGCCATCCTGTCGACTCCCGAAGGAGTAATAACTGGCCAGCAGGCGTGGCGGCGGGGGATTGGTGGCGAGCTGCTGTGCTACATATGGTAAATTCTTGGAGTAATACCAATGTCTAGGATAGGAAAGATGCCGGTACCCGTGCCTGAGGGGGTGTCAGTGGACATCAACGCGGGTGAGGTTACCGTAAAAGGACCTAAGGGAGAACTGCGGCGCCAGTTCAATCCGGATATGATGATCGAATTTAAGGAGGATATCCTGACTGTATCGCGTCCCAGTGATGACCGGGTGCATCGTTCCTTGCATGGTCTGACACGGACCCTTCTCGCAAATATGGTGGAAGGGGTGACCGAGGGTTGCCAAAGGACTTTGGATATTGTGGGCGTCGGTTATCGGGCTGAGAAGAGTGGGGACAACCTGATAATCAATGTTGGCTTTTCCCACCCAGTTGAGGTTAAGCCCTTACCGGGTATAACACTGGAGGTCGTGGGGAATCGTATAAATGTTAGCGGGATTGACAAGGAAGTCGTTGGTGAGATGACGGCTCGAATCAGGGCAATCCGCCCACCTGATGCTTACAAAGGGAAAGGCATCCGTTACAGCGAAGAAATAGTCCGTTTGAAACCAGGTAAGGCAGGCAAAGCGATAGGGAGAGGATAAGTGGGCCAAAAGCACCGAAGAGCCGCTCGTATCCGGCGGCATACCAGGGTCAGGGCGAGAGTGGAAGGTACTGTCTCCCGGCCACGTTTATGCGTGTTTCGCAGTCTGAACCATATCTATGCTCAGGTTATTGATGATACTATCGGTCATACCCTGGTAGCGGCGTCAACCCTTGACCAGGAGATGAAGGGTGAGTTGGACGGCAAGAACAAAACGGGTAAGTCCGAGCTTGTCGGTACGCTGATAGCGAAACGGGCGCTTGATAAAGGGATAACTCAGGTGGCCTTTGACCGCGGCGGCTTCAAGTACCATGGTCGGGTGAAGGCATTGGCTGAGGCTGCTCGTAAGGAAGGACTGAAGTTCTGAGGGGAGTAGTGCTAGGTAGACTATGGTAGTACTAAATAAGATAGACCCGACTGACCTGATTCTAACTGATAAACTGATATACATCAACCGTGTTGCCAAGGTGGTGATGGGGGGTAAACGCCTCAGCTTCAGTGCTCTGGTGGTAACCGGTGATGGCCAGGGGCATGTCGGTGTCGGCATCGGTAAGGCTAACGAAGTGCCGCTGGCGATTAACAAAGCAAACGCGATCGCGAGGAAAGAACTCATCAAGATTAACCTGGCGGGGTCAACTATTCCCCATGGGATAACGGTCAAGTATGGTGCAGCCCGGGTTATGCTGAAACCGGCGTCACCGGGTACCGGTATCATCGCTGGTGGCAGTGTTCGTGCTGTGCTTGAGGTAGCCGGGGTAAAAGATATCCTGACGAAGTCGTTAGGCAGTGCTAACAAGGCTAACGTGGCCAGGGCAACGATTCTCGCCCTCAGCAAATTGAAAGACCCGGCCAGGGAAGTGGCCAGACGAAAGGGATTACCTGAACCTGAGGAGACTGTGACCGATGTCTAAGCTGAGAGTTACCTGGGTCAAGAGTGGCATTGGCTACAGTCAGGACCAGCGGCGAACATTGCGGGCCCTGGGCTTCCACCGACTCAACCAGAGTGTTGTTCACGAAGATTCGGGGTCCATTCGTGGTATGATTATTAAGGTTAGACATTTACTCAAGGTGGAGGAAGCAAAGTGAGATTGGACGCGCTTTCTCCGGCGCCTGGCTCGCGAAAAACAAGGAAGCGTGTCGGTCGCGGGGATGGCAGTGGACGTGGGACCTATTCGGGACGGGGTAGTAAAGGACAGAAATCCCGTTCTGGTCATCGGATGATACCCGGCTTTGAAGGCGGGCAGTTGCGGCTTATCGAGCGCCTACCGCGTAAGCGTGGCTTCACCAATATCTTCCGTACCGAATACTGCGTTGTCAAGCTGGCCAGTCTGAATTCGTTTGAGGCTGGTAGTGAGATAGACCCGGAAAAATTGGTGGCTGCCGGTATAATCAAGTCGCTGCGCAAGCCAATCAAGATACTGTCGGATGGTGATATCAATCACCCACTTTCGGTAAAGGCACATAAGTTCTCGGCGGCTGCCAGGGCCAAGATTGAGGCGGCTGGAGGCAAAACGGAGGAGGTGGTAAATGCGGCCGCGGCAGACTAGGCCTCGCTTAATTCAGGCGATGCTTGACGCCTTCAGGCTACCTGACCTGAGGCGACGGCTCCTTTTCACCTTTGCCATGCTGGTGGTCTTCCGCTTCGTGGCTCATGTACCCCTCCCCGGAGTGAATCCAGATGCTCTCAGGGAGTTCTTTGAGAGCAACGCCATGCTGGGCTTTCTTGACATGTTCAGTGGTGGTGCCATGAAGAATTTCAGTGTGGCGGCGATGGGGGTCTACCCCTATATAACGGCGTCAATTATCATGACGCTGATGACACCGGTAATTCCACGGTTGCAGATGCTTTCTCAAGAGGGAGAAGCTGGTCGGAACAAGATTAACCGGATTACTCACTGGCTGATGATTCCCCTGGCTGGTATCGCCGGTTTCGGGCAACTCAAGCTGCTGGAGGCTAATGGAGCAATTGACGCTGCCAGTGGACTACCGCTAGCGGCAATGATTATTTCCATTATTGCCGGCACAGTTTTTCTGGTCTGGCTTGGTGAACAGATTACAGAGTACGGCATCGGCAACGGGGTGTCGATAATAATCTTTGGTGGGATTGTAGCCGGGTACTGGGAGACATTCGGTACGGGCTTATTAACCGGGCAACAGGGAGAATGGATAGGACTGGTATCCTTTGGCCTTATTATGCTGGCTACGGTGGTGCTGATAGTTGTCTTCACCGAGGCCCACCGGCGGATTCCGGTTCAGTATGCCCGTACTACCTTTCGTGGTGGCCGTATGTACCGGCAATCAGGGGGGACCCATATTCCGCTGCGGGTAAATACTGCCGGGATGATTCCCCTAATCTTTGCAATGTCACTGGTAATCTTCCCGGGTATGATTGCCAGCTACTTTGCTAATCCAGTAGGACAGGACCCTAACTTTGCTAATCACGTCGCCAACATATTTAGAGCTGACGCAGCGCTGCCTTTGGGTCTGATTTACTGGGGGTTGTACTTTCTTCTGGTGATTGGCTTTGCCTTTTTCTATACGATGGTCATGTTTCAGCAGCAGGACCTGCCGGGGACCTTGCAGCGGCAGGGAGGCTTCATCCCAGGAATCAGGCCGGGCAGGAATACGTCCACTTATCTTAACCATGTCATCAATCGTATTACCACGGCCGGGGCATTTTTCTTGGCATTCGTGGCCATAATCCCATTCCTCGCCAGGACAGTTACCGATGTCCAGACGATACAGCTGTCGAGCATGGGTCTATTGATTGTGGTCGGTGTGGTGCTGGATACGATGAAGCAAATGGAAGCGCAATTGACGATGAGGCGTTACGAAGGCTTTATCAAGTAGGAGTCAAGGTGTATATTGTTTTTCTCGGTGCACCCGGAGCAGGTAAGGGCACACAGGCCGCAACTGTGGCTGAGAAGCTGAACCTAGCCCATATCGCCAGTGGTGATATGTTTCGGGAGGCCCAGAAGCAGGAAACTGAGCTGGCAAAACAGGCTAAGGTCTATATGGAGAAGGGGATGCTTGTTCCCGACGATATTACAATACAGATGGTCCTGGAGCGTATCGCAGCCCCCGACTGTGAGCGGGGCGTGATTTTTGACGGTTTCCCCAGGACGCTGGAACAGGCCAAAGCGCTGGATGAGGCCTTGGGAAAACAGGGTAAGATGATAGACAGTGTGGTTTACATAAAGGTGGCTGAGGCCGAGCTGCTGGAAAGGCTCAGCGGACGCTGGATCTGCCGCCAGTGCCAGACCCCGTACCATATGGTGAATTCACCGCCCCAAACCCCGGGCAAGTGTGACCGGTGCGGTGGTGAGCTCTACCAGCGCCCTGACGATACACCGGAGACGGTCAAGGAGCGGTTAAAAGTCTACTTCGCAGAGACGGCGCCCTTGATTGACCACTATGCCCAGGCAGGTAAACTGCTCGAGGTGGGCGGAGAAGGTGGTGTCGACGAAGTGCGGGAGAGGATATTAGCGTCACTGGAGAAGGAGACTGTCAAGTAGCGGTAATAGGGATGAGTATTATTATTAAGTCTGACCATGAGATTGAGTTGATGCGTCAGGCTGGTTGGCTTGTAGCGACGGTCCTGGAGGTGTTAAGGGCACGAGTGAGACCGGGAATGTGTACCGAAGAGTTGGACGTGATTGCTGCCGAAGAGGCTAAGAAGCTGGGTGGACGCCCTTCGTTTAAGGGTTATCGGGGATTTCCCGGCAACCTTTGTGTGTCAGTCAATGATGAAATCGTGCATGGTATTCCGGGAAAGAGGGTACTCTACGAAGGTGACATCGTTTCACTGGATTTCGGGATTATCTATCAGGACTTCCAAGGCGATGCTGCTATTACTATTGGAGTAGGTGATGTTAGTCCTGAAGCTAAACAGCTTATGGATGTGACAGAGGGTGCTCTGAAAGTCGGTATTGCAGCAGCCCGACCAGGAGAGAGATTGGGAGATATCTCAGCGGCGATTGAGCAATATGCGGAATCGAGAGGATATTCGGTGGTGCGTGAGTATACCGGTCACGGTATCGGTCGGAATATGCACGAGGACCCGCAGGTGCCTAACTGCACCACGCCAGCATTCGGGCTTATGCCGGGGGCTGGGCCGGAACTACAGAAGGGGATGACGCTGGCCCTTGAACCGATGGTGAATATTGGGGATTGGGCGACCAAACGGGATGATGATAACTGGACGGTGCGTACCAGAGACGGCAGTCTTTCGGCGCACTTTGAGAGTACTATTGCTATTACTGATGGAGAACCTGAGATTCTGACCAGGGTGTGAGCGGGAAGTCTATGCCAAAGAAGGAAAGTATTGAGGTGGAGGGGGTGGTTACTGAGGCATTACCTAACGCCATGTTTCGGGTCGAGTTGCCAAATGGGCACCAGGTATTAGCCCATATCTCAGGTAGAATAAGGGTACACTATATTAGAATCCTGCCCGGCGATAGGGTCTTGATTGAGTTGTCGCCATATGACCTGGGCCGGGGTCGGATAACCTACCGGTTCAAGTGAGAGGGAATTAGTATGAAGGTCAAGGCTTCAGTTAAAGCCAGATGCGAGAAGTGCAAGATAATAAGGCGGCGAGGAGTAGTCCGGGTGATTTGCTCCAAGCCTAGTCATAAGCAAAGGCAGGGTTGATATCCTGCCGAGGAAGGAGGTAGTCTGATGCCGCGTATCGCTGGAGTGGATATTCCGAGAGACAAGCAAATCTGGGTATCGCTGCAATATATCCACGGGATTGGCTCCGCACTGAGCCACAAGGTTCTGGAGTATGCTGGTGTCAATGCCGAGACCAAGGCAGATGACCTCACCGAAGAGGAGGTCAACAGGCTCCGAGAGTATATTGACCGGGAATACCGGGTTGAGGGTGAGCTTCGAAAGGAAGTCAGCTTCAACATCAAGCGTTTGACTGAGATTGGCAGCTACCGGGGCCACCGACATCGCTATAGTCTGCCGGTCAGGGGGCAACGGACCCGCACCAACGCTCGTACCCACCGTGGCTCGCGAAAGACTGTGGCTGGCAGAGGTAAGAAGCGCGGTGCCACCAAGAAGTAATCGGACTTAACCCAGATAGGAGAGCAGAATGCCACCAAAGAAACGAACCAGGGCAAGGAGGAGAGAACGCAGGGTCGTTCCTGCGGGGAGAGCCTATATTCAGTCCACTTTTAATAATACTCTGGTGACGCTGACTGACCCCGAGGGCAACGTAATTGCCTGGGGTAGTTCTGGGACCGCCGGTTTCAAGGGTTCGCGTAAGGGTACACCTTATGCTGCCCAACTGGCTGCTCAGGATGCAGCGCGTAAAGGAATGGCCCAGGGCTTGCAACAGGTGGATGTCTACGTTAAGGGACCGGGTAGCGGGCGTGAGGCAGCTCTCCGGGCTCTTCAGAGTTCTGGCTTAAACATTAACAGTATCAGGGATGTAACCCCAATACCACACAACGGGTGTCGACCACCTAAGAGGAGAAGGGTATAAAGTATTACCGGTATTACCAGTAAGAGGACAATAACTCGGTGCTGTGTAACGGACGCTTAGCTGCTAAGAGGAGATGGGAGTAGGATAGAAAATGGCAAGATATACTGGGTCCGTCTGTCATCTATGTCGGCGATGTGGTGATAAACTGATGCTCAAGGGGAGTCGCTGCTACACGCCGAAGTGTGCCATGGAGCGAAGGCGACGGCCTACCGGGCAACGGTTCCGTCGGCGTCGGGTTTCTGACCGTGGTCTGCAACTGGCAGAGAAGCAGAAGGCTCGTTACACCTACGGCGTGCTGGAGAAGCAGTTCCGGAGGACCTTTGCTCAAGCCGAGCGACAGCCTGGTGTCACGGGGGACAATCTGATAGCATTGCTGGAGAGGCGGCTGGACAACGTGGTCTACCGCCTTGGATTTGCTGATTCCAGAAATCAGGCCCGTCAGATTGTGTTGCACGGACATATCGTTTTGAGCGGTCGCCGGACAAACATCCCGTCCTGTTTGGTAAAGGAAGGTGATACCATCTCCTGGCGGGAAGGCAGTACCAAGACCGAGTATTTCAAACAGGTTGCCGGGGAAATCGGGTCGAAGTCTGTCCCAAGCTGGCTCGGACTCGACAGAGATAATCTTGTCGGACAGGTTATATCCATGCCGACACCTGAAGACGCCGGGGTTAAGTTTGAGGGACAGAGTATCGTTGAGTACTACTCGCGGTAAAGTCGCGTGATAGGCACTATAAGGAGGTAGGAGTTTGTCTCTATCGGCAATAGCTAAGATTGAGTGCGTCGAAACTAGGGACAACTACGGACGCTTTGTGGCTGAGCCACTGGATAAAGGCTTCGGTATGACCATGGGGAATGCCCTGAGGCGAGTAATGCTTGGTCATCTCCCGGGAGCGGCCATAACCCGGGTCAGGATTGAGGGGATTCAGCATGAGTTCTCTTCTATTCCTCATGTGAGGGAGGACGTCATCGAGTTTCTCCTTAACGTGAAGGCGATACGGTTGAAGCCAATCGCAGAGCGGCCTGGCAGGTTGATTCTGGACATGGCGGGGGAGGGACGTGTCTGTGCAGCCGATATTAACCCTTCGTCCGACTTCGAGATTGCCAATCCCGAACTCTATCTGGCGACGATGGATTCTCCAGAAGCCAGGCTCTTCGTCGAGTTTGATGTGGAGATAGGTGTGGGCTACATGGAAGCTGAGTCTGGTGATAGTATGCCGCTGGGAGTAATTCCGGTGGATGCTATCTTCACCCCGGTACGTAAGGTCAACTACACAATCGAACCGCTACACGTTGGCCGTGAGACCAGCCACGAGCGGTTATATCTTGAGATATGGACTGACGGCACTATTGAGGCTGGTGAGGCCATGAGCCAGAGCGCCAGTATTCTTATGACTATGTTGAACTCATTTGTAAACTATGGCACCGTCGTCCCAGATGAGGTGGAGAAGGAGTTTGCTGAACTGGCCATGTCCGAAGAGCAGTATAACATGCCGGTGGAACAGCTTGCCCTTTCCGTGCGGACCATGAATTGTCTGAGGCGCGGTAACATCACAACTGTCGGTGAGTTGATTAGCCGGGGTGAGAAGGGGCTCCTGGCGTTGCGGAATTTCGGGCAGAAATCAAGGCAGGAGATTGAGGAACGGCTCAACGAATTCGGACTCTCTCTCATTCCCAAGACTGAAGAAGCAGAGGAGCCTGCTGAAGTCGAGGCTGATGACTTAGTGGCCAGTGCCGCCGAAGCTGCTACAGTCCCTGGAGCCGAGGGTGAAGCCGGAGAAGACGAGGGCCGTAACGATGAGTGATAGAAACGGGTAAACAACATGGGGCGTAAAATATCCGGCAGGAAACTAGCGAGGTCTTCAGGTTACCAGAGGGCGATGCATCGCAACCTAGTGACTGACCTTTTGAACTATGAAAAGATTACAACCACCGAGGCCAGAGCTAAACAGGTACGCGGTCTGGCGGAGAAGATGGTTACCCTGGGTAAAGAGGGCAGCTTGCACTCCCGTCGCCAGGCACTGACGTTTATCTTCAGCAAAAAGGTGACTGATAAAGTGTTTGATGAGCTGGCGACGCGTTATGCAGAGCGGCCTGGCGGCTATACAAGGATTACCAAGCTGGGCCCCAGGCAGGGTGATGGGGCTGCAATGGTCCAGCTTGAGCTGGTGGAATGATATTATCTGCTGTGGCTGATTCTGAAGTCGAGAGGGGTAACCCGGTGACTACCACAAGGATGGTGCTGGTCGTTGAGTACAATGGCACCAACTACTACGGCTCGCAGTGGCAGACCGGTTTGCCTACTATTCAGAGTGAGATAGAGAAGGCGCTGCGGGGACTGACCGGAGAAACAATTCGGGTAGCGATGGCCAGTCGGACTGATGCCGGGGTACATGCCCAAAGACAGGTTGTCAGTTTTCTAACCGGTTCGGCGCTGTCCCGGGAGACCTTTATCAGCGGACTGAATCACTACCTACCGCAGGACATTGCTGTCAAGTCGACGTACATCATGGATGAGTTCTTTGAAGTTCGGCGTATTGCGATGAGCCGGCAGTACCGCTACAGCATATTGAATGTGGGGACCCGCTCACCACTCCGTGAATCTTTTGCCTACCGCGTTGTCGGTACTCTGGATGTCGATGGGATGGACCAGGCGTGTCAAGCCCTTGTCGGTGAGCACGATTTCGCCTCGTTTGCCAGCGGTATCGGGGGTGAGGAAAAGAGCACGGTTCGGCGAGTCTATCAGGCTGGTGTTGGCAGAAAAGGAGACTTTGTGGTTCTTGACATGGTAGCCAATGCCTTTGTGCGTCATCAGGTGCGCAGTACCGCTGGCTGTCTGGTCAGCATTGGTCTGGGCAAGATGAGTCTCGACGAGTTTTACAGTATAATCGAGGTAAAGCAACCAGGGCTTGCTGGGCCGACACTGCCGGCATGCGGACTTTGCCTAGTACGGGTGAACTACCCCCACCCTTTTGAGGAATTGAACGATGACGAAGACCTATAGTATTAAAGCCTCTGACATTGAGCGGAAGTGGCACACTGTTGATGCCTCTGATGAAATCCTGGGCAGGCTAGCAACGAGGATTGCCACACTGCTCATGGGCAAGCACAAGCCAATGTTCTGCCGCAATCTGGACGTGGGTGATTTCGTGGTTGTTATTAACGCCGATAAAGTCAGGTTTACGGGTGACAAGGCCAAGCAGAAGATGTACTATCGGCATTCCGGCTACCCCGGTGGATTGAAGAGCACCAGCCTGGAGAAGATGATGCAGACCCACCCTACCAGGGTGATTGAGCGTGCTGTCAAGGGCATGTTGCCGCGAAATAAGCTGAGTGCGGGTATGATGAAGCGTCTCAAGATTTACGTCGGGGACAGTCATCCTCATCAGGGACAGGTCGGTTCAAAAGTCGTGAATGCATAATAATGGCCATTGCCAAAGGGCAGGCAACAATAAATAGGCTTTAACTGATATCGAAGCGAGGAGAGAAGGATTTAGTTGGCGGAACAGAATTATTTTTATGGGACTGGCCGGCGTAAGTCGGCAGTTGCTCGAGTGAAACTGACGCCGGGTGGTGGCGGTGCTATTATTGTCAATGGCATTCCTTATGAGGAGCTGTTTCCTCGTATCGAACAACGGAACACAGTAGCGAAGCCTCTCATGGTTACTGGCACCCTTGACAAGTACAACGCCGTCGTCAAGGTTACTGGGGGTGGTGTCAATGGCCAGAGCGGGGCTGTCTGTCACGGTATCGCCCGGGCATTACTGAAGGCTGACGAAGGCCACCGGTCGATGCTGCGCCAGCACGGACTGCTCACGCGGGATGCCCGCGTCAAAGAGAGGAAGAAGGCCGGTCTCAAGCGAGCCCGCAAGGCGCCACAATACACCAAGCGGTAGTTGTCCTGGAAGCTCGGCCTTTGCCAGGCTCCTCACTTAGTTCCGTTACTGAAGTCATGCTGATGTTACTGCTTGGACTAGAGTTCCGCCATGGTTGACGAGATGCCTGAGATGAAGCTGAGGGCTATCGGCGTGGTGCGGAACGGACTTGACACGCCACCGACGCCACGCAGTGACTGGGAGAAGGTAACTTCCGAGATTGTGATTGATGGCAGTCTGAACGAGGCACTCGATGGTATTGAGGAGTTCTCCCACCTTGTCGTCCTTTTCTGGATGCACCGCCTCCGCGAAGGTGATACCCCCCTCAAACAACGTCCTATGGGAAATCTTGACCGTCCTCTCAAGGGGCTTTTTGCCCTGCGGACGCCAAACCGGCCTAATCCCGTCGGTAAAACGACCGTCAGGTTATTGGAGCGTAAGGGCAACATACTGAAAGTTAAGGGCCTGGATGCCCTCGATGGCTCCCCTGTGATAGATATCAAGCCGTATATGCCGGGGTATGATGCGGCGGCTGATGCTACCGTCCCTGCCTGGATAGCTAATTGACTGAGGAGAAACTGCTGAATATTTACCATCGCCTTTTCGAATGCTACGGGCCGCAGCACTGGTGGCCAGCGGAGGAACCGTTTGAGGTGATGGTCGGTGCTGTCCTTACCCAATCAGCTGCCTGGACTAACGTAGAGAAGGCAATCGGAAATCTAAGAGAAGCCGGGGCACTTTCACCGGAGGAATTACGCCAGTTACCCTTACCCGAACTTGCCAGCCTCATCTTCTCCAGCGGCTACTACAATGCTAAAGCCCTCAAGTTGAAGGCTCTGGCTGACTACCTTGGGGAATACAAGGACGACCTGAACCGACTGTTTTCGGTCGGTACCTGCCAGCTTCGTCGTGAGCTTCTGACAGTGCATGGCATCGGTGAGGAGACCGCCGATTCGATATTACTCTATGCCGTAAACCGTCCAATTTTTGTGGTTGATGCTTATACCCGCCGTATTTTCAGTCGTGTTGGTCTGGCACCGGATAGCGACCGCTATACCGACTACCAGAGCCTTTTCATGGAGAACCTGCCGGCCGATGTCGGCCTTTTCAACGAATATCATGCCCTGCTGGTCTGCCTCGGGAAGAATGTTTGCCGCAGGCACCCTTTCTGCCAGCAGTGCTGTCTCGATGGTGATTTCTGTCACTTCAGTGAGGCTAGTTAGGAGGATATATGCTCATCGGACTACTCTCGGACACTCATCTCGCCTTTCCCAGTCAACCGCTTCCTCCCGAGGTGCTGACGGCCTTCAAGGGTGTCGACCTGATTCTGCATATGGGGGATGTCTGGATTCCTTCGGTGCTGGATACACTGGAATCCGTGGCCCCGGTGCTCGCCGCCAGAGGCGATGATGATATGGACGAGGATTTCGGTGAAGATAGCCGGATGAAAAGGACACAGGTACTTGAGGTAGAGGGGATTACGCTCTGGGCAACCCATATCAAACCACGCTACGGTCAGATTGTCCCTCAGGAGCAAACCAATTCATACTCCGCCATATTTCGCCAAAAGCCAGCGGATGACCCGGTAGACCCTCCTGACGTGGTCGCCTTCGGCCACAGCCACTTTGCTGAGATTGAGGAATACAAAGGGGTGCTACTGATAAATCCCGGCAGTCCTACCATGCCAAGCTATATCCCCAAACTGGGCAGTGTCGGTCTGCTGACTGTTAAAACCGGCAAGGTAGAGGCTCGCCTGGTGAACCTTGAATAAGGTCCCAGGTCTGATTTGACGTCGCCAACCATGTTGTTTAAGATAAGCTCTACTGGTAGCAGAGACTGTTCCTGTGGTTCTCAAGAGGGAAACCATGTCCGATTCGGTGGTTATCTATAGTAAAAGGCAGCACTTCGTAGTCATCACCCTCAACCGGCCCGGGGCGGGCAACGTGATTAATCAGCAACTCGCTCAGGAGATAGCCGACGTATGCCAGCAGATAAATCAGGATGATGAAGTTCGTGTCGTCGTTGTCACGGGTGCCGGGGACATTTTCTGTGATGGTAGCGAGCTAGCCGTACCCTGTGGGGTCGCTGCCGCGGTGGCAAGTCTGGAGCAACCGGTGATTGCGGCTATCAATGGTGATGCCCTGGGGCAGGGGTTGGAGCTTGCGCTGAGCTGTGATATAAGGTTGGCCGTGAACGAGGCAAGGTTAGGCTTCGCCGAGGTTGCTGCAGGTATTATCCCGATGGACGGCGGGACACAGCGTTTATCTCGTATTGTGGGCAGGGGTAAAGCCCTAGAAATGCTCTTCACCGGCGAAAAAATCAGTGCTGAGGAAGCTTTTGATATCGGGCTAGTCAACAAAGTATTCGAGCGCGAGGCGCTGACTTCCGAGGTGGAAACAATGGTTGAGAACCTGGCAGGTAAGGCACCGATTGCTCTCAGGTATGTCAAGGAGGCGGTCAATAAGGGACTCGACCTGACGCTCGACCAGGGTCTCCGCCTTGAGGCAGACCTCTATTTCCTGCTGCATACAACGGCCGACCGTACCGAAGGAATCAGGGCCTTTCAAGAAAAGAGGTCGCCCGATTTCAAGGGGCAGTAGGCTTGGTTATTGCTGTTGATTCATAGTTAAGGTAGAAAATTGCTGAGCCCCCGTAGTATAGATATTAAGACTGATAAGGATACTCTCCTGGAGCTTCATTGTCGAATCAACTATGAAAGTGAGTGTGCGTGGGCCCGGGCGAGACCGTATGAGCAGTACCGAGAGAAGTGGTTTAGCACCTCACAGCCGGAATCGTACTTGAAAGACCTCGTCGAATCTATGAAGGACAAGAGAACTATTGCGGAGATATGGCAGAATGAAGACTCTGTGATAGCTTATTTGTGGGTGACGTTTACAAATATGCCTGATTACAACATCTCTATCGCAGAAATCAACGACATGGCAGTTTCTCCTGATTTTCAGCGTCGGGGAATAGCATTGAAGCTCATGGCATATATTGAGCAGCAGGCTCGAGATAGGGGGGCTAATTTGCTGCGCTCTGGAACGGGATTCGAAAATACGGCTTCCCAGGGACTTCACGCGAAGTCTGGCTTTCAAACATATAGCATACGATATGAGAAATTATTAACTCCGCGTAATGTAGAATCCCAATGAGTGGTTTCGAGACAATCATCTACGAGAAGCAGGACAACGTCGGTTACATTACGCTTAACCGACCGAAAGCACTGAATGTCTACAACATCCAGATGCGGGACGAGTTGTTTCAGGTCCTGGGTGCTATTAAGGATGACCCGGAGGTGAAAGTCGGGGTGATCAGGGGTGCTGGCGAGAAAGCCTTCTGTGCCGGAGCCGACCTGACCGAGTTTCTCATGGCACCTTCACCGACCATTGCTCGCCAGGTACGATGGCAGCGCGATATCTGGGGGCTTTTCTTGAGTATAAATAAACCAATGATTGCTGCCCTGCATGGCTACGTGTTCGGGTCGGGAATTGAGATGGCGTTGTGCTGTGACATCAGGGTGGCTTCGGATGATGTCCAGCTTGGTGTTCCCGAAACAGGGCTGGGCATAGTTCCTGCCGCCGGTGGTACCCAGACCCTACCAAGGACAGTAGGCAGGGGTTATGCTCTGGAGCTGCTGCTGTCTGGCCGCTGGGTCAAGGCAGAAGAGGCGCTTCGAATAAAGCTGGTCAACCGGGTGGTGCCCCGGGAAGTCCTGTGGCCGGAGGTTGACCGACTGGCCGGGAAGATTAAAGTACATGGTGCCAATGTGCTAAGCTATACCAAGCAGGCGGTAATCCAGGGGCTTGACCTGACACTGGAACAGGGACTTGAGCTCGAGTCCAGACTGGGGGCCAGTCTGCTTGAGGAAATGATGAAGGAGGAAGCGACATGAATACCTCGGAGTTTCTCACAATAGCTACGGCAATCTGTCCGGACAAGGAGGCAATCGTCTTTGAAGGCAAGCGGTTTACCTTTAGCCAGCTAAATGAGCGAGTGAACCGGCTGGCCAATGCCCTGTCTGCTTTGGGAGTAGAGAAAGGCGAACGGGTGGCATTGCTCCATGTCAACTGCAACCAGTGTATCGAAGGTTACTTTGCCATCGCCAAGCTCGGTGCTATCTATGTGCCCCTCAACTTCAGGGCGAAGCAACACGAGTTGTCCTACATGATTAATACTGCCGAGGCGCACACGGTCCTGGTCGGGGAGCGCTACCTTGAGATGATAGACTCAATCAAGGCGGAGATGCCCAGTGTTAAGAATTACATCTCGATTGATACTCCGTACGAGGGTATGACCAACTACGAGGATATCATAGCTGGTGCCAGTGATGATGAAGTATTCACCGAGATAGATGATGACGACACCACGATATTGATGTATACCGCCGGCACTACCGGTTTCCCCAAGGGCGTGATGTTGTCTCACAACAGCTTCTCTATCTACGTGCTGGAGAACGTAACGCCGGCTGACCCTACGGTAGATGAGAACAATATCCTGACAGTTCCTCTCTATCATGTCGCTGGTATTCAGGCAATGATGGCGGCGATATATGGCGGACGGACACTGGTGATGGAGAGACAGTTTGAGCCGGCCGAATGGATGGGACTGGTACAGGCGGAGAAGGTAGGCCGGGCGATGATGGTGCCTACTATGCTCAAGCAGCTGTTAGACCATCCCGATTTTGAGAAATACGACCTGAGTAGCCTCCAGGTAATTACCTATGGCGCGGCACCAATGCCGCTGCCGGTAATTAAGAAGGCGATGGAGGTTTTTCCGGGAGTCAGCTTCATCAATGCCTTCGGGCAGACCGAAACGGCATCGACTATTACCACCTTGAGTCCGGATGACCACGTTTTAACCGGTACCGAGGAGGAAAGGGAGAAGAAGCTGCAGAGGCTTACATCAATCGGTCGGCCGATGTCCGATGTTGAGATGAGAATAATGGATGAAGAGGGCAATGAGCTGCCTCCGGGAGAGGTCGGTGAGATTGTTGCCCGGGGTCCTAGGGTTATGAGTGGGTACTGGAAGGAAGAGGAGAAGACGGCCAAGACAATCGATAAGGACGGCTGGGTCCATACCGGTGATATGGGCTATATGGATGAGGAAGGCTATTTCTTCCTGGCAGGAAGGACCACCGACATGATTATCCGGGGAGGGGAGAACATCTCGCCGGAGGAGGTAGAAGCAGTACTCCACCAGCATCATAAAATCGAGGAAGCGGCTGTAATTGGAGTTCCGGACGAGGACTGGGGTGAGGTGCCTATCTGTGTGGTTGTCCTCAAGGAAGGCGAAACAGCTACCGACGCAGAAATAATGGAGCACTGCCGTCAGGCGTTGGCCAGCTACAAGCGGCCCAGGTCAGTAATCTTCACTGATGAGCTTCCGCGAAACCCGATGGGCAAGGTCCTGAAGCGAGTGTTACGTGAGCAGCACGGTGGCGGTTCAGAGGAGAATAAGTAGGGCTCAGTGAGTCGTTTAGGGGGAATATGGACTTTTCTCTGACTGAAGACCAGAAAATGCTCCGGGCGATGGTCCGGAATTTCGCCGAGAAAGAACTGGAGCCAATTGCTGCCGAGATAGACGAGAAGGCCAGGTTTCCTGCCGAGAGCATTAGTAAGGCAGTCGAGCTCGGGCTAACAGGTATTGGCTATCCTGAGAAGTATGGCGGGAGTGGTGGTGGAGCGATTGAGCAGACTATTGTATTTGAGGAACTAGCATGGGCATGTGCGTCCACCAGCGGGATATTAATTGTCACCAATGAGCTTGCTGCCTACCCGCTTTATGCCTACGGCACGGAGGAGCAAAAGCAGCAATACCTGGTACCGTTACTTAAGGGTGACAAACTGGGGGCTTTTGGCCTGACTGAGGCGGGTGCTGGTAGCGATGTCGCCGCCATGGCGATGACTGCCACTCGCCAGAATAATGTCTATGCTCTTAATGGCAATAAAATATTCATCAGCAACGGCGCCGAAGCGGATATCATTGTCACGTTTGCCACTATAGACCGGTCTCAGGGATACCGGGGTGTTACGGCTTTCATCGTGGATAAGGGCACCCCGGGATTTTCGGTAGGTAAGCATGAGCGTAAGATGGGTATCCGTGCCGCTTCAGCAACGGAACTGGTTTTTGAAGACTGTTTAGTACCGGTGGAGAACCGGCTTGGTGATGAAGGTAAGGGTTTCCGCATTGCGTTGGAGACGATTGACGCCAGCCGGCTGGGAATTGCGGCGCAGTCGCTCGGAGTTGCCCAGGCGGCATTTGAGAAATCACTGGCCTATTCGCGGGAGCGGCAGCAGTTCGGGCAACCAATCGCCAATTTCCAGGCGATACAGTGGATGCTGGCCGATATGGCAACCCAGATTGACGCTGCCCGGTTACTGACACATCGGGCAGCCTTTCTCAAAGATCAGGGTCTACCCTTTGTCAAGGAGTCCAGCATGGCCAAGTTACATGCCGCTGAGACCGCCATGTTTGTTACCACTAAGGCCATCCAGATACACGGTGGTTACGGTTATACCAAAGATTTCGCGGTAGAGCGTTATTTCCGTGATGCCAAGATCATGGAGATATACGAAGGCACCTCAGAGATGCAGCGGATGACTATTGCCCGGCAGCTCCTGAGAGATGAATAAGACTTTAAGAGAAGCACTGCAGAGAAAGGAACAGGTAAGGACTTGAGCGAGGAACCCGGAGGCGTAGGAAACACCCGTTATGACGATGTTTACCGGCATTCCGTGGTTGACCCTGAGGACTTCTGGGGCAGGATTGCCCGGGAGCTTCACTGGTACCAGAAGTGGGACAAGGTTCTTGATGATTCAGATACCCCGTTCTGCCGCTGGTTTGTCGGTGGCCGGACAAACCTATGCTATAACGCCGTAGACAGGCATGCCCTGGGTGGTCGCGCCGAAAAAACGGCTCTAGTCTGGGAGAGTACTGCCCAGGGTAAGTCTGAGACGATTACCTATGGCGAGCTGTATCGGCGTGTCAACCATTTTGCCAGCGTCCTCAAGAATCTGGGGGTGGAGAAGGGGGACCGGGTTGCTATCTATCTGCCAATGATACCGGAGACAGCGGTTGCCATGCTTGCATGTACGCGTATCGGGGCGATTCACATGGTTGTCTTCACCGGGTACGGTACTGATGCCCTGGCTAAGCGACTGGCGAATTCAAGGCCGAAGGTACTGATAACGGCTGATGCTGGACTGCGAAGGAACCGGGCGGTCCTTCTCAAGGATACGGTTGATAAAGCTTTGGAGAAGGTCCCGGTAGAGAGGGTGATTGTGCTGAATAGGGGTCTGGCAGAAGTCAATATGATGGAAAGCCGGGACTTTTTCTGGGATAGTCTGGTTGGTGATAAAGGCGATGAGTTCGTGGAACCGGTACCAATGGAAAGTAACGAGCCGTCCTACATACTCTATACGGCAGGTACTACAGGCGAGACATATGGTGTGGTGAGAGATACCGGGGGCTACATGGTCGCCATGTACAACTCTATGAGGCAGATATACGATGTCGGAGCCGACGATGTCTTCTGGGCGGCTTCTGATTTTGGCTGGGTCGTCGGGCACAGCTATACGGTATATGCTCCGCTTCTCTTCGGGGTAACATCGGTAATATATGAGGGGACCCCCGACTACCCTGACCACGGTGTGATGTGGAGTGTAATTGAGAAGTACCACGTCAACAGTATGTTTGCCGCTCCGACGACGATGAGGATGCTACACCGGTTCGGGATTGAGCATGCCAGGAAGTGTGACACCAGTTCACTACGCTATCTATTCCTTGCCGGCGAGATACTGGATGTGCCTACCTGGCAGTGGTGTGCTGAGGCGCTGGATGGTCGGCCGGTGATAGACAACTACTGGTTGACCGAATCAGGTTGGCCGGTGCTTAGCAACCTGCCTGGGATAGAACTCATTCCGACAAAACCGGGTTCGGTCACCAAACCGGTGGTCGGTTATAAGCTGGCTATCGTCGATGACACGGGCGAGCCGGTACTGGCAAATACCACAGGTTATCTGGTGGCAGAGCCCCCGTTGCCACCGGGGAACATCGTCACATTGTGGGGTGATGATGAACGGTATCGGCGAGAGTACTGGCAACAGATTCCAGGAATGTTCGCTACTGGTGACTACGCCGTGGCCGACGACGACGGCTATGTGAGACTGCTTGGCCGAACTGATGAAGTGCTGAACGTGGCTGCCCATCGACTCTCCATGAAAGAGATAGAGGTGGTAATAGCGTCTCATCCCGCAATAGCCGATGTATGCGTCATCGGCGTAGCCGATGTTATTAAGGGTGAAGAGCCTATTGCCCTGATTGTCCTTAAGCCGGGGCGGCAACCTTCGGGCCAACTCAAGGTAGAAATTAAGAACCTCGTCAGGGAGAGCATCGGGGCGATAGCGATACCTCGCGGCATTAACTTTGTACCGATGCTTCCCCGGATCAGGGACGGCCGTTATATGAAGAAGGTGCTCAGGGCAGCCTACGAAAAGCAGGACTTGTCAGTCCTGAGTATCACCGAAAACGGCGCTAGCGCTGAGGAAGTGCAAGAAGCCTTCCGAGAAACGCAGAAGATGCTGGAAACAGCGGTAGATTAGGCCAGTCGACTGTACCTATTCTCCCTGTTCGTCGGTAGGTGGGTTGGTTGTGTCTGTTGATGATGAAGACCGGTATACCCAGACTTTACGGTCGGCAATATCACGGTCGAAAAGCAGTCGGTTGATGAGCAGTTCGCCAAGTGGTATCGATTTACTGAGGGCAGTTCTCGGGACCAGCAACCTTTTGGAAAATCCGATTAATGACATCGCCACGAAGCCCAGCGTAATTGACAACTTATCTTCTATGCCTATGTCTAGAGGTTCGCTGAGGAACCAGGCCAGTGTGGGCACTGAGATATAGGCAAAGAACACGCCGAGAGCTACTAGCCGGAATGGGGCAAACAGATACGGCATCACCAGGGTATATAACCCCAGTAGCGGCGAAAGTATCGTGATAAATCCCAGTGAGGCAAAGACACCACGTCCGCCGCGAAAGCTAAGAAATACCGGCCAATTATGGCCGATAATGGCACAGAGCCCGGCCGTAACCTGCTGAGCGGCACCGAGTTCAAGCAACTGGGCTACCCAGACGCAAAAAGCCCCCTTGCCGATATCGAAAAGAGCCACCGGAACGGCCAGCCATTTGGGTCCCGTGCTGAGCACGTTGGCAGCACCAACGTTGCCCGTGCCTTGCTTACGGATGTCGACACCGCGAGCCCATTTAATGGCCAGGTAGGCGGCGGGCACTGAGCCAAGAAGGTAGGCACCTATTATCAGTAGTATGAACTGGATGTCCAAGACATCTCCTTATAATTATGGGCTGGCTGGCTTCAGCCTTGTTTGTCGTGCCAGGGCCAGAAGATCCTTTAGCGATTCGTCAGGGATATCCACCCCGCCAATCGATACCTCCGAATTATTATCAAGACCATGGAAATCGGTACCGCCGGTGGTAATCAGATTGTGCCGGTTGGCTATGCTGACCAGCCTATCGATGTCTTCAGTAGCATAGCCTGCGTAGTAGGCTTCGATGCCAACCAGACCGGCCGCTTTCAACTCGGTAACCATCCGTTCCGGCTCGGGCAACGTCAACGGGTGTGCCAATACCGGCAGCCCTTTAGCCTGGATTACCAGTTCTACGGATTCGGCAGGGGTTACTTTCTCTCGTTCAACATAGGCCGGTCCATCCCGGCCAATATACTTTGTAAAGGCCTCTTTAAACGACTCGATATAGCCTCTTTCCAACATGGCTTGGGCGACGTGGGGGCGACCGATGGCACCCTCCCCGGCAATCTCCTGGACTCGTTCCCACTCAATCGGGCAGCCTAGTTCTTCCAGCTTGGTCACCATTTTCTGGGCGCGTTCCCACCGCGAATTATGCATCTGCTTCAGAGCGGCTTGCAGGTTGCCATCGATGTAGTCTATAAAGTACCCCAAGATATGCACTTCACCCTCGGGGACATCGGTGCTAATTTCAACACCCGGTATCAACCTGAGCCCAGGGAATGCACGAGCGGCTTCCAGTGCCGGTGATATGCCGTCAATGGTATCGTGGTCAGTCAAGGCAATTACGGTCAGCCCCTCACCCACGGCTCTACGAATGAGTTCGGCCGGGCTGAAACGACCATCAGATGCATTAGAATGCAGGTGAAGGTTTACGCTGAGCATTAGTCTACCTCACGGCTGATTCGCTCGATTCTGGTTGCTTTACCACTGGCATCATCAACCGTTACCAGGATTGCGTCGAGCACTGTCTTTCCCTTACCCACTGATAGGTAATTGGGCATCATTGTCAGAAAGCGTTCTAGTACTGCCTCAATATCGTCGCCAATAATAGAATCTACTGGTCCTGTCATACCAATATCGGTGACGTAGGCGGTCCCCCCGGGTAGTATCCGGGCATCAATCGTCCCGACGTGCGTGTGTGTGCCCAGCACAGCACTTACCCGGCCATCCAGGTATTGCCCCATCGCCATCTTTTCCGAAGTTGCTTCGGCGTGGAAGTCGACGATAACTACCGGTGGCCTGTCCTCGAACTCGCTGAGTAACCGGTCCATCGCCCGGAACGGGCAATCGTAGTTACCAATGAACGTCCTGCCTATCAGGTTGACCACCATAGCCTGATTAATAAGGTAGCCACGGCCGGGTACGCCTGGGGGGTAGTTCAAGGGTCGTATTATGGGCATGTCACTATCAAGGTAGGGGACTATCTCCTTATGGATCCATATGTGATTGCCCGAGGTGAGAACGTCGGCACCGGCATCGAGTAGCTCCTGGGCTGTACTCGGAGTTGTGCCCAGTCCACCGGCCGCATTCTCGGCGTTAACTACAACCAGGTCAGCCTGATATGATTCCCGCAAGTCGGGCAGGAGGGTACTTACCGCCCGTCTCCCTGGCTTACCAATTACGTCACCAATTGCCAGTATTATCATTGGACCTCTATCCAGGCAGAAAGAGGTTGCCTAAAAGGCTCGTTTCCTTCGCCTCGTAGTGCCCTTCTGTTACTTGGCATAGTCTACCGCCCGGGTTTCCCTGAGCACGGTTACCTTAATCTGGCCGGGGTATTCCAGTCCTTCCTCTATCTTCTTAACGATGTCCCGGGCAAGTCTCATGCCGCCCAGGTCATCAATCTCTTCCGGTTTAACCAGGATGCGGATTTCCCGACCTGCCTGAATGGCATAGGACTTATCCACGCCCGAGAAACCGTTAGCGATGTCTTCCAGTGCTCTCAGTCGCTTCAGGTAGTTCTCCAGCGACTCTCGCCTGGCTCCAGGCCGGGCGCTGCTGATAGCGTCGGCTGCGGCGACGATGAAGCCCCAGATACTTACGTTGGATGTCTCGAGGTGGTGCTCGGCGATGCCCTGGACTACTTCAGGGGATTTCTCCCATTGTTTAACGAGGTCAGCCCCGATAGCAGCATGGGTGCCTTCCACCTCGCGGTCAACCGCCTTGCCGATGTCGTGCAGCAACCCGGCTTTCTTAGCAGTGGCCGGATTGGCGCCCAGTTCTGAGGCAATCATCCCTGACATAAAGGCTACTTCAATACTGTGTGCTAGCACATTCTGTCCGTAACTGGTGCGATATTTAAGGCGGCCTAGCAGTTTGATGAGTTCAGGGCGTAGTCCGTGCACACCAACCTGATAAGCTGCCTGCTCTCCGGCATTGATGATTTCGGCTTCGACCTCTTCTTCAGCCTTTTTCACCACCTCTTCAATACGGGCGGGATGGATACGGCCATCGAGAATGAGTTTGGTCAGGGCATTGCGAGCGATCTCTCTTCGCACAGGATCGAAGCTGGAGAGGGTCACCGCTTCCGGGGTGTCGTCAACAATCAGGTCAACGCCGGTAGCCTGCTCTAATGCCCGGATGTTACGTCCTTCTCGCCCAATGAGGCGGCCCTTCATTTCGTCGCTGGGAAGGGGGACACTAACTGCCGTGGCCTCCGATACCACCTCGGAGGCACTGCGCTGGATTGTCTGGGTCAGGATTTCCTGTGATTTTAGGTCAGCTTCTGCCTTTAGCTTGGTTTCCCACTCTCGGAGGCGCCGTGAGGCTTCCTCGTCCATCTCAGACTCCATCCTTTCGAGCAGTACATCCTTTGCCTCAGTGCTTGACATCCCTGAGATGAGTTCCAATTGCTTAAGTTGCTTGTCCCGGGCCTCTTCAAGCTGGGCCTTTGTGGTCTCCAGGGTTTTTTCCCTGTTGGCCAGGCCACGTTCACGTTGCGCAACACTTTCCGTCTTGCGATCTAGGTTCTCTGTCTTGGATTGCAGGCGATTCTCCTGACGCTGCAATTCTGAGCGCCGCTCCCGGTACTCTGTCTCAGCAGATGCTTTTGCCTTCTCCGCATCTTCCTTGGCTTGGTCGAGTAACTCCTTGCTCTCGACTCTGGCTTCCGCCATCATTCTGGCTGCCTTTCGCTGAGCCGCTCGGAGCTGGCGGTTAATAGCCATACGTCTCCAGAAAAAGACGATGGCACCACCAAAAACGGTCCCTATAACAAAGCTAGAAATATAGACTAATACAGTTTCCATCTTGTCCTCACCTCACTTTCCTTACCATTTTTCGTTAGTACTGTATTTTTATCTCTCAAGAGGTGCTGTCCGTTCTTCTTGCTCCAGTTCTTGCCAGAGACGCCTCACGGTATCGGCGATTACTCCGTAGCTGAAGCCGCGTCTCTTAAGATAGTCACCCAAATGTCGGCGGAAGGCCTGGTAGTCTGACAGGGGCAGTCGTCTTACCCGGCTGGACGCCGCTCGATAGGCACTATCATTATCATCGATATCGCCAACCACTGTATTTATGATGTCTGCAGCGACTCCTTGCCTCCTCAATTCCAATCCGGTTAGCCACCGGCTACGAGGGCTGAATGTGTCCCGGTTTTCCTTCCAGAACTGCGCAAAGGCGACATCATCCACAAAGCCCTGCTCCTTCAGGCGGGCGATTACCATTTCGATAATATCGCTTTCAAAGCCACGCTGATTGAGGCGCTTTCTTAGCTCTGACTCGCTCCTCGGTCGGTAGCTAAGAAAACGTGTGGCAGCGTTCAGGCCACGGTAAAAATACCCCTCCCTGGTCAATGCCTTAATCTGGCTGGCCGATAGCTCCTGTCCAACCTGTAACCCTTGCTTGACTACTGCCTCTGTTTCCAGGGTGAAGGTAAACTGGCTATCAAGGAACACATTTGCCCTTTTGCCACTATTCTGGCCTGAGCGGTTCGCTATACGAATCGCTGTAATCCTGACCATCGAATCAAATCCATTCACAAAATAGAGCTGAGACTCAGGCCTCAGCTCTGCCGCATTTGTCAGCTATTAAATTGTCTGGTATCTGGAGTCTTACGGGCCCTCGTCCGGAATTGGGTCCTTGACCGGACCAGGTACAGTAATAGCTGAGGCTCTGACCTGCTGCTCAATCTCCTGGGCAATTCCAGGATTTTGCTCAAGGAACTGCTTGGCATTCTCCCTGCCTTGCCCCAGACGAGTATCATCCCAGGAGAAGAAAGCACCACTCTTCTTCACCAGCCCCAGCTCAACACCGAGGTCAATAAGGTCGGCTTCGCGGCTTATTCCGCGGCCAAACATCATGTCAAACATGGCGGTCCGAAACGGCGGAGCAACCTTGTTTTTTACTATGCGAGCACGGACGCGATTGCCGATAGCCCTGTCACCCTGCTTGATTGTCTCCACGCGCCTCAGGTCTATACGTATCGAACTGTAGAACTTGAGGGCTCTGCCACCCGGTGTGACTTCGGGATTACCGAAGAAGACTCCAACCTTTTCCCTCAGTTGATTGATGAATATCACCGCACTCCCCGACTTGCCGATAGCCGCTGCCAGCTTCCTCAAGGCCTGTGACATCAGGCGAGCCTGCAGGGCTACCTGGGTATCTCCCATTTCCCCTTCAATCTCAGCCCGGGGGACCAGGGCGGCGACGCTGTCCACCACGATGACGTCGACAGCGCCACTCCGAACCAGCGCCTCGGTGATTTCCAGGGCTTGCTCACCGGTGTCGGGTTGGGAGATAAGCATGTCCTCAAGGTTGACCCCACAGTTAGCAGCGTATGCGGGGTCCAGGGCGTGCTCTACGTCGACGTAGGCGGCAATACCCCCCCTTTTTTGCGCCTCGGCGATGATGTGGTATCCCAGAGTGGTCTTCCCTGAAGACTCAGGGCCAAACACCTCTATAATCCGCCCTCGGGGAATACCACCCACTCCCAAGGCCAGGTCAAGCGAAATTGAGCCGCTGGGGATCGCCTCAATTGGCGATTCCCCGGCCGACTCTCCCAGTTTCATGATAGAGCCTTTGCCATACCGTTTTTCGATCTGGCCGATGGCTAGTTCTAGTGCCTTTTCCTTCTCTGTGGTCATATTCGCCTGACATAAGAATATCATAAACATTTGGGGATAGCAAGGGTAATCTGGGGTTGTATTGTAGTTAAAAATCCCGGATATTACGGAGTCGGAAGGTCTTTTCTCGCTAGAAATCGGGTAGCATTGGAGGCTGGCGCTTGTGGTGGCCGGTGGCCATCTTGGTCTCAATTTTCTCCCGGACCTTGACGCTGGCTTCGCCAGTAAGCAGATAGCGGTCAATCTCCTCATAGCTGAGACCCAGCTCGGCTTCGTCGGTCTGCCCCGGCCAGAGTCCGGCCGATGGCGGCTTGTCAATAATTTCACGGGGGATATCGAGGGACATGGCCATGTCCCTGACCTGGGCTTTAACCAGGTTTCCCAGAGGGGCGATATCAATCCCGCCGTCGCCATACTTGGTGAAATAGCCGACGGTAAGTTCACTACGGTTGCTTGAGCCGACGACCAGATACTGAAGCTGATTGGCGAGGTAATATAGGATAATCATGCGGAGGCGGACCTTGAGGTTTGACCTGGCGAGGTGCATCGCTTCCGGAGATTTCTTTTCATCAGGCAGGAGTTCGCTCAGGGCATCGTAAACATTGTCCAGAACGACCAGTCGCGTTGGTATGGAGAACTTATCCACCACCAATCTGGAATGCTCCTCGTCCTGGGGAACGCTGTGGCAGGGCATCATTACTGCCAGCGTGCTCTCGGGGAAGGCACGCTTGCACAGGACTGCCACCACAGCCGAATCAACCCCGCCACTCAGGCCGAGCACTGTCCCGCGACATCGCGCTTCGACAACCTTGTCCCTTATCCAGTCGACCAGCCTTTCGCCCAGTTGCGCTGTGTCCATCTCTCCTTTGCCTCGGTATGCTGTCGGTAGTATACTATCCTGTAGCCACAACGTCAAAAGGAGCAGGTTGTACCATGCCATCTGTAGACCTTGTTTTCAGAAACGCCAATGTGATAACGATGGACCCGGTACAGCCCCGGGCGGAGTTGGTGGCTGTCAGGGATGGGAAGGTCTGGTTGGTTGGCGGTAAAGATGAGGTGTCGGATATTCGGGGTAGTGGCACAAAGATAATCGATTGCCAGGGCAAGACCCTCGTGCCCGGTTATAACGATTCTCATTGCCACATCTTCTCATTTCTCAGGAAGCTGCTCAGCATTGACCTAAGCCCTCCGGCCATCGGGTCGATTACCGATATCAAGGAGACCGTAGCTCGTCAGGCGCAGAAGATCCCACCCGGCCAGTGGATAACGGGGACAGACTATAACGAATTTTACCTTGAGGAGAAACGCCATCCTAACCGACGGGATATTGATGAAGTAGCGCCAGACCACCCGGTGGTGTTGTCGCACCGCTCTCTGCATGCCTGCGTTCTCAATAGTCGGGCGCTGGCACTGGCCGGCATCAACCGTGAGACCCCGGAGCCTCCCGGTGCACTCATCGAGCGGGACCTGACTGACGGGGAGCCCAACGGGATTCTCTACGAGATGCTGGGTTTTGTCAGGGAGAAGGTGATGCCTCCCTGGACTGAGGAAGAGCTGAATGAGGGTATGAAGTTGGCGAACCAGCAATATCTCTCGCAGGGTCTCACCTCTCTGCAGGATGCCACTGTAGTCAATGATTACCGGCGGTGGCAGGCTTTTCGTCGCTTTATTTACAGCGGTAGGTTCAGGAGCCGGATATACATGATGTTTGGCCCCGAGGCCTCCAGTCAGTTTGGGGAAGCAGGTCTGGCTTTCGGAGCCGGTGATAATCAGTTGCGCCTGGGGGGGCTGAAGATTGTGCCCAGCAGTCCTGGCGGACAATTATATCCACCACAGCCGGAGCTAAACCGGATGATCCTGGAGGCCCACCAGCAGGGCTTTCAGGTGGCGGTACACGCCGTCCGAGATAGCACCGTTGAGGCGGTGGCTACTGCCTATGAATATGCCCAGACCCAGTTGCCGGAGTTGGGCCGTCGGCACCGCGTCGAGCACTGTGCCGAGTGCCCTCCACCTTTGCTGGAACGGCTCCGACGACTTCAGGCTGTTATAGCTACCCAACCGCCTTTTTTCTATTACTCCGGGGAACGATACCTGGCGATGGTGCCTGAGGAGACACTGCCCTACCTCTACCGCATCAGGTCCTTTTTCGATGCCGGGGTGATTGTGGCTGGGAGTTCAGATTCTCCGATAGTATCCAACAATCCACTAGTTGGTATATACAGTGCTGTAACCAGAAGGACGACCTCAGGAGAGCAGCTTCAGCCTGAGGAGACCATATCACCGGAGCAGGCGCTGGCCATGTATACCACCAATGCCGCCTATGCCTCTCACGAGGAGGGCATCAAAGGCTCAATCACCCCGGGTAAACTGGCGGACATGGTGCTTTTGAGTGATGATCCGACCAGGGTAGATGCTGAGGCGATAAAGGATATAAAAGTGGAGATGACGATTAGTGGTGGGGAGATAGTGTGGGAGGCTTGACTGGCTCAGATAGAAAGAGTGTTGAGTAACAACGGCGAGTACCATAATTGATAGCCTTACGAATTAAGCGTGCATTTGCCGTATTGCATGTCGGGTTATTAGTCATACGATATGCTGGTATGCGCGTTGCTCTTCAGAAGTTGGGACATCAGCTATATGGTCGTACGGTTTTCTACGGTACTGTGAAACGGTTTGATGACTCGGCTACAGAGAACACGTCGGAATATTACACGACACTGGCCTCATCAGAAGACATAGACGAGTTCTTCAGCAATGTTAATTCTGAGAGTAATGATGGTAAATACCAGCTACTAGTGCGAAGATGGTATCACGAGCGTAGATTTGGCGACTGCTACGTTACGAAAGTTAAAGGCACAGACGAGATATGTGCCGCTAATTGGGTGGTGACAAAAAAGCACCTTGAAGAAATGGGATGGGAAGGCCGATATCCAAACTTTACGGTCAAAGATGTTTTACGCGAGAATACATATGTACTTGAGAAATTCCGTAGAATGGGAGTTCAGCAATCGGGCTCTCTATGTATGGATATAATCTGCCTTGAGATGGGATTCACTCATGGGAAAGACTCAGTTGCCGAGAACAATACTCCTGCACTACTCTCCAACCTGAAGAACAATTGGCTGGCATATGAGAAGGTTGTGGAACGCCATTTATTGTTCCAAGTTACCAGGAAGATTATCGAAACGTACGACCCACCTATTCCTATTCCTATCCTGCAGGAGAACCAATAAGTATAATTCGGTTAGTTTTTACTGCTGAAATAAAGAAGATCAGCGGACCTTGAAAACCTGCTATTCACCCAGACAAGTTATTGGGGGCAGGTCAGCCCCGGTTATTAGCTGCTTCTTTATATATCTTGCTGTATATATCTTGCTGTATTGTATAATACCCACGGTAAGAAGTGGTTAAAAAGTGCCAAATTCGTAATGAGGTATAGACGTGGAAAATAACGAAGAGCAGAGAGATACCAAACGCATCACAGGGCTAGCTTCAAAGCTAAGTGACCTAGTAGACTACCAAGACGATACCGTAGTAAGCAGGACAATAATTGATAAGAATACAGGAACTGTTACCTTGTTTTCTTTTAGTGCAGGGCAAGGCTTAAGTGAACACACAGCACCTTTCGATGCTCTAGTTTATATCTTTGACGGTGAAGCTGAGGTTACTATCTCTGGTAAGTCTAATCGACTTAAGGAAGGTGAGATGATTATAATGCCAGCCAACGAACCACATGCATTAAGAGCCATAAAGAAATTTAAAATGATGTTGGTGATGATTAAGTCTTGAAGGCTTGACTGGTTTTCTCCGAAGGGCTAAACTGGATACGGAGAGAGAAAATGCCGATATATGAGTACGTTTGCACCGACTGCGATAACAAGTTTGAGCTGATTCGCCCCATGAGCCAGTTTTCTGAAGCGGCCTCATGTCCTAATTGCCAGAAGCCGGCCGAGCGGATACTTTCCCGTTTTGCCTGCTTCACTACCGATGATAGCGGGATGCCGATGTCCCTGGCGGGTAACTCCTGCGATAGTTGTGGTGCCAGCGATTGCAGTTCCTGCAATATGTAGCGGTCTGGCACGATGAGCGACTGTGTATTCTGTGATATTGTCGCCGGGACCGCTCCCGCCAGTATCGTTTATCAGGATGACGTTGTAATTGCTTTCATGGATATCAGACCTGTCAATCCCGGCCACCTTGTAGTCATTCCCAGAGAGCACAGCACTTCCTTGGCTGAGATGGATGAGGAGACCGGCATGTACCTCTTTAGTGTCACGATGCGTCTGGCGCAGGCGGTACGGGATTCCGGCGTAAAGTGTGAAGGTATCAATCTCTTTGTGGCGGACGGGGAGGCAGCCGGTCAGGAAATCTTTCACCTGCATATACTCGTATTTCCCCGTTTTAAAAACGATTCCTTCAGGGTGAATGTCGACTGGTCAGTACAGCCTTCCCGTGACGAACTGGATGAGATTGCTGCCAGAATCAGCCGTGCGTACCAATCGCTTGCTTGAGGTTTGCAGTTGCAGTCAAGACGGACAGGTATCGCCAATCTACCCCTTCATCATGGCAGGGCACCGCGCTGGCTATTTGAACGTATGACCAGGCTGGCCCGGGAAATTACGATTGCTATTGTTGCCGAGTACGGTCCCGATGAGATGCTGCGAAGGTTATCACATCCCTACTGGTTTCAGGCCTTTGGCTGCGTGCTCGGTTTCGACTGGCATTCCAGCGGCGTTACCACCACCCTCTGCGGGGCTATGAAGGAAGGTGTGAAGGGAATCGAGCGGGAACTGGGGCTGTTCGTCGCTGGTGGTAAGGGGGCTACCTCCCGGCGGACACCGTCGGAGATAGAGGGGTGGGGAGACCGACTCTCGCTGGAACCGGCCCCGCTGGTGTATGCCAGCCGTATGTCGGCTAAAGTAGACAACTCAGCCGTCCAGGACGGTTACCAGCTCTACCACCACACCTTCCTCTTCACGGCTAAGGGTTCGTGGGCGGTTGTCCAGCAGGGTATGAACGACTCCAACCGTTACGCTCGCCGTTACCACTGGCTTGGTGAAACGGTAGCTGACTTTGTCAACGAGCCCCACTCGGCGATTGCCTCTCAGGCGAGAGGTACGACCCTAAACCTGGTGGCCGGGGAGAGCGAACCAGCCCGCAGCGCTATCAGCGAGATAGCCGTCAACGAGAGGCCGCAGGCGATAGTAATCGACCTTAAGAAGCTAAAGATCCTGAGTCTGCCAGCCCATCACCCGATTGGAATTAACGACCTTCACCCTGACAGTATCAACCGGATTCTACTCAGCATTTACGAAAAACAGCCGCAGGGATTCGAGCAGCTACTTGGCCTGCGGGGGGTGGGTGCCAAGACCCTGCGCGCCCTTAGCCTGATTGCTGAGCTTGTCCACGGGGTAGCCCCCAGCTACCAGGACCCCACCCGTTACAGCTTTGCACACGGCGGCAAGGACGGTTACCCCTATCCAGTTGATAAAGAGACCTATGATAAGTCGATTGAGCTGCTGGCCAAATCCGTCAACCGGGCAAAGCTGGGTCTCAACGAGAAGCGGGAGGCACTAAACAGGCTGGGAGAGATGCGGCGATAGCTACGCCCTGTAGTGGGTATCCTTTGAGGGCTTGTCTTTTATAAACCCCGTGATTGTCGTCGGCGTCTTTGTGCCGCAGCGGCAGCAGATCTGGGCGTACCAGTCCAGTGAGACACCACAAAACTGGCAGCGTATCCGCTCGTATTCCTCCTGGCACCACTCGTAGACCCCTATCTGCTGCTGGCGGCGGATGCTCTTTATAACCTGGCTGTGATGAGGCACGCCGTCATTATTAAACTTTATAATGAGGCCGCAGGGGAATTTCGAGCAGTCAGAGCAGCGGGTTACTCCTCTGGTAGTCAAGGCGCACCTTTTTATCTCGCATTCAGCGCAATACGGGCTGTGTGGCCCCTCACTGAGGCAGCCTTCGCAACGGACTTCTTCGACTGGAACGCTCAGGCGTTCGGCCATTGTCTTGAGAACGTTGTCGGCGTCCTTACGATCACGGTCATGCCGTACACGATACAGGGTGCAGGCCCCACAGTATAGTCCGCAGACCCCGGCAAGATGTTCACCTTCCATAGCTAGTATACCTTTCTGGGATTATGTGCGGGTACATAGATTAATCGTATAGTCTGTATGGTTGGCATGTCAAGCCAGTATAACAACTTGGCTGATGCCCGGGATAGCAATTACGCCCGGTAATGGGTATAGTTTGAGGGTCTATCCTTAAGGAAACCGGTTATCGTTTGGGCGTTCCTGGTGCCGCAGCGGTAGCAGGTCTGAGCGTACCAGTCCAGCGAGACACCACAGAACTGGCACCGTATCCGCTCGTATTCCTCCTGGCACCACTCGTAGACGCCTATCGTCTGTTGACGGCGGATGTTCTTAAGACAATCAGCGTGGTGCGGTACGCCGCTATTACTGAAGCTGGTAATGAGGTCGCAGGGGAAGTCCGGGCAGTCGGAACAGCGAGAAACGCCCGGCTTACTGGCAGCACACTGTGCTATCTCGCACTGCTCGGAAAATATATTGGAGTATCCTTCATGCAGGCAGCCTTCACAGTTGACCTGTTCTACGGATATATTCAGTTGCGCACTCACCCGCTGCAGAATTCTCTCCGAATTCTTCCGGTCTATATCATGCCTGACGCGGTAAAAACTGCAGGCGCCACAATATATTCCACAGGCAGCAGCCAGATGTTCGCCTTCTATAGTCGTTCTACCTTTCTTAGACTAGGTGCAAGCACGCACACTGATAATATCGTCTTACTGGTCTGTATGTCAAGACAGGGTGTCAGCCAGACTGGCGACCCGGATAGTAATTCAGGTGCTTACCCAGGTCTTTCCAACCGTGACGCATATAGACGGGGTAGCCGAGCTCGCTGGGGCGGTTCACCTGAAGCTCGTAGCAGCCTTTCTCGGTGGCCTTGCTGATGGCTGCTTCAAGGAGCCCACCGCCAACGCCTTTACCCCGAGCCTGCTCTGTGACGATGAACTCCTCGATGCAGGAATAAATACCACCACAGCGTATTGCTACCGGATAGGACAGGGTCAGCAAGCCCAGCATTTGCCCGTCCTCTTCGGCGACCAGAACCGTACCCTTTTCCTCTTCAATTACCTGCCTGAAGGTCTCGATAGAGCTCGGCTGGTTAATGGGGCTTTCCGTGGTTGCCGAGGTCATCAGCTGCCGTAACAGGTCGAACACCTCTTTCTGGTCCTCAATTGTCGCTTCACGAATATTAACCATCGCTTGTTCTCTCTCCATTCTCTGTATTCGCTGTGGAATCCAACGGTTGGGATATGGACTTTTTTGTCACCAGGAGATAACCGCCAGCCACCCCACCTAAAATAACGGCAACACCAGCGGTTGCCGCGGCGCAGTAGATTGCGGTGTTATACCAGAAATCGCGGGGGAAAAGGAGCACCATATAGCCTTCGGTCGACCAGAACTCATTAGAGAAGCTGAGGAGATGGAACTGGAGGAAGAGCTGGTCGAAATCTAAAAACGTGCCTATTCCCAGGGCCAGCATCAGGACCAGCGTGATGCCGCCGCCAATAAGAGTTGCCTTTGCCAGCCCCCGCCAGTACTGGGGCCGTCGCCACAGCAGGCTTGTGACAGCATAGCCAGCTACGAAGATGCCCGTTCCCAGAAGCACATAGAAGTCGAGCCGGAACAGCCCCTTGACGTCCCGGAAGTGAAGGATTTCATCCTCGGTGAATAGCTCAAAAGACTGCCCGTCCTTGCTGGCGGTGATGTTGACGAATTCCTCGCCTGAGTTGAAGTAGTCAATCAATTCGGTGGCTATCTGTTCCAGTTCCGCCTGACTCAGGCCGGTGGTCTGGGCAACATCGTACCGGTCAAAGCCAGAGGTATAGAGCCAGTGACTGTTGGCCGCCCACCAGATGCTGGCGGTCAGCAGCAGAAAGGGCAAACATAGCACGAAGAGCCACCTGGCAGTGATACCCGGAATCTTTAATCTCATCTCTGCTGAGATTGTACACTGTTGGTGTTGTTATTGTCATGGAAATACTCCCCCTAGCCCCCTTCCTTTTCTAAAGGAAGGGGAAGGAAAAGAGGGGCTTCGCCCCTCTTAGACACTCCGTTAATAAATCTGTTAGCACCCTAGCCTTGTAGCATGGTACTCTCTAAGGTGCGAACGACTTCTGCCCAAAAATTGGTCCTACACCGTTTTGGGGAGTCCAGAGGGGTGAAATCCCTCTGGAACGGGGGTTCAAGGGGGCGTCCCCCTTGATTTTCCGTCTATCTGAGTGGTAGAATCAGGATTAGATGGAAGAGCTGATTAATGATTACCAGTTTGGACTGGATGAGGCCGGTTGTGCCCCCGGCAGCGGGTTCTATACCCTGAAGGTGACCCTGACACGTGACATCAGCGCTATCCTGCCTTACCTGAATGCACTCTTCGATAATACCCGCTATGACCATGATAACCGTATTCTGATTTGTGAAAAGGATAAGCATGGCTATGCTTTTCGTTCTCTGGATATCAGGGTATCCGGCATTGTTGATGTGTCCGATGTCCCTCAGGTCGCCAAAGAGGTAGTCGACCGGGTCAATCAGGTCTGGCAAGAGCGTGACCAGATTACACCGAATTTTAATGAACGTAAACTTCCGACAGTGATTGAAATTTACCAGCTATTACCCAAGACAAACTGTAAGGAGTGCGGCTATCTTACCTGTCTTGCCTTCGCTGCCGAACTCCGCACCGACCCAGGACTAATGGCACAGTGTCTGCCCCTGATGCAGTCCGAGCATGCTAGTAATCGGAAAGGGATTGAGGCTCTTTTCTCACCGGGAGAGGTCACTCAGTCGTCCCCATAATCCCACATCGTGAAAATCCCCCTGTTAAAACACCTTTCAAATGACCCCGGCTGTGCTATAATTGCTTATCATGTCGGCAGGGGGTTTGATGTTCACACATCTCCATGTACATACCGAGTACAGCCTGCTTGATGGCATGTGCCGCATACCCCGACTGGTCTCACGGGCTAAAGAGTTGGGTATGGATAGTCTGGCGATAACCGACCACGGGGTGATGCATGGGGCTATTGAGTTCTACCAGACAGCCAGAGAGGCCGGTATCAAACCCATCATTGGTTGTGAGGTCTATGTGGCGCCGGACAGCCACCTCAGTCGTACTGCCGGTGATAAAAACAACTACCATCTCATCCTGCTGGCACGGAACCAGACGGGTTACCGTAACCTTCTTCAACTTACCACCAAAGCCCATTTGGAGGGCTTCTACTACAGACCAAGGGTAGACAAGGAGCTTCTTCAGGAGCACCATCAGGGGCTGATTGCGCTGTCTGCCTGCCTTTCTGGGGAGGTATCGCGTCTTATCACCGAGGGGAGACTCGGTGAGGCGAAACAGGCTGCTCTTTGGTACAAAGAGACCTTCGGTGATTTCTATCTGGAGATACAGCGGTACCCCATCCCGGAACTGGAGCAGACGAACCAGGCTTTAATTGGCATGAGCCGTGAGTTGGACGTACCGCTGGTGGCCAGCGGTGACATCCATTACGTACGTCAGGAGGATGCCGCTGCCCATGACCTGCTGCTCTGTATCGGCACCAACACCTCTGTAAACGATGAGAAACGGCTGAAGATGTCGGGAGACTTTTTCTACCTGAAAAGTCCCCAGGAGATGGTCGAGTTCTATCAGGATATACCCGAGGCGATTGAGAATACCCAACACATTGCTGAGATGTGTAACCTGAAACTCGATTTCGGACGGCTCCACCTGCCTGAAATCGGGCTGCCCGAGGGTAAGACGGCTGACGAGTACCTCTCCGAGCTCTGTTACGAGGCGTTGCCCCGCTATTATCCCGACGCCTCCCCGACGATAAAGGAGCGCCTTGCCTATGAGCTAGATGTAATCAAGCGCACCGGATATGCCAACTATATCCTGGTGGTCTGGGACATAATCTCCTTTGCTAGGAAGCAGGGTATACTGTTCGGGGTCAGGGGTAGTGCTGCTTCCAGCCTGGTACTCCGTTGCTTGGGCATTACGGAAATCGACCCTGTTGAACACGGGTCGGTGTTCGAGCGCTTTCTCAACGTAGAGCGCGTCGAGATGCCGGATGTTGACCTGGATTTCGAGGACGAGCGTCGTGACGAGGTTATTGCTTACCTGACACAGAAATACGGACACGACCACGTTGCCCAGATTATCACCTTCGGTACCCTGGGCGCGAGGGCAGCCATTCGTGATGTCGGTCGGGCCTTGGGAATGCCCTACGCCGATGTTGACCGGGTCGCCCGGCTTGTCCCCTTTGGACCGGGCATGACACTCGCCCGAGCGCTGGAGGAGAATGTCGAGCTGCGTGCCATGTATCAGCAGGACAGCATCATCCGTAATCTGGTTGACTCGGCAAGGAGTGTTGAGGGCGTCGCCCGTCATGCCAGCACTCACGCCGCCGGGGTCGTTATCTCTAAGGAACCCCTCACCCGACACGTTCCTCTCCAACGGGCAAGCAGGGGCAATGACAATGGCGAATCGGCTGTCATGGTCCAGTATGCCATGGACGATATCGCCCAAATCGGCTTGTTGAAATTAGACATCCTGGGTCTGGCCAACCTGACGATACTGGGTAAGGCGAGGGAGATTATCAAGCAAAGTCGAGGAGTCGATATTGACTTGTTTGATATCCCTATGGATGATGTCCGTACCTTCGAGATGCTGGCCTCGGGAGAGACGGGCGGTGTTTTCCAGCTTGAAGGTGCCGGTATGCGCCGCTACATCAGGGAGCTTAAACCGACCACCTTCAGTGATATCGCCGTCATGGTTGCCCTCTACCGCCCCGGCCCGATGGAGCAAATCCCCACCTTTATTAAGGCGAAACATGGCGTCGAGCCGATTCGTTATCCACACGCTGCTCTGACTGATATCCTCGAAGAGACCTATGGAGTGATTGTTTATCAGGAGCAGGTACTGTTTATTGTGCAGGCCTTGGCTGGTTACAGTCTTGGTCAGGCCGATATTCTGCGTAAGGCAATGGGTAAGAAGATTCCGGAAGTCATGAGAAAAGAGAAGCGTAATTTTGTCGCCGGTGCCCGGAAAAATGGCTTCCCCGAAAAACTGGCTGAAGAGGTCTTTACCCTGATTGAACCATTTGCTGGCTATGCCTTTAACAAAGCTCACGCCGTCAGCTACGCTCTTATTGCCTACCAGACTGCGTATCTCAAGGCAAACTACCCGGCGGAGTATATGACTGCCTTCCTGAGCGTTCATGCTGGTCAGGCGGACAAGGTAGCCAGCGGTGTCTCTGAGTGCCAGCGTCTACGCCTAGAGGTACTACCTCCGGATATCAACCGGAGCCAGGCCAACTTTTCCATTGAGCTCACCGACGGTGGCGAGCCAGCGATCCGCTTCGGGTTGACTGCTATCAAGAACACGGGCCTCGGGGCTATTGAACCGCTTATAGCTGAGCGTGACCAGGATGGCGACTTTAAGTCTATTGAGGAATTGTGCCGTCGCTGTGATCTGGGTGGTGTCAACCGACGCGTGATGGAGAGTCTGGTTAAGGCCGGGGCGCTGGACTGCCTCGGGAGCCGGGGTGCCCTGCTTAATAACGTCGACCGTGTCCTGTCGCTGGCTCAGCGCGAACAGCGCCTGCGAGAAAGTGGTCAGACTACCATGTTCGATCTCTGGGGGAAGACAGTACCAGCTCCGCTGGCTAACTTGGAGATCGACGGCTTTGAGGTCTCGGACAGGGAGAAGTCCACCTGGGAGAAAGAGTTGATGGGGGTAAGTCTCTCGGTGCGTCCGTTCGTTCCAGAGGGTGATACCACCCTTTGCGACCAGGTCACGGCCGACTTGGTCGGCCAGATGGTTACGGTGGCCGGGCGCGTGATGTCGGTGCGTCACCTTACTACGAGGGCTGGCAAGTCCTTTGCCAGCGTCATCATTGCGGACATTAGCGGGAAACTGGAAGTGATGGTCTGGGAGAAGGTCTACGAACGGGATCGGGGCTTCTTGGAGGAGGACGTAGAACTGCTGGTGGTGGGGAGGGTAAGGGTAAGAGATGACACGGTGCAGGTTTCCTGTGAAAGCGCTAGCCTCTACCAGCCTGGGGCGAGGGTTATCGAGGGCAGGGAAAGCGTGGCGGAACCGTCCGGCACTGAAGAGGCTAGGCCCCTTGTGGAAAACCTACCGGCCGCGAACGAGGAAGTTGCTGTACCTGAGAGTGACAGGCCAGACATAACTAAAACCGAAGAGCCAGTCGTACGGAACCGGCTGGTGGTTACGCTGCCAACCACCAGCGATGCCGAAAGTGATAAAGCCCGCCTGCGGGAAGTCATATCTGTTTTCAGGGAGTTTCCCGGGCGGGATGAAGTCAGTCTGCGTATCACCAATAATGGTAGTGCCACTGACGTAAAGATGCCCAATGTATATACTGGATACTGCCCTGAACTTCGCCAGCGTTTGACAGAGCTGGTAGGCGAACAGGGGCTCAGCCTGGAGCCGGCCTGATAATAGCAACTGGAGGATCAAATGCCTAATCTGGCTCCCGAATGGGTAATGGGACTTATCCTGGGAGGCATGCTGCTTTTACTGGGCTCAGCGATTCTGGAGGCACTCTGGGAGTTTGGCCGTCAGGTGAAGCCAGAGCTTCGGCCTGCCTTTCTTCAGTCAGGCTGGAAACACGTCATTCTGGTGGGGTTTGTACTACTCCTGTTGGTCGGTGGCGCTATGGTGTTCTTGGCAGACATCAGGGTGGGACTTGGTGCCATCGTCGTCTACTGGATAGTGTTACCCCTTGTGGTGGGGAGTCGGGTAAGGAGACGCTTCTTGCCTCCCTGGGATAACCTCAAAGCCGGGCTGATGAAAGAGGGTTACACAGAGCAAACCTACTGGCGTAGTGGCGATTGGTGGAAAGCGACAAGCAAGAGCAAGTCTAAGTCGGATTCTAAATCGAATTCTGATGAGTGAGTTCATGGCTGGTAGTTAGTAATGACGGTGAATGACAAGAGTCCTAAATTGTCCCCGAGCGTTACCGGAGCAGGGCATCGAAAAAGATTGCGTGAAAGGTTCCTCAAAGGAGGCTTGGTAGGCTTCCGCGACTATGAAATCATCGAGTTGCTGTTGAGTCTGGGTACACCCCGACGGGACTGTAAACAGCAGGCGAAGGAGGCCATTAAACGATTCAAGACACTCAGAGGGGTGCTGGCAGCCTCTTCCCAGGAGCTTCAGCAGATAAAGGGGATTGGTCCTCACTCCGCCTTCGGCATTAAGCTGGTGCAGGAAGTAGCCCGCGAGTCCCTGAAAGAGCAGATTGCCGGTAGGCCGGTATACCAGTCCCCCCGCGAGATATTTGATTATCTTTACCATTCCATGCGCGACCTCAAGAAAGAGGTTTTCAAGGTTCTCTACCTGAATACCCAGCACCAGATTATTGAAATAGCTGACCTCTTTCAAGGGACGGTCAGCGGTAGTCACATTCCACCGCGTGAGGTAGTGGAGAGTGCCCTTGAGAAGAACGCAACAGCCCTCATTTTTGTGCACAATCATCCCTCGGGTAGTGCCGAGCCCAGCCAGAGTGATAAACAGCTTACCCGGGATTTAGTCTATGCCGGCAGCATCATGCAGATAAAGGTCGTGGACCACATAGTCATCGGTGACAATACCTACTTCAGTTTTACCAACGAGGGGCTGATAGAGGAATACGAGCTAGACTTTATCGGTCTGAAGATGAGGGGTACTACTGGAACCAAACGAGGACAGAATCGGGCTGGCTCGGACCCTTCACCCAGCTAGCTCTTCGGGTAATCCAGCCGAAGGTTGTCTGTTTCCAGGTTGAGGAGAGACCACTTTAGGTCCAACGTGGTCAGCTTGCTGCCGGGGTGATTATGTGCTGATTTCGTGTACCTAATGAAGTTCTGGACGTGGTTTCGTCGCTGAATCTGAATTCTTTCTTGGTGAAGAGCCTCAGGCAGGCGTCGACTACGGCTGGGTCGTAGAGGATTCCGCTTTGTTTGGATATTTCGCCCAACGCGTTGTCTATACCTTTGGCTGGTCTGTAGGGACGGTAAGAGCTGATAGCCTCAACCACATCAGCTACACCTAAGATTCTGGCTTCCACAGATATGTCGTCGTCGTGAATACCAAACGGGTAGCCCGACCCGTCCAGCCTTTCATGATGCCCAAGGACCATGTCAGCCACAGACCAGGGAAAGTCAATGTTCTTCAGTATGTCATGACCTGCCTGAGGGTGCATCTTGATCAAGTTGAATTCTACATCGGTCAGCTGAATAGGTTTGCTGAGGATCTCAGCCGGTATATAGATCTTACCGATGTCATGTACAATCGCCGCCATACGTATTCCCTCAACCTGATCTTCCTGAAGTCCTATATCTCTGGCTATAGCATCCGCGAGTTCAGCAACCCGACGCTGATGACCAGCGGTATAAGGGTCTCTCGATTCAATAGTAGCTGCCATTGCCTGAATCGTTCCTTCCGACGTCCTCAATAGCTTATAGAAGCTCTGCCTGAGTTCTTCCTCTGCCCACTTACGCTCAGTGATATTGCGGATAAATACAAATTGCTGTCCTTCCCCGACAACATGGTGGTTAACACTTACCTCAACATTAATTATCTCTCCGTCTTTACGTCTATGCTGTGTCTCAAAACGGTCAGAACCTTGCTCAGTTATCTTCTTTATACGGTGAGCAATCATTTCGGGATTTTCGATGGCTTCGATATCTGATACAGACATCTTAAGTAGTTCTTCTCTTGTATAACCTATCATCGCGCAGTATGAATCGTTAACCTCCAGTAGCTCCCCCTTTAAATTGCTGAGCCAGAAACCATCAAGGGCTGTCTTGATAATTGCCTGATGTTTCTCCTGTGCCTGCTTGCGCTCGGTAATGTCCCTTGTGATGATCTGGATACCAACAGCCTCTCCATCTTCAATGATGGCCTGGCCGCCCGTCTCAATGGGAACAACTGTACCATCCTTTCTTCTTATGGCGGTTTCAAAATAAGGAATCGGCTTTCCCGACTTTGCCTCCGCAAGCTTCATCAGGACCTCTTCCAAGTATTCTGGTGGAATGAACTCAGTGATATTCATCCCGATTCCCTCGTTCAGAGTATATCCAGTCAACTCTTCTGATGTTTTATTCGCAAACTGGACTTCCCCCTCTGTATTCAAGATGACGATGGAATCATGAGAATTCTCGACAAGGGTTCGGTACTTCTCCTCTGAATTCCGTAGTGCTTCGTCTGCCTGCCTGCGAGCCGTGATATCCCGAAGGGCGACGGTGATTCCTTTCACAGCAGGGTCACGAAGAAGGTTTCTACCTGTCGCTTCAATGAAGCGCCAGGAACCGTCCTTGTGCCGAGCACGCACCTCGACTCTTGCAGAACGACCAGCCTCGCTTAGCACATCTGTGAAGATTCTGGAAATGAGAGGAGTGTCGTCTGGGTGTACTTTCTCAAACATATTGGTCCCAATCCGTTCTGCTGAGCTATAGCCGAGAACTGACAGATAAGAAGTACTGGCGTAGCTTATGATTCCGTCGGCGTTCAAGACTATGAAACCATCAGAGGCGTTTTCCATCAGTGAGTGGAAAAATTGCTCTCTGAGACGGAGTGCTTCCTCAGATTTCTTCAGCCTTTCCTCCGTCTGCCTACGCTCGGTGATGTCTGACAAAACTCCGGTTGCACCGATCACGCGGTTTCCCTCAAAGATGGGTCGATTGGAACTACGCACCCAGCGGATCTCGCCTGCTTTATTTAGAAGCCGGTACTCACCTATTGTCGCTTGACCAGAAAGGGATTTCTGAAAATGCTCGAGGCTACGTAGTATGTCGTCCTGGTGAATAAAATCAGCAAAAGATCGCCCGATAATCTCAGAAGGACTATATCCCAATACCGACTCAACGATAGGGCTGAGATAGGTTGCTATGCCATTCGTGTCGACACTATAGACTATGTCACCCAGGTTCTCTACCAAGTTACGATACCTGTCTTCCTTCTTCCGCAATGCTATCTCTGCCTGCTTGCGTTCGGTGACATTACGAAAAACGCCTCGTGTGGCGGTCGGCTTGCCGTCTTCAAATCTGCAATTTACGTTCGCCTCAACACTGATCTTTTTACCATCTTTTGTAACAAGTGTAGCTTCAATACCACGAATACACTCCCCAGAGATAACGCGTTCGAATACTGCCATGCAATGGGCTCGGCTATCAGGATGGATGATGTCGAACAGCGAGAGCCGAGTTAATTCCTCATCGGTGTAGCCGAATGTCTCTCGCCAGGTACGGTTTACGTATAGAAAACGTCCGTCCGGGCTCACACTCTGAATGATATCACTGGCATTCTCGAGCAGGTCAAAGTAGTCCTCTACTCCCTTTCCTAGCTTCTCCTCCCCTAATTGAGCCTTCTTTTCAGAGGATTCACATTCGGTAGTCTGTCGCGGTGTCGCTACCCGCTCGTTAACCAGGCGTTTTCTTGACATATCTACACCTCTGAGTACTTCTTAAACCCCAGCGATACTCTCAAACATGCAAGCTGTTTCTGGTGCTCTAAAGGCGCTTTCGACATTAAGTGAATCCATTATTGCACAGGCTGTTGACCGATATAAGACCCAAATGGGTAATACCTGTTGTCTACTTGGGCTCACAGTTGTAAACCCATCAGGGTGCAATAGCAAATAACAGAGTTCAGGATATTGCTAATAAAGGATAAGCACCTTCCAGTCTCAGAAGAGGTGGAAAAGCTGATAAGTGAAGCTGAAACAGGCCTGACAGTCAAGCGTTAAAAAAGAACCCTTTTTCTACCAAACGAATATCTGGATGTTTGTCCAGCCATGCGTACGATTGATTGATTCCATTTAGTTTTTCTGTTCGGTGAAAGTCATCTCTTGTTCCAGAATTGAATATAGAAAAGAATCACGCCATTTTCCTTTTTGTAGCTTATGCTGTCTCAGAAGACCCTCGCGTTTCATCCCGATTTTTTCCATAACCTTGAATGAAGCAACATTAGCGGGGTCACAGGTGGCATAGATTCGGTGAAGTCCGAGCTGTTCAAATCCGAATCGCAAAAGTCTCTTAGCTGCTTCAGTAATATAGCCATGGTTCCAGTAACTCCTGTTCAGTATGTAGCCCATCTCAGCCTCTTTGTTAGACTCACTTCTGACTAAAATACTACAAGAACCAATAAGTTTGTTATCTTCCCGCCTGACCAAAGCTAAAGTATAAACAATACGTGGTTGCTCTTTTTGCTGATTAAGCACTCTTTTGAGGTATTCTTTGGTGTCGTCCTTTGTATTAGGACCAAATGGCATGTAAACGACCACTTCAGGGTCTGCTCCATAAGCATGAACGGCTTTAAAGTCCGACTCTTGTAATTCTCTCAGTATTAACCGTTTAGTCTCGAGAATCATCCCTAACTCCTTTCACTTTAAAAAAGCTGAATGTAATATGTGCTTAACACTATCGGGATGACAACATGGGTATAGTATTCAGGGGGTTTACACTCGAGCAACCCTTAATCTTAAGGGTATGCATTCTGTTTTATTGTGCAACCAGGATGCAGATAAAGGTCGTGGGCCACATTGTCATCGGTGACATACCTACTTCAGTTTTGCCAACGAGGGGCTGGCTCAGACCCTTCGCTCAGCTAGCCCTTTGGGTAGTCCGGCGGAAGGTCGTCTGTTTCCAGGCTGAGAAGCGACCATTTCAAGTCCAGCCTCTTACCGAAGCCACCGAGTTTACCCCCACTAGCAATCACCCGATGACAGGGGATGACGATTGCCACGGGGTTACGGCTCATGGCTTGTCCTACCGCCCGGGCGGCTCCCGGTCGCCCGACTTCCTCAGCCAGTTCGCCATAACTCCGGGTTTCGCCGTAGGGGATTCGCCGGGCACCTTCCCAGACAGCCTGCTGAAAGGGAGTGCTTTTGGACAGGTCCAGCTTGTCCGGGAAGGACGGTTTCCCGCCGCGGAAGTAGCTCTGGAGCCTGGCTGCAAGGTCGACAAATCGGTCGTCGGTACGGGTTGCCTTGTGAGTATACTCACCTAGAGCCTTTAGAGCGTCTTCGGAGGATGCACGGGGTAGCGTTGCACGTACCAAACCCCGTTCTGATGCCATTACTGCCATCCACCCCGCGTCCGTCTGGAAAACAGTGTAGGTCAGTTTGTCACTCAACACATGTCTCCCTGTGTTTCTATTTATGGAAGGTCCTTATTTTACCCGGATTTTAATCAGGATATCTCCGGGCTGACCGTCGGTCGTCATGCGGGCATTGCGTAATCTTACCTTGCTCCCAGTCTTGACACCTGCCGGTATTTTCACCCTTAGCTTTCTACCTTTACGTTTCAGGTCCTTCTCGAGGCCCTTGGCTGCCTGTTCTTTGGTGATGGTTATTTCGTAGTTGACGTTCTGTCTACGGGGGCGTTGCGGCGGTCGACCAAAGATTTCCTCTATGCTCGCCCCCTGTGGGACATTGAACTCAACCCTTGCCTGGCCACCGGGGCCGGTACGGAATGTCCTGAAGGTAAAGTTCCTGCCCTTGAGGAAGTCGCCGAAGATACCATCGAGGAAGTCGAAATTAAGGCCGGCGCCGCTGAAATCTCCCATAAGGTCTTCGAAACCAGACTGGGTAGTCCGGCTTCCGAATATATCACCGATATTACCCATTGTGCCGTATCGGTCGTACTGCACCTTTTTCTCCGGGTCACCCAGTACCCCGTAAGCCTCGTTTATCTCCTTGAACTTCTCATTGGCCCACTCCTCTTTACCGGGGTTGCGGTCAGGGTGGTACTGCATCGCCAGTTTACGGTAGGCCTTCTTGATGTCCTGCTCGCTGGCATTCCGCGACAAGCCCAGAATCTTGTAATAGTCTTTTGCCTTGGTCGTCATCTCTATTTACTCTCTTAGTGTGCAATTTTAGTATAGCATAGAGAGCGGCAGGGTTTAAGCTTCAGGTGATATTTTTATTGAGGTAGTCTCGTGCTTTAACCCCCCTTCGTATCTGGCGAAGGGGATGGGGCCACCGTCGATCAAAGGCCATGGCGGGCCTGTACAATCATCGGAATCAAGGGGGGCACTCCCTTGTACCCCCGTTCCAGAGGGATTACACCTCTCTGGACTCCCCAAAACGGTGAGAGGCTAGTTTTTATGCAAGCATCTTCGCACCTTACAGGTGTGCCTTTCTATCGGTGGGATATTCTTTACTCTGGTTGCAAGCTAATAGGGGGCGTTCAAGAGGGGCGGAGCCCCTCTTACCTTATATTCCCCTTCCCCTCTGGTGAAGGGGATACAGGGGATGGGGCCGTCACCTCCAAAATGGGGCGAAGTCCTGTATTAATGACTGTGCCCCCTTTCCGGGGGTATAGTTTTATTAATGGGTACAAGATACCTTGACACTGCCTCTGGGGTGTGCTAAACTTGCTTCGAGTGAGGTAAAATAGCAAGTATGGTGGGAAGCACATAGGATAGCAACAGGTGATTGTAAGCTGAGCTAGCGGCTTGGTGTGAATCACCGGGCCGTTTTTGTTTGTAGAACCTTAAAAACTGAATAGGCGGACTAATATCAAATCTGAAGCAGGTCAAGCGGGTAAAGGCGCATGGTGGATGCCTTGGCATCAAGGGCCGAAGAAGGGCGTGGTAAGACTGCGATAAGCCTCGGTAAGCTGTCTAGCAAGCCTAGCCGGGGATTCCCGAATGGGGCAACCCGCTCAGGTAAAACCTGAGCACCCCCAGCTGAACACATAGGCTGGGAGGAGGTAAGCAGGGGAAGTGAAACATCTCAGTACCCTGAGGAAAAGAGATTATTCCCTGAGTAGTGGCGAACGAAAGGGGAGGAGCCTAAACCCTATAAGCTAAGTGGTTTCAGGGCCTAAGCGTATAGGGGGTTGTAAGGCAGGTAGGACCGAACCTGAAATAGGTCAAGGAGTTACCAATCGAACCCTAGTTGAAGGTCTCTGGAAAGGGCCGCCATAGAGGGTGATAGACCCGTAAACGAAAGGGGGAGACTCCTTATCTGTTCTTGAGTACCACGGGACACGAGGAATCTTGTGGGAATCGACCCTGACCACAGGGTAAGGCTAAATACCCTTGATGACCGATAGTGAACAAGTACCGTGAGGGAAAGGTGAAAAGTACCCCGTGAGGGGAGTGAAATAGACCTGAAACCGTGTGCCGACAAGCAGTCAGAGCTCTAAGCAATTAGGGTGATGGCGTGCCTATTGAAGAATGAGCCGTCGAGTTAATCTCTGTGGCTAGGTTAAGCAATTACGTTGCGGAGCCGCAGCGAAAGCGAGTCCGAATA
>CP070842.1:456622-530901 GCA_020342155.1 Dehalococcoidales bacterium
TATACACATCGCTGGATAAACATCCCGATGCTCGTCTAGTAGATAAACGTTCCTTTTTCCACTTTGACTTTTCACGTTCTCGGTGCTATCCTTTGCACACGATATGTCCACTCCACCTGAAATTAAATGAGGAGGTGGGTGATGTATCGCAGTATCATTTTCGCTCTGTTAGTCATTCTCTTATTATGTGGTACTCTAGTAGCATGTGGCCCCAAAGAAATCACTCTCACCGACCCTAATCTTGAGGCAGCCATAAGGGAAGCCATTGATAAACCTGAAGGTGCTATTCTTACTTCTGACCTTAAAGGACTAACCTCTCTTGACGTTTCGGGAAGAAGTATCAACGACCTCAACGGATTAGAACATTGCACCAATCTCACTAACCTCTCCCTTTGGTGGAACCAGATAAGCGACATTTCACCGCTGGCTGCACTGACCAACCTGACCACCCTCTACCTTTGGGATAACCAGATAAGCGACATTTCACCACTAGCTTCCTTAACTAACCTGACTCAACTCTTGTTTGGCGAAAACCAGATAAGCGACATCTCACCACTGGCTTCATTAACCAACCTGACTCAACTCTTGCTTGGCGAAAACCAGATAAGTGACATCTCGCCACTGGCTTCACTAACTAACCTGACTGCGCTCGGGCTTGACGAAAATCAGATAAGCGACATCTCACCACTGGCTTCATTAACCAACCTGACCGAACTCGCGCTTGGGGAAAACCAGATAAGCGACATCTCACCACTGGCTTCATTAACCAACCTGACTCAGCTCGCGCTTAATGAAAACCAGATAGGTGACATCTCACCACTAACTTCATTGACTAACCTGATTGTGCTATACATTTCTGGTAATCCCCTCAATGAGACCTCAATAAGTATCTATATTCCTCAGCTTGAAGAAAGAGGAGTAGAGGTTGAGCGGTGATATCCTATTCAATTGTTAAGGTGCTACTGCATATATAAAAACGGTCCTTTGAAATATTATTGTCTCAGGTCCAACACTTAGGCACAGAAATCAGCGGACCTTTCTATAAAGCGGCGACAAACCGTCTAGAAAATGCGAGAGCAGCGTAACAAAATACTAAAGTGTTGGATCGACTACGTTTCCAGACGAATTCTGCTAGCTCATGCGATTTCAATCCGCCTACCGGACAACAACCCGTACTCTGCCAATGTTCTGGATTCGCGCGAATCTGGTTTGAAAGTCGCCCTGCCGATGCGAAGCGACCCGCAATGCCGGAAAGTATGTACCGGGGTCTGAGAAGGCATAGGTTGTCTTGAATGTCATGCGAGTAAACGAAGAGTTAGTATAGTCAAACTTCTCTCTGAGCGGATAGTCGCCAGCACCCTCGAAGTCCCAGTGAGCAGCTACTACCGTACCAGCACCCGGCGGCACTTCGATCATGGCGGTAAACTCGACGGTTTCGCCAACCGCGACATCTGCTCGTTCATTGTCATTCACTTTTACAGTAACTACCGGCTGGATGCCCTTACGCTCCGCAGCTGTTGGCGGTACTATCACCTGGCCATCTACTACCTTATAGGTAGTGCTCTCAGGTGGTGCCAATCCTTTCTCGACCCAGTCACTCAGGTCACGCAGTGCTTGTTGCAGGACACCCATGTAATTGATGATGCGGGTTGTAATTACGGGTCGGGGATCACCCGGACCAACCCACGGTCCCGTATGCATGGCATTGTCGACGAAATAGAGCCTGTATTGGTCGTCGAGACGCTGTCCCAGTTTTTCCTGTACAAGATTACGGTACCAGTCCGCTTGCCAGGGGTAAGCGGCCTCGTCCATAAGGCACTGGACCACGATTATTTTCCCTGCAAACCGACCGTTCTGTATGGAGCCGGTGCCACCCCCGAAGCGCGGACCTATCAATGGACGCTGAGGGTATATCGGTTGGCCGGCTGCTTTGAACTGGTCCCAGACGTAGAAGTCAGGTGAAGGGACCTGGTGGCGGTGATATGTCTGGGAGGCAAGATACACCGAGTTATCGACCATCACCTCGTCGCCGGCCTTGATGCTTTTTAGAGCCTGGAAGTGCTCCTCGCCGAACCCGATCGTCAGCATGTCGTTCATCACTCCGGAAATATAGAAAACGTGCCCTGCGGCCCCACCGCTCTTTAAGATAATAGTGATTCCCTGGAGATTACCCTCCGGTATACTCTCTAGCTGGATAGCCGCCGGCATCTCCTCCTGGCTGTCAGCAAGTCTCGCCGGCATCGATATCTGCAAACCCATTGCGGCAGCTTCCTTTGACATCACCACTTTACTGATGGTCGTATTGTGCTGGATACGGGTACGCAGGAGGGACTCGGGAGGATTAGCGCCGAGATAGCCCGGAACCGTCCAGAAGTCATTGAAATAATCGGGGTCATACTTCATCATATTGTCAAAGAACATGGAGAAGACACCCGTGTAGCCACGTGCGATTCTTTCGAAGTTGAACCATGCCCGTGGCGGAAACCCCATGCGGGTGACCTCGGCAAGCGCTTCACACTCTTCAATATTCAATCCGGCATACACGTCTCCGCTGCCACCTGGCTCCAGTGCGTCAACTATGGTGGGAAACTTGTCGCGCAGAATTCTTATGGCATGGGCCTGCACCGTGAACAAGCTGGGAAGACCAATGCCTGTTCCGTGAACGAATGGCACCGCGCCGTCCCAGACACCGGGGCTGTTCTCCATACAAGCCATGGTCTTAAAGGCCCCGCCGCTACCACCGTAAACATAACCATAAGGACGGTGCGCGCCGTACATCTCTGCGGCCATCACCCGTGAGTATTTGGCCACCGCGGTGCTGGCCCGATAGCCGGGGATGGTAGGATCATCGCCAGGGAACATGACCGTCCGACCTTGGTTAGACTCCACGAGGTAAGCGCCGCTGTCTATGGCGGAGGGAAGCGTATCAGGTATCATCATACCTTGCATTGCAGGCCTAAGTGCAGCAGTCTCTATACCCGAAACCGCCATGAGTGGTTGGAAGAACCGTCCCTCGTAGCGTTCAGGTGGCGGAAAGTAGAAGGAGAACCGACAATCAGTGTCTTTGAACCCGCCATGTATATAACGACAGCCAACCGGCTCGACTCGCCACTCGTCGATGTCCACATACGGCTTATCATACAGCGAATCCCTTGACCCGGCAGGTCCACCCTTCGCGCTCATCTCATCCATTCCATTTCTCCTTTTCAATATAACTGATTAAATAAGTCTAAAACATGTGAAATTTCACCGATTACGCTGTACGATTGCTGCACAACAAACTGTATAACAGGCTCGTTAACACTGGTGTCTTTGTAAAATGTTACTCTCGAATACATTGAGCTATTTTAGCATACTTATTTGTTTTTAGCGTGCAAATGCCTTTTCATATAGGTAGGTGTGTGCTGTGGGCTTGCGAAAAAAGGAACGTTTATCTACTAGACGAGCATCGGGATGTTTATCCAGCGATGTGTATAAATATTTGATTCCGTTTGACTTTCCTATAAGATGATAGAGTGAGAAAGGAAGGCTTTTATTACTTGCCGGGACCTCGAAACAGCCATCGGGACGTCTTCTTACAGTCCTTTCTGACTAGTCACAACAAAATCTTGGTTATTACCCAAACTTGATTAATTAATTCAACTCACTTGTTTCTCCGCGAAATCGCCAGCCCATAGTATCTTATATTTTTCTCCCTGGTATGCCTTAACCATCAGTACTACCCATAGAACGAAGCCTAAGATACAAATGATAACACGGAAAAAGCCACCAAAGACAGGCATCCAAGATAAAACGGTACCGGCTACAGAAAGTACACCAAAAACAACTATTGACTGCAGCGCATGGAAACGGATGAATTTACTATCCTTCTCCAAAATAAAGAATATTATTCCTGTTATCCACCCAACAACGTAACAAAGTACGCCGGCAACATTTGGCTCAATTCCTACGCTTGTTTTTTCTTTTACTTGGTTCATTACCTCTGGTCCTACTATTGGTTTTTCACCTTCCTCGTCTGCTAATACAGGTACCTCAGGGGGTTTTGAGGGTACAGCACGCCTCCCTCTCACTGCAAGGTAAATCATCAATATGCTAATAAATAGTCCCACTGTCCCCGCAACAAGAAGTCCCACACCAACCCCAAATAGCAGGGGGATCTTTGCCCCGAATACTATATCTATATCAACACCGGCAGACCCATCATCATTCATAAGCACTAGCGAATAGCTACCTGCTTCAAGCTCCCACTCAAGAACCTGAGTTCCGGCACCATGAGCTGATTCGGTCCAGAAGGTTTGTGAAGTGGGGGCTACGGGCACCATATTTCCGGGGTGATTGCGATAATCAACGCTAAGGGGGTATATGTGAAATCTTGTCATTTCATCATATTCAACGCTGTCTAAATAGGTATTAATGTCTGACTCTCTGGCTACTCCTATGAATATCTGATTAGAGGGTTCATTGTTTGAGCCTTCTACCTTAAAGGTGACCAGATCGCCCAAATCCCATCCCCATCCCCAATCCCATGCCACATCTACATCGATATCAGCGGGTCCGGTAACAATGGCATAGGAATCCTTCTCAATCTGAATGGTCCTTGTGGTATAATACCCTTCGCTATCTTTAATCGTATTATCCGCCCAGAGTAATGCCCCTCCGCCCATTAGTAGACTAATTGATATCAGTAGTCCGATGATTCCGAGAATCAGGAGTATTATTCTTCCTACACTCATAGGGAAACCTCCTAGTTGATCTCTATTATTTATCAGGATTCTATATCTGGTACTTCGGGCATACCGTGTCGAATGCCCCTGTGCTGAATCGGTGACCTCAGTCTAGAGGTAAACCCTGGTGGTGTCAAACTGCACGAGGTCTCACCTCAGTTGTAGATAATCACCGTATGGCGAAACAAACAAAGGGTTCTTTTTCTAGGGTCTTGCAGGGGGATGGGGCCCTTGCTGGCGAAATTCTGTATCCTGTACGGTAATTCCTAAAGCACAAGACAGATCTGTTAGTGCTGGGAGCTCTGGTCTCTAAAATGGTATGATAAACCAAGGAGACCTGAATACAATGACAAAGCAAGCACAGGTAATAGTGTTTATCCCGCATCCTGACGATGCCGAATCTCGCATGGCCGGTACGGTGGCCCGCTGGGCACGTGAAGGGAAGGATATCATCTACGCGGTCTGTACCAATGGTGATAAGGGTACCAGTGACCCTGACATGGAGCCAGAAGAACTGGCCAAAGTCCGGGAGAAGGAACAGCTGGCTGCTGCCGAAGTATTAGGGGTAAGAGAAGTGGAGTTTCTGCGTTATCCAGACCAGACACTGGAGGACACACCTGAGTTGCGAAAAGATATGGTGCGTTTGATAAGGAAATATCGACTCGAGACGGTGGTGACTGTTGACCCTTACCGGGGGTATCTTGACCACAGAGACCACCGAATGACGGCACAAGTGACGCTGGATGCTGTCTATCCGTATGCTGCGAGCACTCACTCTTATCCTGATTTACTCGAACAGGGTCTGCAACCTCACAGGATAAAAGAGGTGCTGTTCTGCGGTACGTCAGACCCGAATTATTACATCGATATTACTGACACTATAGATATTAAGATTGCCGCCTTGCGTTGCCACAAGAGTCAGGTAGGGGACAGGCCTGAGATGTCTGAACGGATGAAACAGCGGGCCAGGATGTCAGCCGAAGGGCAGGACTATGAGCTGGCCGAGGCTTTTCACCGGGAAGTGATGCAATGGTAGCTCTTGGAGGGGTATGGTGGTCTCCACCGGGGAAAGGGGATCACTATTAGCGTAGAGTTTAAGAGAGGATGTCCAGCCCTCTCTTTTCTTTTTCGCGGGGGCTTGTTATCCCCCTCTCCTTGATTAAGGAGAGGGGGGAGGAAAAAGAAAAGATTTTACTTTTAAGCTCGAACGAGCAGTCATAAGCATCTCACTAGGATAATTGTCTTAATAATATTCGCTCTCGCTTCTGAACCCATTGTCCCCACAGGTCATAAAATCACTCGTATATTACCCCGAATGTACGGCAATTTGAAACATTCCTGACCCCTGAATTCAAATGTTTAGACATTTCAGGCAGGTCAAGTTTAGCCGCATAGTTACCAACCCTAAGTCAGCAGACCCTTCTCTAAATTCTGGACAAGTAGGATAATCTCAGGTAACAAACCTGACTAAAGTACCATTACTTTACTATTACACAGGACATATACATAAGTACTGCTTTTAGATGAGAATTTCTATTCACAAGGAGAGGTTATCGTGACAGGAGATGGAATGGAATCAACCACAGCAATTCATGAAGAACTGGACCAGGTTGTCGCCCAAGTAGAGCTAGAGGACTACCTTGCAATAGCATCCCGGGTCATGGAGATATACGAGATGTTTGATAAGGCTGATGCTGTAGGGCCGGATTACGGTCAAGGTTATCAAGATGGATTCTGGGCAGCGCGTAAGCTCGATGCTGAATATCAGCTGGCTAAAATGGAATCTGTAAAAGAGAAAATCTCGCTTTTTTTAAAAAAGGAGCGATACCGGATACTATCTGGGCAGAACTGAACGAGATACTACAATGTGGATAAGTAGTGAAAAATACCATGACGATATCAGTGTCGCCTATACAAAAGGGCTTGAGCAGGGCTTCGAGTTATCACGGAAGTTAAAACAAATTCGTGAGCGAAATAAACAAGAGCCTTCTCCACAGCTTGATTTGTATCAAGCGGAAGAAACGTCGCTATTGCTGCAGCAACTGGTTGATATTGCCGAACGTAAAGGGATCAAATTGAAATGAACTGGCTAAGAGGTAGTTGTCCCTCGTGCAGAATTGAACATTATGGTTGGGCACTGATGAACTCATGCCATCAACGATGTAGCTTGTGTGGAGCCCAGCTCATAATTCAAGGAAGCCAGCTTCTTCTCAATGGCGTAGAATTCTCGCACAACCGTAGAACAGACATTGATATAATAGCCGGTCAATCTTACCTAACGAATAATACATGCGATATTACGCAATTTCGGATTTTATCTAATGCATGGTGTCCGGAATAGATCGGCTAATATAATCAGACCGAGGCATAATCTATAAATTCATTGTATTAGGAGAGTTCATATGGAAGAGATGTCGAGATATATCGGCCTAATATCTACTGGAAATGATGAGCTTGACAAGAAAATGGGGGGAGGGATACCACCCAACTCCCTTAGCCTGATAGAGGGTCAGCCGGATTCTGGTAAATCTGTCCTGTCACAGCAGATGATATGGGGTTCTCTCAAAAACGGATACAAGGTAGCCATCTTCACAACGGAGAACTCCGTAAAGAGCCTCATCACACAGATGAAGAGCCTGAATCTTAGCATCCTAGATCAATACCTACTTTCCAAACTACGTATCTATCCAATTGATGCCAAGAAATCAGCAGGTAGCATGAATACTGGATTAATTCCCATAATCCAAAATTGTGCCTTGGAAGGCTTTAACCTGGTGATTGTTGATTCTATCACTTACTATGCTACCCATATCGGTATTGTTGACCTGATTACCTTTTTCGAGGACATGAAGGCTCTGACCAGTAAAGGAGTGAGTATCATGTGCAGCGTTCACTCCTATGCCTTTGATGAGGGTACACTTATCAGAATAGGAGCCATGTGTGATGCTCACCTGAGGCTACGCACTGAGACCATGGGGACCAAGTTGGCAAAAATGCTGGAAGTAGCCAAGATACGCGGCGCTACTCAGAAAACAGGCAATGTAGTCACGTTTGACGTCGAACCAAATTGGGGCATCAAGGTTATACCATATGTTAAGGCGAGAGCCTAGAAACAGCTACGCTTCTCTAATGCTTAGATAAGGTATTCACCCTCAGATAGTATATGAACGGTTAGATCATGTTGAGAGTGGGAGAAAACTGTAAGACCTGAATTATCATGTGTCAACCTCACTCTAGTTTACTTTCCCCAAATGGTAATCGAACAAAGGAACGTTCTTGCCTCGAAATTCCAGTGAGCAGTCATAAGCATCTCACTAGATAATTGTCTTATAATATCCGCTCTCACTTCTAAATCCCTTATATCCATGGGTCATAAAATCACTCGTATATTTCTCCGAATGTGCGACAATTTGGAACATTACTGACACCCACATTCAAATCTTTAGACACTTTGGATGACCCGGATTTATTTACTTAGCCACCAATATTAAGTCGGAGGACCCTTTTTCCATCTTGGATATGTAGGATAATATCATATAACTATCCTGACTAACGCCCCGTTACTTTTCTACCATGTGGATTACAAAATAAAGAGATCTTAATCATAAAAGTGCTTTAATATGCTTTAATAGTTGAATTTGTAAATAAGGTGCTGCATAGATATGGATTTAGACGGGCAAGTAATAATGACAACTGGTGAGGTCGCTGACTTCCTCAAGATACATATCGGTTCTGTCAGGAAGTGGAGTCGCACCGGTATACTCAAAGGATACCGCTTGGGTGACCGTGGCGACTGGAGATACCTGAGTGGGGACGTACTTGCCTTTTTACAAGGAAATAATAGACCACCAACGGAAGTAGTTGATGTTGGGATAAAAGAGCGTTAGTACATGCGTTACCAACTCTACCAGACAGAGTGAAGACAAAAGGTACATAAACTTTCTAATCGGCTAAAGGAATACTAAATGTTAAAGAAAATTTACCGGAATGAAAGAGGCATAACCGGACTCGAGACCGCAATTATCCTGATTGCGTTCGTTGTAGTAGCCTCGGTATTCGCCTATACGGTACTGTCAGCCGGCATATTCTCCTCTCAGAAAGGAAAGGAGGCTATCTACTCAGGTCTGGCAGAAGTCAGGGCGGCACTATCTCTAAAGAGCAGCATTGTGGCTGAAGACACTGATGCCGATGACGACGTTGACCAGCTGGTATTCGTCGTTGCTGTAGCACTGGAGGGTGAGGCAATCGACTTTGCCATACCGACCGACGCCGACACCGATGGTATAGCTGACGACAGCAGTCCTAACGTCGTTGTCATCTCGTATTCTGACGAGACACAACGTATCGATGATATTAATTGGAGTTTCACACCTCTTGGCAAGGATGATGGCGACTCCCTGCTGGAGCCGGGAGAACAGTTTGCAATTACGATTGACCTGAGTGCCATGGATGGTGATATCGTCACTTATACCACATTCATGATCGAGATCAAACCACCAAACGGCAGCGTGCTTATGATAGAGAAGACGATCGGAGGGGTTGTCGACGACATCATGATTCTCAACTAGGAGAAGGGCTAGTGACGCTGCAATTGAGGTCTACCAAAGGAGATATCAATGCTGAGGATAATAATGATAATGCATCGGAATGAGAGAGGTATTACCGGGCTTGAGACTGCTATTATCCTGATTGCGTTCGTGGTAGTTGCCTCAGTGTTTGCTTATACCGTGCTGTCCGCCGGTATATTCTCATCTCAAAAAGCGAAGGAAGCAATCTACTCCGGTTTGGACGAGGCAACGTCCTCCATGGAGCCAAGGGGAGGCATGACGGCTTATTCGGGCACGGTTGGAGCCACCGAGACCGTAGTTAAGTTATCTTTCACCGTAACGACAGCCCTGCCCGGTTACGCTGCAGACCTTACTCCTCCTTATACTGCCAGTGATACTGATTTAACAGCCAGCGGCATGGAGAATGTCTGCTTGATCTCATATATCGATGATAAACAGCTAATTCTGGATGCCGCCTGGACAGTGGATTTCATCGGTAAGAATAACGGTGACTACTTGCTTGACGCTGATGAGCAGGCGGTAATAACAGTCTGGCTGGCAGACTATACGGCTTCATCATATACCACAGGTACTGATGAAACCGATCCATTCATTGATGCCGAAGCCGACATGCTCAAGTTATACGATACGTTTACTCTTGAAGTTCGTGGTGAGAAAGGCGCTGTCCTGTGCATGGAGCGCACCGTACCCGGGCGGATCGATGTGGTAATGAATCTTAATTAGATTTAGAAAAGGAAGATTTTTCTAGGTGTTGCGGGGGGTGGGGGTTCCTCTTTCAGTTATAAAATTTGCCGAATCTCGTAGGTCTGGTACGGTGGCACACTAGGCACGTGAATGGAAGGATATCATAGTAGGTCAATCTCGAGGGGCGTTAATAGTAAGGCTATCCCCGGCATAACTGTTTTTGATGACGACCTCTTCGTCCAGTTCGATGCCAAGACCTGGCTTGGTCGGAGGTATAATAAAGCCATTCTCCCATTGGATTGGTTCTTTCAGAATATCAGTGTAAAAGCCTCCCCAGGTTTCGATACTCTCTTGTATCAAGAAGTTGGGGCTGCATGTGTCTAGCTGTATATTGGCAGCGGCTTCAATCGGACCACAATATAAGTGTGGCGCAATATGTGCATAATACGCCTCAGCCATCCCGGCAATTTTCTTGGCCTCTAGTATTCCTCCGACTCGTCCGAGGGCCATCTGCAGAATCGCAGCGGCTTGTTTTTCAAGTAACTCTCGAAACTCGTATTTTGTCGTCAGCCGCTCGCCCGAGGCGATTGGAATACTGGTAGCTCGAGCGACTCTAGCCATCTCGTCTCTATTCTCTGGGGGTACCGGTTCCTCGAACCAGAGTGGGTCAAATTTCTCAAGCCTTTTAGCCAACCTTATGGCACTGGAAGTGGTCATCTGCCCATGTGTCCCCACAAGTATGTCACAGCTAGTACCGACAGCCTCCCGAATACTATTAACAACCATCTCCGCAGTATGAAGTGCCTCGAGGGAGACTTGTACGGGGCTAGCAGGCATCGTAGGCTCAACAGGATCAATCTTTATAGCAGTAAATCCCTGCTTAATGTACTCAGCTGCCCTCGATGCGGCACGTTCCGGATCAGTGAACAGGTTGCGTGGCGTAGGGTCATCGGGGGCGGGGTAAAGGTACGTATAAGAGCGGAGTTTTTCGTGAAACTGTCCTCCGAGCAGGTTGTAGATTGGCTGGTTAAGTGCCTTACCGATGATGTCCCAGCAGGCCATTTCAAAGGCGCTGATTACACCCATCATTGTCAGGTCTGGATGCTGACTATAACCTCTGGAATAGAGTGTTCGCCACATCTTTTCAATCTTGAATGGGTCAGAGTCGATGATAAACCTTTCACCGACATCTTCAATCAGGCGTACCGTGGCGTGCGGGTGAAAGGGTACTCCATAAGCCTCCCCGAAGCCTTCTACGCCATCATCTGTGACCAGTTTGAGGAATACCCAATTGTTTCCCCCTTTATCCGGAACAGGATTACCTACTACATACGTCTTGATATCCGCTATCTTCAAGTTGATTATCCCTCGTAATTACAGTAGTCGTTTATCTACATATCTATACCAGAAAACTGCCACCATCTATTAGAATAGTCTCACCGGTCAGGTAGCTTGAGGCGTCGGATGCCAGGTATATCATGGCACCAGCTACCTCATCGGGCTGTCCGATATGCCCCACCGGTATTCTTTTGGCAACCTCCGCCTTCTCCTTTTTCATCTGCTCCTCCGAGACGTCGAACCAGTGGGAGTCGTAGATGCGGGTCTCTACCGCACCCGGCGCAATACAGTTAACCCGGATGTTGTACTGTGCCAGCTCTACGGCCATGACCTTGGTCACCATGACAACCGCTGCTTTACTGATAGAGTAAGCCCCGACATGGTACTCCGGTTTATAGGCATCTATCGAGGCGACATTGATGATTTTACCGCCGCCGTGCTCTTTCATTACTCTGCTTGCTGCCTGGCTGAGGAAGAACAGCCCCTTTAGGTTGAGGTTCATCACCACATCCCAGGCCCTTTCCTCCAGGTCCAGTGACGAAGCCAGCACCGGGCTGGTGCCGGCGTTGTTGACCAGGATATCAATCGTGCCGAACTCGCCCACTACTGTCTTGACCAGTTCCTGTATCTGGTCCATCCGCCCGACATGACAGGCTACCGGTAGAGATTTAACTCCCAGCCCCCTTATCTCTTCGGCTACCAGTTCCAGGTCGGGTAGCTTCCGGCTGGTCACCACTACGTTAGCACCGGCGTTGGCAAATCCCAGCGCTGTGGCTTTACCAATACCCCGGCTGGCACCGGTCACCAGGGCTACTTTACCCTCAAGTGAGAATCGCGATAAATCCATGCTATGCTCTCCTTATATCTATTCTTAGCTGCCTTACAAGAGTGGGCTGACATACGCTGCGAGCTGGTACATGTCAATCATAGCATACTATGGCCAGATGTGTGTTGACCATAGCAGGAAGGGCTAGGCCAGATGGCAGGCGACCTCATGTCCCTCCGAACCGATTTCCCTTAGGTCTGGTATTGCTTGACTACATCTCTCGATAGCGACGTTGCATCTCGGATGGAAGCGGCATCCGGAGGGCGGATTAATTGGACTCGGAGGATCACCGGGAAGCAGGAGTATCCTGCGGTCACGCTCGGCCGGGTCGGGGACTGGTACCGCTGATAGTAACGCTTTGGTGTAGGGGTGAAGCGCATTACCGAAGAGCTCATCGGTCTCGGCTGTCTCAACAATTATACCCAGGTACATCACAGCGACGCGGTGACTGATTCTCCGTACCAGAGCGAGGTCGTGAGCAATGAAAAGGTAGGTGAGTTGACGCCAGTTACGGAGCCAGGTAAGTAGTTCAATGAGCTGGGCCTGGATGGAGACGTCCAGCTGTGCCAGTGGGTTGTCGCAGACAATGAAGCTCGGTCTCAGGGTTAATGCTCGTGCCAGCTCAATGCGTTGTCGCTGGCCGCCGCTGAACTCACTGGGATAGCGTTCGGTCATATCCGCTTCGAGCCCTACCATAACTAGCATTTCACGGGCCCTGTCATCAAGCTCCTCTTTGCTGGCCAGTTTATGAATCTGGAGTGGCTCGGCGATTATCTTGCCGACCTTCATGCCGGGGTCCAGCGAGGAATAGGGATTTTCGAACATCATCTGCATATGTTGCCGCATTTTTCGCAGTTCTCCGGCGTTGAGTTTGCTGAGGTCGGCGCCATCGAAGTATACGCTTCCGCTGGTGGGCTTTAGCAGCTGGAGTATCGAGCGCCCGAGCGTAGTCTTGCCACAGCCGCTTTCGCCGATAAGCCCCAGGGTCTCGCCCCTCTTTATGTGAAAGCTGACACCGGCTACCGCTTTAAGGTCAGCCACCTTCTTCTGTAAAACACCGGCCCTTACCGGGAAGTAAGTGTGCAGGTTATCGACTACTACCAGTGGTTCGTCTTTCGTTTCCATTAGCATGATTCCTTTGTTGATATCAACCCTGTTGTGGCCCGCGGGAGATAAAGGTCCGGATACGGCGTTCGAATACACTGCGTGCCAGGAGGACCCGGCGCTGGCAACCCTGGCACCTGATGCCGATGTCTACCCCGAGCCTGACTACCTGCCATTGGTCACTGCCACAGGGGTGCTTCTTCTTGAGGCGGATCACGTCTCCCAGCCTTATCTCGGTGACCATTGGCTAACCTGTTGTATGTCCAGAGCGGTGCTGGTTAATCTCGTCACGCAATGCTGCGGCGGCCTGACGGGCGGCTTTGTCGAAGTCCTTCCCGGTGGAGGCGTACAGAATCTGACGTGACGAGTTTATAATCATGCCTCGCCCATTGGCGTCAATCCCGTAGCGGACTGCTAGGGCGAGGTCACCACCCTGAGCGCCGACACCCGGTACCAGAAGGGGCAGTTCTGGGTGTTGCCGCCGGATGGTGTCCAGCTCCTCGGGGTAGGTCGCCCCGATGACCAAGCCGATGTTACCGTGGGTGTTCCAGGTGCTGGCTTTGAGGGCGACAATCTCGTACAAAGTACGGTAGCCATCCCCGTACTGGCAGAGGAGCTCCTGGAAGTCGCTTGAGCCGGCGTTGGATGTCCGGCAGAGGATGAATACCCCATTATCCTGATAGGAAATGAAAGGCTCCACCGAATCGAAGCCCAGGTACGGATTCACCGTGGCCGCATCAAAGCCGTAGATATCGAAGATGGCTTTGGCGTAGGCGGCGGCGGTATTTCCGATATCCCCCCGCTTGGCATCGGCAATCACCGGAATCTCGGCGGGTATTTGCTGCAGTGTCTCTTTCAGGGCGTCCCACCCCTCGTCCCCCAGGGCCTCGTAGAAGGCAAGGTTGGGCTTGTAGGCGCATACCAGGTCGGAGGTAGCCTCGATTATTGCCTTGTTAAAATCGGATACGCTGATACCCTCAGGCATCCGCTTGGGGTCGGTATCGAGGCCGACACATACTAGGCTATTGCTACGCTGCATCGCCCTTTCCAGCCTCTCGGTGAACTTCATGCTGTCCTCCTCATCGGGTCTGTGCCGGCGTACCTGATGATAGCAGCCCTGCCGGGTAGCGTCAAGGATGATGGTATGGTGATTGGGGGATTTGAGGAGAAAGGAGCCTTCTTATACAGGCACAGGTACAGTACTAGTAATAACCACAGTTGATTATTGTAATCCAAGTAGTTTTATAGTTTGGGATTACGATTTACCTGAACTCTAATCTCACCGTGCCAGCCCAATTTCCCGAATAATTTTTCAGGTTCTGGGTGCGTTTGGTGTTTTTTATTTCCAAATGTATAGTATTTTTGCAGAGTGCCTTTTGGAATTATCACATAATGTAATGCGTGGCTAAAACCAGCAACACGTCCATCATGTTGAATATGCTCAGGAACATATGTTACTAAGAGTTCGTCATTTTGAATAGCTTGAAACCATCTGGGTTCATCAAAAACACTATCTGCTAAAAGGAAATCATCATGGTGTACGATAGGTAACCTTGGTGGTCGGGTTAAAATAGGAGATTCTACAAGTAAATATCCGTAGAGTTTGAATAAACTCTTGGCCTTAACCTTATTGCCGGAAACTATTTTTGTCCCAGCCCTATCAAATTCCAGTACATGAAACACATGACCGACGATATCAATCCATTTTCTATGCTTACCTATCTCCTGTGCCATTACTGCACCTCCATTGCTATCGTGTGCAAAGGGTAGCACCGTGAACGTAGAAAGTCCAAGTGGGGGGAGGAACCTAGCCCTGGCGTTACCCGTATCGTGTCTTGCGAGCACCACTTTCAGGTGTATTCCTTGGATCTCTTAAGGAGCTACCTGCATTAAGAAGTCCCGCACTGCTGCTTCATACGAGTCAGGTGCTGTATTCCAGGCGCAGTTGTGACGGGCACCTTCCACTATGACGTAAGTCACGATATCTGACCTAGCTTCCGCCAGAGCGTCACTTGTCGTTATCGGAACCTTTATGTCAGCGTCACCATGGAATAGGAGGATTGGGCTTGAGAGTCTATCAGTGCGTTTCAGGTAGTTCAGGGCTTCCCAATGTATCCCGAACCGATAGCTGGAGACAGCCTGCCCGATTGCTGATATGAATACTGGATAACCTTTCTGGCTTGCCCCCAAATCGACAGTGGCGCTGAAGTTCATCATAGGAGCATCGAGAATGACTCCGCTGACATTATCAGCAATAGGCGAATCACAAAGGAACTTCGCGATGATGGCTCCCCCCATACTATACCCTGCAAGTACAACCTGGTCCGCCCCGTGATCGAGGGCGTAGGTGACAGCGTATTCCAGGTCTTCATACTCAGTCTGTCCATACCGGTAGAAACCGTCCTTGTCAGATGGCACACCTTCGTCGTTCCGGTAGGTGATCACCATAAAAGGATACCCCATCTCAGCCATTGTGGGGACCATGCGTAAGGCCTGGCCTCTCTCAGCTCCCTTGCCATGCACAAAGATGACCCATGTAGGATCTGTTCCATTCACCAGCCAGGCGGGGAAATCACCAACAGGTGATGAGTAGGAGACTTCCTGGAAGGGTATTCCGAAGGCTTGTAACGGATCACCCGCGAAAGCCCAACTGTCCAGCCGCACCAATTCTCCCTCGTTAAGACCGCCACTTATCGGCATGTATTCTCGGACAACCCTATCCTCGGTAATCTCCACGATCTTTCCCACCTGATCATACCCTCTGGACCATTCAAGCCCCCAAGTACCGTCTCTGGTCCATGGACCATCAGCCTCGGCATCGCTGGTGGGATAAAGTGTCACGTAACCTTCCTGAATGTCACCTACCTGTAGATCGTATTCGGGAGGTGTGTAATCGGGCACGAGGGCCCCATCCTTCAACACGTCGGAGAAGTACCAACCAACCCCCCACAGTATGGTCGTTACAAAGATGCTCACTCCCAGGTAAGAGTATCCCAACACGCGTATCGCTTTCATCCTCGGAGCTCTGAACCTCAGGACAAGAAATATAAGAGGTACGGGCACGAGTAACCACAGTATCATCAGGTAATGGGTGGTACCCAGGCTCAGAGCCATTATACTGTTTGCTAATGCCACGATTCCGAAAAAAGCAAAGCAAACAACCAACGCCATAATTCGCCAGACACTCATGCCTCCCCTCCTTTTATCTACAATTTCTACCTAAGTGAGGTTTAACATGCCCGATATAAGCACAGCTTATATCGTCTGCACAGGATAGCACCGTGAACGTAGGAAGTCAATATGGAGAAAACGGACTTCTTACTCTTTCCGGAACGCCTTCCAGAACCGCCATAATGCAACAGCCAGAACGATTACACTAAAAAAGAGAAGAGAGAATCGCCATATAATATTACCTAATAGAGCCCAGGATTCTTCTCCTCCAGTAAACCTATCGCAAGTACGAAGTAGACTCAAAGCTATAACAAGAGAGATGCAACCTAATCCTGTTAGAATTGCTGTTCCTATATACTTTGACATCAACAACCCCTATTTTTCTGTAGAGGTAGTGGACATGTCATGTGCCGAGGACAGCATCGTAAGTGTAGAAAATTAGAGTGGAGAAAGGAACAATAATTACTGTCATAGCTGCTTGACAATGACTGGTAACTACCTGGCAGTAGTTCTTGATTGTATTTCGTTTTCCAGGTCGTCAAACAAACTGCATATAGTCCTCTGACCGGTCGTACCCCACCCCTGCTCTCTTTTTCCCATTGTACGGGGGTCCACATAGAAGTAGTTTTTACAATCCCTGCAGTAGTCGGACTCACCATACTCACAGACACGCCATCTTGCTACCGCCTCAATCAAGTCCATAAAACTACCCTCGTTCTATTATTTCTGTTTACGACGGACTCCGCCTCTTCAGTTGACATAGGTGGAGTGTGCACAGGGTAGCATTGTGAACGTAGAAAGTCAATGTGTTATGATACGAAGGTATTTGGCAGATTCCGTTCATTTCCTGCCAGATAGTTAGCATCAGTCAGAAAAATTTCTCGGGAGGGAGCAAACAATGGCTCTGGAATCGGTAGTTAGACTGGACTCGGTCAGCATTAAGTATGGTCCAGGGGCAACACGTGAAGTCGGATATGACATGGGAGAACTCGGTGCAAAAAGGGTAATGGTTGTGACAGACCCCAATCTGGTGGATAAAGGGCCGGTGAAGGTGACTCTCAAAGCACTGGAGGACGCAGGACTGGAGCCGGTCTTGTACGGTAGTACCCGCATAGAGCCTACAGACGCTTCCCTGAAGGAAGCTATTGACTATGCCGTGAGGGGGGAGTTCGATGGTTTCGTAGCGGTGGGGGGAGGGTCAAGTATGGATACAGCTAAGGTCGCTAATCTTTACTCGACCTATCCGGCAGATTTCCCTACCTATGTCAACGCTCCTATCGGCAAAGGGACTCCCGTACCCGGCCCCCTCAAGCCGCTGGTCTGTATTCCTACCACCGCCGGGACCGGAAGTGAAACAACCGGAGTGGCCGTATTCGACCTGGTGGAGATGCATGCTAAGACCGGGATTGCCCATCGTTACCTGCGGCCAACGATAGGTATAGTTGACCCGAACAATACGCGAACACTGCCTGGGATGATAGCAGCGTGTACAGGCTTTGATGTTCTGGCTCATGCTCTGGAGTCCTTCACAGCCATACCTTACAACCAGCGTCAGGCACCCGAAAATCCATTACTGAGGTCTGCCTATCAGGGCTCAAACCCGGTGAGTGATGTCTGGGCGGTCAGAGCAATTGAGATGGCAAGTAGTAATATCGTTCGGGTAGTCAGTAACCCCACAGATGAGGATGCTCGCAGCCAGATGATTATGGCGGCCACCTTCGCCGGCATTAGCTTTGGTGCCGCAGGCACTCATCTTGGTCATGGCATGTCCTATCCTGTGTCTGGGATGGTGCGTGGCTTCATACCTGAAGGGTATCCTCCGAACCACCCAATCATTCCACACGGGATGGCTGTCATTCTCCTTGCTCCATCTGTTTTTCGCTTTACGGCTCCTACTAATCCTGAACGGCACCTGGAAGCCGCTCGACTTATGGGGGCGGATACCGTTAACTCCAGAATGGAGGACGCAGGGAATATACTTGCTGACGCAATAATCTCTTTAATGAAAGAAACAGGGATGCCCAATGGCCTGGCGGCTGTCGGTTTTACGGCAGCGGATGTGGACAAGCTGGTTGAGGGCACGTTGCCCCAGCAGCGTGTGACCAGACTGTCACCCAGGCCGTTTACGCCTGAGGACCTGAGACAGATGTTCCTTGATTCACAAACATGCTGGTGAGAAATGAAGGGCTGGCTGAACTAAGCGTCAGAAATGGGCGTGAGGCGTTTATGAGTCCTTTCATCTGTTCACTCGACCGAAAGTAAAATCAAGGGGGGACACCCCCTTGAAATCCCCCGCCAAGAGGGGTGAAACCCCTCTGGACTCCCCAAAACGATGAGAGGGCAGTCTTCAGACAGCGGTCGTTCGCACCTTAAAGAGAGCTGGAAACCGGGAGCGTAAATGCTCTTCGCTGTGGACAGAGCCTACAAGCACTGTTGGGGGGAGTTAAAGAGGGGCACAGCCCCTCTTTGTATATCTTCCCCTTCCCCTCTGGGTAAGGGGATAAAGGGGATGGGGCCGTCACCACCAAACAGGGGCGACGCAAGTTAGATAATGTCGAAGTGTCCCCAATTATATGAGTGAGTATAGTAAATTGACTTAACTGACGGACTGAACTAATATTTAGCTGAGAACTGGGAATAACCAGATAATTCAAATAAAAAGGAGTAATTAAACAGAAAGGGAAATAGGTGCCAGAAGATAAGGGAGTAGTGCGACCGTTTCCCAGCGAAGTTAGTGAGGAAACCCTCAAGGCAGACCTTGAGAGGTACCGGCAGAAAGCCTTGGAGCTTGGTGCTAGCGATGCTGTAGTGATACCGGCCCAATGGGTTGAGGTAGACGAGCGAGTACGGCTCAAGTGTGCAATACCGCCCTGTCCTAACTACCGCCGATGTGGTAATTGCCCACCACACACTCCGGAACCGGAGTTCATGCGCCAGGCATTGAGCCGGTATAGCTGGGTGATTCTGTTTAAGACCAATGTTCCCGCCGAGGATTTCGCTGATGTTTCCCGTTACTATCCTCATGGTAGGCAGCATCAGCGACAGACTGGCGAGATTGCGGCTCGCCTTGAGGTTCTAGCCTTTGCCGATGGTTACCGCTTTGCTCTGGGTCTGGGTGCCGGAGGTTGTCGGGACACCATGTGTAACGGTGAGCTCTGCCAGATGCTGGACAGTGGCCGCTGCCCCCACATATTGATGGCCCGTCCCTCAATGGAGGCAGTCGGTATCGATGTGACCGACCTAGTCAACCGGGTGGGCTGGACAATGTATCCTATTTACCGCACGATGAACTCTTCTACAGTTCCCTGTGGTATTTCAGTAGGTATGGTCTTTATTCACTAGCAGTGGAGTTTATCTATCTTGGGTTAAGTTCCTCCACTGGCATCTGATGGCACCGGCGGCCCACAGTGAAAGGAGCTACTAATGGCTAAGGATATCGTGGACCTACTAGAAAGCTACATTCCGGCAGATAACCCGAAGAAATGGGCAAAGCTGGCTAGCACAGTTGAGTCTCGCCGACTCGAGCTTTTACTCCTCAGGGAGATACTGCTTGAGTTACGGATAATGAACCAGGCAAGGCAGGCTTAGCCCTATGCACCCTCATGTTCTGTACTTTATTACACAGGAGTACGATTGCTGATGATGTCCAGACTCCCATTATTTCCCTCGACAGGTGAAGTGAATGACCGCGGTCATCTTGTTATCGGCGGCTGTGATGTTGTTGACCTGGCCGCCGAGTTCGGCACGCCCCTTTATCTTTTCGATGAGACCAGCCTGCGCGACAAGTGCCGCGAGTTCAAAGACGCGTTCGGCAGTCGCTATGCTGATATAACCGTTGTCTACTCCTGCAAGGCCTTCACTAATAAATCCCATCTGCTTCTTGTGAACGAAGAGGGAGTAGGATTGGATGTTGTCTCTGGTGGGGAGCTCGGTATTGCCCACTCGGTTGACTTCCCGATGGAGCAGGTCTATTTCAGTGGCAACAATAAGTCGCGTGAGGAGCTCAGGCAGAGTCTGGAGTTGGGGCTGGGTCGAGTGGTAGTCGACAATTTCCATGAACTCAAGATGCTGGGTGAGTTGGTCAACGAGATGGGCTGCACGCAGGATATCCTGCTGCGACTGTCTCCAGCGGTGGACCCGCACACCCATAAGTATATTACTACCGGCAATATCGATAGTAAGTTTGGTATTCCCCTTGTTCTGGGTGAGGATGCCGTGGTGGAGGCCATGTCAATGCCTGGGTTAAACCTGCTTGGCCTGCATTTCCATATTGGTTCCCTTATCTTTGAGGTTGAACCATATCAGGAATCTATAAAGAACCTGCTTGGCCTAGCGGCTGAGATGAAGCGGAAACACGGATTTGAACTCAAGGAGCTGGATATCGGTGGTGGTTTTGCCGTGCAGTATACCCTGGATGCCCCGGCACCGCCCGTCTCTTTTTATGCTGAAGCAATTACGTCCACCATTATCGCCGGTTGCCGGGAACTCGGGTTGAAGCTGCCGCGCCTCGTAGTCGAGCCAGGCAGATCAATGGTGGCACGGGCCGGCCTGGCGGTATATACCGCCGGAGTGGTTAAGGACATCCCGAACGTCAGGCGTTACGTCTCCGTCGACGGCGGTATGGCGGACAACATCCGCCCTGCCCTATATCAGGCACGACATGAGGCGGTTGTGGCCAACAAAATGCCTGAGTCGGAAACAGGTAAGGTTACCATCGCCGGTAAGTTTTGCGAATCAGGTGACATACTTATCTGGGACATTGGCCTGCCTCCGATAGTCGCCGGTGATATTATCGCTGTACCGGGCTGTGGTGCTTTCTGCCTTACAGAGGCGATGAACTATAACGCTTCGTTCAAACCGCCGGTAGTGATGGTCAGGGAAGGTAAGGCGCGGCTTATCCGGCGCCGGGAGACACTGGAAGACCTGACCCGGTGCGACGTAGTTTAGAGGTTGCTTGGAGGGGATGCTTTGGTGTGGGATGTAGTCGGGCAGACTAGGGCGATTTCTCTGCTTCAACGTAGTCTGGAGGCGGGGTCACTGTCGCATGCCTATCTTCTGGTAGGCCCCGCTCACGTCGGTAAGATGACATTGGCACTGGACCTGGCGAAAGCGGTGAACTGCGAGAGTGCGGAATCGCCCTGTGGTGAATGTGCTGCCTGTCAGAGAATTGCCGAGGGCAAGCACTCCGATATTCAGGTGATTGACCTGGGGAGCGGTGATGGCAATTCAACCGAATCCGAAGCCAGAGTAAAAATCAGTGTCGAGCAGATTGAACAGATGCAACACTCGGCCTTCCTGCCGCCCTTTGAGGGCAGGTGTAAGGTGTTCGTCCTTGATGGTGCCGAGTTCTTCTCGCTTGGTGCCGCCAACCGTCTACTCAAGACCCTCGAAGAGCCGGTGGGTGGGGTGGTCTTCATACTGTTGACTGTCAACGAGAAACTGTTACCAACAACGATTGTTTCCCGCTGCCAGCGAATAGAGTTGGCGCCACTTGGTACTGCTGAGGTCGAGGCGGCACTCACCAGTCGGTGGGGCGTCGAGTCGGATAAGGCAAGGTTATTATCTCGGTTGGCCAACGGCTGCCTGGGATGGGCGGTATCGGCTGCCCGGGATGGGCAGTTGCTCCAGCATCGGGCTGAGGTGCTGGACAAATTGCTTGAAATCACCGATGCTGGTTATGAGCAGCGTTTCCAGTATGTTGCTGAGCTGGCTGGCAGGTTCAGCCAGAACCGAAGGGCGGTTCTGGGAATTCTGCAGTTGTGGCTGGACTGGTGGCGTGACCTGCTGCTGGTTAAACTTGGCTGCAGTGACGCTATTACAAATGTTGACCGTTCCACCCAGCTGGATAGGACAACCAAGAGCTATACACTGACCCAGATAAGGGTATTTATTGAGAATATTCGGGCAGCCGGGGACCAGCTCCAGCTTAATGCCAATCCGCAGCTGGCGCTGGAGGTGCTGATGCTAGGTGTCCCTGAGAAAAATATAACAAAAGGCCCGGTGCCTGGTGTGAGGTAAGTGATGACTGAGGTTGTTGGAGTACGATTCAAAAGGGCTGGTAGGATATACTATTTTGACCCGGCCGATGTGGACTTTGAGTTAGGTGACTACGTGGTGGTCGAGACCGCTCGTGGACTTGAGGTGGGGCAGGTTGCGATTGCCCCGAAGGATGTGCCGGAAAGCGATATTGCAAAGCCGTTAAAGCCAGTGGTACGCAAGGCGGAACCTACCGAGTTGAATTACGCCGAGCAGTTCGAGGAGAAGGAGAGGGAGGCACTGGAGATATGCGGTGAGTTAATCGCCGAAATGGACCTTCCAATGAAGCTCCTCTCTGCCGAATATGGTCTTGATGGCAAGCACCTCACCTTCTATTTCAGTGCCGCAGAGAGGGTCGACTTCCGGCAACTGGTCCGGGAGCTGGCCGGGCGCTTTAAGGTGCGAGTTGAACTGAGACAAGTGGGTGCCAGAGATGAGACCAAGCTTCTGGGTGGTTTTGGCCGCTGCGGTCGTGGCCTGTGCTGTGCCAATTTTCTGTCCGAATTTGCTCCCATCTCCATCAGGATGGCTAAGGAGCAGAGTCTGCCTCTCAACCCGATGAAAATATCCGGCCTTTGCGGTCGCTTGCTGTGCTGCCTTGCCTATGAGAACGAGCAGTACCGCGAGATGCAAGAGAAAATGCCCAAAGAGGGTCAGAAAATAACCACGGCTACGGGAACGGCCCGGGTGGTCGGGAGTAACCTGATTAAAGAGACTGTGCTGATTGAGTTGGAAAGTAAGGTCGTTGTTGAACTGCCTCTCAATGAGGTTGTGTTTGGCGAGGGCAAGACCGAGGCCAGTGCTGAAACCGAAGCCGAGGCCGAGGCCGAAGTCGAAGAGCCAGTAGAGACCAGTACTGAGACAAAACCCTCTCCACCCAGGTCGGGGCGGAGGCGTGGTAAGAACAAGTGACCCACCCCGTGCTCAGTGGGGAAGGTATCTTTGCCACTCCTCTCGGGCTTCCACGTAGTGGCGGGGTATGTACGAGAAGCGGTAGTCTCGTGGTGTGGTTGGGGAACGGCGCAGCTTCATGCCAGCTTCTTCGGGTGTCTTGCCGGCCTTGCGCCGGTTGCAGGAGACACAGGCGCTGACCAGGTTCTCCCAGGTATGCGGACCACCGCGGTATCTTGGGATGACATGGTCGAGGGTAAGGTGCCGTGTCTCCTTGCCACAGTACTGGCACGAATAGTTGTCACGACTGAATACCTCGAGCCGACTGAGCTTTCTCCCGGTGTGGAAGGGTCGTTTAACTAGGTAGGGAAGCCGGATTACCGAAGGTACCTGGAAGTCACTGTGAGCCGTGTGGATATATCCGACTCCGTCTTCAAGCATCTCAGCCTTGCTCTGGTAAAGCAATACCACCGCCCGCCGGGCCCGGCAGACGTTAAGTGGTTCGTAGTTCTGGTTTAACACCAGTACAGGAAGGTTGAGTACAGACACAGTCATTCTCCATTTCTGAGCAAGCCTATTTTACTACGGATGCCGTGACTGTGCAAATTAGGTGGGGGAATGACGTTAACGGCCCCTACTAGGGCGGCGGGGAACTCTTTTCTGGCCGGCAAAGTAATCCGGGGCTTCGATGTGGAACAGCATGCTTAGTTTCTGGTCTACAAAGCGAGTCATTATTCGGCTGTCTATTTCATCAGCGGAGCAGTTGGTTGTAATCACGGTTGCCAGCCGGGCGTTGTAGCGATGATTGATTACCTGGTAGAGCTTTTCCTGCGCCCAGGGTGTGGTTGTCTGTGCTCCCAGGTCATCGAGGACGAGCAAAGGGGCATTCTTGACACTCTCGAAAAGCTGGTCGTAGGAGACCTTGCTGTCCGGGCTGAAGGTGGAACGCAGGTGATCGAGGAAGTCGGGGATAACAATGAACAGAGCCGGCTTTCCTTGTTGGTAGCGGTAGTTGACAATGGCGGCAGCCAGGTGGGTCTTGCCGCAGCCATTAACACCTTGAAACACCAGCCATCCCTCTGGTTCTTTGGCGAAGTCCACTGCTAAACGATAGGCCTTCTCCAGGTTCTGGCGCTCGTCTGACGGAAGGTTATCGCGTTTCCAGACGAAGTTATCAAAGGTCATCTCCTTCTGTAGTTCAAATTCAGGTGCCCAACCCCAGTTGGATAGTGCCGAAGGTCTGGAGCCGGTTAGTTGTACCTGGCAGAAGTCGGAATCTGCCAGGCGAGTGCGCATTCTCTCTTCGAGCTCTTCAATTGGGGCGATTGTCACTATTACGGTGGGGAGACGGTTGGTGAAGCGGTGGTTCAACAACTGCTCCATTTTCTCTCTTGCCCAGGGGGTAGCCGACTGAGCGCCGAAATCGTCCAGCACCAATAGCGGTGTATTGCGTACCTGCTCGAAGAACTCGTCGTAGGGCAGGTCACTATTTGGGTTGAAGCTGGAGCGGAGGTGGTCGAGGAGGTCGGGGGTGGTGATGTAGAAGGCGGGGTGATTGTCGGCAACGCGACGGTTGGCAATCGCCGCTGCCAGGTGAGTCTTGCCGCTACCGCTGGGACCAGCCAGTACCAGCCAGCCGAAAGGTCGACTGGCGAATTCGAGGCCAGCCTCATAGGCGCGAGCAAACCGCTGCCTGTCAACGGAGTCATTGTCCCGACCTTCGGCGACCAGGTTGTCAAAGGTGAGACGGGTCAGAGGGCCGAGGTTGCTGTAGCTTTGTAGATGGGAATGGCGTTTCCCCTCTGAGTCCTGCTTGGTGCAGCGGCAGGGGACTACCCGGCCGTAGTCCGGCTTGCCGTCTGGCAGTAGGGGATGAACGAACCTCGCCCCCTTGCAGATGGAGCATGGCTCCGGCTCTTCAGCTTCCACGTCAGTGTCTGCGTCTGCCTGTGTCCCGGCCACGTTTTGCATGGGTTGTCTTTTTAATATCTCGCTGATATGCTCCATTTTATTTTAGCGCTGGAACATGTGTCCATATTTCTGTTTGTTGTACTTGTCCGAGTTCGCTTGTCCGGCACCCCGTCTGCTTGTTTCATTACTTCTGCCCTCGTTTGCCCAGCGTTCCAGAATACGGGCTATATACCGCCAGCTCCGCTTGTTTAGGTTGACCGCTTCCCCAATGGCGTCCTTAATCCATGCTTCCGGATAGAGCTTCTCTGCCTCGCGTAGTTCCTCGGCGATCATCGGGGTCAACATGCCGATGTTCTGCTCGTACAGGGTAAAGATGTTAGGTGTCTCCTCCAACCCGGTTTCAGCGGTTGGCCTGGCAGCTTTCAGTCCGTTGATGGCAAACTCCCCGTTCTGAATTCTGGTCGCAGCCCGCCTGTCGGACTCGCTATTAAGGAAATAGACCTCCTCCGGTTTGCTGTCTCTACTGAGGGATAAACGGAGTACTGTCCCACGCTCAATTGCCATGTCGAGACCACGACGCAGCTCTACCGCTGGTTTTCCTTCCTGCCCGAGATTGGCCACAAGACCTGCATCACTCAGTAACTCGTCGTAGGTGACAAAACGCGGATAGCCGCGTTTGCGATACAACGCTGCAAAGAGGTGCAGGGTGACCTTCAGCTCGGTGATGTCGCTGATTTGCGGCATCAGACTGCTGAGGAAGAGGTTGGGGACCGGCGTGAACTCCATCCTTGCCGGGAAGCCATTAAACTCACTCATAGCAGGGTTGGTTCCTGGCTGGCAATATTCTCAAACTTGGCCATTCTCGGGACAAAACGCAGGCTCAATTCTCCGGTTGGGCCGTTACGGTGCTTGGCGATTATCACTTGGGCAATGCCCTCGGGGTATTCTTCTTCAGGATGCTGGATTCGCCACTCGTCTTCGGTGTAATAATAATCATCCCGGTAGATGAATGTTACGATATCAGAATCCTGCTCAATGCTGCCACTCTCACGTAAGTCGGCGAGCTGAGGTCGGTGGGAGGCCCGCCATTCTACGGCCCGGCTGAGCTGGGATACCGCAATCACCGGTACATTGAGCTCACGGGCTAGCGCTTTTAGTGAGCGGGAAATGTAACTTATTTCCTGGACCCGGTTCTCGCCCCGAATGCCTTCTCCCTGCATTAGTTGCAGGTAATCGATGATAATGAGGTCGATACCGCGCTCGTAGTAGAGTCGCCTCGCCTTGCTACGCATTTCTACAACCCGGAGCATCGGCGAATCATCAAGGTATATCGGTGTCTCAGAGAGGATACCGATAGCGTTCATCAGCTTTCTCTCGTCCGATTCAGTCTGGTGCTCGAAGCGGAGTTTCCTTAAATTAACGCCTGATTCACTGGACAGCAGACGTTGAACCAGCGAATCACGTGACATCTCCAGGCTGAACAGTGCAACACAGGCGCCCTGTTCCACGGCGGCATTCCGGGCAATGTTGAGTGCCAGGCTGGTCTTGCCCATGCTGGGTCGGCCGGCGATGATTATCAGGTCGGAGCGTTGAAAGCCATCGAGGAACTCGTCGAGGCCGATAAAGCCCGACATCACCTGGGCGACCGGTCGCTGGCCCTCGATTTCTTCCACCGGGGGTGTTTCAAAATACCTGTCAAGTACCTGCTTGATATGGACAAAATCAATCGAGCCGCGGGCACTACGAAGCTGGTATAGGGCTTCCTCCGCCCGGCTCAGGGCGGCATTAACGTCCGGGTCAGCCTGATAGCCGATATCGGAGATTCTCTCGGCGGCGACGATAAGCTGACGCATTATCGAAAGTCGATAGACAATTCGGGCGTAGTGCTCGATATCAAGCGATGTCGGGACGATGGATATCAGGTGAGAGAGGTAGGCAACCCCGCCACACGTCTCCAGGCTTCCCAGCCTTTCCAGTTCCTGGGCAACCGTTATTTGATTGATTGCCTCGTCACGCTCGTAGAGAAAACGACAGGCGCGGTATATTACCCGGTTCGGCTCACTGTAGAAGTCCTCAGGCCGAAGCGTGGTGGCTATCTCGTAGATGGCCTTGCCATCTATCAGCAGCGAGCCGCTGACGGCCTCCTCGGCATTGATATCATGTGGTGGCAGCTGTTGGCTGTTTACCACGACTGGCTCCTTCGTTAGGATTCTTCTTCGGTTACTGTCACTATAATTTTGGGTACTATATCCTTGGTCAACCTGATGGTCACTTCATGGCTTCCCAGCTCACGTATAGGGTCTTCAAGCTCAATCTTACGTTTGTCGACGATTATGCCAAAGTCTTTTTCAAGCTCGGCGATAATGTCGCCGGTCGTAATCGAGCCGTAGAGGCGGTCATTCGCCCCGACCCGTGCCGTGATAGCAATCTCTTTACCGTCCAGCTGGCTGGCCAACTCCATCATTTCCGCCTCATTCTGGGCAGCCTGGCGAGCCCCAGCCCTGACCTTTGCCTCGATAGCGTTCATCATCTTGGGGTCGGCCTGGGCTGCCAGTTTCTTTGGTATTAAAAAGTTTCTGCCGTAGCCGTCGGCCACCTCTTTCATCTCCCCGGCCCGGGCCACATTGGGCACATCCTGTAAGAAAATAACCTTCATAAGTTCTGCCCTCTTCCTCTCCAATACTGGTGCCATTATAATGCACCTGTTAGCTAAGGGGTCAAGTGACTTATCTAAAGACTTATTAAAAAAATCAGGTCAGGTATTTATCGGCGTAGATGGCGGCGGTGGCCCCGTCACCGGCGGCGGTTATCGCCTGCCGGGCGGAATTTTGGCGAATGTCCCCGGCGGCGAAAACGCCGGCGACCTTGGTCTCCATTTTCTCATTGGTAATGATGTGGCCAATCTCGTCCAGAGGCAGGAGACCCTTCAGATAGTCCGTATCCGGCCGAAAGCCGATAGATACGAATACCCCGGCTACCTCTAAGTCCGAATACTGGTCGGTTTTTACATTGCGCAGCCTGAGGCTCTGGACGAAGTCCTTGCCCTCGATTTTCTCGACGACGCTATCCCAGGCGAAATCAATTTTCGGTTCAGCGAAGGCCTTCTCCTGTAAAATCCTGGTGGCGCGTAGCTGGTTCCGACGATGGACTACCGTTACCTTCGAGGAGAACTTGGCAAGGTGCAGGGCTTCGGTAATAGCGGCGTCGCCACCGCCGGCAACAGCTACCAGCTGGTCCTGAAAGAAAGCGGCATCACAGGTGGCACAGTACGATACCCCCTTGCCGGTGAACTCCTCCTCTCCGGGGATGTCCAGTTTCTGGCGACTCGAGCCACCAGCCAGAATCACTGCCATGGCGGTGAAGTCACCCTCGGTGGTCTTTACCACTCTCCGGTCGCCCTGAAGCTCAAGCCTGGTAACCTCGGCGAGGATAGTTTCCAGCCCGAATCTAGTTGCCTGGTCGTGCAGCCGCTGGCCGAGGTCAATACCAGAGATACCTTCGGGGAAGCCGGGAAAGTTTTCCACCTGCTCGGCATTGGTTATCTGGCCGCCAACCAGCCCTCTCTCGATGAGCAGGCTGGAGAGCCTGGCCCGCGACGTGTAGAGCCCGGCGGTCAATCCAGCGGGTCCACCACCGATAATAATGATATCGTGAGTGGAACTTTCTCCTGGCATTAGGCCCCCATCTCTATTTCTGCTTCAATAGCGTCAATTATCTGGCGGGTATCAAACTGCCCGGCTACCCTGAGCTGTCCATTAATCAGCAGTAGCGGTACGGAGAGGCTTCTTTCCCTGATTGTCTGTTGCCACCGTGCTATCGCGTGGTCGGGAATAGTCCGGGACAGGTCAACGTATTCTAGCTGCATTTCCTCGCCAAACCGACTCCTGATTTGTCGGCTGGCCAGGTTGATGGCTTCCGGTGATGACCAGTCTGTCCCGCAGGCGGCGTCACAATCCCTGCGGCTGGTGTCGTCGATGATTTTGATATCAACGGTGGCTTCGGTCAAGACCTACCCTGCCTCCTCTCCATCCTCGGCTGATTCTGTCCTTCGGGTGGAGTCGGCGGTACTGTATTCTCGAATTATCTGGCAGACATTACGGTCGACACTCTGCTTGGCAAGACCGATGGCGTTCCTGATTGCCTTTGCCTGACTCCGCCCATGTGCAATGATAACATCGCCATTGACACCAAGGAGACATGCTCCCCCTGATTCACGGTAGTCTATCCGCTTGATTAAAGAGCCGAGACCAGTATCGAACACCTGGTGGCGTGATTCCATACGCTGGCTGCCGGCGAATACCTGGCCGACGTTACGTAATTTAAGGAAAGTATCACCCAGTGCCTCGAGTGTCTTGAGCACGATATTTCCGGTAAAGCCGTCGGTGACGATGACATCGGCAATTCCCCGGACGATGCCGTGTCCCTCAACGTTCCCGACGAAATTGAGGTTTGATTCCTTGAGAAGACTGTGTGTCTCCCGTGTCAGGCGATTGCCTTTGCTTTCCTCCGCGCCATTGCTGAGCAGGGCAATCCGTGGCGATTGGATACCCAAGACCTCTCTGGTATAAATAGCCCCCAGGTGGGCAAACTGGACCAGGTGCCCGGGGCGGCAGTTGGCGTTAGCGCCAGCATCAATCAGTAATACTGGGGCAGCGGTATTTACACTGATGATACTGCCAATGGCCGGACGCTCAATTCCCTCGATTCTGCCCAGATCGGCCAGTGCCGAGTAGAGTACTGCGCCAGTATTGCCAGCCGATACGAAAGCGGATGCTTCTCCCGTTCTGACGAGATTGATGCCGACCGCGATCGATGAGTCTGGTTTACTCTGTACCGCTTCGATTGGTGATTCGTTGTCCTCGATTACCTGGCTTGCGTCTACGATGGTCATTTCCAACTTCTTCAGGTAGCGGCTGGCCTGTACATAGAGAATGTCCTTCCTGCCTACCAGGGTGATGTTAACGTTATAGTCCTGGGCTGCCTTTACGGCTCCCTTCACTATTTCATGGGGGGCATATTCCCCACCGGCAGCATCAATAGCAATATTAGCAATATTAGCGATATTGGCACTATTCATTTGCTTTCCTCGCTAGGGTGCAACTGGGTGCCTGGAACCCTTTCCCACATATCACAGCGGCCTCCCCAGCGGGCGAGTGTCTGGCCGTCATGGGAAATCTCGGCTACCTCGCAGCGATTGGGGCAGGCCTTACATTCGAATGAGGAGGCACGATATTTCACCTCGCTCTGCTCGAAGCCCTTGAACTGACTGATTATATCACTGGTCGCCGTCTCTTCGTGCACCATCAGGGCGGCCCCGATGGCGCCCATGACCTCGTGGTGTATTGGGACGATGACATCGGTGTCAAGCTCTTCTCGGAACGCGCGGACGATTGCCTCGTTGAAGGCCACCCCACCCTGAAAGATGATGGGGGATTCGAGTTCCTTGCCCAATCCTACGTTGCCCAGGTAGTTACGCACCAGCGCCTGGCATAGACCATAGAGGATGTCCTCGACGCGGTATCCCATCTGCTGTTTGTGAACCATATCCGATTCGGCAAAAACGGTGCAGCGTCCGGCGATACGCACCGGTGCCTGGCTTGTGAGCGCCTGCTGGCTCAACTCCTGGATGCTCATGTCGAGTCGTAATGCCTGGTGGTCAAGAAAGCTGCCTGTGCCGGCAGCGCAGACGGTATTCATAGCGAAATCAATTGCGATGCCATCACGGACAACCGTTAACTTACTGTCCTGCCCACCGATTTCGATAATAGTCTGGACATCCGGGTAGTAATGCAGGGCGGCCACGGCGTGAGTGGTAATCTCATTTTTGACGAGGTCAGCGCCAACAATAACCCCAGCCAGATAACGGGCACTCCCCGTGGTGGCCACGCCGCTGATGTCGACGTCTGGCGGTAGCTGCTCCTTGATTTCTCGCAATCCCTGCTGCACGGCGTCAATCGGTCTGCCCTGAGTCAGCAGATAGACGTAGCTGATGAGCTCGTCACTCTCGTCGAGCAGGGCCAGCTTAGTGGTCACAGAACCGACATCAATACCAAGGTAAGTTCTCATTGTTATTCGCTGATTCTCCCTAGGCAGTCACTCTCAGTACGTTATTCTGTTTCCGACGCTTTCTCTCCAGCAAATCGACAAAGGCTTCCAACCTGGTCAGTACGCCGGCTTTAGCTATCTGCTCATCGCAGAGTATCGTCAGCACCGGTATTTGTTCCTTGGTTGAAGGCATGATATTCTCAGCGATTATCTCCGGCATACAGGTAAAGGGTGCCAGATGGATAAGTCCGTCATACTCTTTGGCGTGGAGTACCTTCTCTCCGACTGATTCCCAGCCGTCACCACCGATATCCCGTTTCAAGTAAGGGCGGGCTGCCTTATGAATCCGGCTTTTTTCGTTTATACCAAAAGGATTAAGGAAGTAGCTGAACTTGGTCCATCCTGAAATATAAGTTGCTCGCCTGACTTCCACTCCGAGCTTACCCAATTCACGTTCGATGTCAAAGCTGGAGAACGGCTCCAGCACAACGTAAAACTCCCCAGTTATACCAACAACGAGCGGACGGGCTTGCTTATTTTTCACTACCTCGTTTAATTGCCTGAGGTAGTCTGCTTTAGTCCTTTTCAAGGTATCATAATCATCGGTATTGTCAATAGCGTGGACTGCTTTTGCATACAACTGGTTGGCTGTACCCTGCACCAGCTCCACGGGACGAACCTTCTGTGTCATTTGCTCTATTTGGTCGACAGTACTCAGTTTGGCCAGAGCGAAACGAAAGGCAGACAGAATCCGGTGCCAGGGGGCATTGTTTGATACGCGTTTTAGCATGTCCATTGCGCCGAAGAATTTACGGTCCGAGACTCCTATCTGGATGACTTCGAAATCATACCCCAGATTGTGGAGTATCTGCTCCTGGACGCGCGTATAGTATCCCAGGCGGCAGATACCATAGCCACCAGGCATTAGCACCGCGTTGGCTCCCATTTCTGCGGATTCTATCATGTTACCGAGGGTCATCTTAAAGGGGATACACAGCCCTTCGGGGGAATACCTCGAACCCAGAGAGAGGGTACGCTGGCTGTTGACCGGGGGAATGACATAATCAATGCCCAGCCGCTGGAACATGGCCTTGAGGGGTATGTATAGATGACCCATATGGGGTATGCTCACACGCATATTGCCTTACCTCTCTGTTTCCGCCGGTGAATCATGTCCATAAATGCCTCGAGCCGGGTAATGACACCTGTCTCGGAGGTGTGTTCCTCGAGGGTAAGGCACATGAAAGGGGTGGTCTTTTGCCTGGTAGCCTGCCGGTGAATCATGTCCATCATTAGCGAGTCCGGTCCGCAGCCGAATGCCATGATTCCAATGATACCATCAGTGTTGTTTTCCAGAAAGTGCCCGCCGGCACCGACAACTTCTTCCTCGTATGTCCAGTAGGCTTGGCCCGCCAGCTTGTTCACAGATGCTTCGATTGTATCACCGGCGAGCATTTCCGGGGTCACTACCATGGCGTTATATTGGTGCAGGCGATTAATAATCTGATAGTTAATGTGCTCATCGTAGAGCAGATAGGCGTGCCCGATGAGGCCAATAGTGGTCCGGGGTACTCTCGGGCTTTCTGGAGTTATCTCCGGTCCTGCTGGTAGCTTACCTGTAATCTCTTCCATCGCCTGTGGTGGGGTCAGTTCACGGTGATACATCAATTCGCGATAGTCCAGAAATGCCTGCCAGGCGGCCGTAGCTGCTTCCCTGACCTTGAGTGGGTTCCAGGTGAATTGTCGTCCCAGCCGGTAGATATCCTGGTAGAGCCGTCTTTTCCCTAGGTTGATATTAATCTCTATTTCCAGTATCAGCGGTGCTTCGGGGACGACTGCCCGAGTCATATCAGGCAGGCCGAGAAATTTTGAACAGTTGTAGGTCTTGCTCTTGAGACTGCGGACTACCGGGATAAATATACGGTCGCACTTCTCCACCAGGGAGACCGTGTGTCCCACAAAGACCTTTACCGGCAGACAGGTATCTGCGACAACACGGGCAGCACCTTCGGCCAGCGTCTTCCGGGTGGTCGGTGGCGAAACCACTACCTCTGCTCCTAGATACTCGAAGAAGGTCTTCCACATAGGGTAGTACTGGTAGTAGAGTAATGCCCGGGGAATGCCTACCGTGGTCATTGTCCTCCTTTGAACTCTCCCTTCACTTCAGCCAGTGTCTCCGGACTGGCCAGCAGGTCTACAACCACCATCGACAGCGTCTTGGCGGCGTCACAGAGACCGTCGATAGCTGCTTCAGAAGTAACGGCGTTAGCAAATTCGGGAGAGTGCAGCAGTGTCCCTCTGGGCGCGACGGCTACGTTGGCGTGGATGGTGGGTACTATCTGGCTGACATTACCCATATCGGTACTGCCAAAGCCACCACTATCAGGTAGGTCAACAGAGCGCCCGAGTGATTTCATATTGTCGACGAATAGCCGGGCGAGCGTCAGGTTGTTTCGCATTGGGGCATAACGTACGGCATCCCATTTGTACTTCAACCTGGCACCGGTGGCGCCGGCAGCTCCCTTGAAGCAGTTAACGACCTTTTTCTTCAGTTCTTCGAGATAGTCATCTTCTTCGGCACGGACGATAAACTCGCCAGCGCTGTGATCGGGAACAACATTAGACACCTGTCCGCCATCGGTGATTATACCGTGGATACGGGCGCTGCTCTTGATGTGCTGGCGTAGTGAGTTGATAGCAGTGAAGGACTGTATCATGGCTTCGAGGGCGTTAATCCCCTTTTCAGGTCGTGCAGCGGCATGAGCTGCCTGGCCGAAGAACTCGATATAAAGGTTCTGGCAGGCAAGAGCGCTGGTAGTGGCGGTATTGCCGGTCCCGGAGTGCACCATCATGGCGACATCTACGTCGCTGAATGCCCCCCTTTTTACCATGATTGCCTTACCGGCATAAAGCTCCTCGGCTGGTGTACCAATGACGGTAACACAACCCGGAAACTGGTCGATAGCTAGCTTAGCAGCCACAGCCGCCCCGGTAGAGATGTTACCGCTGATGTTGTGGCCACAAGCGTGACCGACACCGGGCAGGGCATCATATTCAGCAATGAGCGCAATTACAGGCCGTCCCTTACCATAGCTCGCCCGGAAGGCCGTCGGTAGTCGGCAAATGCCCCGTTTCACGGAAAAGCTATTTTCCTCAAGGAACTGGGTCAGCCAGGCGGCTGCCTTGACCTCCTGGAAACCCGGTTCAGGATTATCGTGGATTTTCCGGGCAAGCTCACTGAGCCGTTGTCGATTGACATCTACCTGCTCAGTGACGGCGGCCTTCAGCTTCTCTATGTCCACACTTCCCCTCACCTGATGAATGATAACCCCAACCCGGGTATAATAGACATAATACTAGTGGGGATAGATAACGAAGGAGTTCCCCGCATATTAACTCCCTAGTTATAGCATTATAGCCTAGTGTCGCCGTGATTTCTAGGTTCAGGAGGAAGCATGTGTCACCTATCTGTCTGAGCGAGCACTACAACTTGCATCTCGGCCCTGTTTGTGATATACTTTTGTACTAACAAGTGGGTCTTGTCCCACTTGTTTTTCTTGGTGGAAGAAATAAAGGGGAGGCCTAGCTGAAAATGAAAAGCGAGTTTCTACTCGCTATTACACAGCTCTCGGCTGAGAAAAGGCTTCCGAGAGAAGTGGTCCTTTCTGCGGTAGAGTCGGCGCTGGTTTCGGCCTACCGGAAGGACAATTTTGCCCCCAACCAGAATATTGAGGTCAAGATTAATCCCAATACGGGAGCGGTCGAGGTGTGGGCTGAAAAAATTGCCGTTGAGAAGCCGACTGATGAGCGTTGTGAGATATCGCTGGAGGAGGCTCGGCGTGTCAATCCAGATGTGCAACTGGATGAACCGGTAATGGTGGAGGCTACCCCGGCCAACGCTGGACGAATTGCCGCTCAGACAGCTAAACAGGTTATTCTACAGCGCCTCCATGAGGCCGAACACAGTGCCATCTTCGAGGAATACGCGGGTAAAGAAGGCGATATTGTTAACGGGGTAGTGCAGCGGGTCGAACCGAGGCAGGTCCTGGTTGACCTGGGCAGGGTAGAGACGATACTCCCCTCTGCTGAGCAGATGCCTAATGAGCGTTATCGGGTTGGCCAGCGGATAAAAGTCCTGCTCCTTGAGGTGGTTCGTACCAATAAGGGACCGCGGGTTATCGTGTCCCGTTCGCACCCTGAGTTGGTTCGCCGTCTCTTTGAGATGGAGGTCCCCGAGGTCTTCAGCGGTGCCGTGGAGATTAAGTCGGTCGCCAGGGAGGCGGGGTACCGGAGCAAGGTGGCCGTCGCTGCCCGGCAGGAAGGTATTGATCCGGTCGGCTGCTGCGTAGGATTGCGTGGCATTAGAATACAGAACATCGTCAATGAGCTTAGTGGCGAGAAGATAGATGTTGTCCTGTGGAATCCTAACGTCGCCACTTTCATCGCTAGTGCCCTCAGTCCTGCCCAGATACTCCAGGTGGAGCTGAACGAGGAAGAGGGTGTGGCAACGGTAGTCGTTCCTGACAGGCAGCTTTCTCTAGCTATTGGGAAAGAGGGACAGAACGCCAGACTGTCGGCGAAGCTGGCCGGCTGGCGGATTGACATTAAGTCCGCCTCCGTATTTGAGGAGGAACAGGCGGCGCTTGCGAGAGAAAGGACGGAGCAGGCAGTGACCGAGGAAGCGGCAGAGGAGGAATCCGAGATTCTGCCGGAGACCGTGGCCGAGACTCAACTTGAGGCTAAGGCCCAGCTCGAAGCTGAAGAAGAAGTTGCGGTTGTCGAGGTACTCCCTGCCGAGATACCGGTTGAGCTAGAGATACCGGAGTCAGAGGCCGTTGATGAGGCTGAAGAGGAACCAGTTACCGAGGAAATTGAAGAGATTGTCCAGCCGGTGTCTTTTGAGATGCCGGCTTTTCCCGAAAAGTCTGAGTTGCGGTTCGCCGAGGATATTGCCGGGTTTGGTCCCAAGGCATCCAAGAAAAAGAGGAAGAAGAAGGGTGGCCAGACCAAAGAAGTGGATGGTGAAGGTCTACGACTGAGGAATGCACGCCGACAGGAGGTATCGTCAGGTGACGAAGACGAATACTGAACACCGCCATCTTCGAGTCAAGAGTTTGCCGCAACGGACCTGCTTGGCCTGTCGCCAGGTGAAGGCTAAACAGGAATTGGTACGTTTGGTGCGGCTGGCTGATGGTAGTGTGGAGGTTGACCCTGGCGGTAAGACGTCGGGTCGTGGTGCTTATCTGTGTGTAGTGTCTGAATGCTGGGAGGTTGGCCTGAAGGGCGACCGAGTAGAGCGTGTTTTGCGCACTGTACTTACCCAGGCTAACCGGGGACAGCTTGTCGACTACGGTAAAGATATCCTGCGAGGGGTCGGCTAGTGGTGAGTTCGGGCAAACAAGGTGATGTCAAGCCTGTGACCGAGCGAAGCAGCGACAGCGCGTCGTCACAAAAGGTGCGCGTGGTCGATATTCCTCCTGCTCTGAGTGTCAAGCAGTTGGCCGAGCTATTACAGGCTAGCCCGGTGGATACTATCAAGCGACTGATGAGGCGGGGTGTGATGGCGAACGTCAATCAGGTGATTGACTACGAATCGGCTGCCGTTATTGCGGTGGATTATGGCTGTCAACCACGGCTGCAACCCGGGACGGGTAAAAAATCGAGCCGTATCACCGAGGCCAGGAAGAAACGGCAGATGCAACAGGCTGCGGGACAGAGCGGTCTACAGCCGCGCCCACCAGTTGTTACCATCATGGGACACGTTAATCATGGTAAAACTAGGCTGCTCGATGCCATCAGGCAGACTAATGTGATGGACCAGGAGGCCGGCGGAATCACCCAACACATTGGAGCCTATCAGGTGGAAGTTAACGGTGAAAAGATTACGTTTCTGGATACTCCGGGTCATGAGGCCTTTACAGCGATGAGGGCCCGTGGTGCTCAGGTGACTGACATCACGATTCTGGTGGTCGCTGCCGATGACGGGGTTATGCCTCAGACTCTGGAGGCGATTGACCATGCCAGGGCGGCCGGGGTACCGATTATGGTCGCTATTAATAAGATTGACAAGACAGATGCCAACCCGGACCTAGTGAAGCAACAATTGGTAGATGCCGGTCTCCTTATCGAGGAATGGGGAGGAGACATTGTCTGCGTGCAAATCTCGGCAAGAGAGAAACTGGGGATTGATGAGCTTCTGGAGAACCTCATGGTTGTCGCCGAGATGGAAGACCTGAAGGCAGACCCGTCACGCCCGGCAGAAGGGGTGGCTATTGAAGCGGAGATGGACAAGACACAAGGGCCGTTGTGCACCGTTCTCGTCCATTCTGGCACACTCAAGTTGAGTGATGTGGTAGTTGTCGGTGAGACCATGGGTCGGCTGAAGGCCATGTTTAATGATGCCGGTAAGCGGGTGAAGCGCGCTGGCCCCTCTGATCCGGTAGTGCTGCTTGGCCTGAATACTGTACCTCAGGTCGGTGACCTGATGACGGCAGTCCCTGACGAACGCCAGGCGCAGTCTATGATTGCCAAGCGTAAGGAAGAGGTGGAGAAAGAGAGAGCTGTTCCCAAGGGAGTGAGCCTGAGCAATGTCTTTGACCAGGTTAGTTCCGGTCGGGTGAAGGAGCTCAATATTATCCTCAAGGCTGATGTCCAGGGGAGTATCGAGCCGATAAAGACCTCTCTGGAACAGATACCAGAAGAGGGCGTCAAAGTCAGGGTTATCCATAGCGGCACCGGCAACGTCACCGAGAGTGACGTAATGCTGGCCATCGCTTCCAAGGGGGTCATTGTCGGTTTCAATACGGCTTCGGAAACAGGTGCGCGGCGCCTAGCCGAACTCGAAGGTATCAGTATCCGCTACTACGACGTAATCTATGCTCTGATAGATGATGTCACCAAGGCGCTTAAGGGTATGCTGGAGCCAACCCTGGTCGAGGTTATTGAAGGCCGGGCTGAAGTGCGGGAAGTGTTTCCGGCAGGCAAGCGGATTAAAGTGGCTGGTGTCTATGTAACCGAGGGTCAAGTGACACGGGGCAGTTCCGTACGAGTATTGCGCCAGGGAGAAGTGATATACGAGTCCGTTATCAATAGCCTGCGGCGCTTCAAGGATGACGTCAGGGAAGTCGCTACTGGCTTTGAATGCGGCATCGGCGTTCAGGGTTATAATGATTTCGAGGTTGGTGATATCCTGGAGTCCTTCCGTAGTGAGGAAGCTGCCTAGGAAAGAGCCATGGCATATCATATTGAGCGGGTAAACAGTCTTATCCGCCAGGAGATAAGCGAGTTACTACGATGTCAGGTCAAAGACCCGCGACTTGACACTTTCATTACGGTGACCGCAGTCGATACCTCCTCCGACATGAGGCATGCCAAGGTGTTCGTCAGTCGGCTGGGAGGGCAAGAAGATAAGCATAAGACTTTGGGAGTGCTTGCTTCGGCTGCTGGGTTCTTCCGCAGGGAGCTGGCGGCACGCCTCAAGCTAAGGCGTGTCCCCGAGCTGAATTTTCAGTGGGACGATTCCCTTGAGCGTGGAGACCGCCTCCTTCAGCTGATTGACCGGGTCACTGAGGATGAAGACCATAGAGGGCGTCCGTTTCTCCCAAAGGACTGAGCCGAGATTTGGTAGCCTAGCGTGATTTCCTCCCGGATTGGAGGCTTATCTGGTCGTGGATGGCATACTGAATATCAACAAACCCCGTGGAAAGACTTCTTTTAGTATCGTTGCCGCAGTACGCAGACTGAGTGGGGAGAAGCGTGTCGGGCATGCTGGCACGCTTGACCCGGAGGCCACCGGTGTCCTGCCGGTCTGCCTTGGTAAAGCAACACGGATTATAGAGTTCCTCATGGATACCACAAAGGCTTACCGTGCTGAAGTCGAGTTAGGTGTGGACACGGATACCTACGATGCCACCGGTACGGTTGTGCAACGGGGGGATGTTTCCGGCATAAATCGAGAGCAGGTTGAGACGGCCCTGGGTTCCTTCAGGGGCCGAATACTACAGACCCCGCCAATGTACAGTGCTGTCAAGCAGCAGGGACGGCCCCTTTACGAAATAGCGCGGGCCGGTAAAACGGTTGAGCGAAAAAAACGGTCGGTTGATGTTCACAGCCTGGAACTGAAAACCTGGCAAACGCCGGTAGCAACGCTTGAAGTGGTCTGTGGTAAAGGCACCTACATTCGCTCGCTGGCGCATGACCTCGGGCAGGCACTTGGCTGTGGTGCCATGCTTCGGGACCTGGTTCGCTTGAGGTGTGGTCTCTTTGAGATTGAAAACTCGGTCACTTTACCGGAGCTTGAGGAAGCTTTTCACCAGGGACGCTGGCAGGAATACCTTTACTCTATCGATAACGTGCTTTCGCACTGGGAAGCTGTAACGGTCAGTAACGAAACGGCGTGGGCTATTAGAAACGGACAGTCAGTGGAGATAGGGAGTGACGCCAAGTTCAGTAAGGAGTCGTTATCGGCATTATCTGCTGACAGTCATTGTCGTGCCTATACCAGTGATGGCTGTCTGCTGGCCTTGTTGCGTTTCGAACCAGAGCTAGGGCGTTGGCAGCCTGACAAGGTCTTCCAGTAGTCCATCAGGTTCTGGTCTTGGCGAGAACAGGGCTTGACAGTGTAGCTACGATATGATAGTTATATAGGGTTGTTGCCTTCTGGAAAGGGGTCTACTGTCGGGAGTTACCAAGATACCTTTTCTTTATAAAGGTATTATGGATAATTGGTGGCACTCTTTTCGGAGAGGGTAGCATGAGGTCAGTATCGGCATAATACTGGCGGTACCGGATACCGAGACGAGGTCCGGGTTACTGATGAAAATAGCATTGGTTGCTCCTTATGATTTCGCTCATCCGGGTGGGGTGACCAATCACATCTCCGCTCTGGAACGACAGTATACCCAGATGGGGCACGATGTGAGGGTAATTGCTCCGGCATCCAGGCCAATTCAGGAGTTCGGTGATAGATTTATCCCCATCGGCAGACCTTGGCCTATACCCAGTAGTGAGTCGATAATTCGTGTCCCTATCTCGCTACATCTTGCCCCGGCTATAAAAGAGGTAGTCGCCAGAGAGAAGTTTGAGCTTATCCACCTTCATGAGCCGTTTATGCCGATGCTATGCAGTGCGGTGCTCCGTTTTTCGGATGCCGTCAACGTGGGGACCTTTCATGCGGCCGAGGGCAAACCCGGTTATAACTGGGGAAAACCTATCAGTACCTGGCTGATTCGTCGGCGATTGCACAAGCTCCACGGTAAGATTGTCGTGTCACAGGCGGCCCTGTCCTACCATAGCCGGTATATCCCGGGACCATTTGAGATTATCCCTAACGGCGTTGACACGGAACGCTTCACTGACGATGTGGAGCCGCTTGAGCAGTATTTAGACAGCAAGAAGAATATCCTATTCGTCAGTCGACTTGAGTTCCGTAAAGGTCTGAATTACCTGCTTAATGCATTTCTGCTGGTGAAGCGTGAGATGCCTGATGTGAGGTTGATCGTCGTCGGTCGCGGAACCAGGCTGCGTCGGAGATACGAGCGGTGGGTCAGAAAGGTCGGCCTGGAGGATGTCGTGTTTGTTGGCTTCGCGTCTTATCAGGACTTGCCCCGGTATTATAAGACAGCCGACATTTTTTCTGTTCCAGCGACAGGCCGTGAAAGCCAGGGGCTTATCCTACTTGAGGCAATGGCGACCGGCACGCCGGTTGTGACAACCAGCATACCGGGTTATGCCGGTGTTGTAGATCATGGTGAGGATGGTCTACTGGTTCCACCACGCAACTACCAAGAGTTATCTCAGGCTTTACTTACACTATTAAATGACGAAAAACTCCGGCAGCAGATGGGAGCTAGGGGAAAGGTCAAATCAAAGGATTACGATTGGAAGGTCGTTAGCCGTAGGTTGATGGATTTCTATCAGAGGACAATCGACCGGGTTCGGGGAAGTAGCAGTCAATGACAACTTTAGCCAGTGTCCGTAAGAATCTGGCTTTCTACCTTACTCAGCCGGTGGTTCGTCTGCTGGCCAGGACTGGAATAACACCCAATACGGTAACCTGGCTCGGATTTCTCATAGCTATCGGAGCCGGGGTGTTGGCTGGTATCGGACACCCGTTCGTCGCCGGATTTGTCGTGCTGGTGGGTGGTTTCTTTGATATTATTGACGGAGCCCTGGCACGCCATACAGGTAGTACTTCCCGTTTCGGTGCCATCCTTGACTCCACCCTTGATCGTGCTGGTGAGGCTGTGGTGCTGCTTGGTCTTCTCGTTTTTTATACGCTTGAGCAGTCCACCGCTGGGGTTGTAGTAGTTGGTGTTGTCTGGCTGATGTCGTTGCTGGTAAGCTATATCCGGGCCAGGGCCGAAGCGATGGGGCTTGAGTGTGAGGTCGGTATTTTTACACGTGCCGAGAGGGTCGTTCTTCTGGCATTGGGCTTGCTGCTCAGCCAGGTTGGCGAGGCTCTACTGATTATCCTGTCAGTCATTGCCGCGCTTAGTTTTATCACTGTCGTTCAGCGGCTGCGTAATGTCTGGCGTCAAACAAAAACTGGATAAAGGGAGAGGACAATGTCGGTTGTTGCTGTTGTCGGAGGCCAGTGGGGTGACGAGGGGAAGGGTAAGATTGTTGATATGCTGTCGGAGAAGTCGGACATGGTGGTCCGTTTCTCTGGAGGAGACAACGCCGGTCACACCGTGGTTAATCCCTTGGGTGAGTTCGCCCTGAGACTGGTCCCTTCCGGAATCTTCTATCCACAGGTCACCTGTATCATGGGTAATGGCGTGGTAATCAACCCGGCTGTATTGTTGGCGGAGATGGATTCACTTAGGCAGCGTGGCATTGACCTTTCACGTTTATACATCAGTGATCGTGCCAATCTGATAATGCCATACCATCTGGTGATTGAGGGTCTTGAGGAGGAGGCCCGGGGTGGCAGAGCTATCGGCACTACCCGCAAGGGTATCGGCCCCGCATTTTCCGACAAGATAGCCAGAGTAGGAATCAGGGCTGGGGACCTGCTGGATAGGGAGGCTTTTCGTGAACGTCTGGAACATATCCTTGAATACAAGAATGCCATTATCACCAAGGTCTTCGGAGCCGAGCCGTTATCATTGGATGATATTTTCAAGGAATATTGTGAATACGGAGAGCGTCTGGCACCGCGTATCCGCGAAACAACCCTGATGATAGCCGAAGCACTGGAGCGTGGTAATAAGGTGTTGATGGAGGGTGCCCAGGGAGCGCTCCTTGACCCAGATTTCGGTACCTATCCCTTTGCCACCTCGTCTTCACCACTGGCAGGGGAAGCCTCCATCGGCGCCGGTTTCGGGCCGACCCGCATAAACTACGTGCTGGGAATATATAAGGCTTACTGCTCCCGGGTGGGCGCTGGTCCCTTTCCCACCGAAATGGAAAAGGAGACCGGTAACATGATTCGAGAGCGGGCTTATGAATACGGCGTTGTCAGCGGCCGTCCCCGCAGCTGTGGTTGGTTCGATGCCGTGGTAGCTCGCTTCACCCAGCGGATAAATGGCTGCACCGGTCTGGCAATTACCCGTCTTGACATTCTCGATGTCCTGCCCAGTCTGAAAATATGTACCGGCTATGAGCTGGACGGTGCAATAATCGACAACTTCCCGGCCAGTTTGGCCGTTCTGGCAAGGTGTCGGCCAGTTTATGAAGAACTACCGGGATGGCAGGTCCCTACCTCCGATATCAGGCAGTTCGAGCAGCTACCGCCGGAGGCACGGCAGTATGTTGCCCGTATTGAGGAGCTTCTCTCCTGTCCGGCAGACATCATCTCCGTGGGTTCGGCACGTGAGCAGACCATCATTCGCCGTGCCATCATGTGACCAGCTGCTAGAAATAGCGGCGGAACCCGTGGGCTTCGGCCTGGAAACCAAGTCCACCATAGAACCGGTGTGCGCCCCGCCGCCTCTTATTACTGCTCAACTGGATTTCATAGCATCCAGCTTCCCGGGCACGGGTAATAGCGTATTCCATCAATTGTCTACCCACACCCCGCCTCCGGTGCTTTTGGGTAACGATGATATTCTCGACAACGGCCCATGGTGAGGCACCATGAGACAGGTTTGGTACGATAAGCAGTACCACACTCCCGATAACCTCACCTTCATCCTCGGCAACTAGGAGCTCGTGATCGGGCATGGCCTTAATCTGTTCATAGACCTGTAGATATTCTTTTAGAGAGAGATTCCGCTTCTGTTCTATTTCCGAGGTGGTTATGACCAGCTCGCGGTAGAGGTCGAGGACACGCGGAATGTCTTTCTCAGTGGCTGCCCTGATGATAGCCATGTTTTCTCCTGCTATGAGGGCTGGTCGAGTCTATAATTTCTCCTGGTCAGGTAGTCCCCCAATATCTTTGATGAGATTATAACTAAAGGTAGAGATACGAGCAACCTGACCGTCGTGAACTTACTCCCCAGGAAAGAGGCTCCTCTTCAATTACCTCTCAGGAATCTCTTCAGCACCGGTAGACACAAAACCGGTGTTCGATTTTAATGGCCGTCTTGGTTTCCATTTTCAGCCCTACTTCTTCAATTCGGCAATGTGTTCTTCCAGCCCTTTAGCTTCTGCCTTGAGAGAACCGAGGTACTCTTCAAGCTGAGCAACGGTCTCTTCCTTGGTGAAAAAACGCCGATGTCCGAGGCCTCCCGCACAGCAACCTTGTTGATGATGCCCTCCACCACGCGGGGCGTGGTGTGCTTGATGTCCGCAGCCGTGTTCATTTGTGTGACACATCTTTCTCCTCCTAATATATAAGTGATTGCTAATACATTAATCGTAGACCCACTGGCACTACTAGTCAAGTCGGTTGGGGGACCTTTATATTAGTTTAGGGTGGGGTTGGACAGCTTATTAGTTCTCTGCTTCAGGATATATAAGTATATTAGCGTATACTTATATATCACACTCGAAAAAGAGTACTATTTCGGTAGCGAACGGATTTCTTTATGTCTTCAGTACCGTCGAAAGAAGGCTCTGGTATTGTTTCAGAGCTTCCTGGTTCACGAAGTAGTGAACGTTGTGACCGCGTCTTTCTCCCTTAATCAGACCGACACCTTTTAGGACGCGCAGGTGCTGGGAAACGGCCGACTGAGTCACCCCCAGAAGAGATGCGAGAGCATTGACGCAAAGGGCATCAGGCGTACGCTGTTGACAAAGGAGTTTGAACAGCTTGAGACGGGTAGGGTCAGAAAGGGCGGCGAAAAAAGCCGCCTGTTCTTCGGTATTATCCGGGGTTATCCGTGTTGTCGTCATTATTGTTTTAGCCTGCGCTAATACGTTTAATTGGATTATAACTCATCGTGCGTATTTGTCAAGCACAAATGAGCGTTGGGTCGTCTGTCATGTCCAGTTGTGCCTGTGGAGGGATTAGTCCCTGGCATCCCTTCTATACATTTCAGAAAGAGTTGTTTCAATTCAGCGAAACGAAAGTCAGCCGCTGCCAAGGTACAGCCCCTATTTCTTCCCAAACTTAAACAAGACACTTTTATTGGTTATTCTAATTTCGCCGATTTTTTTAATAACTGATTCTAAATAACTACTGAAATCAATATAATTACTAACTAATACATTTAGTTGTTCCATTGAATAACATGATGCCAGATATAATATTAACGGCTCGGTTTTCTTGATAACAATGTCATTCTGATAGATGTCACTGTTTGCAACCCTAAAATAATCGGATAGAATATTTTCACCATTTTCCAGGTTGAAGTTCTGGATAGTCTGGGTATTATCAAATAGTAGACTATTATTAAACTCACTGACAATATCAATAAGCTCGTAAAGATTCCTGGTACTTAACGTGGAAGCGTAGGCAAATCCATTACCTGTCAATAAACTGTCTATTTCAGAAAATACCTTTTGCTTGCTTTCTATGTGGTATAACATGTGATTGGCAATAATCATCTGAAAGCTGTTATCTTTGAGTGGGACCTGACAGGCGTCGATAACCTCGAACTCGAACTGGTGATGGTGTCTTCCTAATGCTTCTCGCGCAGCATCAACCATGCCCTGGGAATTATCTGATAAGATAATGCGTGCATTTTCAGGTACTCTGTGAATATTCTTTTTCCATAAAATACCGTTGCCACATCCGAGTTCCAGGACTCTTGCCACGTTGTCAAAATCCAGATTATCAAATACCCATTCATGCCAGTTATTCTTGCGTTCGCAGAAATCATAGATCTGTATGCGGGCATTCAATCTATTTTCATTTGAATATTGGTTAGTAGAAAATTGTCTGATTCTTTCCAGCGTCGAATCCATAGTGTACTTTCTCGGCTATGCGTCTTTAGCTTGTATGGGAACCTATCTGTGCTTATTAGCGTAAAGAGAAGGGAATTGTGTAAGAAGAAGAGGGGCCTCAGGCCCCTCTTGGTTCACTCTGCTACACCTTGAGGTCAATTTCGTAGTTCTTTAGCGTATCTCTGATTGTACTTGCCGATTTCTCATCCGCTTCGGTGAGTGGCAGGCGTGGTTTGCCCACCCTGAAGCCGATGTGGTTGAGGGCGTACTTCACCGGGGCTGGGCTGGGTGCGCAAAACATCGCGTTCACCAGCGGGACAAGGTTGCGGTGAATGGCCGCTGCCTCGGCAGTCTTACTGCTGAGCAACAGGTCCATCATCTGTTTATATTGTTTCCCGACGAGATGGGTGGTGACGGCGATAACGCCGTAGCCTCCCAGCGTCATGATGGAGAAGGTATCGTTATCGTTACCGCTCCAGATGAAGAAGCCTTCCCTGGTCTGGCTGATAGTCTTGGCTACGTGTTCCATATTGCCACTGGCCTCTTTCACCCCGATGATATTCTCTATCTGGCTCAGCCTGGCCATGGTCTCCGGCTCCATGTTGATGACCACGCGTGAAGGGATATTATACATAATGATGGGTAGACTGGTGCTCTCGGCGATGGCCTTGAAGTGCTGGTAGATGCCTTCCTGATTAGGCTTGTTATAGTAAGGAACGACCGAAAGACAGGCATCAACCCCGATTTTCTCCGCCCCCTCGGTTGCTTCTACCGCCTCGGCGGTACTGTTGCTGCCGGTGTAGGCAACAATGTCTCCCCGGTCACCGACGACCGATTTCACTTCTTCAAAAAGGCGTAGCTCTTCCTCCCAGGTCAGCGTCGGCGCTTCCCCGGTAGTAGCGGCTACCACCAGGCCGTCGCTACCCGAGTCGAGCAGGGCCGATGCCAGCTTCTTCGCCTGTTCGTAGTCAACCTCTCCCTTCTCGTCGAAGGGGGTTACCATGGCTGTCAGTAATCGTCCCGGCACTTTCATTTCCTTAACCTCCAGAGGACAGGCAACCTTGCTTTATGACCTCTTCGGCAATCTGCACCGCGTTCAGAGCAGCGCCCTTACGCAAATTATCGGCCACTACCCACATCGCCAGACCATTAGCATGGGAGGCATCCTGCCGGATGCGTCCGACGAAAACATCATCTGTTCTCGCAGACTGCCAGGCTGTCGGGTAGAGACTGACCGAGTTATCATCCAGCACCTTGACCCCTGGAGCCCGGGCGAGAATCTGCCGGGCCTCGTCAGGCGTCATCGGGTGGGAGAACTCCACATGCACCGCTTCGCTATGGCCAATGAACACCGGCACCCGCACACAGGTGGCTGAGACAGCGATAGTGTCGGCGTGCATTATTTTCCTAGTCTCCTCCAACATCTTCCACTCTTCTTTGGTGTAGTCATTGTCAAGAAAGACGTCTATCTCCGGTAGTACGTTGAAGGCTATCTGGTGGGGGAAGACGTGAGGTACGGTCGGCTCGCCCCCCAGTACCTGTCTGGCCTGTGTCGTCAGCTCCTCCAATGCCGCGGCACCGCCCACGCCGGACACTGACTGGTAGGTATCGACGATGATACGCTTGATAGGATTGACCTTGTGGAGCGGGTACAGGGCTACCACCATCTGAATCGTTGAGCAATTAGGATTGGCAATAATGCCCTTGTGCCATTTACAGTCCTCCGGGTTGATTTCGGGCACCACCAGAGGCACAGCTTTCTCCATTCTCCAGGCAGAACTGTTATCGATAACCACGGCCCCCGCCTTCGCCGCTATCGGGGCGAAGTGGCGGCTGGTATCACCTCCTGCTGAGAAGAGGGCGATGTCAATACCCTCGAAGGACTCGGGAACGGTCTCCTCGACCTCTATTTCCTGGTGGCGGACAAAAAGCTTCCTGCCAGCGGAACGGTCCGATGCCAGCAGCTTTACCGATAACATCGGGAAGTCACGCTGTTCCAGTACATTGATAAACTCTTGTCCAACAAGTCCGGTGGCGCCAACAATGGCCACCCGGTATTCACTCATGGTGTCTCCTATAGGTCTAGTAGAGCAGGTAAGTCGCGTGTCAGTCCCTTTCGTTTCACTACCTCTTTTACTGCCAGGATAATACCCGGCATGAAAGCCTCGCGGCTAATCTGGTCGTGCCTTATCCTCAGTGTCTGCCCGGCTGCTCCGAAGATTACCTCCTGGTGTGCCATCAGACCGGGCAATCGTACACTGTGGATGGCGATACCATCGGTGGTCTCGCCCCGGCTCTCGGCCTCGTTATTTGATGCCGGCGGCTGCAAGAACGCTTTTCCCCGCGCTTCAGCCATCTCCTTGGCAGTTAACCGAGATGTCCCCGATGGAGCGTCTGCTTTTTTATCATGATGGAGCTCGATAATCTCAGCGTAGTCAAGGTATGGGGCGGCCATCTTGGCCAGGTGCATCATCAGCACCGCTCCCAGGGCGAAGTTGGGTGCCACTACGGCACCGACCCCACTAGCCTGCACCAGCCGGTCGATTTCATCGAGGTCCTCGGGGCTGAATCCAGTAGCACCGATTACTAGATTAACGCCCTTCTCGGTGGCAAGACGTGCTGCCGACATGGCGGCTGCGGCGGTACTGAAATCTACCAGGACATCGGGCTGCGTCTCGGTCAGAATCTGGTTCAGGTCGGTGGAGAGGGGTATGCTTTTCGAGCCACCGGGCAGCACCAGTGAGTCTGTTGTTACGGCTAACTCCGTAGCCCCAACAATCTCTGTTTCTGGTTCCTGGCAGAGGGCACTAACTACCTCTTTCCCCATTCTGCCCAGCGCCCCCTGGACAACTACTCGTATCTTCATGGGCGGACTCCTGTGTCTAACGCTGCCAGCGGTCCTTGGCCACTTGGTGGCGCTTAGGGGGGCGATTGTCTCGATTGCGGGGTGGGTAATTTCGAGAAGGTGATGGTCCGTGACCGCCTTCGGTCGTATGCGACGCTTTTTCAAAGACGGCCTTTCGTGACAGTCCAATTTTGCCGTCTTCGTTCTTGATTACCTTTACCGTGATTTCGTCACCGACCTTGACTTCGTCTTCGATGTTGGGTACCCGATAGTTGGCCAGTTCACTGATGTGGACCATGCCTTCTTTACCGGGTAGAATCTCGACAAAGGCGCCGAAGCTAAGCAGGCGGGTCACTTTTCCGGTGTAGATACTGCCGACCTCCACTTCCTTGGTCAGGTTTTCAATTATCTCTATGGCGCGGTTGGCAGCCGCCTCATCCGTGGCGCCGATGATGACGAGGCCGCTGTCGTCGATATCGACCGTTGTCTTGGTCTCATCAATGATTGACCGGATTGTCTTACCGCCCGGGCCGATGACAGTACCGATCTTGTCGGTGCTGACTTGTATCTTGTACATGCGCGGTGCGTAACGGCTGACCTCAGTTCGGCTGGTGCTTATCGTCTTCTGCATGGTATCGAGGATGAAGAGGCGGGCAGGTCGAGCCTGATTCAGTGTCGATTTAACGATATCCAGACTGATACCGTGTAGTTTCGTGTCCATCTGCAACGCGGTGATACCCTCGGTTGTCCCGGCTACCTTGAAGTCCATATCACCGTAGGCATCCTCGATCCCTTCGAGGTCGGTCAGGACAACGTAACGGCCGTCCTTATTGGTGACTAGTCCCATGGCTATCCCGGCAACCGCTCTGGTGACCGGTATTCCGGTATCCATCAGTGACATACTACTGGCGCACACACTGGCCATGGAGGTGCTGCCGTTGGAGCTGAGGACCTCCGAAACGAGACGGATTGTGTAGGGAAAGTCTTCGTCTCTGGGTAGGACCGGCAGCAGGGCTCGCTCGGCTAGGGCACCGTGACCGATTTCGCGGCGGCCCGGACCGCCAACCCGTTTCACTTCACCGGTAGAAAACGGCGGGAAATTATAATGGTGGATAAAACGCTTTGAATCCTCAATCCCCAGACCATCAAGCATCTGTTCTTTCTTGACAGACCCCAGCGTGGCAATCGTTAGTACCTGAGTAAGACCGCGACTGAACAGGGCGGAACCGTGGGTACGTGGCAGGAGTCCGGCTTCGCAGTGCAGGGGGCGTACCTCATCCAGGCCCCGTCCGCCGGGGCGCTGTTCTCGGTCTAGTATATTACTCCTAATGCCAGCCTTCATTACCTCTTCAAAGGCGGCCAGTAGCTCTTCTAGGGGGAACTGTTCCCCGAACTGGTCGACAATCTCTGCCTTGAGTTCAGAGAGCGCCTGCTCCCGATGCGGTTTCTCTGGCTGGTACAGGGCTTGGTCAAGCCTGGTATCCAGGACTGGCAAGATGGCGGCGGTAACCTCGGGGCTGACCTTAATGCCAGCCGGGACCTCCTCCTTGGGCTTGCCGCAGGTCTGCTGGAGCTCTTCCTGAATTCGAATAATAGCCTGGTTGGCCTCGTGACCGAATTCTACCGCTCGGAGCACGATTTCCTCGGAAATCTCGCTGGCTCCGGCTTCTACCATGACGACGGCGTCTTTGGTACTGGCGACGATAAGGTCGAGCTTGGAACCTTCCAGTTCGATTAGGGTCGGGTTCAATACCAGTTCATTGTTGATATAGCCAACGTGAACGGCACCAACCGGGCCGGCGAACGGAACCTCGGACATCGACATGACGGCGGAGCTGCCGATAAGGGCCAGTATATCGGGCTCGTTTTCCTGGTCAGCCGAAAGGACAGTAATAATAAGCTGGATATCCCGTCGCCATTTTTTGGGTAGGAGAGGGCGTAGTGGTCGGTCGGTAAGTCGGCTGGTCAGGGTTGCTTCCTGACTGGGGCGGCCCTCTCGCCGGATAAAGCCGCCGGGAATCTTGCCGGCGGCATAGAGTCTCTCCTCATAATCAATGGTTAGTGGCAGGAAGTCGACGCCTTCCCTAGGCTGGTCGGCAACGCAGCCGGTGACCAGAACAACGGTCTCACCATAGGTGACGGTTACTGCTCCATCTGCCTGGGTAGCCAGCTTCCCGGTTTCGATTACTAGTTTTCTACCACCAACCTCACACTCAAATATTTGGGTTGCTAACAAAAGTTCATGCCTCCTCATGCCGGACCTACTTGCGTAGACCAAGGCTCTTGATCAGCTTGTGGTACCGGCCAACATCCTCCTTACTGAGATAGGAGAGAAGTCTTCTTCTCTGTATTACTAATTTGAGCAGACCACGTTGCGTACCGTAGTCGTGCCGATTGGCCACCATATGCCCCGTCAGCTGGTTTATCCTCTCGGTAAGCAGGGCTACCTGAACCTCGGTTGACCCGGTATCGCCTTCGTGTTGCTCGTAATCTCTAATAATTTCTTGTTTTTTCGTTTTGTCCAAACTGTACTCCTGTGGGTTATGTCCTGTTTCAGGTCAATTGATTATAACATAGTGTCGACATAACTGTAAACGGCGTTCCGACCTTGACAGCTTACACGATTCCGTGTATTATTTCGGTTGGTACTGAAAAGGGAATTCCGAGAAATCTTTGTGTGGAGGGTGGATACTGGTCAGAATTGAGGTTCGTCAGGGAGATATCACTCAGATTGCGGTTGATGCGGTGGTGAACGCCGCCAATGACCAGCTGTGGATGGGTGGTGGTGTCGCCGGTGCCCTGAAACGCTCCGGTGGCCGTGAGATAGAGGTGGAGGCAATGTCGAAAGGCCCGATACCGGTGGGAGAAGCGGTCGCTACCACCGCCGGTAATTTGCCGGCCAGGTATGTTATTCATGCAGCCGTGATGGGACAGGACCTGCGGACCGACGCTGAGAAAATACGGCAGGCGACGAGGAACAGCCTTATCCGTGCCGACGAGCTTAGTATCAGAACCATCGCTTTTCCTGCCCTGGGTACCGGGGTGGGTGGTTTTCCTCTCGGTGAGTGCGCTCGTATAATGATTGATGAAGTCATGCAGTATTCAGTTGGGGGGAGTGCTCTGGAGAGAGTGGTCTTTGTCCTCTTTGACGAGCCTGCTTTCAGGGCTTTCCGGCACGAACTGGGCAGCCGGACTGGTCAGCCGGAGACATTGTAATCTTGGGTTAGGCCCTGGCGCTTTGGTATGGAGGGATTGGTAGCAAACCGCCAGTAGCTGTCATAGCCGAGTAAATTGGGCTATACTTATTGGTGATTATCTAACGGGTAACAAATAATACGGAGGTTGGACATGTCGGTTGATTTTGAAAAAGAAGGTAGGTTTGCCATTATCACGATGAACCGTCCCGAGAAGTTGAACGCGATCAACGCCGAGCAGGGTCGGGCGATGAACGAGGCTCTGTTAAGATTCCGTGATGACCCTGAGCTCTGGGTGGCCATCATCACCGGTGCCGGCGACAGGGCATTTTCCGCCGGGGCTGATATTACGGGTTTTCTTGACAGGCAGCCTGGAGCGAGAGATGACAGGGCGGAGCGGGTGCGTGGTGACAACATATGGAAACCGTTGATTGCGGCCATACATGGCTACTGTCTCGGTGGGGGTTTGGAGCTTGCCCTGACCTGTGATATCAGAATAGCTGCCGACAATTCTCGTCTGGGTCTACCGGAGATAAAGGTGGGTGTGATAGCCGGTGGCGGAGGTGTCAGTAGATTACCCAGGTTTATTCCCAGGGCTATCGCATCCGAGATGATACTCACGGGCAAACAAATAGATGCCCAGGAGGCATATCGTATCGGTCTGGTGAATGAGGTTGTATCGCGGGACCGGCTGATGCCGGCTGCGAAACAATGGGCCGAGACTATCTGTGAAGCGGGGCCTTTACAGGTCAGGGCGGCCAAAGAGGGACTTATCAGGGGTTACGACTTAACCATAGCGGAGTCCGATCAACTGGTGAGGGACCTGGCGGCTTCTCTCAGGGGCACCGAAGATGCCAGAGAAGGAGCCCGGGCTTTTGTCGAGAAGCGGAAGCCTGACTGGAAGGGGAAGTAGCTTCGTCGCACGGAATATGGGTGGTTGCTGGGGAGAGATTGGCCGGGGAGCGAGGATAATGATCAAGCTGTTGGAGAAAGACGTTGTCGCTGCCTGGCAGAGTCAGGTGCAGAATGGTACGGTGCTGACCACCGAGCAGGGTGAACCGGTAGAGATTGTCTATCCGGGGAGGCATAATGATGGGTGGGGGGCGGACTTCCAGGACGCGGTCATCGCTACCGGTGGTCGGTTGAAGAAGGGGGATATCGAGGTCCACGTCAGATCGAGTGATTGGAAGTTGCATCGACATCACCTTGACCCTGCCTACAACCGGGTAGTCCTGCATGTGGTGTGGCATGATGACGAGATCACCACCAGTCTTTGTGATGGCAGTACGGTTCCGGTGCTTGCCCTGAATGCTAATAAACTAGCTCTGGTAGAAGGCCGTTCAACTGCGTTACATCCCCCGGCACCGCCCACGCCGTGTGCAGGAGGTATCTCAGGTAAGACTGCGGAGGTGCTGGCGGATTTCCTCGACCAGGCTGGTGATGAGCGCTTCCTCGCCAAGGCTACCGGATTTCAGACTGACCTGATGCAGATAAGCGCCAGCCAGTCACTTTACCGGGGTATGATGGGTGCCCTGGGTTACTCTCGAAACAAGGGTCCCTTTCTTGAGCTGGCGGAAAGGCTGCCGCTTGCGACACTGGAAGCGGTAGCTAGCGAGGCTACCTCGGATGAAGAATGCCTTGTCCAATTGCAGGTCCGGCTGCTGGGTACCGCCGGGCTGCTGCCTGCACAGAGAGGCAGCACGTACCGTCAGGATATACCTGCTCACCGATATGTTAAAAGCATCGAAAGACTTTGGTCTTTATACTGTGACGGTCGTGAGATGTCATCGAATGTGTGGCATCTGTCCTGCACGAGACCGTACAACTCGCCACTGCGCCGTCTGGTGGCAATGAGCTATCTGGTTACCCGTTACCGGAATGAGGGGCTAATGTCTGGGCTCTGTAGTAATTGTGCTGGGTTTTTCGTGTCTTGCCGGGACTGGCACCGGCTCGAAGAAGGTTTAATAGTAACGGCCGATGGCTACTGGGCATGCCATTTCGATTTTGGCGTGGACAACCAGACAGCGAGCCCGACCATTCTTGGTAAAGGCCGGGCGTCCGATATCATCGTCAATGTTCTCCTGCCCTTCACATATGCTTGGAGTAAGTCTGACGGTAGGCCGGAGCTAGCCATCGCGGTACGGGATATATACCGGCAGTATCCGAAACTATCAGACAATGCCTTGGTGAGACACATGATGTCCCAGCTGGGGATAGGACGTCGCATTGTCAACTCGGCCCGGCGGCAGCAGGGACTGCTGCACATCTACCAGACTCTGTGTACACAGGGTTGCTGTGATCGCTGTTGCCTGTAGATAGCAGGCCATGTCGCTTGCTTTTAATTTGTTCACTTGATAGAATGTGCGTACTTGAGTTCAAAATCGGAAAAGATACACTGACCGCTGATCCAAAATGTATCTGGAGGTGCAACTTGAAAGACATGAGTATCATGGAGAAGATCTACTTTATCTCAGCCTGGGTTGTTGCCGGCTGCCTCGGACTGGCTCTCATCTTGTATGCTGTAGCTATGAGCAACAATGGTTTGGCAGCTTTCGGTGCGGTTTGTGACGCCATATTCCTCGGGATAACCGGTTGTTTCACCCTGCTTTATCTCTCTAAATGGTTTAGAAATAGCCTTATACTGTTTATCATGGCCTGGGTTGTGGCCGGGCTGGCTCTGTTATCGCTAATCCTTACAGCCGCTGCCTATTCAGATGGTGCGTACATTGTTGCGACCATATTCTGGCATATCGGTTTCGGTGGATTCTGCACCCTGCATTTACTTCACTTATCAGACCGTTTCGCTAAGGTTTAATCAGATTAAGCGGGAGTAGGTTCAACATCTGATAACTTACCAGTGAGAAGTTATCAGATGACGATGTAACCAGAAGCGGAATGGAAGCCTCGAAATATAGACGGGTCTAATTATCATCGTGATATGGACAGTATATTCTCCGAAGATGGATATGCTGTCTGAGATACGGAATCAGTATGCCACAAGTGGTAAGTCTGAATACCTACGCGATAAAATGATTTCGTTAGCTCTTGTCTCCGCGAGCAAATGAAGGCGGACTTATTATTGGCAGGTTGCTGGTTGGTTCATGTCAGTCTGAGGTTGGGGATGACGTCCATGTCCAAGCTGTCCGTCTTGCCGGCGCGGAACTGGAAGTAGCCGCAGGCGGCAATCATAGCAGCGTTATCCGTGCACAGTATCGGCTCGGGGACGAGAACTGGCAGTGGCGATGCCTCGGTCAGGGACTGACGGAGGCGACTATTGGCGGCGACACCGCCGGCGAGCAGGACCTGCTTGACATGATACTCGCGGGCAACCGCCACCGTTTTCGTCACCAGAACATCCACCACCGCTTCCTGAAAGCTGGCGGCAGCGTCCTGCGCCGACGTAATCTTGCCATCTTCGACCAGTCTCAGCAGGGCAGTCTTGAGGCCACTGAAGCTGAAGTCGTGGCTACCCCTGAGCCAGGCGCGGGGTAGCGGGATAGAGACGGTACCTGACCTCGCCGCCCGCTCGATAGCCGGACCACCCGGGTAACCGAGGCCGAGCAGCCGTGATGCCTTGTCGAAGGCCTCCCCGGCGGCGTCGTCCCTCGTCTGACCCAGCAATACGTAGTCGTGGTGCCCCTTGACCAGCACCAGGTCACTGTGACCTCCGGAAACGATGAGGCAGACCAGTGGCAGGTCGAGGCTGTCACCAGTGAGCCAGTTGGCGTAAATGTGGCCCTCGAGGTGGTTGACGCCGGTGATTGATAACCCACGACCCAAACTGATTGCCTTGGCGACATTGACGCCGGTCAGCAGTGAGCCGGCCAGTCCGGGACCTATGGTGACGGCAATGCCGTCCAGGTCATCCCAGGTAACCCTGGCCTCGCTCATCGCCCGTTCGATGATGGGCATAATGCTCAGGGTGTGCTGCCGCGAAGCGACCTCAGGGACAATACCGCCGTAGCGGGCATGGATATCTACCTGGGAGGCAATCTGGTTGGACAGGATTCGGCAGCCGTCCTCGACGACGGCAGCAGCGGTCTCGTCGCAGGAGGTCTCAATCCCGAGGACTTTCATACGGTTCGATTATAACATATGCGGAAAATCTATTTTGACACCCCTGAGAGCCGATGTTATCATTGACTAATATATTCACTGAATCCTAGTCACAGAGAGGTGATGCTAAATGTCATCCGGCACAGTAATACTGTATCTGGTGCTGCTGTTCATCTGCCTGGTACTGTCGGCTTTTTTCTCCAGCTCGGAAACCGCCTTTATCTCACTACGGCGGGTGAGGTTACGGCATGCCGTCAATACCAAGGAGAAGGGTGCAGAACGGGTTGCCCGTCTAGTAGAGAAACCTGAGAGGCTGCTATCTACTATCCTGCTGGGTAACAATCTGGTAAATACTGCTGCTGCCGCCCTGGCTACGGCCCTGGCGGTTTCGCAATGGGGGCAGGATCAAGGGGTTATAATTGCTACTGCTAGTGTGACGGTCGTGCTGCTGATATTCACCGAGACCACCCCGAAGACAATAGCCACCCACCACGCCGCCGGACTTTCCCGGGCATTTGTCCGGCCAATCGAGTGGTTTTCCTGGCTGTTCAGCCCCCTTATCTGGGTGTTGAGCTGGATTGCCTCCGGATTCAGCCGGCTGGTGGGGGGTGGGCCAACGTATCGGTCTCTAGCGGGTGAGGAGGAAATCCGCATGATGATATCGGTAGGACGCAGCGAGGGGGAGGTCGAGGAAAGTGAGGCCGAAATGCTGCACAAGGTCTTCGAGTTTGGTGACCGACCGGTCCGGGAGGTCATGGTGCCGCGGCCTGAGGTGGTGTGCATCGAGCAGGGCTCCAAGGTCTCAGACTTCCTGGCCCTCTATGCTGAGTCGCCCTTATCCCGTTTCCCGGTCTTTCAGGAGAATATGGACAACGTTATCGGCATCCTTTCCATAAAGGATGTGCTTATGGCCCAGGCCAGGGGTACCATAAGTACGGAGAGTATTATTGACGATTTACTCCGTCCCGCTTATTTCACCCCGGAGACGAAACGCGTCGGGGAACTCTTTGCTGAGATGCGTGATAAAAACTATCGGGTGTGCGTGGTGGTTGACGAGTTTGGCGGTACTGCTGGCATCGTCAGTCTCAGTCGACTGATGGAGGAGGTGGTCGGACCCGTTGGAGATGAACTGGCGGCGGTGGAAAAGGACTTCGAGGCGATCAATGCCTATACCTTTGAGGTTGACGGTGGCATGCGTATCGAGGAAGCCAATGAGGAGATGGAACTGGGGCTTCCTGAAGATGACGACTACGAGACAGTGGCCGGTTTCATCCTGCATCTTCTGGGGCGAATACCCGAGCTTAACGAGCAACTTCGATATAAGGGTCTGAAAATAATCATCACCGATATGCGGGGAGTTAAGATTGAGAAAGTCCTGGTGACCAAGGAGGGATATGCAGCGTCTTCGAATCAGGTTTAGCCGGAGTGAGGAGCTGAAGTTTATCTCACATTTGGACATAATCCGGCTATGGGAAAGGGCACTCCGTCGTGCTCGTATTTCGCTGGCTTATTCCGAAGGGTTCAGCCCCCACCCACGGATATCGCTGGCAGCCCCATTGTCAGTGGGTATAACCAGTGATGTCGAGTTGATGGATATCGTGCTTACCGGTCAGGTCTCGCCACACTGGTTCACGTCTGCCGTAAACCAGCGGCTACCATCGGGCATGAGGGTACTGGAGGTCTACCCAATTGCTCCGGGAATACCTTCGCTGCAATCACAGGTCCGCTTTGCCGAGTATGAAGTTGATATCGAAACCGACCACGGTACCGAGGAAATCGAAGCGGCTATTTCTGGTTTGCTGTCACTGGAGCGTCTGCCGTGGTATCACATGAGGGATACCGGGCGACGGAGCTATGACCTGAGGGCTTTGATTGATGATATCTGGCTGACGGGATGGAATGGCTTACATTGCACTATCGGCATGAAATTACGTTGCGATAACAGCGGCTCGGGCAGACCGGAGCAGGTCGCCACTGCTCTGGGCTTTAACGAATACCCTGTGTCAATCCGGCGTATCAGGCTCATTCTCAGTACCCGGAAGCAGGTCCAGATACGAGGTTAAGTCCTGTCCTACCTGTGCCGTAGCCCCTGCACAGGTGTGCCGGGTGTTGAGCATAACCTACCGAAGTGTCGAGATGAGTAAGAGGTTGAAACATCAGCAGTCTCTTGAACGGAGAGTGCTCCACTTCATTGGTCGGCATCACCTGGTGACAGACAAGACCCCGCTGGTGGTGGCGGTATCTGGTGGCCAGGACTCTGTTTGCCTCCTTCATGTACTTATCGAGTTGAAGGAGGAATTAGGGGTGGAACTGTATGTGGCCCACCTTGATCACCAGATCCGTGGTGCTGAGTCCAGAGCAGATGCTCGCTACGTTACTAACCTGGCTCACCGCCTTAATATCCCCGCTACCATTGAACAGCGTGATGTCCAGAGTTACCACGCCGAACGAGGCGCCTCGCTGGAGGAGTCCGCCCGCGAGGTCCGCTATACTTTCCTGGCCGAGATTGCCAGGTCCATCGGTACCGACCGTGTGGTGGTGGGGCATACGCTCGATGACCATGCTGAGACGGTGTTGATGCACCTTATCCGTGGCACAGGCACCACCGGACTCCGGGGACTGCAACCACTCAACCGGTGGCAGACTGGCTCTGGCGGCCTCACCGTCATTCGGCCGTTGCTGGAGGTGAACCGTCAGGAGACGGCCGAGTACTGTCAACAGCACCGGCTCCGGCCCAGAATCGATGCCTCCAACTTTTCACTATCACCCCTGAGAAACCGAATCCGCCACCACCTCCTCCCCTTGCTCCAGGAATACAATCCGCAAATAGTTGATGCCCTGGTGCGGACGGCCCGCATTGCCGATGATGACCTAGGCTTGCTCGATGAACTTGGTGTCTGTTCTTGGCAGGAGACTGTCCGACGTCAGGGGGACACCTTTATTCTGGACAGGGATGGTTTTTCAGCACTGGCAACTGGCCTGCAGAGAAGCCTCCTGCGAAGGGCAATAGGGGAGCTGCTGGGTAGCCTCAAAGATGTTGAGGCGCGGCATGTCGAGGAGGTACTGACTGGTCTGACCTTACCGACGGGAAGTCGTCTCAGCCTGCCGGGAGGGCTACTCTTCTCCGTAGACTATAACCGGTACTTGCTTGGTTTCGACCAGTCACTGCTCTGCCCCTTTCCTAAGTTGACCGGAGAGTTCACCCTGAAAGTACCCGGCAACACATTACTTCCTGGTTGGTCTGTTGAGGCGGCCATCATCACACCGGTAGAAATGCAAAAGGAACAAGATAACTTTACTGCCTATTTGTGTTGGGACAGGGTTGGTGACAGAGTGGTGGTACGCCCTCGTCGGCGTGGCGACCGGTTTCAACCGCTTGGCATGGAGCAGGTAAAAAAGCTCGGTGAATTCATGATTGATGCCCGGGTGCCACGTGCCTGGCGCCAGAGGGTGCCGGTAGTCTGCTCATCCCAGCATATTCTCTGGGTGGTCGGCTGGCGGATAGATGACAGAGTGAAGGTTACACCCGGTACTGGCAAAGTACTCCGTCTGCACTTTGAGCGCTTGCCTGATGATGTTTCGTGTTAGGCTGAGTTGTCAGGTTAGAGCGAGTTATTATATTTGCTTGGCAAAAAGGAGTAATATCTGCTAGACTAATTTATTGAATGTTGAATTATAGATTGGAGGATAGTGTCGATGACGGTGCAGGAAGTCATAGGTCGTGCCAAAGGTGAAGGTAGAAGCCTGCTTACAGAAATAGAGGCCAAGGAAGTGCTCAAGCAGGCCGGGATAAGCGTCGTGGATACCAAATTGGCCACATCCCGGGATGAAGCGGTTTCCATCAGCCAGGAGCTTGGCTTCCCGGTTGCATTAAAAATAGCCTCGTCCGATGTCGTGCATAAAAGCGATGCCGGTGGTGTCAAACTGGGCCTGGAAACGGCGGAGCAGGTCGGCAAAGCCCATGACGAAATCATGGAAGCTATTAAAAAGGCATATCCTCAGGCGAAAATCCAGGGGGTGTCAGTACAGAAGATGGCCCGTCCCGGAGTCGAGGTAATCGTCGGTATGTCCAAGGATGCCCAGTTCGGGCCGGTGCTCATGTTTGGCCTTGGCGGCGTTCTGGTGGAAATCCTGAAAGACGTCTCGTTTCGGATTGTCCCTCTGGTCAAGAGGGACGCTACCGAGATGATTCGGGACATCAAGGGCTACCCGTTATTGGAAGGGTACCGTGGACAGGAACCTGTTGACGTCGCCAATCTGGAGAGCATGATTCTTAAGGTCTCTGATTTCGTGGAGAAGCATCCTGAGATAAAGGAGCTCGACCTCAATCCTGTCTTTGCCTATAAGGATGGTGCTGTCGCGGTGGATGCCAGAGTAGTGCTTGAGGACGAGTCCCAGTAACGCCCCAGTCATTTTCTTCAGCCAGCAATCAGGTAAGGGACCAGTATACTGTAATATATTAATGTGATTATAGGTGCTGGTTCCTTTCTTGTTTGGGAGATTGGACAACTCCCTAGATAGGTGCGATGTGAACCCTGTCCGTGAGGAGTGACCAGTGAATAGAAAGGTTCTCGAACGTTTAAGCTACCACGTAGTCTACGATGAATCAATTGTGGAAGCTATCGAATTTGCGTCCGGGAACGGTTTTTCCGGCATCCAGGTTGCTGTGGAATCTCCGCATCTATCTTTCGAGAACCTTAGCCTTGCAGATAGGGCTGAGATTCGGCGAAGAGGAGAAGAACTGGGAATCAGAGTTGTTATTCATGGCCCTGATGATGTCGCCTCTTTACTTGAACCGAGCTCTCAAATCAGAAAAGGTATCCTTGTTTATTATGCGGATCTATTTACATTTGCCGGTGACATAGGGGCGATTCTTACGACTATTCATATCGGTCATCCCGCAGTTTATCCTACAGATACTGTGCCTGAAATGAGATTTTCTGAGGCTGATATCAGATACTATAGAAAAGCGCTCGAAACAAATCTTCAAAGCATCATCGAACTGGCTCGTGGTAGGGGATATATTTGTATCGAAAACTATTTACTCGAAGATTTCGTTCTTCAGGTACTAGCAAGGTATTTGACGGAAAGCAAACTTGGTTTATGTTGGGACATAACAAAAACCCATAACAGAGATGGTAGCATTAATGAATCATTGCAACATTATATGAAAGAGAACCTCTCTGCTGTCAGACAGGTTCATCTTCATGACCTTGATAGCAAAGGTCGTTCGCACCGGGTGGTTGGGACAGGTATTATAGACTTCGGATATTATCTGGAACTCCTTCGTGACATTGATGTATTGGACTACTGTATAGAGGTGAGACCACGAGAAAAGGCTGTTGAGAGTTTGGAAAATCTGAAAATGATGTCATGGGGAGATACCAACGTGCCATGAGCCATTATAGTATAGACTGGTGACACTGATTTTAGTAACCTTCGCTTGGTTCTTGCTCCGCTTCTCCTTACGAATGATGACAAAGCCAAGGGGGACACCCCCTTGAAATCCCCCACCAAGAGAGATTTCACCCCTCTTGAACACCCCAAAACGGTGTGGGGGTAATTCTTTGGCAGGGGTCGTTCGCACCTTAGAAAGTGCCGCGCTATTCTATCAAGAGCCTGGGCGGTGACTACAACTCGAGGATCTAAGAGAGGCGGAACCTTTTAGGTAGCAATCATTGTAAACACCGTTAAAGGGGAGTTGTAGAGGGCGAAGCCCTCTAAGTTTTAAAAAAGTCCCCTTCCCCGCTGGGGAAGGGGACACCCTGAGGGGTTCTCCCTGAAGGGGAAACAGGGATGGGGCCACCACTACTGAACAGGGCGTGTGAGGCTAATAACAGAATGTCAGGATGTCACTAAGCATATGAACGAGTACAGCCATTGACAAGCTTAGGCTAAAGTGTTATAAATGCCTAGTAGTTCTATGTATACGTTAACTATAGCGGAGAGGTGACTTAGATGGCAGCAAGGCAGGATTTAATCAAAGGCAATATTGATACTCTATTGCTGAGTCTGATAAGTCAGCAGCCGATGTATGGATATCAGGTCATGCAGGAGCTTGAGGGAAGGAGCCAGGGTTACTTCAGGTTCAAGGAAGGCACCCTGTATCCGGCGCTTCATCGTCTGGAGAAGTCGGGTCTGCTACAGGGGAAATGGCAGACACTCTCCAATAGTCGGCAGAGGAGGTACTATAACATCACTGAAAAAGGTTGCCGGATTCTGGTCGAGCAGACAGCACAATGGCAGGACTTCTTTGCTGCCATGAACCTGATTTTCCAGCCGGCGAGATCCTGAGCTGAGGTGGTTGAAGTGGCAAGCGAAGTGGATGCCTACCTGAAGGATGTCAAGGACAATCTGAGACTGGACGCTGCTTCTGAGCGGGAGATTATCAGCGAGTTGGAGACACACGCTGAGGAGAGACTCCTGGAGATGAGGGAAGCGGGATTGTCGGATGAGGAAGCGGCGGAGAAATGTCTCGGGCTGCTGGGTTCTGCCAGACTGGTGGCCCGCCAGATATATGAAGCACATAGTCAGGGCACCTGGCGGCAGGCCTTACTGGCGGCACTCCCCCACCTCTTCTTTGCGGCGCTGTTCGCCCTCAAGTGGTGGAATATTGGTTGGTTGCCGGTGGTGCTCGGTGTGGCGGCTGCCACTGCTATTTACGGCTGGTGTCACGGCAAGCCAAACTGGCTTTTCCCCTGGTTGGGTTATTCCATGCTGCCGGTGGTGATTACCGGTCTGCTCTTGCTGTATCTGCCCATTGGATGGGCCTGGGTTACAATCCTGCTCTATGTCCCGCTGGTAATCTGGTTAATCTGCTACATAACGATTAAGGTTATTAACAGCGACTGGTTATACAGCGCCCTGATGCTACTGCCGGTGCCAAGCTTGGTCGGGTGGTTTGTGGCGGCCGAGCTGGAGGATAAATTCACCCGCTTCAACCTGAAACAGTTAAATGAGTTTGCGCCATGGATCGGCCTGAGTTTTCTGGTTCTAGCGTTAACAGTAGCCATGTTTCTCCGGATAAGGCAGCGTCATCTCCGGTTAGTGGTGCTGGCTGTATCTGAAGTATTGACTCTGATAATAATTGCCTCGGCCGGCAGTCTCAGCTTTCCTGTCATGCTGGCCTTGGTTTTCCTGATACTCGCTTCACTGTCGGGTCCGGCTCTCCTCGACCACTGGATGAGACATGGTGGTCGTCCGGCGATTACGTAGCTTCTTGTTGTCCCAAAGAGGTGTAATCTGCAAAAGGTGGCCATTGTTACCGATAGTATCGCCTGTCTCCCCAAGGATCTGGTGGAGCGCTATCATATCAGCGTCATCCCTCTGAATTTCTATGCCGGTGGCAAGGTATACAGGGATGGGGTGGACATAACCCCGTCCGGAGCCTATAAACTATTTCTCGACGATCCTAAGGCTTTCAAGACATCGGCGGCGTCACCGGCGGACTGCATAGAAGCCTATCGTGAGGCCAGCCAGCATGCTGATAACATCTTGTGTGTCACCTTATCAGCCAAACTCAGTGTGATATATGATGTTACTCAGAACGCCGCCGAACAAGCTAAGGCTGAATTCCCCGGGACATCGATACAGGTATTGGACTCGCAGACAGCGGCCGCTGCCGAGGGCTTTGTTGCCCTGGAGGCAGCTCGGGTTGCTGAAGAGGGAAAAGATCTGGGCGAGGTGCTTAAGACTGCCGAGGAGATGAGGGATGAGGTTGATCTTGTGGCCTATATGGATACTATCCGCTATATATATCGTTCGGGTCGTATACCAAAAGTGGCGGCTATGGCTGGCTCGATGCTGAATATCAGGCCGATTTTAACATTCTCCTCGGGGACACCCCATTTTATCGGGGCTGTGAGAAACCGCGAGCGTGGACTGGAGCGATTGATTGAAGAAATAAGGAAAAAGACAGGTAACTCTCTATTGCATGTTGCTGTGATGCATGTCTATGCTGAGGATCAGGCAGAGATGCTCAAGGAGAGGATATCGTCTGAGTTCGACTGTGCTGAACTGTGGGTGACCGAGTTCAGTCCCTTGATGGGATATGCCTGTGGTACTGGGACTCTGGGGGTAGCCTTCTACCCCGAAGGCTAGATATTAAAGGACATTCCTATCGATAAAGAGATATCAGACTTTTTTCCCTTACCATCTAGTAATATGGGGTAAAAATCACTATAATATAGTGTGGAAAAAACCCAAGTGGTCTCGGATATCCAACGGTTACTCGAGAGTCTGGGGGAACTCCCTGAACCGGTGGCAAAACCAGTCCTAGTCGTTGTCAGTGGATTGCCGGGCACGGGGAAGTCCTATTTCAGTGCACGGTTGGCGGAGAAGCTGCCGTTCTTTGTTCTCGAAAGCGATGCCCTGCGCAAAATACTCTTTTCAACACCAAGCTATAGCTCCCAAGAGAGTTCGCAACTCTTCCGGGCTATTCACCTCTTACTCAGGGAGTTGCTAAAAAAAGGAATTCCCCTAATACTTGATGCGACCAATCTATCTGAGCGGTTTCGTGAACACCTGTACGGTATTGTTGACCGTCTCGACGTCAGGCTAGTCCTGGTACGAGTCGAGGCACCACCGGATGTAGTATACCAGCGGTTAGAGAGCCGGGCGGGAGACTCGAAGAATAAATCGGATGCTGGCTGGTCAGTATATCGTCAGATGCTGTCGTCGGTCGAAAAAATCCAGCGTAATCACTATGTCGTCGATACTTCACGGGATATCAATTCAGTTATTGATAAGATTGTGAGGGAGGTTAAGCGCGGGTAAGGCATTTCAAGTTTCAGGTATTTATCTGTGATTCAGAGTAGGCTGAAAGGAGACTGAAAGGCATGGAATACGGATACGGTGGGAAAATACTACGAGTTGATTTATCAAAGGGCAAGATTACGGTGGATGAACCAGAGGATGACTTCTACCATCGTTATTTCGGCGGTAGTGGTTTCATTGGCTATTTCTTAGTCAGGGAGGTAGACCCTGGAGTAGACCCGCTTGGTCCGAAAAACAAGCTGGTCTTTGCTGGCGGGCCGCTTACCGGGGTACCAATAGCCGGTAGTGGACGGAATAGTGTTGGCGCTAAATCACCGCTCACAGGCGGTTTTGGTCAGGCGGAGGTTGGTGGTTTCTGGGGAGGTGAACTCGGCCATACGGGGTATGATGCTGTTATCATTGAGGGCAAGGCTGAGACCCCTGTGTACCTCTGGATTGAGGATGAAAAGGCGGAGATAAAAGATGCCCGACACCTCTGGGGGAAGACTACCCTGGAAGTGCAGAAGCTTATCCAGAAGGAGCTGGGTAGTACTGCTATTCGGATTGCCCAGATAGGACCGGCCGGGGAAAACCAGGTTCGCTACGCTTGCATACTCAATGATATCAACCATGCCGCCGGTCGTTCGGGCATAGGGGCGGTGATGGGCTCTAAAAACCTCAGGGCAATCGCTGTCCGGGGGCACGGTAAGGTGCCGCTGGCTGATGAGAAAGCTGTCAACGCTATGGCCAAGGCGTTGCGGGATGACTGTAAGGAGAACCGTGGTGCTGTGGCTATGAGTCAGAATGGTACTGCTGGCGGGCTGGGGGGCTTCAGCATGGTTGGTGTCCTGCCGACGCGGAACTTTCAGCAGGGTTCCTTTGAAGGTGCAGAGAAGCTTACTGGGGCAACTATAAATGAGACCATTCTGGTGAAGCGTGGGGGTTGCTATGCCTGTCCGATTCGCTGCAAGCCGCATGTCGGGGTAAAAGGTGTTTATAAGGTTGATCCCAACTATGGTGGACCAGAGTACGAAACCCTAGGAGCATTGGGCTCAAGCTGTGGCATTGATAATCTGGAGGCAGTCGCCCTGGGCAATCAACAGTGTAGTGCATACGGGATGGACACGATATCCGTGGGAGTAACCATCGCCTTTGCTATGGAGTGCTTCGAGAAGGGTATCCTGACAGAGAAAGATACCGGTGGCCTGAAACTTAACTTCGGGAATGCTGAGGTTATGCTTGAGCTCATCGAACTGATTGCCCGGCGAGAGGCCTTTGGTAAGGTATTGGCAGAGGGCAGCGCTAGAGCGGCCAGAGCAATCGGTAAAGGCGCCGAGGAATTCGCCAACCATGTTAAGGGGCAGGAGGTTCCGATGCATGATCCGCGGAATAGACATGGGCTGGGCCTGGGTTATGCCATCTCACCTACCGGTGCCGACCACTGCCACAACATGTATGATACTGGTTACGAAAGGCGCATCGGTCGTAATCCCAGTGCTATGGGTATCTTGGAGACAATCCCTGCTCAAGAACTGAGCCCCAGGAAGGTACGCCTGCAGCTTTACCATAGCCTCTGGCAACATACCTTAAACTGCCTGGTGTTCTGTCAGTTTGTTCCGATGACGTCCGACAAAATGGTCGAACTGGTTAGCGGCATTACCGGCTGGAACACCAGCCTGTGGGAGATGATGAAGGTCGGTGAGCGGGTTATTAACATGGGCAGGGCTCTTAATGTCAGGGAAGGTACCACTAGGGCAGATGACTTCCTACCGAAGCGTTTCTTTACCCCCTTCAACTCGGGTCCTCTCGAAGGAGTCGCTATTAAGGAGGCAGAACTGGCTCAGGCTGTGGAGACCTACTACGGTATGGCAGGCTGGGACAGCGAGGGCAGACCGACCCCAGCCAAGCTGGAGGAGCTGGACATCGGCTGGGTAGCTGAAGCGATGAAGTAAGAGGAGACAAAATTGGAGATTGCTGTCACTGACGGAGACATCAGCCGGTTTGAGGCTGATGCCATAGTTGTTAACCTGTTGGAGGGTACAGAAGACCTGAGTGGCAACTTGGCCATAATCGATGCTGCCCTGGACGGTGGCATCTCTAATCTGATAACTCAGGGTGAGTTAAAGGGTAAGTTCGGTGAGAATACTCTAATCCATAGTCTTGGTAAGCTCCCGGGTACCAGGGTAGTGGTTGCTGGTCTGGGTAAGGAGTCGGAGCTGACGCAGGACAAGATTCGTGGTATCGTCGCCGGGACGTGCCGGATGCTGCGTGACAAGAACGTTAAGAGTCTGGCCACAATCGCTCAGGGTGCCGGAGTTAACGGGATAACCTACGAGGCTGCTGCTCAAGCAATCGTCGAGGGCGCCCTGCTTGGTCTTTATACCTTTCGTCGCCATATCACAAAGGATCCGGAACACGGTGAGATTGAGAGACTCACTATTGTTGAATCTGACCGGTCCAATATAGCTGCTCTGGAGCAGGGTTATCGTAAGGGTGAGGTTCTGGCCGGGGCAACCATACTAGCACGTGACATGGTTAACGAGCCGTCTAATTATATGACACCGACTGATATGGCCCGGGAAGCCTCTAAAGTGGCCGCGGATTACGGGCTTGCGGTTGAAATTCTAGAGAAAGAGCAGATGGAGGAGCTGGGGATGGGGGCACTCCTCGGTGTCGCTCGTGGGAGCCACCAGCCGCCCAAGTTCATCATTCTCCGCTACAAGGGTCGTGATACCGAAGAAATTGACATAACTCTAGCGGGTAAGGCAATCACGTTTGATTCTGGAGGGATTTCGCTGAAGCCGTCTGCCAATATGGACGATATGAAAGGTGATATGAGTGGTGGTGCTGCCGTCATCGCAGCTATGGCGGCTATCGCCCAGCTAAAACCAGGAGTTAATGTCATGGCGCTCATACCTGCTACGGAAAACCTGCCCGGGGGTAGTGCCCTCAAGCCGGCCGATGTTCTTACTTCGATGGAAGGCAAGACAATTGAGATTATCTCCACCGATGCTGAAGGGCGTCTCATTCTGGCTGATGCCCTGGGGTATGCCCGAAAGCACAGTACCAAACGTGTTGTGGATGTCGCTACCCTGACCGGTGCCTGTGTGGTCGCCCTTGGCACTGTTACCACCGGCGTCTTTGGTAATAACCAGGAACTGATTGACCAGATAGTTACCGCCGGGTCCGAAGCTGGTGAGAAGATGTGGCAGATGCCGATATTCGATGAATACAAGGAGCAGAACAAGAGCGCGGTTGCCGATATTAAGAATACCGGCGGTCGTGACGCGGGTGCCATCACCGCGGCGTTGTTCGTCGGAGAATTTGCCGGTGACACCCCCTGGGTCCACCTCGATATCGCCGGCACTAATATGATTGATAAAACACGAAAATATGAGACTAAGGGGGCTACCGGAGTGCCGGTACGCACCCTGGTCAACCTGGTTGTTTCTCTTGCTGGGAAATAGAATTCTGGAGAAGGAGGCTTAACAGGATGAAAGTCAAATGGTTGGGGCACGCGTCTTTCCTGATTACATCGGACAGCGGGACACGTATCATCACTGACCCTTATATCGTCGGCAGTGGTATCAAGTATGGCGAGATAAAGGAGGCAGCCGATGTTGTCACGGTAAGCCACGAACATTTTGACCACAATAACGTCGCCTCAGTGGGGGGCAGTCCTCAGATAGTCAAAGAGCCGACCGAGGCGAAGGGGATCAAGTTTGAGGGGGTGCCTACCCACCACGATACCAGTAGCGGAAGCGAGCGGGGTAATAATACTATCTTCTGCATGGATATTGATGGAGTCAAGGTCTGCCACCTCGGCGATCTAGGGCATCCGTTGAGCGACCAACAGGTGGCTGATATCGGGAAGGTAGATGTATTGCTCATCCCGGTAGGAGGCTTCTTTACCATCGATGCCAAGGTTGCTTCAGAGGTCTGTGATAGGATTAATCCCCGGGCTATTATTCCGATGCACTACAAGAATGAGAAACTCGATTTTCCAATAGCCGGTATCGACGATTTTCTTGAAGGCAAGGGAAGTGTGCGTAAGCTGGATTCCAGCGAAGCTGAGTTTAAGGCTGGAGCACTTCCTGCTGAAACTGAGATTATTGTTCTCACACCGATGCTTTAGTGAGTGGTTTCCGTATTCATGGAGGAGGTAGGACTTGATACTGGAGGCCTCAGATTTTATCTTTAGGGCACCGCCAGCAGTATCGCGGGCGCGGCGTGTTTTAATTAAGCCCAGCGCCTGTTATCCAGTGCCATATCCAGCCAGCACCAGCCGTGATATTCTGTCGGTCATTATCGACGGTATCAGGCGGGTGACCGATGCCGATATCGTTCTGCTAGAAGGTGCTCCCGGTGGAGCGTCGGTCTACTCGGTTTACCAGGCTCTCGGGTACAACTTCCCGCGGGTGCTGATGCTGGACGTGAAAGATTGTATCTGGGTGGAGGTAGACAACCCTTTGCCCAAGCCTCTGGCGGTGCCAACCTTCTGGGTGCCGAACGTTATCCTGTCCAGTGACTACCTGATTAGCGTCGCCCCGCTGAAGGTAGTAAACGGGAATGGTACCCTCAGCATATGGAATCTGCTATCATTACTGCCAGGCCAGAAGTACGGCGGTGATACCCCTGGGGATTGGGCGGCCTTTCTGGAACTGGGGATGGACCGGGTGGTCACGGACCTCTATTTCACCCTGCCTTTTGACCTGGGAATAATAGAAGCCAAAGAGAAGCTTGTCAGCTTTGATGGCTCCACCGACGAGGTGGAAGATTGCGGGAAGGTGTTTATTGGTGACCCTTATCAGGTAGACCGCGAGGCTTCAGAAATACTGGGGTTGAGGACGGACTATCTTGACCTTATCAAGATGGCCGAGGTTGGCTTTGACATATAAGACTTCATGATTGGGAGTGGGAAGACCTGTGTATACAGAAGAAGATACCGAAGAAGTAGTTGCTAAGCAAGAAGAGTCGTGTTGGTCCATTGATACGGACTGGTTTGAGGCGAATAATCGCTCGCTGGTCGCTCTGGTCAGGGGAAGTCTGTGTTCCAAGTGTCGCAAGCGCCTGGATTCTGAGAAGAAAGTGAGTTCGCTGAACGACCTCCTGACTACTATCAGGGACTGCTGCTCTACTGAACCAGCCTATATTAGTGGCGAACTACCAATCATGGAAAGCGTCTTCCGCCTTTTCCTGGCTAATGGTAATCAGGCCCTTGACCTGATTGAGCTGGGGAGGCAACTGAGCGAGCGGCGTGGTGTCGATACCTACCGTACCTCGGTTGAGATATTGTCCCGTCTTCTAAAGAATGACAGGTATTACGGAATAAGACTGGTCAAGCCCTAGCCTCTCATTTTGGTAATGTCAGCGCCGGGAGGCTGTCTCACCATTCGAACGATTATCTAGTTACCCATTTCTATACACGCAACAGATTTATGCTTATATTCACAAGTTCAGAATGGAGATTTCAGCAATCCTAGTCAGTCGTACTTGTTGTGGTGTCACCGCTGCTCTTGTCAGCCCGTGACTTTCGTCGCCTCCGCTTCCATCCTAGGGCTTCTAGGAAATTACCAATAGCAATGTCGTCATGAGCATCGGTGCGCAGTAAAAGGTTCGGATTTATCCTGTATCTTGTTCCCCGGCCGACCTTCCGCTTGTTGATGTATCCGGCTTCATCAAGGTCAGCGATTATCTTACGTATTGCCCTCTCGGTAATACCAATATCTAAAGAAATCTCTCGCGCCGTTATACTTGGATGTTTTGCCAGATAGCTAAGAACGAGGGCATGATTCGTTAGGAACGTCCATTCTGACATGGTCAGCTACCCCCCCCCAAAGTACTCTGAAAGTATTACCAAACGTACCATAATTCTTATTGACAGGAAATATAAACCATGATATATTATTCATGTAAGAAATACCAGGACTTATAGAGCATGACTATTCATTCGTGTATTATCCTACTAATCTTTATACCATATATCGGATAGTAATTGCAAGCTGGTATACCTGATAGTACATTTAATCAACTCGGTTATATAGTTATTTAAGAATACTTACGTTGAAAGAGTTGCATCAATACCTCACATTAACGCCCCAGGAGGTAAAGTAAATGTTCTGGAAGAAAAAGGATGCAGTCGTCTCTCCCAGATGGAGGTGCAAGGTAACCGGATGTGATTTTGTTTGTGACGATTATATTACCCTGCAAAAACATACCTTCAGAAAGCATCCAGGATTTAAACTGCACTGTGAAGTAGACGGATGTGATTTTACTTGCGATGACTACCAAATGTTGGAAAGGCACACGTCCTGGAAACATCCACAGGTAGAAGCCTGATGCATCTTCATCATTGAAATATTTTAAAAAAATAATACTATCACCGGAGCGCTTTCCATGAGTATCCAGACGAAACAATTGAATATGGAGCAAGAACAGAAACGGAACGATATGGCTATCAATGAATCAACCACCAATCTCCAGAAGGAAGAAATCAAAGAAGAGATTGATTTTGACCTTGCCGAGACCACGCTTTCAGGTAAAATGGCTGACTTGCATATTATGCTCGATAACTTAAGCGAAGAGGTGGATGGTTGGCGAAACTGGCAAAAGACTGATTACCTAGAAGTAATCGAGACGTTGAAAAGTCAAGTATTAGAGATACAAGGTGAATGGCATAGCGTTGCTTTAACTATGCAAAACCAGCGTGAGAAGTTGGAGTCAATGTTCCAATCTTTTCCTGGAGTGATAGAAACCGCGACTTTAAGAGCATTGTCATTAAGGTTATCGCATCTCGAACAATTGGTATCGCAGCTGTTTCAGGAATCATACGTTAAAAAATCAATTCACGGTACACGCAAACAACTGATAGTTTCATTGGTTGCCCTTGGTACAACAGTCGTGCTATGGGGCTTGTTCATCGGCATGAATATGCTTCAATGACTCTATCCGTACCTCCGGTCGATAACAGGTAAGAGAGCTTATCAGTGCTGGTTAGTGTTCCCTAAGGAGTAATCCTTGGGTTCTAACTTTATAAAGATTTATTGCCTGATTGCCTCTCTCTCACATCAACCGAATTCTCACCAGTTTTGAGGTCGAGTATTAGTGGCGTGCGTTTTGATATTATATTGGTATGTAAACTGTAGTCCTTTGGATGGCTGTTGACAATATAGTAGATGTGTGAATATACGAACAGATTGAAGGTAGCTTATCTCGAGTAGTACTTTACGCCGAACCCCCTGTATTCTCCGGTGTATTCTGACCATTCGGTCACTACCTTTTCCACCCTGGCTGCTGGTGGCCCGCTTTTAAGGTAGCCAACCAGTCTTTTCAGCTGTTCCCTCTCCCCTTCAGCCCGTACCTCGACGGCTCCGTCCGCTAGATTTCGGGCGTAGCCGGTCAGGCCTAGCTCGACGGCCCTTCTCGCGGCAAAGGCGCGAAAATAGACCCCCTGGACACGGCCGTGTACAATTACTTGAACTGCGGCGGGGTCATCCATTGTCTGCCTCACGATGAGATAAGGGGGAGAGGTGCATAGTCTTTATCCAGCCGGCTGATACCGTAGTGTCGGGCGAGGTTAATTGCTTCTCGGAACTCCCGGGCATTCACCGTCCGGGAAATCGACGGCACGTCGTAGGCCTGATATTGGGGGCGGTACTGTGCCATGATGTTCAGATAGGTATTTGGCGAGACCTCGTGGGAGAGGAAACGTACCGTCTTCTCAGTGCCAGCCAGCCCGTTGGGTAGTACCAGGTGACGGACAAGCAGGCCGCGTTGGGCGATGCCCTGCTCATCTATCTGGAGGTCACCAACCTGGCGGTGCATCTCTTTGATGGCCGCCCGGTTCATCTTGGGGTAGTCCTTAACGCCAGATAACTGCTCACCACTACGGCTGTCGGAGTACTTCATATCCGGCATATAAATATCTACTATACCGTCAAGTAGCTTCAAGGTTTCCTGTGAATCATAGCCGCCGGTGTTGTATACCAGAGGTAGGTCAAGCCCCTGGCTGACAGCCAGGTCTAGGGCATCCAGGATGAAGGGGACTATGTGGGTGGGGGATACCAGGTTCATGTTGTGGCAGCCTCTTTCCTGCAGGGAGAGCATTATCTTGGAGAGTGTCTCGCTATTTACGGGGCTTCCCTCACCGAGCTGGCTTATCGCGTAATTCTGGCAGAATACACAACGAAGGTTGCAATAGGTGAAGAATATCGTCCCGGAGCCATGTCTACCTACCAATGGTGACTCTTCACCGAAGTGTGGTCCATAACTGGAAACGATAACTTGTCCGCTGAGGCGACACTTGCCGCTCTCACCAGCCAGCCGGTTGACCCCGCAACGCCGAGGACACAGACAGCAGGCTTCCAGCATCGCCCGAGCCTTTTCTGCCCGGATTCTTAGCTCCCCGGTTTGATGCATCGGCTGGTAGATTGCCACCTGAGCTATTCCTCCTCCTCTTCCTCCTCCTCCTTCTCCGGCTCTACCCTTTCTTTCCTCTTCCTGATTAATTCCACGGGCATTGGTGGCGGTGTGTTCGAGACTGACAGCGTCTTCTTGACGCTCTTCTTTGATTTCTTTGGTTCCCGGTGGCGGTAATCACGTCTACCCATAATGCTCCTCCATTGTTACAGGCGGACTGGCGGTCTTAATCGAAGTTTAGCAAAGTAGCACTAACGTGTAAAGTCGTCCTGAAGTTGTCTCAGTATTGCCTGAGCGGCCACTGTTTCAGCGGTCTTCTTACTCCTACCAGAGCCTCTGCCCAGCACGGTATCACCCAGCCTTACCTCGACAGTGAACATCCTGTCATGTTCCGGTCCGGTAGCCTCAACGAGATGGTAGGTGGGTCTCTGTTGCTGCCGGGCCTGGAGCAACTCCTGGAGTTCTGATTTGTAGTTGGCATCGGTACGCCGAGCGATTGCCTCTGCAAGTTCGGTATCAAGCAGTCTCTGAATGAAGACGGTGGTCGTTTCCAGTCCCTGGTCGAGATAGACAGCGCCGATTACAGCTTCTACGGCTCCAGCCAGATTGGCTGGTTTGTCTCGGCCGCCGGTTGTATCCTCTCCCTTACCGAGGTAAAGGTAATTACCCAGCCCGATGCCCTTGGCTACCCGTGCCAGGGTATCTCTTCGCACCAGCATCGCACGCAGCTTGGTCATCTCGCCCTCGCTAAACTGGGGAAAATCGAGATAGATCCTGGCCGCTACTACCAGGTCAAGAACGGCATCCCCGAGGAACTCCAACCGCTCATTGGGTACGGGGGCCAGAGTGGGGTTCTCGTTGGAAAAGGAGCCGTGAATCAATGCCTGCCGTAGCAGTGACGGGTCATTGAAATGGATACCCAGCCCTTTCTGAACAGTCGCCAGTTCGTCCACGATATTGTTTCCTTTCACGATATTCGGTGGATACGTCCAGCTTAATCGGTCGATAATGGCATGTCAAATAGCTTCGGTCTGAGGGCTAGAGCTAAGCATTGCTCATGACATAACCCTATGCTATAATGTCTGAGAACGCTGGGGAATCGTCTAGCGGTAGGACACATGACTCTGGATCATGTAGGCCAGGTTCGAATCCTGGTTCCCCAGCCACTTAAGTTTTAACATAATATGTTTATGGCGCATTCGTCTAGCGGTTAGGACACCTCCCTCTCAAGGAGGAGATCACCGGTTCGAATCCGGTATGCGCTACCATACTTGACTTTTTATTGGGGACGTTTCTATAATACGCAAGTTTGAAGGTCGGTGGTAAGCACCGTAATACTGGTGCCTGAGTAGCTCAGTTGGTTAGAGCAGCTGTCTTGTAAACAGCAGGTCGTGGGTTCGAATCCCTCCTCAGGCTGGGCGTGCTGTTTGGTGGTGATACGTG
>CP070842.1:531001-657847 GCA_020342155.1 Dehalococcoidales bacterium
AATGAAGAGGAAAGTATTATTAGTCGGGCTGGTTCTTGCCATGACTCTTACTATGGTATTACCGGCAACGGCACTGGCCGCAAAACCACCAGCTCCTCCCATTGCCAGCGGAGAAATCATCGGCATCACGGCCGGTGACGTGCTTCAAGCAGGTAATAGTGACCGGTGGCTGGTGAGAGACCGTGACATTGTCATTGATTTTGGTACTGGTGCTTTCCTGGAAGGCTACTATTTCCTGACATACCATACGAACGTCACGGTTGATGTTGAAAACGAGATTCTGCAGGCTGGCAATATGCAGGGCTTTGTAAGACAGTTACTAGGTAATGATACCGAGACTGGTGAGCCCATTTTAAGTGACAAAGTTCTCAATGTAAGAGGTGCTATTAGTCCTGCCGTAAAGTGGAATGAATTTCTGCCGGACTTCGAATTCGATATAAATCCCGGAGGTCCTCCTATTTTTGTAGATGTTAATATCTACGTTATTCACGTTGAAGGTAAGTGGACCGCTGTTAAAGGAGGAGTGGGTAACGGAACATTCAACGGTGACATCTATGTCCTGATAGTCGAAGATGACCATGATTACCCATTCCTGCCATATGACCTAGATGGACATGTTTTGGCTGTTGTGCCTAACGAATCTCCGTTCTTTCTTGAGTCCTATATCGAACTCTACAATTGAACTGAAATCATCCATTTTCACTATAGCAGGTGATTGGAAGACGTGAGTCCTGATTAACAGAGTGACTACTTTTGACCCGGTGCTGGCAGTCCGGAGACTAATGGCATAAACGAATGACCGTTGGTTCCTGGGCTGCCATTGTGTTTGTAACACCGGGAACCAGATACTGCTAAAGTCACAATTTAACCTACCTCTGTGATATAATCCAGCATGCCTCCCGAATCAAGGCAAGGTAGAAAGCCATCTACGACCAGTCACGCGTAATGCCGCACCCTCCAGTATTGACAATCCACCGATAGAAGGATAGACTCAAATCCCAAAGTATTATTATCCTGATAAGAGCGAGAGCCTCCATGAACTGGCAAGCACTAGCAATCAGAATCGGAGATACTCTGACAGGTCTGGCTTCCCTGGGAACGCTGCTCTGGTCAATTTCGAGACGGTCAAGAAAGCGCCTAATACGCCGGATGGAAGCGCAACTGGTGGAACACCTGAGGAGCATTGGTGTCAGTGCCGAGGTACAAAGAAGGAAAGGCAAAGTTGTACGTACTCGGGAAAACGGCTACGCTGTAACACTGCGCCAACTGGTGACCACCCACGTCTGGCTCAGAGGTATACAATCGATAGAAATCTGGCAGGTTACCAGAAAGGGCGAGGAGAAATCCACGACACTGGACGAAATAACCTATATGATAACCCCGGAGCCAGGAATGACCCTGTACAGGATACCAATACTGACAAACATTATCAAGATACAGACAGCCAGCAGTGAGGCCGGATTCGAGTGGCAAGGTTTTGAATGGGGTCGGCTACCTCTGTTAGCAGATAGACTAAAGACCGACCGGAACCTGAATAGTCGGCTTCTCTGGCACTTTAGTAAAAACCTGCCAGATAACCTGCGCATCACAGCACCTTCGTGGGACAAGATAGGCATAACTATGAGCTACGACCCGCGGCGGCTACCCTCACGCGAGCTCCTGACCTGCCTTGAAGAAATCGCCGGTCACGTATGTGATTACGTGGCTGAGCGGAACAGTGCTCGCGAGCAGGAGGTGGGAAAGTAAGCTAATAAAACTGGAATGCCGATAACCCCAGAATGAGAGCAGATGATGGTAAGACATCACTACCCGAGTTGTTGACAAAGTTCCGCCAGAGAACTACAATCGAATTCCAGCAGGACGTTTTCTTGCACATCTAAGCACGAGGTAGGTCCAGAGAGAAAAAGCGCCAAACCGGACAGACATGGTCTGGCTCCGGTAATGGCCAAAAGAGAGTGAAAAATGCAGCTAATGGTTATCGGGTTAGGGCAATGTGGCTCCCATATCGCCGATGAATTCGCCAGGATGAATAAAAGAGCCCGCCTCAGACGACGGCTCCAGGTACTCACCGGCACCTACGCGGTAAATACTGACCTGGCCGACCTGAGCAGCCTGAGCAGCATAAAGGCTGATTACCACCACAGGATACTCATTGGGGGACGAAAGACCGCCGGTCATGGCGTCGGCAAGATGAACGACCTTGGCGCCCAGATAGCCCGCGAAGATGCAGACAAGATTATCGACGCCATCAGGGGAACACCACAATTCCATGAATCGGATGCCTTCCTGCTGATTGCCGGTGCCGCTGGAGGTACCGGTTCGGGCGCTTTACCCGTGATATCACAGATTATCAAAGAACGTTATCTGGACAGGCCACTCTATAACCTCATTGTCCTGCCCTTCGAGCATGAAGAGCACACCGAAGAGCGTACAGTTTACAACACGGCAACGTGCCTTAAGTCATGCAGCACCGTAGCTGATGCGATATTCCTCGTAGACAATCAGAGGTATGTCGATAAAGATGCTTCTTCGGGAAGCAACCTGGACTGGATTAATCAACAGACTGTTGAGCCATTCTACAATATACTCTGTGCCGGAGAAGAAAAGAGAGCCAGACACCTGGGTACAAGGGTGCTCGACGCTGGAGATGTGAGACAAACCCTGTCAGGATGGACAATTATCGGCCACGGTAGTACGAAGCTACCTTCTCTCCGACTTGCATTCTGGAAATCAAGCAGCTTCCGGGAGAAGAGTGCAACCACCGACCGGGGAATTGAAGCAATAGACAAGGCCATCAGCGAGCTCTCCTTTGAATGCAACCCCGCCGATGCAGCCAGAGCATTGTATCTCATCGCTGCTCCCACCAAGGAAATGAGCCTGAGCCTCATTAAAGAAGTAGGAGAGCACATGAAAGCCATTGCCCCTGATGCCGTTATCAGGGAAGGTGATTATCCCCGAATGAGAAGTTCCATCGACATCTCTGTGATACTGTCAGAGTTGAGGGATGTGGAGAAGGTTAAAAGATACTATGCCGAGGCCACCGGCCTTGCTTCCAGGCTAGAGCAGAGGCGACAGAGAGTTGATGCCAAGCTTGAAACAATCGATGATGCCGGTAAGGACGTACCATCTCTTATAGAGACAGGAAGTCCGAACTATCCGTCAGAGGACCAGTCTCCCCCAGATGATGCGCTCGCTACATAGTCACTCATGCACTCGTCGAGTGTCTTATGAAGGTAGGGTCTCTAGTATATTTTAGAGTGATGCACCGCGAATTCAGGACAGAGCGGCAATAATTTTACGGTACTCATCCTCCGTAAACGCACGGAAACTCTCAGTGCGTATTGCCCCGGTCGCACCGATAGTCAGTGCCAGCTTAGCCATTGTCTCATCATCCGGGGCTTCGCCAATCACTACTGCGTCGTATTGACCGGTCACCAAGTAAAACTCCTTAACACTGGCTCCCATGGACTTGAAGACCTGCTTGGCCATGTCGAGTCGGGCTGGACTATCCTTGATAGTCTCGACGCCCTGCTGGGTAAAACGAATCAAAGAAATGTAGGTTGCCATTTTCTTATCCTCCTTTTCCCTTTCTTGTTAGGCTGATTCGGAGTGGGGCTTAAGCTTAGTCCTAATGTGAAACTTTGTCAACATTCTGTGCTAATTCACGTGATTATTGATGACTTGTTGATCTCCTATAAACGCATACCCTATTTGTTAGTGATAGCCCCTCTTTAGCTCTAACGTATACCAACCCGCCTTTGCATGTCATGGGTCAACATTCCACCCGAGATATTACTGGCATCGAATCCATTCAGACGCAGAATCCGGGTGGCATAGTATGACCTTTGCCCTTGTCGGCAATAAACAAGAATTTCACCATCCTGTGGTAACTCTCCCAGCCGTTCCCTGAGCTCATCAAGAGGAATGTTGATGGCACCTTCGAAATGACTGGCGGTGAACTCCCCGCGAGTACGTGCATCAAGAATGGTAGCCTCCCCTCCGGGCAGTTCGCCCCAGTGAGCTACAGGAGCGTCACCTCGCAGAATATTAGCAGCGATCATCCCGGCAAGGTTCACCGGGTCTTTGGCACCACCAAACTGTGGCGCGTAGCACAGCTCAGCCTCCTCCAGGTCAAAGACAGTGGCGTCTTTCTGAATCGCCATCGAAATGACATCAATACGCTTCTCGACTCCTTCCTCACCAACCGCCTGGGCACCGAGGATTCTGCCTCCCTCACTGGAGAAGATGAGCTTCATCATGATAGGCTTCGCTCCGGGGTAGTAGCCAACGTGATGGGCAGGATTCAGATAGACCTTTTCGTAGTGCGCTGGCTGACCACTAATACCAGAACGCCGCAATGCCTTCTCCGAGGCACCTGTCGAGGCAACCACCATGTCGAAAACCTTGCATACCGCCGTAGCCTGGACACCGCGAAATCTGGAACCGCGTCCCAGGATTGCATCGGCAGCAATTCGCCCCTGCCGGTTAGCCAGACCGGCCAGTGCCAGGAGCATCCACTCCCCGCTTATAATATCTCGGACTTCTACGGCATCGCCGACTGCCCATATCCGACTGTCGCTGGTACGCATCTGTTCATCAACCCGTATACCACCGAGAGCCCCTATCTCAAGGCCAGCATCTCTGGCCAACGTTACCTCAGGACGGACGCCAATCGCCAGGATGGCCATATCGCAGGGATGCTTCTCTCCGGACTGCGTGGTAACGATAATACTACGACCATCAGCACCCGGTTCGAACCCGGCAACGGCGTCACCGAGATGCAGGGACACCCCGTTAGTAACCAGATGGTCTTGCACCAGCAATGCCATCTCCGGGTCAAGTGACGGCATTACCTGCGGTAGCATCTCCACGATACTGACTGAAATACCACGCCTTACCAGATTTTCAGTCATCTCCAGCCCGATGAATCCACCACCCACGATAACCGCCTGCTTCACTCCCTTATCTACAATCCATTCCTTTATCTGGCGGCTATCCAGTATTGTCCTCAGACTGAAGATTCCGGGCAGGTCAATGCCAGGCAGTGGTGGTCGGATTGGTGCCGCCCCGGGAGAGAGCACCAGGGCATCATACCCTTCCCGATAGACCTCCCCGGTCTCATCATTTCTCACCTCGACTTCGTTCATTTCCCGGTCGATTGCTGTAACCTCGTTATGCACCCGAGCTTCGATATTGAACCTTTGCTGGAAATACTGTGGTGTTGCCACAAGTAAATCATTTTCATCGGGGATAACATCACCGACATAGTACGGGAGACCGCAGTTGGCAAAGGACACGTAAGGCCCCCGCTCAAATATAATAATCTCCGCCTCCTCAGACAACCGTCGTGCTCGTGCCGCACACGATGCCCCACCAGCCACCCCGCCGACTATCAGTATCCGGGGCGTACCTGACTCATCTCTATTCTTTGGACTCATTTCTGCAGACCTCGCAAATTATTCTCTCCAATTGTACCGACTATACCCAACGCCGACAAGCGCCTAAGTTCATTCACATGATTATCAACGACTTGCCAGTTTCTTATTAATTTCACACCCTATTTGCTAGTGGCGGCCCTATCCCCTTTATCCCCTTCCCCAGAGGGGAAGGGGAAGATATATGGTAAGAGGGGCTGCGCCCCTCTTTTACTCCCCCTTAACGGTATTCAGGATGCTTATTATCTCAAAGGCCTCACCTCTTCTGGGCCCCCCACTCGGAATCACCACCCTGGCTCTTGATGGAATAGTGCGGCACCCATTAAGGTGTGAACGACCTCCACTGAAGATAGTCCCCCACACCGTTTTGGGGACTCCAGAGGGGTGAAACCCCTTTGGAACGGGGGTCCAAGGAGGGTGTCCCCCCTTGATTTTCTACACCCACGAGAATAGTATATGAACATCAAACCCAAAAACAGGACCAGTCTTATAGAATGAACTTCGCTGATATACTCAATGCTCTGCTCAAAACAAACGGCGCTGATGTAGTTGGCATTGCTGATTTAAGCGAGATAACACCCGAAACCCGTGACGGTCTTCCCATCGGTATCTCAATCGGTGTCGCTTTGGACCCCCAGGTCATATCGGAAATTCGAGATGGCCCAACCAGAAGATACTACGAAGAATACGAACGGGCTAACAATCTGCTGGACACGCTTGGAAATCAAGCAACCAGGTTCATTAAGGACCAGGGACACCAGGCTAAGTGGTTCGCAGCAACAAATGTCGACATCGACTCCGAAACCCTGTCAACGCGCCTCCCTCATAAGACTACCGCCACCTTTGCCGGACTCGGCTGGATTGGCAAATGCACCCTGCTGGTTACCAGGGAGTTCGGCTCCGCGATACGCATAACGACTGTCCTGACGGACGCCGAGCTACCTGTCAATGAACCGGTCAGCCAGTCCCTGTGTGGGAATTGTACCGCCTGTGTTAACGCCTGCCCCGGGAATACCATATCCGGGAAAGACTGGCAGGCAGGTGTTCCACGTGATTTCATGTACGATGCCTTTGCCTGCCAGAAGACCGCCCGACAGATAGCAGCAACGCAAGTTGGAATACAATTGACCCTTTGTGGAATATGTATCAATGTCTGCCCGTGGACACAGAAATACGTTACTAAGGCTTGATAATAGAAGGAGTGAAGATTAGCTTATGTCAAGCAATAAGAAGGCTGAACTGTATACAAGATACCCTCTTTTATATATACTAAATTATAACGGCACCACCATTCTTCACTATTCGCTGGGTGGATTCGGCATCATGCTCGGCTATAACTACACCTGGGCGGCCTATGTGTTCGGTGGGCTGTATCTGGTATTTGCTTTCTGGCAGATGTACCTGCTCATGCCATTGAAGGTCTGCCCCAACTGTGTATATTACCAGCTGGAAGACTCCATTTGTATATCAGGACTAAATGTTTTCTCCCGTAAGATTGCCAGAGAAGGAAAAGTTAAAGACTTCGCTAATCGAAGTAAAGGCCCGCTCTGCCCCAACAATCTCTACCTCGCTGCCCTGATAATTCCCATCATCACTATTATTCCAGCTCTCGCCCTGAACTTCTCCTTTGGGCTGCTGGCGGTGTTTCTTGTAGTGCTCGCATTACTCATATACCGCTTTTTTGTGGTTTTTTCCAGGGTAGCCTGCGTTCACTGTCGAGCCAAGAACATCTGCCCCAATGCCCGGTCTATGAATTTGAGTGATACGTAAGCTCGGACAGATTGCTGATAATGAGGCCGGGTTGTACCGGACTGGACTCCGGTAGCCCCCCACCCCGCCAGTCCACCCAGATGGTAAATAGTCCCAGCGCCTGTGCCCCGGCAATATCACGCTGAAGGTCATCCCCCACCATCCAGGTATTACTTGCTGCCACGTCCAGTTGCTTCAACATGTGAAGGAAGACACTCGCATCGGGTTTACCTGCCCCGAATTCACCTTCAATGAGAATGCAGTCGAAATACGGTACCAGCCCGAAGCGCTCGAGCTTACCACGCTGCATTTCCGCACCACCGTTAGTAACCAGACCGAGCCGAACACCCCGGTTACGAAAATGTTGGAGAGTATCGATAGCACCGGAAAAAGGCTGCACACTCCCCTCTCTCTTCGCGGCATATGTTTCGGCCAGTTCGATAGCAACCTCCGGAGCATCGATATCAAGCTGTGAAAACGCCATAGCGACTATCCGCTGTCGCGTCATCAACAGGTCAAGTCGCCCCTGCCGATGCCTCTCCAAATCACGCCAGAACCAGTCCCTCGCCTCATTGATGGCACCCAGCAATACATCAACGCTTGACACGCCGATACGTGACACAAACCCGCTGCAGACCGTCCGCCAGCACTCCTCCGGGTCACCATATTCCAGAATAGTATCATCGAGGTCAAGTATAATAGCCGCGGGTAACGGTTTCGTCGTCATCTCTCCACTCTCTGATATCGCATATCTCTCTAGCCTTCTCAATCTTTGTTCTAGTAGACGCTACTATGTTACTACATCTATCATAGGTTATTATAGTAGTATCCAGTGTAGTAGAATGGAATAAGACCGAACCCTGAGAGGAGATGCCATGGCTGGAGACGCGATTGTTGCCGAAGAACTGACTTATCGCTATGATGAGCTGGTTGCCGTGGACCATATCAGCTTCAAGGTGGCTGAGGGGGAGATACTCGGTTTCCTCGGCCCGAATGGTGCCGGTAAGTCAACCACTGTCAAAGTATTAACAGGCCAACTGCAACCCAGAGAAGGTAAAGTAACGGTACTCGGCATTGACATTACCCGTGACCCGGAAAAGGTACAGGCACAGATTGGGGTCTGCTTTGAAATAACTAATCTCTACGAAAAGATGAGCGCCGAGGAAAACCTCAAACTGTTTGCCCGTCTCTTCGGCGTTTCGGATTTCGATGCCGGTGCCCTCTTGGAACGGGTCGGTCTGGCAGGACGCGAGCGTGACCGTGTCGAGGAGTACTCAAAAGGTATGAAACAGCGGCTCATGGTGGCCAGGGCACTGGTAAACCGACCCAGCATCCTGTTTCTTGATGAGCCGACCGATGGTCTCGACCCGGCATCAGCCGAGAATATCCGCAAGGTCATTCTGGAGGAGCGGGAGCGGGGGGCGACCGTTTTCCTTACAACACACGATATGATGGAGGCAGATAAGCTGTCTGACCGGGTCGGCTTTATTAACCAGGGTAAGATTGTGGCGCTGGATACCCCCCATAACCTCAAGCAGCAGTACGGTAAACGGGCGCTCCGGGCACAGATAGCAGGCCCTGATGGTGGTCTGGAAAGCCGCGAGATTATCATGGACCAGCCGGAAACAGTCGAGGCTGTCCAGGAGCTTTTCGGTCAAGAGCAGGTGGTTACTATCCACAGTGAAGAGGCCAGCCTGGAAGACATTTTCATTGATATCACAGGGCGAGGACTTACTGAATGAGCTGGCCGATTATCCGGGCACTGGTCACCAAAGACCTCAGGCTTTTCTTCAGAAACCGCTTTTTCGCCTATATAAGCGTAGCGGGTATCGCTTTCTATATCGGTATCTACTTCTTCATGCCCAGTTCGGTTGACGAGGCACTGGACATTGGACTCTATGCGCCGGTACTTCCCCCCGTCTTTGAGCAGGTCCAGGGAGAGGGATTATTGATTGAGACCGTCGACTCGATAGAGATACTTGAAGAGGGGGTCACCGAAGGCCTATACCTCGCCGGTATCGTTCTGCCGCCAGACATCATGGAGAAACTCGCTGCTGGAAATAAAGTAACAGTCGATGTCTATTTCGCTTCAGATACCCCGCAAGAGCTGAAAGACGCCGTCACCAACCTTATCCAGGAACTGGCCTACCTGCAGAGCGGGCAGATACTGGCGGTTGATATATCCGAGGAAATCATCGGACCGGACATGCTCGGCAGGCAGATACCTCCCCGTAACCGGATACTTCCTTTCTTTGCCGTTTTCATTATACTGACAGAGACCCTGGGCCTCTCCAGCCTTATCAGCGAGGAAATTGAGAACCGTACCGCACAGGCCTTACTGATTACGCCGATGACGGTAAAAGGCCTTTTTCTCGCTAAGGGGGTTACCGGTGTATCGCTGGCATTCAGCCAGGCGCTGCTGTTTATGATTGCGACCGGCGGTTTAAACCAACAGCCGTTGATAATACTGGTTACTTTGCTCCTGGCCTCACTCCTGGTTACCGGAATCGGCTTCCTGCTGGGTTCAGCAGGTAAAGACCTGATGTCTGTAATGGCCTGGGGCTTACCGGCAATGATTGTCCTCGCCGTGCCTGCGTTCGGCGTCATGTTCCCGGGAACAGTGTCAGACTGGGTCAAGGTAATTCCCTCCTACTACCTTGTGGATACCGTGCACCTCTCCGCTAATTTCGGACTTGGTTGGGGGGATGTCTGGCAAAACCTGCTGATACTGGTCGGATTTGACATTGCCTTCTTCGGGCTTGGTATCATTGCATTGAGGAGGAAGCTAACATGAGCCTGAGACGGGTCGGTATCCTGCTGGGCAAGGAGTTTCGCCACGGTTCCAAGAGCTTTATCTTCATCATAGCTATAATAATGCCACTGGTACTCTCTCTGGTGTTGTCTCTGGTCTTCGGAAACCTCTTTTCAGAGAAACCAAGGCTTGGAGTCAGTGACGAAGGGAACTCACAGGTAACGAGCCTAATCACAGAGTCCGACTCAATAGTCGGTCGAGAATATGACACGCCGGAAAAGCTCAGAAAAGCTGTCGAAGACGGAGCTCTAGATATGGGTATAGTGCTCCCGCCCAACTTCGATAGTCTCGCAGAACAGGGGCAGATGACAGAGATTACCGCCTACGTCTGGGGTGAGAGTCTGGCCAAGGACCGGCTAGTACTCGGTACCACCATCGCCAATATGATAAGAGACGTTGCCGGCCAGGAAGTCCCGGTCGAGATAGTCACTACTTCACTGGGTGATGACGAGAGTATCCCCTGGGATGACCGTATTCTGCCTATCATCGTACTGTTGGCTATCGTATTTGGAGGAATCATGGTACCGGCCACATCCCTGGTGGACGAGAAGCAGAAGCGTACCCTGTCCGCTCTGGCGATAACACCAGCCTCGCTGATGGAGATATTCGTAAGCAAAGGACTGGTGGGCGTCGTTATCAGTATCTTCATGGGAGTGCTTGTACTGGTCTTAAATCAGGCCTTCGGTTCACAACCACTTCTGCTCGTCGGTATGCTGGCACTTGGCGCGGTAATGGCGTCTACTTTCGGTATCATGCTCGGTGCTTTTATTAAGGATATCACCAGCTTATTTGCCATCAACAAGGCCATCGGCATACTTTATTATGCACCGGCCTTCGTTTACCTCTTCCCCGGTATCCCGCAGTGGGTCGGCCGTATCTTCCCTACATACTATATTGTCCAGCCGGTAGTCGAAATCAGCCAACAGGGAGGCACCTGGTCGGACGTTGCCCCGGAGGCTTTTATCCTCATCGGGCTGATCCTGGTCATGATAGGTATCGTTGGGATTCTTGCCAAGCGGACAGCGCAGCGAGAAGCTCTGGCATAGCTAAACCGTTGGTGCTAATATAAGCACCAGTGAACGATGCAAGCAACATTAGAGTCTCACCACGACGCCTCTGGGCCAGCCAGGCATTATACACCAGGGTATTTATGTCTGTATATGACCGGCTTGCCCTTGGCCTGATGAGCCGTTTTGTCTGGAAATGCCCATCGGACAACATTATCGAACTCTATAACCAACACGTATCGGCAAACCACCTGGATATCGGCGTTGGCACTGGCTATTTCCTCGATAGATGCACCTTTCCGGTACCCAATCCCCGCCTCGTGCTGGTAGACCTGAAGCCTAATAGCCTAGCAATCGCACGTAATAAACTGGCCAGATATTCCCCCCAGACATACTGTCAAAATGCCCTAGAGCCGCTTGAGATTAATGGTCCTCGCTTTGACTCCATCGGCATCAACTACCTGCTGCACTGCCTGCCGGTCACCATGCAGGCTAAGGGTATTATCGTCAAAGACCTGAAAGACCTGCTCAATCCTGGCGGCATCTTGTTTGGTACCACGTTTCTCTATCGCGGTGTAGAACGGAGCTTACTGGCGACCTATTTCTTCTACTGGCTAAATCTACTGGGAATCATGACAAACAAACAGGATGATGCCGAGGACCTGAGACAGAACCTTGCCCGTCACTTCACAGAGAGCGGAGTAGAGGTAATCGGCTGCGGAGCACTTTTCTGGGGCCGTACGTTGTGAGAGACATAACCGTGCAATTGCAGTCTCAACAGCAACTCGAGCAATAGCTCCCCGGCGCCAGTATAAATTCACATGTAACAAAGGCTACTGAATATTTACGGACGTATTGACAACACGGAGTAATCTATGTAGTATTGGCGATACAAATAATGACCTATCACGAGGGGTGTGAAATGAAAACCAAAATAGTGTGGTACGCGCTAACCGTGATTCTGGTATTAACCTTATCTATGGTAGGTTTCAGCTGTAAGAAAACTGCCGATAAAGTCAATGGTGAACAGGAAGAAGAAGAGGAAGAAGAAGAAGAGGAGGAGGAGGAGCCTGTGGCAGATACCGGTGACTACGGTGATGCCCCTGACGGTGGCAATACCGGTTACCCCTCACCCTTTGCTCAGGTCGGTAATTTCCCCACGCTATCAGCATCAGACGGTATCTACACCCTCAGTATCAGTGAGGTCACGCTGGGACTCACCGCCAGCATGGAAGTAGACGCAAACGATCTTAATGACCCTGACGGGGTCCCTAACCTCACCAATACCGATTCCGATGACGGTATTACCAACTACTTCATTAACCTAGTTTCTATCCCACCACCGGCCGACTTAACCGTAGAGGTACATAGCAATACCACCGGCAACTTTTACCTCAATGTCCTGATTGACCTGAATATGGACGGTGAGTGGGGTGGAGTAGCCGGTGGCGGCGAGGCGGAATGGGTGGTCGAGAATTATCCCGTTTCGGTAACTCCCGGCGTCACTTCAGTCACCCCACCATCATTCGCCTTCTGCAACGGTAACCGCTTACCCGACGGTGCCTGGGCACGCCTTGCACTCACTAGCGAGATGATAACAGACACGGACTGGGATGGCAGTGGCGGTGCATTCGCTTCAGGTGAGGTGGAAGACCACATCATCAGATTACCTTTCGTCGATGGAAAATGTGTCCCCATGCTGGTGGTGGAAAATGACGGGCCCTACCCTGTTCCCGGTCCCGGTTGGTCAATCGTTTGCCTTGTTACGGTCAAGAATCTGAGGGACTGTGCCGGGAGCTTTACCTGGACACTGCAAAACGATTATGGGGACGTGAACTGTGCTCCCCTTCTCGGAGGTCCGGAGCTTATTGAGGCAGCCGGCGACCCTGCTGATGACGACGAAGTCGTCATCATTATCACCGCTAGCGATGGCACCATGGACTCACAGTGGACATTCACAGCCACAGCAGTCGACCCGTTTGCTGTTATCATGCCCTGGGGTGTCTACACCGCTCACGAGAGTGACATTACAACTCCCTTGATATTTGAAACCACGAAAGTTTGTATAGATGCCATGGCTGGCACTTACGAACACTTCGAAGGTTATAGTGTAATAAGAGTCACAATGCACGTCATTGATAGACACGGTAAGTCTATACCCGAGGCAACGGTGATCCTTAAGATGTATGCTCCCGGGTATACCGAGACGATGGAGGTAACAACGGACGAAAATGGCTTAGCTGAGGCTACTTTTGATATCTTCATGTATGAGCGTTACATGGTAGAGATCGTTGATATAATCGGTGAAAACCTCGAATACCAGCCTGCATTCAACATTACTGAGCCTAAAGTATGGGTGGACGTTCAACCATAAGCAGAGTAAATCTCACATTAACCTAACTCATGCATTGGAAAATCCCGGATCCCCCGGGATTTTCCCTTTGATGACCTGATATATAATAAACAGGGTAGTTTTCTTGACAACCAACCCTGAGCCACCTAAAGTACACCTATAAAAACTTGGAAATAGATATGATTGATCCGGTACTGGAAAGTAAGGTTGTACTTATTACCGGTGCCAATCATGGCATCGGTGCTGCTACCACAAGGGCTTTTGCTCAACAGGGTGCGAAAGTATTCATTACCTACTACCGGGAGCCAAGCCAGTATTCAGATGACGAACTAGAGAAAGCGCGGGAGGCAGGGACAGGTGGTATGCCTTTATACCGAGCCATGCAGCAGCAGTCAGCTGAGCCCCTGGTCAAAGATATCCGTTCAAAAGGCGGTACTGCCACTGCCTGTGAACTCGACCTTGGAGAGGCAAGCAGCATCCCCAAGCTGTTCGACCAATGCGAAGTAGAACTCGGCCCGGTTGATATTCTGGTCAATAACCACGCCTATTGTGTTTACGAGACTTTCGACCCGGAGCTTACGACCGGTAAGGATTGGGACACTCACCTGATTGGCCCCGAAAATATTGTTCGCTTAGTCAGTGCCGACATCGTCGACGCCCATTTTACTATCAATGCCCGCGCTTACGCTCTCATGATGTCCGAATACACAACCCGCTTCCTAAGCCGCGGGGCGAAATGGGGGCGAATCATCAATATCAGTACCGACGCCGCTCACGCCCATATCGCCAACGTCAGCTATGCTGCCAGCAAGCACGCCATAGAATCTTACAGCCGCTCGGCAGCTCAGGAACTGGGTAAATACGGCATTACAGTCAACATTGTTGTTCCGGGACCAATTCAGACTGGTTATATAAATCCGGAAATCGAAGATAATATCGCCGCCAACGCACCTCTGCGTCGTGTCGGTCAACCCGAAGATGTCGCCGATGTCATTGTCTTCATGGCCTCGGAGCAGGCGAGGTGGCTCACCGGACAGCTGATCTATGTCGGCGGTGGCTGGAGAATGCACCAGTAACTGTACATGACTTGAGAATCTAGTAGTTAGTGGCCGTTATTTCCTATTTCCAGTCAGTCAGAGTAAAATAGCGGTAGATATCGACTACGGAGTAACACATGAGTGCTCTCTCTCAATTCCACCCGCTTATCGCCCGCTGGTTTACTGAACAGGTTGGCTCACCGACGGAGGTCCAAGAGCAGAGTTGGCAGAAGATAGCCAATGGTGAACACCTTCTCATCACGGCACCAACAGGTAGTGGTAAAACACTGGCGGCCTTCCTCTGGGCAATCAATCAGCTAGCTACCGGGCAGTTTCTCACGGGACATACCAGTATACTCTACGTCTCGCCTCTGAAAGCCCTCAACAATGATATCCAGCGGAACCTGCTCGGTCCACTCAGTGAACTTGAAAAGAGCTTCGTAGAAGTCGGAGAAGACTTCCCTGATATTACTGTCCGAACCCGTAGCGGCGATACACCACAGTCAGACCGCCTTCAGATGCAACGTCATCCACCGGAGATACTGATAACCACCCCCGAGAGCCTGAATTTGCTGCTCAGTTCGGCTGGTGGTCGTTCCATACTGAGGGACATATCAACCGTGATTCTCGATGAAGTCCATGCAGTGGTGGGCACAAAACGTGGCGTTTACCTTATGACGGCGGTGGAGCGGCTCGTGCCATTGTCCGGCGAGTTCCAGCGTATCGCCCTATCCGCCACCATCCGGCCAGTAGAGACCGTCGCCGAATTCGTTGGTGGGTTCAGGATTGAAGGCACACCACCCAACCCACGTCACATACCCCGACCAGTTTCCATCGTACGCTCCGATATAGCCAAGCAGTACGATATCCGGGTACGTTTCCCCGAAGAACCCGACTATAGAATTCAGGAATCGATATGGGACCCGCTTGCCAACGAGTTCAGGAAGACTATCACACGCAACCGCTCGACCCTGTTGTTCGCCAATAGCCGCCGTTTATGCGAGAAACTGGCACAGACGATAAACGGTGGAGAGGAATCAGCGCTTGCCTATGTGCATCACGGCTCCCTTTCCCGGGAGATACGCACCGAGGTTGAACGAAGGCTGCGGGAGGGAGAGCTAAGGGCAGTCGTGGCCACCAACTCACTGGAACTGGGTATCGATATCGGCGCCCTAGACGAGGTGATAATGGTCCAGTCGCCCAATTCGGTCTCGTCGGCAATTCAGCGGGTCGGTCGGGCCGGCCACCAGGTCGGGGAGGTCTCCAGAGGTACTATCTTCCCGACACACTCCCAGGACCTGCTCGAGGCAGCCGTACTGGCTCCGGCAATTCTCGACCATGACATGGAAGTCATCGAGCCGATTCGGTGCCCACTGGACGTACTGGCGCAGGTGATTATCTCGATGGTTGGTGTTGAGACGTGGGACATCGACGCACTCTATATGAACCTGACAACGAGCTACCCCTACCGGCACCTCAGCCGTGAGCAGTTTGATCTGGTGCTGAACATGCTGGGGGGACGCTATGCCAATAGCCGTGTCCGTGAGCTGAAACCATACGTTTCAATTGACCGACTCGACAACACGGTGGTGGCCAGGAAGGGAGCACTCCTGGCAGTTTATACGTCCGGCGGGGTGATACCTAACCGTGGTTACTTCCACTTACGCCACAGTGAGAACAACGCCCTCATCGGCGAGCTCGACGAAGAGTTTGTCTGGGAAGCATCAATCGGTCAGACATTTACCTTGGGTACACAAAGCTGGAGAATCGAGCGTATCACCCACAACGACGTCTTCGTCCTGCCGGGGAGTCCGAAAGTAATGGCAACGCCCTTCTGGAGAGGTGAGGAAAACTACCGGGACTTTCACTTCTCGGAACGACTCGGCCAGTTCCTGGAGACCGCCAACAATAAACTGGATAACGCTGATTTCACCGTCTCTCTGAGAAAGAATAACTGCATGGATGCAACGGCCGCGGCACAACTGGTCGATTTCCTGAAACGCCAGAAGGAGGAGACTGCCTGTGACCTGCCCCACCGCCATCATATCGTGGCAGAATTCATCAGTACCGGACCAGGGGGTGTACCGGGTAATCAGCTGATACTGCATACGGTATGGGGTGGTCGGGTTAACCGTCCCTTTGCTATGGCGCTGGATGCTGCCTGGGAGGAGCATTTCGGACACCGACTGGAGATGTATACCAGCAACGACCACATTGTACTGCAATTACCCCACGAGGTCGGCGGTGACGAGGTATTATCACTGGTATCGAGTGCCAACGTGGAGCAATTGCTGAGAAAGCGTCTCGAAGGTTCGGGATTCTTCGGAGCCAGGTTCCGTGAATGCGCTGGCCGTTCCCTGCTCCTCACTCGCAACCGGGTCGGCGAAAGGCTGCCGCTCTGGATGAGCCGACTGCGTTCCCAAAAACTACTCGAATCGGTTTTACAGTATGATGATTTCCCCATCCTGCTTGAGACATGGCGTACCTGCCTCTGGGACGAGTTTGACCTGGAAAGCTTACGACAGGTGCTGGCCGAACTGGAGTCCGGGGCAATTCACTGGTCCGAAACACACACCAGCCACCCGAGCCCGATGGCACAGAGCATCTCATGGAAACAGACCAATGAGTATATGTACATGGGTGACGAACCGGCAGCTGGAACGACCTCAAAACTGCGTGGCGACCTGCTCGAGCACGTTGTATTTACCCCGGGCCTCCGTCCCCAGATTGCACCTGATATCATCGAGCAGTTTGAGCTGAAACGACAGCGCCTGGCACCAGGATACTCACCGGAGGCCCCCCGCGATTTAGTGGACTGGGTCAAGGAACGATTACTCATTCCAGCCTCTGAGTGGGAACGCCTCCTCCAAGCAATATACAAAGACCATGACACTGAGATTAATTCGTTGTTAGAATCCGTAGCAGACAGACTGGTACGAATCGTCCCACCAGAGGCATCAGAACCGATGATAACCGCCCTGGAGACACAATCCCGAGTGATATATGGCCTCTACGGAACGGAAGAAGTGACGACTGAACCATTACTTTCTAACACGGCGGTACCACGTAGCAGTTTCGAAACCCCTGAAGACAACCGTGATGAAGCGTTGACGTCGGTGCTGGGCGAGTGGTTACAGTTCTACGGCCCGACGAGCTTCGAATTCATCCAAACCACGCTCGGCATTGAGAAGCAGCGCCTGTCACTGGCCCTGGAAGACCTGATTGACTCCCAGAAGGTCATCATGGGCCAACTAATAACAAGCGGCACCGATGATGAGGTCTGTGACAGCGAGAACTTTGAGGTCCTGCTAAGGCTGATGCGGGCTAGTGCCGTGCCGGTCTTTACGCCGGTCGACACAGAATGGTTACCGCTATTTCTAGCACACTACCAGGGCGTGACACATCCGGAAGGCAGTGTTGAAGGATTGTTTCGCTGTATCGAGCAGATACTTTGCATTCCAGCACCGGCGGAAATGTGGGAGATGGAGTATCTCCCGGCGCGTTTGCACCCCTATTCTACCTCCTGGCTCGACACAATAATGCAGGAAGGCGACCTGCGGTGGATTGGCAGTAGAAACCGTCGTGCCGCCTTCTGCTTTGAATCTGACCTTGACCTGATGCAGGTAGATACCGAGGCATCCGACGGTGACACCCAGCCAGACGAGGAAACGATTTTCGAGGAGCTCTTTCCCCATGCGCATGGTCGTTACGACTTCTCTACGTTGATGGATTTATCGAAGTACCGCTCGGACCGGTTATCAGAACGTCTCTGGAAGGAAGTGTGGCAGGGAAAGGTCACCAACGATACCTTCGCTGCACTCCGGAAGGGCATCGAAAACAGGTACAAGGTACCCAAAACAACAACCACAAAGACGACCCCACACATTCGAAATCGCCGTCGGGTTGCCAGCCGTGCTAGCTTTTCCCGGTGGAAGGGCTCGATTCCTTTTGCCGGCAACTGGTTTCAGCTTCCCGCCCCCGAGCCGACTGAGGACATTCTTGAGACCGAGGAAAGGAAGAAGGACCGGGCAAGGCTTCTGCTAGACCGTTACGGTATCCTCTTCCGGGAGTTGCTGGAGAGGGAATCTCCCCAATTTCGCTGGTCGAGTGTTTTTCGAGCGCTACGGCTGATGGAGCTGTCGGGTGAAGTACTGGCTGGCTACTTCTTTCATGGCATCCCCGGGCCTCAGTTTATCTCACACCAGGCGTTCCACATGTTGCAGCGGAAGTTGCCAGAAGATGCCGTCTACTGGGTCAATGCCACCGACCCGGCATCACTCTGTGGAGTTCAACTCGAAGCGACTAAGGGGCCATTACCGAAACGCATTGCTGGCACACACATCGTTTACCGAGGCAACCGGCTGGTTGTGGTTTCACGACGAAACGGGCGGGCTCTGACGTTCAATGCACCCCCCGACGACCCCCGTCTGTCCGAGTACCTGGGCTTCCTACACCACCTGCTGACACGGCAGTTTCAGCCGATACGCCGCATCACTATCGAGACAATCAACGGAGAAGATGCGGCATATAGCAAATACCTCGATATTATCCGAACCTACTTCGATGTAATGGTTGACTATAAAAATGTCATCCTGTACCGTAAAGTGAGTGGCTAAAGACAAGAACATTCTTGACTACAGATAAAGGAAAAGGGGTATTAAGAATGAGCGGAGATTTCAAGAGACTTTTTGAGTCGGGGCAGATTGGGAAAATGCATTTAAAGAACCGGATCGTGATGCCACCAATGGGCACCGGTTATCACGAAAAAGGAGGCTACGTTAGCCAGCGACTCATTGATTATCTCGAAGCCAGGGCCAAGGGTGGGGTTGGACTGATTATTATCGAAGTAACAGCGCCATCCATTGAGTGTAACGTCTCCAACTTCCAATTGACTCTCGGTGACGATAGCTATATCTCCGGCTTTAGAAAACTGGCTGAGGCAGTTCACCAGCATGGTGCCAAGATTGCCGTGCAATTACAGCACTCCAGCTGGGAATTAATGAACGGAGACCGTGTGCAGGTAGGCCCATCTGCGATTATGGTGCCTGCTCGTGTTATGGGTGTCTCTGGAACTCCTCCCCACGAGCTAACTCCCGATGAAATCAGCCAGAGAGTACAGTGGTTTGCTGCCGCCGCAGGGCGAGCGCAGAAAGCCGGTCTCGATGGGGTGGAGGTGCATGGTGCCCACCAGTATCTCGTTGCCTCGTTTCTCTCTCCATCCACCAACCAGCGTAACGATAAATATGGTGGCACGGTGGAGAACCGGGCAAGATTCATGATTGAAATTCTTCAGGCCGTCAGAGAAAAGGTCGGGTCTGACTATCCGGTCTGGCCCCGTCTCAACGGCCAGGAATTCGGGTTCGAGGACGGTATCACCATCGAAGAGACCAGGCAGACTGTCCCGATGTTCGTAGCAGCCGGGGCTGACGGCATCCATGTCTCCGCCTATGGTGCTTACTCTTTCGCTATCCGCGCCCCGATATGCGATATGCCGGGATTCCTCGTGCCTATCGCCGATGAGGTCAAGAAAGTCACCAGCGTCCCCGTTATCGCCGTCGGCAGGCTCGATGCCGAACTCGGAGAGCAGATTCTGGAGCAGGGCAAAGCCGACTTCATATCAATTGGTCGGCGTCTCATGGCTGACCCCGAACTACCCAATAAGGCAGCTGCCGGTAAAGTGGATGAAATCACTCCCTGCATCAACTGCATGGACTGTATTGAACGCCCTGTCACTGAAGGCCGCGGTACCGCTTGTGCCGTGAATGCGGCAATGGGCCAGGAAAGGGAGTACCGGATTCAGCCTGCGGAAAAGGTCAAGAAGATTGTGGTAGTTGGCGGAGGCCCGGCCGGTATGGAGGCAGCAAGGGTAGCTGCCCTGAGAGGACACCGGGTGGTGTTATATGAGAAAGCTCCCAAATTGGGAGGACAGCTGATTGTGGCAGCCTTGCCACCATACAAGGAGGAGCTTGCACTCCTGACGGAATACATGTCAGACCAATTAACCAGGGCTGGTGTCGATACACTGTTGAATGTCGAAGTAACTCCCGACGTGATTATTGGGGATAAGCCAGATGCGGTAGTCGTTGCTGCTGGCGGTACCCCGATAATACCCGATATGCCAGGAATAAACAGCACAAACGTGGTAACCGCTCAGGATGTCCTGTCCGGCCGAGAGGTCGGCCAGAATGCGGTTATTATCGGGGGAGGCATGGTCGGTTGTGAGACGGGACACTTCCTGTCGGAAAAAGGTAAACACGTAACCATTGTCGAAATGTTGAAAAGGATGGCTAACGACGTATCACCGATGGTAAGACGTCGGCTCCTCGACGGGCTACGGGCAAAGCAGGTGGTGATGATAACTGGTACTAGCTATGAGCAAATAGCAGAAAACAGCGTGATTGTTACCACAGAAGAAAAGAAATCGGAGATTCCGGCTGATTCGATTATCCTGGCTGTCGGTTACCAGCCAAACAACGAATTGTACCAAGCTCTTGAAGGTAAGGTGCCCGAGGTTTACTGCATTGGTGACGCCGCCAGACCGCAGCGAATCCGAGAGGCCATCAACGACGGCTACCGGGCGGGATTGTCCGTGTAATCGTTTTACTAAGTGTTCCAGCAGCAGAGAAAACGTACTCCGGTCATTCAATGTATATCCGTACTCTTTCTCTACCACCACGGACGATGGCGATCTCCAGAGCATCCGGTGCCTCGAGGAGATGCTCAAGGTCTTCCTGTTTCAGGTTGCGTAGTTCAGGACCGATACCATGTTCTCTCAAGCCCTTGGTGAGGCCTGTTGCTCTCTCAGGAATGAGAGAGTGTAGCTTATATCCGGCGCGTATCAGGGCCAGCGGTACGCGGATAGCCCTTCGCCCGGACTCTGCCCCCGAACCTACCCGGGATGCCCCGGTTATACAAAGGTACCTTCCCACAGTCTACGGCCCCCTTCCAGTTTAGCCAACTTGCCATGCTGCAGTACCACACCTACTGGTTATCTTACAACCGCCAGGTTAGATATCGGTTTATGCTCCGCAGCAATCTGGTAGCAATAATATGTGCTACTAATATATACAGTAAAATGGCAAGCACATTACAATGCACACCACTTAATAAGCGGAGAAAAGAAGCTCACAACTACAATGGCCAGAGGTCTAAGGTTGTAACCTTTGCAGAAGCAAGAGCATAGGAATCGTCAGCAACAGGGCCAGTCCCAGTATTGACAGAACTAGAGGCAGGGGTTTTATCTCTCGCCTCTTCCGCAAGATGCTGTGCTCTAGTGCCGGACTGAACGCAGCCTGCTCTTCCACAACCGTCTCGCTCGCTGACGTTGGAACCACTACGCCAAGCTCTACCTCGGATACTGGTGAAGCTGTTGTCTGTCTCTTCATCCTAATTTCACTATAAGTGTTATGCCGACAGCATACAATAGTGATTTGGTATGCTGAATAATACGTACTTTAGTCATAGTGCATGTCAGGCTAAATCGAATAGATATGAAAGGCACATTCGGGGAGTGCTGAATGGTAATAAAGGCACAATACCGCTACGACACCGGTACTCTAAATTGCCTATCTGATTCTGCGGGTGAATACGAGCCAAAGCACCACGACACCCAGGATACCCAGTCCGATTATACCCGTTCCACCCCCGAGGACAGGATTGACATCGGTCACGAGGAATGACGGGAAGTAGGCTAACATCTGGGCATTGAGCGCCGCGTGGGCCACGATAGCAGGTATGAGACTATCCGAAGCAAGCCTGAGCCAACCAAAGATGACACCAAGCAGGACACACATTATAGTTATCATGAGAACACCCAGAGCTGGATAGCCTTCGTAGAGATGGCCCATCAGTATAAGGGGTGCATGCCACACCCCCCATATCGCCCCGGATATTAAGCAGGCCTTCAGTCTGCCTAGATAGAGGAGATTGGGCAAGAGGAAGCCTCGCCAGCCGAATTCCTCACCAAAGGCGTAGGTTGTATTTACGATGACCCCCGTGAACAGTACCGTGAAGCCGACCACCCCGAGAAGCACTGACGACGGTATATCAGCTGTTACCCCCAGGGTATCAAGGAACTCTTTTAAAGTGGATGCATCACTATCAATCCGACCCCAGCTCACTGCCAGCGTCAGTCCGTAGGTCACCAACGCAATCGCCAGCATCAGCAGATAGGCCTTAATAATATAGCGTCTCTTCCCCCATTTCACACCGGCATCACGCAGTTTCTCCTTGGTCACCCACTGCATGATAATGGCCGCCGCGATAGCCGGAACGAACATGGCCACCACCATCAGTACGGTGAACATAATCAGGTTATCGGTACCGCCCAGCAGCCAGTTGACCAGGTCAATCAGCCAGGTCAGCGGAAAGACAATAGCCACAAAAAGAAGGACTCTCTTTTTAGGCGATAACTGCACCCTTTACCTGCCTTGCTGAAGAGACTGTCTCCCCGGAAATTCTGGAACGTAGTTTACCAGACTGACGAATGGATTACCATGAACAAGTTTCACAAGAACGGCCTCGGTATTAGAAACACCTCACGCCAGTGGGCAGCAATATCTACCGCATCGCTGTACTACACAGGCTCCTTTGACAAATGCCGTACCTAAAAGCGATAATGGCAGGTAGAATTCTGGAGACCAACGACAACCCTCCTCAACTCTATTTATGTCAAGTCTCCCTAGAATGGAGTACTAAGAATAGCATGGCAACATCAGAAGAAACAGAGGGGATGCTTAGCCCGTATCGTGTACTGGACCTGACCGACGAAAAAGGCCAACTCGGTGGTAAGTTACTTGGTGACCTCGGTGCCGATGTTATTAAAGTGGAAAAACCCGGCGGTGACCCCTCCCGGAACCTGGGACCCTTCTATCACGATGAGGTCGATCCTGAAAAGAGCCTCTACTGGTTTGCTTTCAACACCAGTAAGAGAGGTATCACCCTCGACATTGAGAAACCTGAAGGACAGGAACTTTTCAAGAGACTGGCCAAGAGTGCCGATTTTATAATCGAGTCCTTTCGGCCGGGGTATATGGACAGTCTCGGTATGGGATATTCTGACCTGGAGAAGGTCAATCCCGGTATTATCGTAACCGCAATCACACCTTTCGGACAGACAGGACCGTACAGTAATATCAAAGCCCCCGATATCGTGCTCTGGGCAATGGGGGGACGCATGTTCGCCATTGGCGATGCTGACCGCCCTCCGTTAAGAATGAGCCATCATTCACAGGCATATATCCAGGCAGCTCTTGATGCCGCCGTATCCGCGTTGATGGCCCTTAATTACCGACAAATGACCGGAGAAGGCCAGTTCATCGATATATCAATACAGACCGCACTGGTACAGTCAGGTGAGACCGGCTGGGACCTGCGAAAACGCTTTCAACCGCGAGGAGGAATGCGTAATCCTGGCGTCCAGATTACACGCACCTGGCCCTGCAAGGATGGCCTGGTAACCTGGGTATATATGCCCGGGCAGTTCAGGGCAGCAACCAACACCGCCTTTGTCAACTGGATGGACAACGAGGGAATGGCTACCGATTTTCTCAAGGAGTTTGACTGGGAGGAGTTCGATTACGCTGAAGTCACCCAAGAAATAATGGATCGCCTTGAAGAACCTACCGGTAAATTCTTCATGTCACACACCAAGCTGGAACTGCTGGAAGGAGCTGTCCGGCACCGTATCCTGTTTTATCCCCAGTTCGATACGACGGATGTACTGGAGAGTGTGCAACTCGGTGCTAGAGAATTTTGGGTAGATGTAGAACACCCTGAGTTAGCCACCACGTTAACTTACCCCGGTCCTTTCGCCAAACTCACAGAAACGCCTATTAGGATAACACGCCGTGCCCCACTCATCGGGGAACATAATCGTGAAATCTACGAAGAAGAACTGGGTATTCCTGATGAAGAAATTGTAAGACTGAAGCAGGCAGGCATTATCTAGCAAGAGCCAGCCAGAAAGAGGATAGACACATGCCGCAAAGATTACTTGAAGGAATAAAGGTCCTTGATCTTACAATAGTTATCGCAGGGACATTTACCACCCGGATGATGGCTAATTACGGCGCTGATGTACTTAAAATCGAGAGCCGTAGCCACCCCGAAATCTTCCGACAATTCGGTCCCTACAAAGATGACTACCCCGAGCCGTTTAATCCTTGGTACAACCGGGGCGGAAGCTTCGGTACATGGAATACAGGGAAGCGGAGTATTGCATTAAATCTGGCTGATCCAAGAGGAATAGAGATTGCCAAGCGGCTCGTCGGCTGGGCTGATATCGTTGTCGAGAACTTTGCCGGAGGGGTATTGACACGGATGGGTCTGGGTTACGAGGAACTGGTTAAGGTTAAGCCAGATATCATTATGCTTAGCTCCTGCATGCAGGGACAGACGGGGCCACACTCAAAACACCCCGGATTCGGCACACAGCTGGTCAACCTAGTAGGCCTAACCACCATCACCGGTTGGCCTGATCGCGAGCCAGCAAGTGTTGGGGCTTATACAGACATCATAGCACCCCGTTTCAGTATACTAGCAATCCTGGCAGCCCTCGATTACCGACGCCGTACCGGCAAAGGACAGTACATAGACCTCTCCCAGTATGAGGCTGGGGTTCATCTTCTATCACCCCTTATCCTAGATAATGTAGTTAATAAGCGAGTAGCCTCCAGAATGAGCAACCAGTCACCATACGCCGCTCCCCACAATGCCTATCCCTGCCGCGACCGCCACAGAGATAGGTGGTGTGCCATCGGCGTCTATACTGACGAAGAATGGAAAAGTTTCTGCCAGGTCCTTGGCGACCCAGCCTGGACCAGGGACGAGCGTTTCAACACCCTCCGGGCGAGAAGAGAGAACGAAGAAGAGCTTGACCGTCGCATTGAAGAATGGACAATGAACATCCACCCCGACGATGTGGTAAGAAGGTTGCAGCTAGCTGACGAACCTGTACCCGTAAAGAGACTGTATACCGGTCAGGAGTTACAGGAGTACGAATTTGATGTCAAGCACCGCTCCCCCTACACTGCTCCCCACGGAGTTTATCGTTGCCAGTGGGAAGACCGGTGGTGCGTCATTGCCGTGTACACGGATGACGAATGGCAGAGCTTTTGTAAGGTCCTTGGCAATCCAAAGTGGACCAGCGATGCACGTTTCAGCACTTTCCAGGGCAGGAAAGAGAACGAAGAAGAACTGGACAGACTGATAGCGACCTGGACAGTCAACCGTACCTCGGAGGAAGTGATGAGCATGATGCAGGCAGCTGGGGTACCCGCTGGTATTGTCGCTACCGGCGAAGATCTAATAGAGCATGACCTGCAGCTTAAACATCGCCACGTGTACCATGAACTCAACCACCCCGAGATTGGCACATATCATGGTGTAGCACCTTCCTACGAGTTCTCCAAATGCCCAGTCGAAGTAGAGCGTGCCCCTCTCATGGGCGAGCATAATGAAAGTGCTTTGAAGGAAATCCTCGGCATGTCGGAAGAGGAGATTAAGGAGCTGATACTAGAGGAGGTCATCGAATAACGATAATCCAGCCCTTCAGGCCTTTAATGCCTGCCCTGAATAAACCCATTCAATGACCGACCCAACCTGTTTCTCGTAGATTATCGATTTCCAGGAAACAAGATACTAGAGCGAAACCAGCGCCTGTCAAGACAGCGTACTACGGGTCAGTTGGCCGGCACTGCAAACAGTTCTGCCACCTTCTGTGCTGTCATTTCACCGTGGACACCATCATTAACCTTAATGCAGGGTGCCAAGGCACAACAGCCGATGCAGGCGACACTCTCCAGAGTATATTCCATGTCATCACGGGTCTCGCCTTCCTCAACACCGATTTCCTCCGAAATTTCACTAAGAACCCGGGAAGCACCACGGACGTGACATGCGGTACCCCGGCACACGGTGACAAGCTGCCGCCCGATTGGTGTCAGTCGGAACTGCGAATAGAACGACGATACGGAGTATATCTCACCTTCCGGTATATCGAGAAAACCGGCAATCAGTTGTATTGCTTCCTCAGGCAGATAACTGAACTGAGCCTGAACTTCAAGCAGGAGCGGTATCAGATCACTCCCCCTACCTCGATAGTGAGATAACATTTCCCTGAGGAGTTCTTTATCTATTTCGACCATAAGCCTCTTCTATCTCCATCTAATGTGATTAAGCAAACCAATTATATCACCCCTGCTACCCAAGAATCTCCATTGCCTCATCACGGTAGGCATCCATCAGATAGGGTATTCCGGTAACCTTGGCACACTCCTCTGTTAGTGACATCAGGTCGCTCTGGGAGATTGCTGACACGCTGAAATTCCTGGAACCGGCCATCAGCTGTTGAAGTCCCACTCGAATCTTCTCGGAGTAACTATAGATTCCGATTGCTCCCAGAGGTATATTCTGTATCTCCTCTGAGCCAACGATGTTCTTCACATCTTCATAGTTCACGAATATCTCTTCCACACTTGACCCGAACTGCCCTACCGTATTGGGTAGTTTGCCTTCTTCCAGCCATCCACTTATATTTCTGCCAACAAACCCGGGAATCATCAGTGCTCTACCCATGCAGACCGCCTTAGCAAATGGTGCACCCAGAGCAAGCGCCTTGAATACTCCGTCCTCGCTGCTGAAGGCGCCTGCGAAGGCGATGTCGGGAGGTCTCTCACCTTTGTCCGCCAGCTTCTTGCAGAACTCATATGCGGCTGAATGCAGGTATAAGCTGGGCATACCCCACTCTTGCATCATACGCCACGGGCTCATGCCGGTTCCGCCAGGAGCACCATCTATTGTGAGCAGGTCAATTTTCGCCTTGGAGCTCCACTTGAGTGCCATCGCCAGTTCACGTAGGCCGTAGGCACCGGTCTTCAGTGTGATACGCTGGAACCCCAGGTCTCTCAGACGCTGTACTTCCACGTAGAAGCTCTCTTCATCAATAAATCCCATTCGGCTATGTCGCTCGAACTCCTTGATAGCTCCTTCCTTAAAAGCGGCCTGGTTTACCGGATTTGAAGGGTCGGGAGTAACGATGTAACCCCGCCTCTGAAGCTCCAAGGCTCGTTCCAGGCTACCTACCTTGATTTCTCCACCGATGCTCTTGGCACCCTGTCCCCACTTCAATTCAATGGTATCCAGGCCGTGTTTCTTGCTGACATATTCGGCCACGCCGAGCCTGGTATCCTCCACATTCATCTGGACCAGGATTTCTCCATATCCCTGGTGGTAACGCCGGTATACCTCAATCCTGCGGTCCATGTCCGGCGCATTTACCACCTTACCACTGGAGTCGCGCTCCAGTTGCGGGTCGATTCCGCAGACATTCTCGCCGCACACCAGTGTAACGCCGCTTATGGCCGCACCGACAGCGAAGTGTTCCCAGTTCTTACGGGCAATCTCGGTCGAACCCAGGGCGCCGGTGAATATCGGTACCTTCATCCTTACTTTCTTGTCCCAGCCATATTCGGTCTCAGTGCTTACGGTAGGGAATGTGGCCGTGTCAGGACTTGCTTCGACACCTTCCGGCAGTCCTTTGGCACCCAAAGCGTATCCCTGGATATTGAGATGTGAGTAGTCAACAGGATAATCCTTATCGCCACCGGCGGTTATCTCACCGAAAGGCCCGGGATAAATAAGCTCTCGACCACGAAAAGCGGCTTTGAACACCTCACAATTACCGGTGCAGGTATCAATACAGCGGGAACAAAGACCGCTCATCGGTACTACGCTTCGCGAGCGGTTCGCCGTCCTGGTAGCATCATTTGAGTTTGGCCGTGATAGATTCATAACTGAGAACTCCTTTCTGTTATTGTGCCGTCTTACTAATAATATCAAAAGATTGCGGTAAAAACAAGGCCTTATTTTGCCGCTTCATGGACTGACTGTGTCAGAAGAATGCCCTGGATCAGCTTTTTCTCGAAAAGTACCGGAACCATAGCACCACAGCCCCTGAACCAAGGCCTAAATGGTCAAATTTCAGGAAGTTATTATGATATAATAACGCTTAAAGTTCATCCTTCCAGAGTTTTAACGGCCTTAGTAATAACCTCAAAAGGTTCAGTTATGAGGATTAGAGAAGCCACCGCAGAGGATAGGGCAGCTTGGAATACCTTTGTCGATACCGAAGGTGGCGACTTTATTCATTATTACGACTGGAAGCAAACTTATGAAACCAGAGGCGACCAATTCATTCCACTCTTAGCCGAAAATGCAAAATCCGAGTTAATCGGTATACTCCCCATTGTTAAAGAGAAAAGGTTCTTGTCTTCAATCCTCCATTCCGATATAAAGACAGGAGGCTTTTTGTTAAAAAGTGACCTGTCGGAAATGGAAAGATGCGAGGCAATTTCAGCATTCCTGGAATATGTAGAGGCATATTACTCCAAAGGGTGTTCCCGTTTCACATTAAAAGAGAACCTGCCATCCGCCGGCAAGCTGAGTGAGGAACCTACAACAATCCTAACCGATAACGGATTTCGGTTCAGATACGATGCACTAACCCACCTACCATGTACGTTTATCCTCGAATTAAAACAACCTTTTGAAGAGAACATCTGGAAAGGCTTATGGTCACACAATCTCAGGAAAAAACTCAATAAAGCTGGAAGAAAAGGTGTAGTTACTATTCAAGACCCAGAGCTAGGCTATACTGATATCTTTATAGACATGGTAAATGAAAACTACAAACGTCACAGGAGCATCCCTCCAACAAGAGATGAGATTAAGGTAACACTGAATACGTTCAGGGATAAAGTAAAGTTGTTTATTACCCTGCTAGATAATAAACCAATTATGACATTTCTAAGTTATTACCATGCTTCAACATGCTTTCTGGCCGAAATCGGAAGTTACTCTAAGGATATCGAAGACATGAACATACTATGTTACATGACAGCAATTGAGGACGCCTGCAATGCAGGCTACAGGTTCGTTGACTTTTCATACACGGCAACATCTGGTCTGGCATTCTTTAAAGGGCAATTCAAAGGAACTAGAGTGCCTTTCAGAATATATGAGAAGAGATACTCAGTCCCAAGGACTCTTATAGAACTGGGTCCTGTTGTTATCAAGAAAGCCTGGCAGGATAAAACCTACATCTGGAAAAAGCGGCAGATATTGTGGGATAGGATAGTCCACTGGTAAGTTGTGTAACAGATAGAAAGAATTTCTCAAGGATCACATCGCACAGTGCCAATCAGTAGTAATGTATATGCGATATTTTACTGATATACCAAAGGAAACCATATATGAAGATTAGAGAGGCTACCACACAGGATAAGGCAACATGGAACACCTTTGTTGATACCGAATACGGTAGCTTTCTTCAGTATTATGACTGGAAGCATGTCTTCGAGAACAGGGGCTACACATATATCCCACTATTAGCTGAGAATAATGCAATCGAGTTAGTTGGTATACTTCCCATTATTAGAGAGAAAAGGTTTCTCTCCTCAATCCTCCATTCCGATGCACGAACAGAGGGCCTTTTATTAAAAAGTAACCTGGCAGACATGGAGAGATACGAGGTGATTTCAGCATTCTCAGAATATGTGGATGCTCATTATTCCGACGGGTGTTCCCGCTTTACATTACGTGAAAGGCTTCCGTTAGCTGAAGAGATGAGTGAGGAACCTGACACAGCTCTAATCGATAATGGATTTCGTTTCAGATACGACAAACAAGCTCATCTACCGTGTACGTTCATCCTGAAATTGAAACAACCTTTTGAAGAGAACATCTGGAAAGGCTTATGGTCACACAAATTCCGGCAGAAAATTAATAAGATCAAGAGAAGTGGTGCAGTTGTTATTCACGATCGCGAGCTGAACTACGTTGATGATTTCATAGACATGTTCTTTGAAAACTGCAAACGGCACGGAACTACGCCTCCGACAAGAGAGCAGGTCATGTTTGAACTCCACACTTTCAGGGATAGAGTAAAGCTATATTTTGCCCTGCTTGATAACCAGCCTATTGTAGCCTTGCTATGTTACTACAGTGCTTCGACGTGTTGCCTATGGGAAATGGGAAGTTATGAGAAGGACACCGATAATGCTACTCTATTATGCTATACAGCAGCAATTGAGGAAGCCTGCAATACAGGCTACAAATTCGCTGATCTTGGATTCACATCAACACCCGGTCTGGCATTCTTCAAAGAACATTTTAGAGCAAACAGAATTCCCTTTACCGTTTATGAGAAGAGGTTCTCTATTCCCAGGACTATCATGGAAACGGCTCCCCGGGTAATTAAGGCAGCCTGGCATGATAAAACCTACCTTTGGAAAAAGCGACATAGACTATGGGATAGGATAATCCACTGGTAAGAGTAGGGATGTAATGATAAAGTACATCCCTGCATCTAGATACCATATCAGAGTACTACTGAGAAAAGATGGGTGAACTCTATTGACTCGCTGGTTGCTCTGAAATGAAATCGATGGGTATTAAAAAGGACGCCTATATGAGAGTTAGAGAGGCGACCTCAGAAGACAGGGAAGCATGGAACGCCTTTGTTGATACGGAAGGTGGTAGATTCATTCAATATTACGACTGGAAACCTGTCTACGAGAACAAAGGGGCGAAATACATTCCACTCTTAACCGAGAATGATTCATCCGAGATAGTCGGGATACTCCCCATTATCAGAGAGAAGAGGGCCCTCTCTTCAATTATCCATGCTGATACAAGAACAGGGGGACTATTAACTAAAACAAGCCTATCGGATACAGAACGATACCAGGTAATATCAGAACTCGTAAAATATGTGGACACACAGTACTCCAGGGGGTGTTCCCGCTTCACGTTAAAGGACAACCTCGCGTTGGCTGAAGAGATGAGTGAGGAAGCCTCAGCAGCTTTCATCGACAACGGATTTCGCTTCCGATATGATAAGCAAACACGTCTGCCATGTATTTTCATTCTAGAGTTAGAACAACCTTTCGAAGAGAACATCTGGAAAGGCCTGTGGTCGAGTAAATTCAGGCAAGAGATGAACAAGGTTAAGAGAAGTGGTGTCGTTATTATTCAAGACAGCGAGTTCCATTATGCAGATGTTTTTATAGACATGCTCTCTGCAAACTACAAACGCCATGGAACAATACCTCCAACAAGAGACGAGGTTATGACGACATTGAGTATTTTCAGAGATAAAGCAAAGCTATTTGTTGCCCTACTCTACGACCAACCAACTGTGGTATTACTATGTTATTACTATGATTCGATATGCTATTTAGCAGAAATCGGTAGTTATGAAAAGGACACCAGCGATGCAAATAAATTATGCTATGTGGCAGCAATTGAGGATGCCTGTAATGAGGGCTATAGATATGCTGATTTATCAGTCGCAGCGACATCTAGTCTGGCATTATTCAAAGAGCGATTTAAAGCAACTAGAGTCCCCTTTATTATTTATGAGAAGAATTATTCTGTTATTAGGACTCTCATAGAACAGTTACCTGTCTTGACCAAACGAGCCTGGCACGACAAAACCTACATCTGGAAAAAGCGCCGCAAACTATGGGATAGGCTTGTTCATTGGTAAACTATGTGATAATACGTAATCGTATTTCATAGGTATCGAATGAGTGAACTATTACGAAGGAATCATGGAACATGCCACCACTGGATATTGAAAAGACCAAGGCAATAGTATTTAATTGCTATGTAGGCGGATTAGCAGTAATACGGTCATTAGGTCGCAGAGGTATACCTGTAGTGGCTGTTGATTATCATAGAGCTGCTATTGGCTTTTCGTCCAGATATGCCTATAAGTCTGTTATTGCTCCCCACCCTGGAATAGACGAAGACGCCTTTATTAACTTCCTTATAGAGGGCGCCAATAAATGGGCGGGGAGCATCCTGATTCCAGCACATGATTTTGAGCTAGCCACTTTTTCACATTTTAAAGAAGAGCTATCCAAACACTACATCATTCCGGTCCCGTCCTGGGAAGCCACTAAGAATATTGTTGATAAAAAAGGAACGTACGAGATTGCCGCAAGATTAGGTATTCCCATCCCGAAAACGATTTCAGTAGACTCTGTTAGCTCGATGGAGACTCTGCAGGACAACCTGGATTATCCATGCTTGCTCAAACCACGCAAGGGATACGAATTTTTTTCAAAATCCAACCAAAAATCCTTCGTTATCAAGGATTCTGAGCAGCTTGAACCGGGGATAGACCAAGCAAACAAATTTGGCTGCGAGATGATGATTCAGGAGCTTATCCCTGGTGGGGACGACCAGTTCTACGAGTACATGGCCTACTACGACCAAGAAAGCAGACCGTTGGCTGAGTTTACCTGGCGGAAGCTGAGGCAGAACCCCCCGGTACTGGGGGTTGGCAGAGTGGGTGAAAGTACCCATTCGGAAGAAATCATTGGATCTAGTCGACAGATACTAGATGAACTATCGTTTGTGGGCCTGTGCGAGGTCGAATTCAAGAAAGATCCCAGGGATGGTAAATTCAAACTCGTTGAGATAAACGGCAGAAACACTTTGCAGATGGCCTTGCCGATTAGATGCGGTATTGACTTTCCCTGGATAATGTATAATGACCTGGTATGGAATAACAAGCTGCAAGTCTCAGAATACCAGAATGGCGTTAATTGGATTAATGAACTGGCCGACATCCCGTCTGCGATTCGACACCCTATTCGAGAGAAACCCTTGACCAAAGAGTATTTGGTTCCTTATTTCTCACCAAAGACTTACGCCATTTTCGCTACGGATGACTGGAAGCCAGCTATCATGGCTTGGTATCATAGTGCGAAGCGCCGATTCCTGTCCATGCTGAGAATATCTACAAGTGTTTTTACTTTGTGATAGATAAGCGCAAGGTGTCTTGGGCATAAAAGACGTAACGGCTCGTGCTGAAGGTGAGAATGAGGAACAAAGTAGTCGGCATCCTGGGCGGAATGGGACCGGAGAGTACGGTATATCTATTCCGTAAGATAATCGAGGGAACTCAGGTACAGAAAGAACAGGAGCACCTCAGAATAATCATCGATAACAACCCGCAGATTCCTGACCGGACAGAAGCCATCCTGGGAAAAGGGCCCAGTCCACTACCCGAACTCGAAAAGTCCATTCGGAACCTCGAACAATGCGAAGTCGATATGATAGGTATCCCGTGTAATACCGTTTTTTATTACTATGAGTCTATACAGAATATGACACAGATACCAATAATCCATCTAATCAGTGAGTGTGCTGAATATATCCGCGAGAATATGCCACGATTGCATACGATAGGTCTACTGGCTACCACTGGTACAATCGTAACTGGACTTTACCAGAAACATCTCTCAGAGGCTGGCATTACATTAGCATGTCCTTCGGAAGAGACTCAAAGTGAGCTAATGAGTATAATATATGGCGAGCGGGGCATCAAAGCCGGTGATACCCGTAGACACAGAGAGAGGTTGTTAGAAATAGCCACGGATATGATAGAGGACGGGGCAGGTGCAGTAATTACTGGCTGTACCGAAATAGAAGTGGCACTCGAAGGAGAGCCAAGTATTCCCCTTATCTATCCAATACAGTTATTGGCCTCTGCCATTATAAAAAAGGCAACGAGTTAAAACCCGGTTTTCCAGTCGAATATCTGAACTAAGGGAGATTCACCTCGAAATCTTCCCAGGCGTCAAGCTCTTCACGGTACGGGTCTACCACTAACCGGCACGGAACATCGAAAAGCATCGTGGCGCGGTTACTAGCAGCATATGGTTCCCATTTTGGTATATCCGGGTGGTTAGGGTCGCCACTACGTGCAAAGGCAAGCCACGCCTCGCTCATCGATGTAGCCAGCTCGTATCTATCAGAGCGCTCACCAGTAAGGGCCGCCTCATCGACATTGTTAAAAATGAACGGGATATCGAGACCATGACATGCTTTGAAGAGGTATCCGAGGTAGTCAGACTCCCAGGTAAGCAGGTACATATAGACCGGGACATCACTGGCTGCCGCCTTACGCTCAGCGAGTCGAATAGATGCCAGCCTGAATCCTTCACTCGTAATCCCGATTAGCAAGTCCCAGGGCGTGGCATCAGGCCGTGTCTTCTTATAAACGCTGAGTATTCTATCCAGTCTATCACCGAGCTGGGGGGCTAATCGCTCGCGTAACTCAGATTCTTCAAGTCGCCGCCGCCGTTGGTCAGCCGCCAGGAAGAGTGCCGACTCGTCCCGATTACAGCCAATCACCAGCGGGACATCCGCCGCTGTCGGTGCTGCCACGGGGTCAAACGGATGGGCAGGTAGGTAGTTGCCGTCCACTACCGGGGCAAATCGCATGAGGGCTCCACCGGCTACAGGTACACCTATCATACCATCGGCAGTCCGCTCCACTAATATCCTGTTCACAGCTTCGAGCAGCTCATTTACCGGCATTTCCTGAAGTTTTTCAATCTCACTTGCCTTAATATTCAGTCCTGCCAGCAGCTGTTTGGTCATGCCTGTAGCCTCCTCGGACTCTACCCCTCGCAGCCCCGGGCCACTCTGTATAACAGCACGGTGAAACAGGCCCTTTGCCGAAGGCATGGCCAGCATCTTGCCAACCTTGCTGCCACCGCCGGATTCACCGAAAATCATTACGTTGCCCGCGTCACCGCCGAACTCACTGATGTTGTCCCGGACCCACTCCAGAGCCAGCACAATATCCAGCATTCCGGCTACACCTGAGCCAGCATACTCCTCACCAGCAATATCTTCCAGGTGCAGGTAACCAAAGACATTGAGCCGGTGGTTGATTGTTACCACGACGACATCACCACGTTTGGCCAGTGCGGCGCCATTATACATTACGGACGAACCTGAACCCGTCCCAAAGCCACCACCATGAAGCCAAACCATAACCGGACGCTTGCCACCATCTCCCATGGCTGATGTCCATATATTCAGTACCAGGCAGTCTTCACTCTGAGGCAACACTCTGACCTGCCCAAAGACAGGTCTGGCTGCTCTACCTTCGTCTGCTACTTGTCCTACCTGCGGACAGGTTGGCCCATAGTCAGTGGTGTCACACACACCCACCCACGGCTCGGTTGGTGTCGGTGGCAGGAAACGACGATTCCCGCCTGTTGACGCACCGTATGGTATACCTTTAAAGGTAAAAACCTCTCGTTCCATTGTGCCACGTATTTTCCCCGCAGTTGTTTCGGCAATAATCTCGCTCATGTCTTATTCCTTTCTATTGGCATGTGATAGTGTTTGATACCGCTGCTGTTGCGTGATTCCTACTCAACCTTTGTCAAGCAATCGTACCATAGATAATAATCCGACTGCTACTATCTGATAGTTGACGGCTGTTTCTCTCCATGCTACAGTCTGAAGTGCGCGAAGCTGGTTAATGGAACAATCTCTATGTCGATTAAAAGCTACATCCTGGCTCTAGACCAGGGAACTACCGGGAGTACTGCTCTGCTCGTTGACGAGGAAGGGCAAGTCGTCTCCAAGTCATACCAAGAAATACAGCAGATATATCCCCAGCCAGGTTGGGTAGAGCAGTCTCCTAATGAGCTCTTCCAGACTTCACTGTCGGTAGTCCTGGAGGCCATACAGAAGGTAGGGGTATCAATCTCTCAGGTAAAGGGGATAGGTATTACCGGTCAACGGGAGACAACTATAGTATGGGACCGTCATACTGGAGAGCCGGTGAGTAACGCCATAGTCTGGCAGTGCCGGCGTACCGCCTCAATGTGCGAAGAACTCAAGCAACAGGGCTTGGGCCAGCCTATTAAGGAAAAGACAGGACTTATCATTGATGCTTACTTCTCGGCCACCAAGCTCCGCTGGATTTTGGACCACATCCCGCAGGGTCAACACCGTGCCCAGCAGGGCGACCTCCTATTCGGAACGGTAGATAGCTGGCTCATCTGGAACCTTACTGGTGGCGCCGTTCACGTCACCGATTACACCAATGCCTGCCGTACCATGTTGTTCAACATAAATTCCCTCCAATGGGATAGCGAACTCCTTGACGCTCTTGAAATACCTGAAGCTGTTCTTCCGCAGGTTATGCCCTCCAGTAAGGTTTACGGTGAAACTGCCTCTGGTCTTCTCGGCGATTCTAAGGTTCCCATAGGGGCTATAGCCGGCGACCAGCAGGCAGCCCTTTTTGGCCAGGCCTGCTATGACCCCGGAATGGCCAAAAATACTTATGGCACAGGTTCTTTCGTTCTGCTAAACACCGGTGATAGTCCGGTCCCCTCTCAGAAAGGCCTGATTACCACCGTAGCTTGGGGGCTAAATAACAGAGTAAGTTACGCACTGGAGGGGAGTATATTCATCACAGGCGCCGCGGTACAGTGGCTCCGGGATGGCCTGAAAATTATCACTGACGCCGCCGAGAGTGAGGCCATGGCCTGCTCTGTCGCTGACAACGGTGGAGTCTACTTCGTCCCAGCCTTTGTCGGTCTTGGTGCTCCTTACTGGGACATGTACGCTCGGGGCACTATCGTGGGGATTACCAGGGGCACCACTAGAGAGCATCTAGTGAGGGCTACCCTTGAGGCCATAGCCTATCAAACTCGGGAAGTCGTAGAAGCTATGGAGGCTGAGGCTGACCTTCATATCCCGCTACTCCGGGTGGACGGCGGAGGCACCGCCAATTCATTCCTAATGCAGTTCCAGGCTGATATTCTGGGGATTCCTATTCAGCGGACGGCAGTAGCTGAGACCACTGCCCTGGGAGCCGCGTATCTGGCAGGGCTGGCAGTTGGTATGTGGCGAGATACCAAGGAGTTAACGCGAAAATGGCACGCCGCTGATATCTATGAGCCGAACATGGATACCGGCGAGCGTGAGATACTCTATAATCACTGGAAGTGTGCCGTAGAACGTGCCCACGGATGGAGCTTAGAGTAAAACGAGAAAGTCTGGCATGAAAAGAGACTTCGGCAAGCTCAAGGGAGAGAACTTCGATCTGATTGTGGTCGGTGGGGGTATTGTTGGAGCAGGTATTGCCCGTGATGCTGCCCTCCGCGGCCTCCACACGTTACTTGTGGAAAAAGAGGGCTTTGCCCACGGTACCACTTCACGCTCTACCCGGCTTATTCATGGAGGACTACGCTACCTGCGCACCCTGCAATTCAAGTTAGTCAGGCAAGACTTGCGGGAACGAGAAATCCTTCTCAAAATTGCCCCTCACTTAGTGCATAGGCTCCAGTTCGTCATCCCGGCACTGCGCAGCGAGCCCTTCTACCGGTTCTCCCTACCTTTTGGCTTATACCTGTACGATATCCTGGCAAAGGGAAGTAGTTTACCCCGCTGGCGGCGGTTTTCCCGACAAAAAACCTTAGATCTAGAACCGAGCTTGGTAGATATTGACGGGCTCGTAGGCTCATATCTTTACTATGACTGTCAGGCAGAGTTCATGGAAAGGCTTTGCCTGGAGAATGTTCTATCCGCTGCCGAGAATGGTGCTTGTATCCTGAACCACGCTGCGGCCATGAATTTACTGACTAAAAACGGTACCGCACAAGGAATCGAGGTAAAAGATACACTCACCGGAGAAAACTACGTTGCTAACGGACGCATGGTACTCAACGCCGGGGGACACTGGGCAGACCTGATGTGGGATAAGCTTAACATTAATAGCACAGATAGACTACGCCGGACTAAAGGCATCCATCTGCTAACCAGGAAGGTCTCCAATAACGCCCTTGTATTATTCGCCAAGAGCGATGGCCGTCTTTTTTTTGTAATTCCCCTGGGGGAATACTCCTTAATCGGCACTACCGATACCGACTATGCCAACGATTTGGATACCGTATATGCCAGTTCCTCAGACGTGAAATATCTAGTCACAGAGATGCGTCATTACTTCCCCCAGTTCGGGCAAGACGATATCTACTATGCAATGGCCGGCTTAAGGTCCCTTGTCGCCTCAGAGAATAAGGCAGCCTCCGACACCTCACGAGCACACAAACTCGTTGACCATGAGCAAAAGAACGGCAAAAAAGGTTTTATCACCGTGCTGGGTGGAAAGATAACAGCCTATCGCTCTATCGCCGAGGAAGCACTAGACCTGGTCTGCAAGAAATTTGGTGTGCAAGCTCCATGTATTACCGCAGATACCCCGCTTCCAGGAGCACCAGCCGTACCTGCTCAAGACATAGAACAAGCCACCCAACAGCACGGCCTCCCTTTAGAAACGGTCGCTTATCTCGCAACCTTATACGGTTCAAGGTTTTCTGTGGTGCTTAACTATGTAAGTGCAGATAAGCGGCTGGGACAACCAATTGTGGCCAGTTGCCGGGATATTCTAGCCCAGATTAAATACGCTGTTGATGAAGAGGAGGCCATGACCCTGAGTGATTTTCTATTATGCTGCACCAATATCGGACTTGGGCAATCACAAGGTCTCGATGCCATCGAGACAGTAGCTCGGGAAATGGGACTGCTTCTGGGATGGAGTAAAACAGAAGAGCAAGACCAGATAGAAAGCTACCGGGCTTTAGCAGCTCTGGGCCAGCGCTTCAGGACCGAGGCTATTAACTAATAGAGGGAATAACCAGTGCTAAAGGGAAGAGAATGCCAACATGAGTGAATCTACCGGTGAACAAATAATTAAAAGTAATTGTCGTGGTTGCCACGGTGGTTGCGGTGTTCTGGTCCATGTTAGAGACGGCGTCATTTTCAAGATTGAAGGCGACCCTGACTTCCCTACCAATCACGGCAGCATGTGCAGTAAGGGTCTAGCCTTTCACCAGCTGGTGTATCATCCGGACCGGGTCAAGTACCCCCTCAAACGAGCTGGTAAAAGAGGCGAGGGCAGGTGGCAAAGAATCTCCTGGGATGAGGCCCTGGATACCATTGTCAATAGACTGAAGCAGGTAATAGAGACCTATGGTCCTGAGTCCATTGCCTTAGGACAGGGCACCTCCAGAGAAGGTGAGTCCTTTTTTGCCAGATTCGGCAATCTGTTAGGCACACCAAATATCTTCACTGCCGGACACTTCTGCTATTTGTCCAGGGTGGGTGCCTCCCTAGTAACCTGTGGTAACCTTCCTATCTCTGACTACGATAATGACCCGAAGTGTGTCATGGTGTGGGGAAACAACATTCTCTGGGTCAACGCCGATGAGTACACCGGTGAAAACCTGTCCCGCGTAATGGCCAAGGGAATAAAGCTGATTGTCATCGACCCCAGGTTGACTTACCTATCAAGCAGGGCAGATATCTGGCTACAGCTCAGGCCGGGAACAGATGCTGCCCTGGCATTTGGCATGGCCCACGTGATAATTGATGAAGAGCTTTATGATAGCGAGTTTGTCGAGAAGTACGTCCACGGCTGGGATGAGTTCGTTGAGCGTGTCCGCGAATACCCCCTGGACAAAGTGGAGGAGATTACCTGGGTACCGGCGGAAAAGATAAGGGAAGCGGCCAGGCTCTTTGCTCAAACGAAGCCGGCTACTATCCAATGGGGAGTAGCCATCGAGCAGACCATCAATTGCATTGACGCTGACCGGCTTCTCATTGACCTGGTGGCCATAACCGGTAATCTGGATATACCCGGTGGAAGTGTCTTCTTCCAACCGCCAAAAGGGAGGACGATTAGCCAGTTCACCTATCATCGGGAGTTTCCTCCGGAGCAGAGAGCCAAGTACCTGGCCGGTGATGCTCATAAGCTCTGTCAGATGATTGGACTGCTGCCGGAAAAGTATGTTTGGGACGCTATTCTTACCAGCAAGCCCTACCCCATCAAGGCGATTATGATTCAGGCTTCCAACCCCGTTATTACTAGGCCCAATGCCAAAGAGGTCTATAAAGCATTGAGTGAGGTCGAGTTCCTGTCGGTAGCTGATTTTTTCCTGACACCCACTGCAGATCTGGCAGATATTTTCCTGCCGGCAGCTACCTGGCTGGAAGCAGATTATACCGGTGGCTTCTTCTTCCGCCACGGGTATCTGTTCCCCAGAAGGAAAATCGTGCAGATCGGCGAATGCAAGTCTGACTTCGAGATATGGAACGAATTGGGTCGAAGGATGGGGCAGAAAGGCTGGGGGTCTAATGTCGAGGCTGACCTCGACTTCATACTGGAGCCCGGCGGTGTTACCTGGGCTCAGGTCAGGGATAAGCCCTATTTAAGAGGTGAGGTAGTCTACAGAAAGCACGAGAAAAAGGGCTTTTCCACACCCACGGGCAAGTTTGAGCTCTACTGCTCCACTTTTGAGAAATGGGGCTACGACCCGCTACCAAAGTACCTGGAAATACCCGAGAGCCCGGTAAGCAAACCGGAAATGACAAAGGAGTACCCATACATTCTGATTACCGGCCCCCGGTCACCCGTCTTTTTCCATTCTGAGCACCGCATGATTCCCTGGCTGCGTGAGTGCCACCCCGACCCCATCGTCGAGATGCACCCTCAGGCAGCTGAGAAACACGGTATCGACGAAGGCGATTGGGTATACATTGAAAGCCCGAGAGGAAGAATCAAGCAGCGGGCTAACATTAGCCCCGGGATTGATCCACGGGTGGTATGTATTCAGCACGGCTGGTGGTTCCCCGAACAGAAAGACCCGGGACATGGTTGGGACCAGTCAAGTAGTAATATCCTCACCGATAATGACCCCGATACCTATGATATCTCGATGGGTGCCTCCAACCTGAGGGCCTTGATGTGCAAAATATACCCGGTTACGGAAGAGGAGGCATAACAATACTTAAAGAATACAAACGCATAACCGTTGCTGAGAACTGTCATGGTTGCTTCGCCTGTGAAGTGGCCTGCAAGCAGGAGCATAGCCTGCCGGTAGGTCCCCGATGGATAAGGGTATATCCCGATATGAGAGAAGTTGGCGGTCAGTGGCGACTCAGCTACTTTGTCACCGAGTGCGGGCGTGCCGCACCTGCTCCGTGTCAGCTTGCCTGCCCCGCCGGACTGAATGCCTGGCACTACGTCAGTCTTGCTTCGCAGGGCAAATTCAAGGAAGCCCTTGAGGTGATAAGGAAGACAACGCCTTTTGCCGGAGTTCTGGGTCGTGTCTGTACCCGTCCCTGTGAACTGGATTGTGAGCGCGGGAAGGTCGATGTACCGGTGGCGATTCGTGCTCTAAAGCGCTTCCTGGCTGACCACGAAATGCAATCAGGCAGAGAGAAAGCAACTCCCGTGAAGCAGACCAAGGACAGCCAAGTAGCTATCATCGGCTCTGGTCCGACCGGTTTGTCCTGCGCCTACGACCTCATCCGGCAGGGGTATCCGGTTACCGTGTTCGAGACTGACGAAAGGCCCGGCGGCCAATTACGCTACGGAATTCCAGAAAACAGGCTACCAAAACAAATAGTGGATGATGAGATTGGTTACATCGAGGAACTGGGAGTAGAGATAAAGACAAACACCCCAATTAAAGACTTGTCGGGAGTTTTAAGTCAGGAATATCAAGCCATCTTTCTGGCAGCTGGTGCTCACCTGAGCCAGAAAATGGAAATCCCCGGAGAAGATACCGAAGGGGTAACGTATGCCCTCGATTTTCTCAAACGCTTGAATTCCGGGCAGAAGGTTACTCTTGGGGAAAAGGTAGCTGTTATTGGCGGCGGTAATACAGCGGTCGACGCCGCCAGAGTGGCACTGCATATGGGAGTAAAGGAAGTCTCAATCATCTATCGTCGCTCCCGAGCCGAAATGCCGGCGATGGCTGCGGAAGTAGAGGAGGCGGAGCGGGAAGGTGTAAAAGTGGACTTCCTGGCAGTTCCAACTAGAATATTGAGTAAAGGTAACCAACTAACAGGTATTGAATGCGTTCGAATGGAGTTAGGCGAGTACGATGCTAGCGGTCGCCGGTCTCCAGTGCCTGTCAGAGGCTCTCAGTTCAACGTAGACATCGATAATCTGCTTGTCGCTGTTAGTGAGTCGGTAGACAAGGCAATGCTGCCTGAAGGCCTAAAATCGACTGAACGGGGGACTGTTCATGTAAATCCCCACACTTTACAGACAAACGTGGTTGGTGTGTTTGCTGGCGGTGATGTCGTCACCGGCCCGAGGGATGTTGTTGGGGCGATTGCCGCAGGTAAAGAAGCCGCCGTCTCCATTGACCGTTACCTCAGTGGAATGGACTTAAGGGAGGACAGATCAACCACAGCTAGAGTATTGCGTGAGGTAACAAAGGGAGACAGCATCAGGACAGTTACCGCCTTGATTGATGAAAAAAAGGCCATTGCTGAAGCCAAGCGCTGCCTGAATTGCGGCGTGTGCGCCGAAACACTCGAAAACGGGTTACAGACGGCTTGTGTCAATGCCTGCCCCAGTCATTGTATTTACTATCGGGATATCTGGGAAATCACACCCAAAACAGGCCCATATCTGTAGCTTGAGACTCGCCGATAGATACGGATGTCACTGTACCTCGAAAATGTGGAATCTAACGTCACTTGACATCACTCTAGTTTACCTCTAGACTGTGAGCACCGATTCAGCACGGGAGAGTTAGTGATAATATGAACACATCGTCCGAAGTGGTCTTTCTTCTTGGTGCAGGTGCCTCTGTTAAGGCTGGGGTACCTGATACATTGAAATTTGTAACAGAATTTCAAGCCAGTATAAAGAATGGAGAAATGAGACGTACGGTCGATAAGGTTATTGAGATACTGAACAGTTGGCTAGAAAGTAAATGGACTACCGTCAAACTCGACGTCGAACTTCTCCTAGAAACACTCACTAAGTTGGAATTAAAAGACCAAGAACCTTTATTGCAGTTTTATGGGGAAGGTGAATATTTGCTTGAAGAGTATAGTCCAAAACAAAGTATAATCGAAAATTTAAAAGACTATATTAAGAGTAGAGCAATAATTGATTCAGATGAACGTATACAGTATCTCCAGCCACTTCTAGGATTTATTGAGCAATATCCAACTATTGATGTGATTTCAGCGTTTAGCAAGGTTCAGTCAGACGAAACTACGATGTGTTCTGTTATGTTCTGAGACAGCTCCTGAACCAGTTTGGTAAGAACAGAGTTATGTTCGACACGGATGCCTCCAGTCTGGAACATTTGCTGACGACAAAAGAGTTTGTTAAGAGTATTATCAATCTTCCCAACAAGGCCCCAGATCCTATTCACTTCACTGAGGAAGAAGTATCCGCAATCCTTGATAGTAATGCTCGCCGGTTGCTTGACTCTATACCGAACACAATCTCCTAGGGCTCGCCGACATACACGAATTCCACTTTCCCTCAACTGCACAACTCAACATCACTTGACATCATTTCAATTTACTTCTAGACTGTGAACACCAACCCGTACGTATATGTTCGTCTGGAATGTATAAGCCGATGAAATGCAAGATCTGCGGGCAGGACAATCCCCTGGAAGCTAGTTTCTGTGGTAGCTGTGGCGCTGTTCTAGCCGACACGATTGAGTCAGTCGTACCAGAAGCAGCACTCACTCCCTCGCGGGTTGTACCAGCGGTATCTGTTGAGTATGCGGGCTTCTGGATACGCTTTGCTGCATCCATAATAGATTCGATAATAGTGGAAGCTGTCTATTTTTTATTCGCCTTCTTACTGTATAGGGCAGTAATCGCTGACCTGTATTCACCTTTTATCTCCGTATTCTGGTTCCCTATACCTTGGTTGTTACCCTGGTTGTACTACTGGCTCTTCATTGGGTTAAAGGGACAGACTCTGGGCAAGATGGCAGTTGGTATTAAAGTGATCAATATCCAAGGTGAAAAACCGGGACTCGGGCTCGCCGCACTCCGAGAAATCGTGGGGAAACTAGTTTCCAGTATCGTTTTTTGCTTGGGCTATTTGTGGATCGCTTTTGATGAACAAAAGCAAGGCTGGCACGATAAGATTGCCAGTACCTATGTAGTCAAAGTAGAATCCCACAATATGAGGGGAGGGTACAATGAAGTGTCCTAGTTGTAATAAAGATAATGATCCCGAAAATAGTTACTGTATCTCCTGCGGAGCTCTCATATCTGAAGAGATGCCAGTGCTCCGAGAGGAGATTAGCCATCTGAGACGACTGATCGAACTGATGCAAGAGCGCCTGGTTATCCTGGAACGTACCCAAGGGATTTCTGGACCGCGACCAGAGCTGGGACCTACTCCTCCAGAAACATTAACCCCCGCCCAGACAGCAGCTCCACCAGCCGGACCAGTACCGGCCGATCTGGCAGTAACACCCCCTGCCCCTCCCAAATCCCGAACCCCCAGAGCAATAGAACGGGAGTGGGAGCAGATTCTGGGAGGAAGCTGGCTCGCCCGCATAGGTGTCCTTGCCATTATCATCGGCGTAGGTTTTTTCCTTAAATACGCCTTTGACCAGAACTGGCTCGGCCCCACCGCCCGAGTTATTCTGGGTGTTGTAGCCGGTCTGATTATGATTGGTGGCGGCCATTACTGGGGAAAAAAATATCCTACTTTTGCTCAAGCGATTAGTGGCGGGGGTATCGCTCTTCTTTATCTCTCTGTCTTTGCTGCCTACACCATGTTTGGTTTAGTCGATTTTTATCCGGCAGTCGCATTATTACTACTCATCAGTATCAGTTCAGCCCTGCTGGCACTACGTTATAACTCGATGGCCCTGGCTATCATCAGTATCATTGGTGCATTCGTAGCACCCTTTGTGCTATCAGTCGCTACCGGTGGGGCTTCAGGTACCGGCGGTGTTATCGAGGCCAGCCAGAGCTTCTGGCTCTTGGTGTATGTCATGGTAGTAGACCTGGGTGTCCTCTGGTTGTCTACCTTCCGTAAATGGCGCTGGTTCACCCTTATGGCGCTCGCTGGCTCCCTGATAGTATTCGGGGTGTGGTACAACCGTTTTGGCGACGAGGTCAGCCTGCTGACCTCGATGGGTAGTCTGACCATTATATTCCTTATCTTCGTGGCGGCAACCACGCTCTATCACATTATCTGGCGCCGGGTGTCCCGGGATTTTGACTACATATTGATGGCAGTTAACGCTACCTCCTATTTCGGGATAAGCTACGGACTAATGTGGAACGATTTATCTGAATGGCTCGGGGGCTTCTCTCTACTAATGGCCCTGTTTTACAGCGGGCTTGCCTATATTTTTATCAAAAGAGGTGCCGTGAACGTCAGGCTCGCCTTTTTCGCCCTGGGCATTACCCTGCTCTTCTTGACGATAGCCATACCTGTCCAGCTTAATGACACGGCGTGGACAACAATCGCCTGGGCGGCTCAGGGTACTATTCTCTTATGGCTTTCACTAAAACTCCGGATGCCCCTACTGCGTATCACCAGTTATATTGTTTTTACTGTGACGTTTATACGGTTGCTGTTCTTTGATACCACAGTGAGCCTGCGTGACTTTACGCCAGTCCTCAACGAGCGTTTCCTGGCTTTCATCTTTGGCATCGTCGCCATGTACCTTGCCGGTTACCTTCTGTGGAGAGAAAGAGAGTCTTTGTGGCCACGCGAGCAGACCGCCTGGTCTGTTTACCCGATTTTCATCGGAATTGCCAACTTCTTTACTCTCTGGTTGCTGAGCACTGAGGTTTGGGATTTCTTTACGAAACAGCTGAGTACTACGACAGACTGGACCGCCAGAGATGGCCTCCGCAGTGCCCGGAACCTATCACTCACAGGACTCTGGGCGGGCTATGCCGTGATACTCCTTGTAATTGGCATAACCAGACGTTTACGATTGGTAAGGCTTTCTGCTCTAGGCCTACTGGTGATACCCATAGTTAAGGTCTTCGTTTATGACGTATTTGCCCTTGAGCAGGTATACCGCATTATCGCCTTTATAGGCCTGGGCATCCTTCTACTCACCAGCGCCTACCTGTACCAGCGTCACAGGAAAGCTATCGTAGGCTTCTTTACCAAGGAATGATAGGCAGATTATCTCGAAACGACTTCAGGCTTTATACTCTATGAGCCCCGCTACTCGCGCTGAGGTGACTTCTTTATTCAGGCACTGACCGGCAGGTAGACGGTGAAGGTAGAGCCTTTCCCTACTTCGCTTTCAACCTCTATCCTGCCGCCGTGGCGCTCGATAATACCGTGAGCTACGGATAGCCCCAGGCCCACCCCCCTGACTTCTTTCTTGGTATGGAAAAAGGGAGTGAACAACTCATCCATGTTCTCAGGGGCTATACCACATCCGGTATCCCGAAAGCTCACACGGATATCACCATCCTCATCCAGTGAGACGCTAACAGTAAGTTTGCCTCCTTCAGACATCGCCTCGATAGCATTGGCTGCCAGATTGACGAATACCTGTCGGAGCTGTTTGGAATCGGCCATTATGACCGGTAGCGGAGTTATCTCTTCTCTCGATACCTTAATACCCTTTATCTGGGCCTGGTGGTCAACCATCGACACGACCTGAGCAATAATGCTATTCACTTCCACTGGCTGTAACACTGGCTCTGTCTGGGAGGCAAAATCAAGGAGGCTATGTACCAGCACAGAACAGTATGTGACAGCCTCTTCAATCTTTAGCAGGCTGGTGATGGTCTCATCTTTATTAAACGATCCACGTTCCATTTTCTTACTGAGCAATTTGGTATACGTCAAGGCTCCAGCTAATGGATTGTTTATTTCATGGGCTATGGCAGACGACAATTGACCAAGCGCATCCATCTTTTCGGTCTGGACTAACTGCCTCTGGGTACTTCGTAGTTGCTCGATGTAGCTATTCAGTTCTTCATTCAGTGACAGCAACTCCTCATAAGTAAGCCTTCTGGGAGTAATTGCTTGTGTCTCTTTTTGCGAGTCTATTGCCAGGGAATCCCGTCGGCTAGCCAGTTCAGCCAGCCTGCGCTGGATTGTGTCTTCGACCGTTTGCCCGAATTCACAGGTGGCACACTGAAAACCGTGGGTGCAGAGTCGATATGAGATAATACCCTCGGCGGCATAGTGGCAAAGCCCACTATTATCAGGAGGGTTATTGATTGTCCCTAGTGCTGTATCAGACTCTGTTATGCTCTCCTGTGTTATCTTCTCATGCATCATCCGGTCAAATTTACAGGTAATGCAATCGTGGTTACGTGTGCAGATTTGATGGGATACTACACCGAGCTTCATCCAGACACACTCTTCAGGCTTCACCCCACCACTGGCAGTTTCAGGATCAGCTTCTGACTTGGCCAACTCGTCTTTCGTTCTCTGTAGCCAGATACGTGTTTCGATATTACCGGGAGCAATTTTAAGAATGGCTTCGAATTCATCTTGAGCCTCTTGATAACGCCCCGTTTCAAAGTGGGCCTTACCCTGCTCATGGTGGGCCCGGATATTTTTTGGCACCATGGCTATGACCTGCTCATCAGACAGTTCGACTGTAGCCGTATTTTCAGCCGTTTCCTCGTCCATCACCTTATCTTCCCCTGTGGTCACAGCTTTCTTTCTCTCCACCTTAATTCTACTGTATTGATTATCAACCGCCATCTGATATGCAGCTTATTATGGGCTACCTGCCATGCCTAATTAGAAAACTGTTTGACTAGGCATACTCTACAAACAGATACGCCGAGATTACACTCGTAAGTGCATGCTTTGAGAGAGAAGAGAATACCTGAAGACTAATAAAAATACCAGAGGTCTTACAGTTAGAAAGGATGACAAATCAAATCAGGTAGGCAGAATATATACAGATACTATACGCAGCACCCGCAATTGAATCATGCACACGGAGCAATAAAGATTACGGCAGGTCTTTCAGAGTGAGCCAGCCTTTTCTAAACCCGAATAATATTGCTTCAGTACGTGAAGCTACTTCGAGCTTATTGAAAATACTCCCCAGATGGGTCTGAACGACATTCAAACAAAGGACGAGGCGCTCTGCAATATCATTGTTACTTACACCTTTAGCAACTAATTTCAGCACCTCTACCTCGCGCTCGTTGAGCGGTTCGGTTCCCGGGACTCCGGCTGGGGTCGGAGATATCAGATGCTCTATAACTCGACGGGCGACTACGGGGTGAAGTACTGCCTCGCCGGCGTACACTGCCCGAATAGCATCAATCAGTTCATAGATTTTCAGACCCTTCAGCAAGTAGCCAGCTGCTCCCGCTTCTAAGAGGGCAAAAATGTACTGGTCGTAATCATAAGCGGTGAGTACCAGTACGGCTATGGATGGCTGCAGCTCCTTTATCCTTTTCGTGGCTTCTATGCCATTGAGCTTGGGCATATGGACATCCATTATGACCACATCTGGCTTCAGCTCCGTGGCTAGCCTGACAGCCTCTTCACCATCACCGGCTTCACCAACTACTTCCATATCTTCTTCACGCTGCACCGACGCACGAGTCAATTCCCGTACCATAACGTGGTCTTCGGCCAGTAAAACCCTGATAGTATACATTACATTCCCAAATTTACAGTTAGCCTACCGTCGTTATCAAGCGTAAAGCAAGGGAAGCCATACCCATTTGTATGAGTATACTACGTAGAAGCACCCTCCTCGATCAAGGCGTAGTGGGGTGGGAGCGCCCCGGTAGGACAAATAGCAAAGCACTCTTTACAGTCAGCGCATTCTTTGCTGGCTATCTCTGGGAAAAACATGACCTCCCGTTCCGTTCCTCTACCAATAAAGCCTATGGCGTTTTTACCCTTCACCTCAGCACAGTAACGCACGCATAAACCACATAGAATACAGAAATTCGGTTCTACTTCGAACTTGGTTTCACTTGCCCCGCTTAGCTCGTAATTTCCTTTCGACTCCAACCCGGATATACCGTATCTCATTCCGTAATTCACCAGTGGTTGGACACCAGGGGCCCGAGCCCACATCAACTCCAACAGCATTTTACGGATTTTAACTACCTGTTCCGATTCTGTCTTGACTATGAGTCCATCCTCAACAATGTAGACGCATGAAGTAACCAAACGCGATCTTTGCCCTCTGATTATCTCCACTATGCACAACCGACAGGCACCATAAGGTGACAGTTTCTCATGGTGACAGAGGGTAGGAATGTCAATTCCAATACTCTGTGCCGCCTCCAGAATGGTCGCCCCTTGTCGGACCTCAACCTCTCTGTCATCGATAACACAGGTAACGGTCTCCGGTCTTATCTCAACCTGGACCGGCCCCAGAGTCTGGCTAACCAGTTTCTCCAGATCATTAAGGTCAAAGGGCTTGGGCAGATAATCAATAACCCCCTCTTTCATCGCCTCTACCGCTGTCTGGACAGAAGGGTAAGCAGTAATAATAATGCCATTAAGCTGTGGCTGTTTCGCCCTGGCCTTCCTTAGTACCTCAAGCCCATCTGCTCCCGGCAACCTCAGGTCGAGGATGAGAAGTCCATAGTCCTGCTCCTCGATTGCTTTCAGCGCCTCGTCCCCTTGCGTGGCACTTTCCACCTGATAACCACCATCGGTTAGCCAGTCCTGGAGCGACTCTCTCATAATCGCTTCGTCTTCTACTATCAGAATCGGTTTCATTCGTCTACCTCCTCTTATTTCTCCTCAGCTTATCCACGCACGACTTCAGTGCCTTGTGCAACAAATTCTGGTACTTCCACACCGGAAAGTACAGTAATGGCGCCAAAACGAGCGGGACAAACCTCAAGACAAGTCCCGCACTTGGTGCATTTCTCCTGGTCTATTATATGGATTAGATTTTTCCCACCGTCGATAGCCCCTACCGGGCAATTCCTCAGACAAATCATGCACGCCTGACACTTCTCCGGCTCTATCCAGTAATTTATCAACGCCTTACAGACACCGGCCGGGCACTGCTTCTTCATAATATGAGCTTCATACTCATCCCGGAAGTACCTGAGCGTGCTCAGCACTGGATTGCAGGCCGTCTGTCCCAGTGCGCAAAGTGCCGAGTCTCCAAGCACCTCCGGTATTTCGTCCAGCAGCTTAAAGTCTTCTTCGCTGCTTTCCCCTTCGCAAATTCTATTCAGCACCTTAAGCATCTGGTATATCCCCTCACGGCAGGGCAAACACTTACCACAAGACTCCCCGGCGAGGAAGTTAATAAAATACCTGGCCACATCCACCATGCAGGTGTCCTCATCCATGACGATCATGCCGCCCGAGCCCATCATAGAACCTACTTTAGTGAGCTCATCGAAATCTACGGGGAGGTTAAGGAACTTATCCGGGATAACTCCCCCCGAGGGGCCACCGGTCTGGACTGCCTTGAACTTCTTTCCATCAGGAATTCCACCGCCGATATCGTAAATCACCTCTCGGAGTGTCATTCCCATAGGCACTTCAACCAGCCCGGTATTTTTCACCTTGCCAACCAGGGAGAAAATCTTTGTGCCCTTACTGCCTTCGGTCCCGATGTTGGTAAACCATTCAGCACCGTTGTTGATAATGAGAGGTACATTGGCCCAGGTCTCCACATTATTCAGATTACTGGGTCTATCCCAGATACCGCTAACCGCAGTGCGGATATATTTCGGTCTGGGTTCACCAACCCTGCCCTCTATTGCTGTCATTAAAGCACTGGATTCACCCGATACAAAGGCACCAGCACCTCGGTGTATTTTAACGTCAAAATTAAAACCGGAGCCGAGAATATCCGAACCCAGAAGACCGAGTTCTCGTGCTTGCTCTAGAGCAATATTTAGATTCCCCACAGCTAAGGGATATTCCTGCCGCACATAGATGAACCCCTCATGTGAGCCAATAGCGTAGGCACCGATAATCAGGCCTTCCAGTACGCTGTGAGGATTACCCTCAAGAAGGCTCCTGTCCATATAGGCCCCAGGGTCGCCTTCGTCAGCATTTACGATAACGTATTTTCTCTCGCCTGGTGCGTCGCGGGTGGTCTCCCACTTTCTTCCAGCCGGGAAACCGCCACCCCCTCTGCCCCTTAGATTAGACTCTTTTACCTCTTCCATAACCTCTTCAGGTGTCATCTCTAAAAGGGCTTTTGCCAGGGCGGCATAGCCACCAAGCGTAATGTAGTCCTCTATATTCGTAGGGTCGATGAGCCTGTTATTGCCAAAAATAACCCGGCTCTGGTGTTTATAGAAGGGTATCTCGCTCTCATGCGCGATCTTTTGACCGTCATCATCCTCATACAGCAGACGGTCAACTACCTTCTTTTCGACTAATGTTGTAGAAACAATCTCAGGGACATCATCCGACCTTACTCTCAGATAGCATATTTCTTCAGGAAAGATGACTACCAAGGTACCCTTCTCACAGAAACCATGGCACCCCGTCCGGCGGATATCCACCTTCTCTTGAAGTCCGTTACTCTGGATATTGGCAACAAAGGCCTCGGCAACCTTTTCACTGCCGTAAGCATGACATCCCGTACCTGAACAAATGGTTACACATGGTTTGTTTGGGTCTCTCTTGGCTAGTATTTCCTGTCTTAAGTTCTCCAGGTCAGCGGCTGAGTTTAATCTGCCCATGACTCTCTCCTCTTTTTCAATCTCACTTAATAGACACTCCGAACAGCGTTTGCTTTCCTATTCTCCATAGCCTATTCGCAAGTATCAGCAATCTCATCAAGTTCTTTCCTGGAAGGACTGCTATGATATTCCTCATCGACTACCATCACCGGTCCCAGGGCACAGCAGCCAAGACAGTTTACTGTTTCCAGACTGAAGCGCATGTCATCCGAGGTCTCACCCGGTTTAATCTCTAATTTCTCTGTTACTCTATCCAGGAGGCGAGGTGCACCACGCACCTGGCAGGCAGTCCCTAAACAGACCGATACCGAGTGTCGTCCTCTTGGTGTCAGACTGAAGGCTTTATAGAAAGTAGCTATATGATAGATTTGGCTCAAGGGAATTCCGAGCCTCTGGCTGGCCTGCATAAGGGCATCCCTGGGCAACCAGCGGTTTTCGTGCTGAATGTCGAGAAGCACCTGAATCAGAGAAGACTTGTCACCCTTATATTTGTCTATGATTTCATCGGTTTGAGCAACATCCTGGACCATCTTATTCATACCTCCTTAGTTTTCACCCCAGTAAGACCACCACCAACTAAGCTCTTTTTTATGTGAAGCCTCTTGTCGGGCGGCCAGCTCGACTGCTCTTTTTGCTAGCTTCTGCTGGAGGGCGTCGTCCATCATTTGTCCGAATTCACAGGTCTCGCACTGGTAGATACGGGAGCAGAGGCGGTAGGACACGTCATTCTTAAGAGCATAGCGACACAACCTCTGACTGCCGGGTAACGCCAGTAGTTTTTCCATGGCTGCATCAAGTTCAGAGGAGTCACCGCTAGCCAACTTGTCCTGCATCTCCTGGTCAAACTCACATGTCATGCAGTCGTAGTTGTTAGTGCAGACGCGATAAGACACCATCCCCATGCTCATCCAGACGCATTGTTTAGGTTTTTCTTCCCCTGGAGCCAATGCTTCAGTCTCAGGTTCGGCCAGCGTCCTTTTTATCTTCTGAATCCAGACCCTGTTCTCGATATTAGCCGGAGCAACTTCCAGGATAGCCTGAAATACCCTTAATGCCTCTATGTATCTGCCAGCTTCGAAGAGAGTCTTACCCTGCCTGAGGTGGCCTGGAACCTCCTCAGGAATAACAGCGATAACCTCCTCGACCCGAACCTCCTCGACAACAACCTCCTCAACCTTGACCTCTTCTACCTTAACTGGCTCGTCTATAATCTCCTTAGTACCTGCCCGCGGTGTTATTTCAATCTGTACCGGCCCGAGAGTCTCCCTGATTAGCTTCTCCATTTCATTAAGGTCAAAAGGCTTGGGCATATAATCAACAGCCCCTATTTTCATCGCCTCTACGGCTGTCTCAACTGAAGGATAGGCAGTAATGATGATTCCCTTGAGTTGGGGCCTTCTCTCTTTAGCTTCCCGCAATACCTCAAGCCCGTCTTTCCCCGGCAGCCTCAGGTCAAGAACGACAACACCGAAGTCATGTTCCTCGATAGTTTTCAGTGCTTCACTCCCCTCCTCTGCAGTTTCTACCTGATAGCCCCCATCCTTGAGCCAGTCTTTTAAAGACTCTCTCATAATTGCTTCGTCTTCTACTATCAATATCGGTTTCATCTTCTCGCCCCCTTCACTCATTTTTTAACTCCTTAAGACAACTAGCTCGTCTATCTGATAACTCCCACACTATTATCATGCAATTTTCTCGCCAAAGAATAAGGCTGCCCTGATATTTAGGGCAGCCTTCTCTACGATTCAAACAGATACTATCTATGTAAAGGAATCATTCAGCGAGTGCCTATTTTTTTTACATCCAATCCATACGCCTTAATTTTATTATAGAGAGTCATTCTCGCGATTCCTAAGACCGCGGCAGCTTCACTGTAGTTGCCGTTGGTCTCAGTGAGTACATGCAGAATGTGGTTCTTCTCAACCTCATCAAGACTTTTGCCTGCCAGTGTTACCCTTACTAACTGCGAGTTTTCCTGAACCAGATCTCCCACCTCGATACAGGCATTTTTAGATAAAATGACCGCTCGCTCAATTGCGTTTTCTAGCTCTCTAACATTGCCAGGCCACTCATATTTTAGGAGAAAATCGGTAGCCTTTGGAGAATATTCGGTGATTTCCTTCTGGTTCTCCGTGGCAAACTTCTCCAGGAAGTACTGGGCTAAGAGAGGTATATCTTCTTTTCTCTCTCTTAATGGAGGCAGGTCAATCGAAACTACGTTCAAACGATAATAAAGGTCTTCACGAAATGTTTCATCGGTCACGGCCCTCTTAATATCTTTATTTGTCGCTGAAACAACCCTGACATCAGTCTTAACCAGTTCGTTACCACCAACCCTGGTGAATTCCTTCTCTTCCAGTACTCTCAACAGGTGACCCTGAATATTAGCACTCATGTCACCAATCTCATCCAGAAAGAGAGTGCCTTTATTAGCGACCTCGAACTTACCCTTTTTTTGCGCATAAGCTCCGGTGAAGGACCCCTTTTCATGGCCAAACAGTTCACTCTCTAGAAGACTCTCAGGCAAGGCAACGCAATTAACGGCGACAAATGGCTTACTCCGACGATGACTCTGGGAGTGAATAGAGCGGGCCACAAGTTCCTTGCCGGTGCCACTCTCACCTGTAATCAATACAGTAGCATTGCTCCTGGCTACAACCTTAATTATCTCAACTACCTGTTGCATCTTGGGACTTTTAGCGGTGATATTTTCAAATTCGTAACGCTCCTTTAGCTTCTTGTGCAAGGAAATGTTCTCCTCAACCAATCCCTGATGCTCAACCAATTTCTCAAGTAGAATCGCCAACCTTTCTGGGCAGAAAGGCTTCTCGATATAGTCATAGGCACCTTCTCTCATAGCAGAAATGGCGGTTGGGATGCTCGCGAAAGCGGTAATGATTATCACGTTAACAACCGGGTTCATCTCCTTTGCTTTCTTCATAAACTCTATCCCATCCATACCCGGCATCACGAGATCACTAATGATAATCCCTATCTGCTCCTCTTCCAGTATCTCCAGGGCTTGAGAGCCGCTCTCCGCAGTAAACACATGATAACCGGCATCATTTAGCCAGTCACAAAGCGATTCGCGAACAATAGCTTCATCGTCAACAACGAGGATATTAGCTTCTCTACTCATGGTAAGCCTCCAAGCGGACAGTAAAGGTAGTTCCCTCCCCCTCTTTACTATCTACCTCAATTCTTCCCTGATGTCGTTGGATAATTCCATAGGCCACAGCTAGTCCTAAACCTACCCCTTTACCCTTCTCTTTTGTGGTAAAGAAGGGAGTAAAGAGCTTGTGCAGGTTTTCTTGAGAGATACCTGACCCTGTATCCTGAACCTCTATCTTAATCTGGTCGTCATTAACTACTGAGGTACGGAGGACTAACTCACCCCCCTTTGACATTGCTTGGATGGCATTCATGATAAGGTTTGTAAGAACCTGATGAAGCTGGTCAAAATCAGCCATGACTTTAGGCAAGTCAGGGCTATATTCTTTTCTCACCTCAACATTCTGCAGACCGGCCTGGTGACCAATGATGTTAAAAGCTCGCTCGATAACCTGGTTTATGTCTACCAGCCTGAGGGTTGGTGTTGACTGGCGAGCAAAATCCAAGAGATTACGAATTAACCTGGAACTACGGGTAAGCTCTGAGTCCATTTTTGTCAGGTAGTCCAGCGATTTTTCCTTACTGATGGTATTATTAGATATGTTTTTCTCCAGCAACTTGGTATAGACAAGGACACCGGCCAGAGGATTATTGACCTCGTGAGCAATAGAGGCTGCCATCTGGCCTAAGGAGGTTAGCTTCTCGGCCTGGATAAGGTCTTCCTGAGTAGCCTCCAGTTTCTTGAGTAAATAAGGCCAACACATATTAATCTCTGCCAATTCCTGGCCGATGGCAACAGCCAACTCTCTACAGGAAGCGTAACCACAAGCTCCACAATCCATCCGGTAACTGGGACTAACCCTGCCAATTTGCTCAAGGAGACCTCTGACTTCTTCTTCGCTGGGAGTTGGTAGGTAGATACTGCGCCCAGTAAATTTACGGTTGAGGTCAATCGTAGCGTAACGCTCGATGTCCTTCTCAGTCTGGGTGGGGTCTACATTACTCCGAGCGTATCTAGCAATAAGCTCCTTTCGACTAAAACCGCTTAGTTCATTATCAATAAACGGTCCATCAATACACCCGTGACAAAAATACAGATTAGCAAATCTAGCAGTGATGTCACCTTGAGCAAATTCCCCAAGAATCTTGACAACATATTCCCTACCGTGAACACTCATGACATCATTCTTCATTATGTCATCAGTTAATCCCATAACCTTAAGCAGGCCGCCTGATATGGCAAATAGCCGACCAAGCTTGGATATAGGGCCAGCAAACTGCTCGTCCTGCTCACTGCTCGGGACAATTCCTTTATCAGCAAACATTTCCTTTAATTCCGTAAAGGTTAGCACAGCATCCACCATACCATCAGCATTCTTATCGGCGATTTCTGCTTTCTTAGCAACACACGGACCAATGTAGACCACCTTAGCCTGCGTGTTGTGATATTGCTTGATTATTCTACCCATGGCAATTGTAGGTGAAACAATGGGTGCCAGATTACTGAGTAGTGAGGGATGGTACTTCTCGATGTAGGTTACTACCGCCGGGCAGTTAGATGAGATTATAGGCCCGTCTTTAACTTCGTCTAGTAGTTGGATGTATTCCCCACTGATTAGCTCGGCACCGAAGGCTGCCTCCATCACATTGCTGAATCCCAGCTTCTTAAGAGAGGTTACAAATTGCCCAGGCTTACAATTGAGCAAGGCAGCTGGGAAGGAAGAGGAAACTACAGCTACCACATCAGGGTGGTTAGCCAATAGCTGCCGAACTAATTCGACATCGCTCTCCGCTTGCTTTGCCCCGGTAACACAGACACGTATACAGTTGCCACAATCAATACAACGTTCCTTTATTACCTCAGCCAACCCTTCTCTTATCTTGATTGCCTTAGTCGGACAGTGACGTACACAGGCGTAGCACCCCTGACACTTCTCTCGGTCGGTATAGACAACGCTCATTAGTCCCCCTCACTTTCATACCGAACATACTTACTCTTGCACCGAGAAGCAGGCAATCTCAGCTCTTTCCTCAGGTCGGCCACCGAGCGACGAGAGATGGTCACACCGAATTTTTCCTGCAGCTCAGTCTTTATCGCGTCATCTGAGGAAAGTCCTTCCTCGGTTTCAAGAAGTTGTTTGATTAGTTCTTTCTTAAACTTCTTCGATCTGGGGAAAAAGTGCTTAAGGGGAACCTCTGTACCCAAAGGTGTCTCTAGGCTTTTCCTGTTGATGGCACGACTAACAGAGCTGGGAGCAAGCCCAATTTTCTCAGCCAGTTCTTTCTGACTGAAGGGTAATAGAGATTTAGGATCACCACACTCCAGATATAACGCTTGCTTATCAACAATACCCTGCAGTATTTGACTTACCGTGTCCTTGCAGCTATTAACTGATTCTAGTCTCTTGAATAGCTGCTTAGCTTCACTGACCTCAGTCTCAGTGAAAACCCCTCTTACCCTCAACTCCTCAAAGCTTCCGTAATCAATCCGATATCTTCCCCGGGCAAAGGGGGCGGATAAGTATCCAATAGTAAAGCTATCCCCCCGTCTCTCTACCGAGGCAATTTTAGAATAGCGAATTTGCTCTGAACTGAAAGCGGAGGGATGATAGAACTCACTTAGAATAGAGAAGTCATTGACAAGGTCATTTATCTCTCGGACTTCTGAAATACTCAGACCACATTCCTCAGCAATCTCTTCCAGGACCATCCCTGACTCAGGAAACAAGAAGTAACGCTTGAATTTCTCCAGTCCCAACTTCTCTACTAGACGAACGATTCGCGCCTTGTTTTCTAGAAGGGATTCCACGTCAAGAGAGCCTTTGTCGGCTGTGGTTTCTTCTCTAAGCTGAAAATATTGGGATGAAATATCGGTCTTGGGAACTCTCTGGTAATGGATGAGTTTCTCTTCCTGATAAAGCCTCACAAAGAGAGGAGTTTTTTCTAGCTCGATGACAAGCTGAATGAAGGTTTGCTCAGGCATTTCCAGCAACTTGGCCTGTTCTATGAGGAAGACTTGTTTTAATTCCTGCCTGATTTGTTGGGATTGTCTTTGCTCTGTTATCATACTAGGCATTGTAAAAATATTTTACTACTCCTGTGATGTATTGTCAATATATTTAGCATTAATATCTAGAGTAACTAAAAAGAATGGAATGAGGTGAGAGCTGGTAAGAGATTATGCTTATTACTCCAGGCTACGGAAACGAAAAGATGACCTGCAAGAGCAAAGGAGCACCTGAGCAAGGCGGTAGGAGCTTACCGGGATATGTTCACCCTCGTCCTTCCACAATTGGTGATCGGTCGGAGTTGAGAACGGCAACAAGAAGGTAGATTCCCCCAGCATATTGTGCGGCTCTTCCAATCCATGCAACTAGACCCTCGACAGAACCCAGAAATATAAAGATGGAGCCCTGGGCAAAAAGTGATACACCAAGGAAACACCAGAAACGAAAGGCTGTTTGCGACCTGGAATACATCCATAGGTAGACAAACGATGAAACAAGAAAAAGGACTATTGTTGTTATTCTAACAGCGCTTCTGAGAAGTACACTCTTTTCGGGTACATAGAATGAGGGAATCACGCCCCTAAACGCGAGTAGGGTAACTACAGCGATGCCGGCGATTATCCCCAAGTAGCACAGAAGCACAATCTGAGATCTTCGCCAAAATTCTGGATTGGCCAGATGTGGTTTGGTCACTTCCACGACAGCTCCAGTCAAATACAGGGCTGAAGCTATCAAAGCTGCACCCTCATTTGCAGTAATACGGGTATTCAACTCCTCAGCTGGCAGCCACCCGTAGAACAGACTACCAGCACCTAAGGCCAGTACACCGCAGCCAAGCCATAATACCTGTGACGAAATCGAAACCGCCGCTCTCCTTGCCGCAACATAGGCTACAAGCACCGCAACCGCAGAGATGAACACCGTGTTGAGTATATTAATCGGTAAAGGGAGATCGTAGACCTCAACGATATCGACGATATCGAGGCCGACGAAGATAACGCCAAGCGCCGCAATGATAAGAACTATACCTAGTGCGAATCCCTTTAACATGTCGGCATCTCGTGGCAATAATAGTACAGACTACGTATTGATGACAACCTTAACGCCCATCAATCACGAAAAGGAGCACCCGTCTTTCTCAGAATACGGCACCTACGATGAAAGGAGACGGTTCTGCGAGACCGTGTTCAAATGCCCCCACATACAGGGTAGCAATATCTTAAGGAAAGACCGAAATGAATGCCTTCGTTTTTATTAACACGAGGGGGGTACAATATGTTGAAATGGTGGGCGGTACTGGACAATAGGTAGAACCTTTGAGTTAGATTTCTCACTGCCTGTCTAGAGAATACCTAACAATCAGACTGACCGTTTAGATATTCACCTTTTTACTTTTTATGTCCTTACGCCCATTTTTGTCAATTAACTATATTAGATGTTAAGAGATTACATTATTGGCGGGTTTACGTAATCATAGTATAGATCCAGGCGGGTTTCTTTGAGGTTCTCTAGTATTCTCAGAAATATACAAGAAATCGGCAATTGTCATCACTGCCAACCAATGTGCCATTCACCACGCTATAGGCATAGGTAGTTTGACCTCCCCGAGATGCTTGGTTTTACCTATTGCACCTCATGCTTTTCGGGCTCTTTTGTCATCAGAGGACAGGCAAAGTAGTCGATGATGTTTCACCATCACGATGATAGTCTTTAAGTAGACAGGAAACCAGATAACCAAGAAAGGAGGATAGCCATGGAAGGAGTACTACTACAAACAATACATATCGTAACAAAACTTGGCATACCTCTGATTATTCTCTTCTTGCTGGGATTTATTATCAATTCACGACCAAGGTATGGTTGAGAATCAGGTCTAATAAAGGAGGTGAAATCAATGGAGACTGTACTGACAATCCTGATGTTCCTGGGAATTTACGTCGTCTTTCCTCTACTCGTAGCCACTATCGTGTGCGGTATAGCCCTGTTGGCGAGACGTCGTGCTAGGAGTGTGGAGATAGCCAAACGTGCCAAGGCTCCGACTGCAGCCAAGAAGGTAGGGCTCGCTCATCATCCTGCTAAGACTTAGTACGAGATTATCAATAAGGAGATGAAATCAATGGAGGCTGTACTGACAATCCTGATGTTCCTGGGAATCTACGTCGTCTTTCCCCTACTCGTGGCCACCATCGTATGTGGTATAGCTCTGCTGGGGAAGCGGCGTGCTACGAGGGCCGCAAGGGCTAAAGCCCCAGCAGCCAGAGAGGCCGAAGAACTCACCCATGAGCCTGCTAAGGCGTAGCGAGTGAACGGTAGCGGATGATAAAACTCCGGCAGAGACCCCTGGTTTGAGTTAAACTCCCAGCCAGGGGTCTCTCTATGCACACATTGCGTAACGGCATAATGGGTCAGGTGTGCAGTCTGGAATGGGTCTCGTGGCGGATGAACGTGCCTCTGCCTGATGGTAACCTGATTAATGATACATCATGAGTGATAAAGCTATCCTTTTCAACACCACCAGATGCATTGCGTGTCGCGGTTGCCAGGTGGCCTGCAAGCAGTGGAATGAGACAGACGAGGTGATTCCCACTGAACAGAACAGCGTACGATCAGTAAACCGTGGCAGTTATGAAAATCCCCCGGACCTCTCACCAAAGACTTGGATGACGATTAAATTCATTGAGAAACCGCAGGGCGATTCCATAGAGTGGTTTTTCAATCGTCGTAGCTGTATGCATTGTACTGAGGCTGCCTGTGTCGAGGTGTGCCCCTCTGGGGCTCTTTATCACAACGAAGATGGGTTTGTCACCTATGATAAAGATAAATGTACAGGCTGTGGTTATTGTGAGCAATACTGCCCGTTTGATGTTCCTCGATTAGACACAAATATTGTCACAGGCGTGGGTAAAATGGACAAGTGTACTCTCTGCACGACCCCAAGCCTCAATCGTCTCTCGGCAGGTGAAGAACCTGCGTGTGTCAATACCTGTCCCACTCACGCTCTAGTCTTCGGTGATAGGGACGAGCTTATCTCCGAAGCTAAAACACTGGTCACCGGTCTGCAGACAACCGGCTCTAGGGTCTATCCCAAGGCAACGCTTTACGGAGAACAGGAACTCGGTGGCCTCCACGTTCTTTATGTTCTGACAGACTCGCCTGGAGTCTACGGCTTGCCAGAGAATCCTCAGTTCCCTATCGCGGCCACACTCCAGAGAGATGTCTTCCGTCCCCTTACTAAGGTGGTGTGGCTCATGGTCGCTGGTGGCCTGGCACTGAACGTCTTGATTGCCTGGTTCAGGCAGAGGCAACTTAGTGAGGAGAACTCTCATGGAAATGATTGAACGCTATACACGAGCAGCGAGATGGTTTCACTGGCTTATTGCCATCGTATTTTTTGAGATGGCACTGTCAGGGCTACTCATCTTTCTCCCCTGGGTTCCTTCAGGCACGATAGGCATGTGGACTCGACTTATCCACCGTATTGGCGCAGTGTTTCTCGTTGGCGCTCCGGCAATATTCATGCTTTTTGCCTGGCAACGTTCATGGGATTTCATTAAGGAAGCATTCACCTGGGGTAAAGAAGACCTCGAATGGCTGCGAGCCGCACCAGGCTACTATTTTGGCGGTGACCCGAGGATGATGCCACCCCAGGGTTATATTAACACCGGGATGAAGCTATACCGAATATCTATCATCCTCGGTGGTGGCGTATTTCTTATTACGGGATTTATCATGACATTTCTCAGGGGAATTGTACCTCCGGCGGTCTTCCAGTGGTGCCTCGTCCTGCACGATGTCACCTTTATCGTGGCTATCGGTATGTTCCTTTTGCACTTTCAACTCGGCGTTTTTCACCCTAGAATGGATGAGTCTCTCTTGTCTATGTTCGATGGCAAGGTCTCAGGTGTCTACGCCAAGTCCCACCATGGCAAGTGGTATGACGGAGTTAATAATAGAGATGACGATAACTCCTCCGAATAAATACTGGAGTCCTGATTCTGGGTAAGCATTCTACTGATTGCAGACTCGAATCGCTGCGCAGGAGCAGACAGTGACGAACACCTGGCATGATACAGTCAGGAACTATATTGAGATACTAAAGCCTCGTGAGACCAGCCTGATAGTCTTAATCGGTGCTTGTGCTGCAGTACTGGCCGGAGACGGGCATCCTCCATTGGACAGACTGGTGCTTGTTCTGGTAGCACTGCTCTTTGCCAGCGCCGGTGCCAATGGGTTAACCAACTACCTGGACCGTCATATCGATGCCAAAATGCAACGCACCAGACATAGAGTTTTACCGTCAAAACGCATCCACCCCGCAGAAAAGGTGTTACCACTAATACTAAGCCTGTTCATTGCCGGCCTGAGTCTGGCATGGTACCTGCACTTTTTTTGTTTTCTAGCCGGCTTGGGGGGCACACTAGCAGCCATCGTGTGGCGCAAACGGTGGACGTGCGTCTTTCCGCAAGGCGTACTTGCTAGCTGTGCCCCCGCCCTGGCTGCATGGTTCGCTATTAGAGCAAGCCCCAGCTGGTTACTGATATCGCTATGCCTGGTTATCGCCATCTGGGTACCACTGCATCTCTGGAGTATCATGATAACCTGGCGGGACGACTATCTTGGCGCCGGAATATCTTTCTTTCCGTTGAACCTCAAGACAGACGAGGCAGCCAAAATTCTGGTAGGGCTCAGCCTACTTCTGTACAGCGCTTCTATCGCCGCTTGTTTTATAAGTAAATCCTCATGGATATCTGTGGTGATGGTCAATCTGATGGGTATTATACTGGTCTATACCAGCATACGGCTGGCTACTTCAATCTCTTCAAAGCGCTCCTGGAGACTGTATAAACTATCTGCTTTTCCCTACATGGGTTTGGTATTCATGGCTATGTGCCTGGATACTTTGGTGCGAGGTTGAAGAGGCACGGCTGCGTTTACTCTGGGATAGCTCGGCTAAATGTACCACACTGAGTCTACGTATCACGTATAACCCTAGGAATTATTAGAGGGAAAAAATGAGTAAGACACGTTCTACCAGCGGGGACTTGACAACTTCGGCGAAAAAACGTGATTTCCAGCACCTGGGTATTCTCGCCCTGATGATGGTATTTTGCAGCGTCTTCTATTATTTCGGGGAAATAATAGACCTGACAGGATGGGAAGGCCTACGCTGGAGCTTCTTTTACAGTGTGCATGATGTGCACCGACTCCTTTTTCTCATTCCCATAATCTACGCTGGCTATTTCCTCGGATACAAAGCGACTGCACTGGTCACCATTGTTGCCGTTGGTACCTGTCTGCCCCGCGCCCTTTTCATATCGACTTTTCCTGACCCACTGCTGCGGCCGGTGCTTTTCATCATAGTGGCCAGCGTGCTCGGCTATTTCGCTGCCAGAGTACGTGACCTATCAAAAAAACAGCACCGCTCTAAAGTTTTACTTAATAATAAGATAGACAGGCTTTCGGCCATACTGGAGGGAATAGGGATAGGAGTCCTTATCATTGGTCCAGACTACAGCATTCGTTTTTACAACCGAAACTTAATACGAGATTTCGGTGAAGTTACAAAGTCCCATTGCTACGAATATTTACACGGACTTGATGCACCATGCCACCCGGTCTGTAAACTGTCGGATGTCATAAACGGGGCAGTTGAACGTTGGGAATATGTATTTCCAGACGGTAGAACATTTGAGATATCCGCTTCACCTCACATTGATTCCGATGGCGTAACCTGTCAATTGTCAGTACTCAGAGATATTACACGCTACAGAAAGGGTGACGCAGAACCAGCTGGTCCGACCAACTGAAATGAAGGCGGCTCAGTGAATATCTCATGATGTACCTCATGTTTTTACTGCTTCCATCCGCTCGATTACCTGAAATCGAGCGGGAACCCTCATTTTTATTGAGGCAAGCTCGACCATGGGATTAGAATGGATTCTTCAACTGGTGCTATTTGGTGTACTTCACTGGGCATTGGCAGCATTGCTGTTGCAGGACCTGGCCAACAGAAAGCAGGTAGTGGGGAAGCGAAAAGCACCATGGGCGATAGCTATAATGTTCGTCACCTTTGTTGGGTCACTGGTATACATGCTATGTCATCCCCGGGTCTTCTTAGAAGATGACACCGATGAGAACAATACCGAGCGATGACTATTTGAGCGAAGTGCAGTCTTTCTCTTGGTCGGAGATGGCGATCTGTCTTGATACCAACTCATGTCACCTGCTTTGGCAATACTACTTTAATAGATGTCCCCCTACCTGGCTCAGACAACATCTTCAGGCTTCCACCCAGCAATCGTACCCTTTCCTGCATCCCCACCAGGCCGAGTTTACCCAGAGGAGCGAGGTCAGCCACTCGCTCTGGTAATTCGAAGCCCTTGCCGTTATCTCTAATAGTTAAGAGTGTACTGTCGTCACCATACTCTAGCACGACCCAGGCTTGCGATGCCTCGGAATGCTTCCAAACATTTCTCAACGCCTCTTGTGCTATGCGGAACAAGACCAGCTCTACCTCAGGGGCAAAACGATTGACCGAACCTGTTACTTGCACCTCGATAGCTATCCCGAAATGCTGTTCCAGATCGGAAGCCAGCCATTCTAAGGCTGGTACCAGTCCCAAGTCATCCAGTATTGATGGTCGCAGGTCCTGACTGAAACGTCGCACCCCTTCCAGTGCCTTGTCCGCCTGTTGTCGGAGTTCCTCTAATAACACCATGTCCTGTGATGATAAGCCCTTGCCACCGGCAATAAAAATATCCAACCGTCGTGAGAGAGCTACTAAATCCTGAGCAGTCTCATCATGAAGCTCCCGGGCAATACGCCTTCGCTCTTCTTCCTGTGCCCTAGTTACCTGCTGAAGATAGAAAGTTAGGCTCTCTCGCATCTGCTTCTCCTTCTCCGCATCGCTGGCAATCTGCTCTGCCATTATGCGCTGATTATAATAGAGACGGGCATTATCCACAGCTACCCCAATGTGACTGGCAATATGAGAAAGGAGTTCTACATCCTCCTGTACAAACTCGCGAGGACCACGAGTGGCCACACATAGTGTACCCGTAACCCTGCCTTCGGCCTTCAGCGGAGCAATTATCTCAGCCCGGATACCATCCTTCCTGACCACCTCTCTGGTCAGCCTGGGATCAGCAGAGGTGTCCTTAACTACCAATGACTCACCCGTCTGGGCAACCTGCCCGTTGAACCCTTCGCCCACCTTCAGCCTGCTTAGTTCCGCCACCAGCTCCTCAGAGACTCCAAGGTGTATTTTAGGTTCAAGCCCTTGGGTTTTTTCATCCAGCAGGAAAGCCAGGACCACCTCCACATCCATTACTTCTGCGACCTTGTCTGCAGCAGCGTGCAGGATAGCCTCTAACTCCAGGGATTGACCAAGAACATCTGAAACCTCGTTTAAAGCAGCCAATCGTCTCTCGTTTTTCTGTATGGACTCGAGATACGACTGCAGTTCACCCTGGGCTACTGCCAATTTTTGCAGTGCCAGTTGAGTGCGGTTTTTCTCTCTTCTGTAGAGCTCAAACCACAGGTTTACTAACCCACCGACAATTATTACAGCACAGACCTCCACTACAGCATCGCGTGAGACTGTCGAAATCAATATAGCGCGAGGCAACATAATGGCCAGAGCCACTGTAGTAGCAGCCAGAAATCCCCGCATACCAAAGATAAAGGATGCATAGGAAATGGGTAAAAGAAAAAGGATTCGCTCAAGGGCATGCCGGGTCAGACCTAACGCTGGTGAGATAGACGGTAGCAGGGATTCTTCAGGATAGTGAAAGATGGCTCCGATGACAAACATCACCGTCAAAATCCACAAGTGGATACCCATGACTAAAATACGTCGATTCGCTGATTCTGGTTCTTCTCTCACAGCATCTCCAGTGTATCTACGTATGAAGTCAGGATATGTCCTCTAGGCTGAACCACCCCTCTTTTAACCCTCGTAGAATGGCCTCAGTGCGTGAGCCGACCCCTAATTTATCGAAGATACGGGCGAGGTGACCCTGTACAGTTCGGACGCTGAGATAGAGCTTATCAGCAATATCGCCGTTGCTCAGACCTTTGGCTGCCAGCATGAGTACTTCAAGCTCTCTCTCAGTAAGGGATGCAGGAGCAACCTGACCAGCCCCCTGCTTGGATGGCATGAAACGCCGCAGGACCTTGCTCGCAATTGCCGGATGAAGCACTGACTCGCCATGATAAACCGAGCGAATTGCCTCTACCAGTTCAGAGCCACGTACATTCTTCAACAGGTAACCAGCCGCTCCCGCCTCGAGGAGGCTGAAGACATATCTGTCATTGTCATATACTGTCAGGACCAGCACGGCAGTGGAAGGAACAGCCTCCTTCAGTCGCCTGGTGGCTTCGATGCCATTAAGCTTTGGCATAGCAATATCCATAATGGCGACATCGGGTTTGAGTCTGATGACTTGCTCAACAGCCTCTTCACCATCGCCTGCCTCGGCTACCACCTCCATGTCGCTTTCGGCTTCAAGGACCCGGCGGGTACCCTCACGGACTATAGCATGGTCATCAGCCAGCAATATTCTGATCTTCTCCATGCAACCTCTCCTCGTAGATAGTGCAGCTAGTTGGAACCTGCCTCAGTGATAGCCCCTTCTTTATTACCTGGGCCCATTGGTAGAAGCCGATTAGCCAGCCAGATGACAAGCATGGCATCGGCGACGAGTCCGGCTGATACGGCAAACTCCATCCAGTAAGGGAAATAGGTGAAATCTGGCCGTATACCAAGAGCCAGCATACTTACGTTGAAACGGTTGAATATCAGTCCTACTACAACCAGCGTCGCCGTCCAGAACAGCCATGTCCTGCTTTGTCTCACACTGGGCATGGAGAATAGGACGATTGGCAGGATAGCACCAATAACCATTTCTCCCCACCAGAGCAGGTTCTCCGGATAGGCTGTAAAGATTAGCGTCAGGTCTCCCCTGGCCAGCAGGTCTACTATTTTCAGTAAAAGATAAACACTCAGTATATAGGCGGTCATTTTGCCCAGGCCGCTGAAGATATCAAGACTTAAACGGTGGCCGAAGACCCGGCTGCTCAGCGTTGACTCGAACATCACCATCGCCGGTCCCACTGCAATGGCCGAATTAAGAAAAAGTATTGGTAGTATCGGTGTGTACCAAAGGGTGTGAAGGGTCTCTGGCATCATTAGCAGCATTGACCCCAAGGATGACTGGTGCAGAGTGGAAAGGACAATGCCGGCAATCACCAAGGGTATCTGTATTGCCCGGATAATGCGCATAGGAATTTGCCACTTGAATCGTTTTATTATGGGCAGGTCGGATTTACTTAAGGCCTCAAAAACCACCGGGCTGAACTCTAGGGCAAGTACAATGGTGTAGGTCATGACACACAATGACACTTCAAACATTGGGGAGTGGATGTTCCAGTTAAAAAGGAAGCGCCAGATGTACCAGGGCTGTCCCAGGTCCACCAGCAGGGCAAGTATCACCAGAGTATAGCCCAAGAACGCAGTCAGGATTGCCGGTCTCGCCACGGCATGGTATTTTTCGCGTCTGAAGATATACACAATCCCCGCCAGGGTGAACCCGCCAGCTGCCAGGGCGACGCCACAATACAGGTCGAAGCTTATCCAGAGCCCCCAGGCACGACCATCACTGAGGTTGGTCGTTGCCCCCAGTCCATTGATATAGCGGAGTATCATGGTTATCAGCCCAATCAGAACCACAGTTGTCAGGATAAGTGTGCCAACCGGGATTGAACGTTTGTTTATCTTCATTTAGGCACTCCTACCCGCTCCTTATCATCTGGGGTGACTGCCCCTCCAGACCCCTGTCGACGTTTCACCAGCCAGTAAATGCCGGACATGAGTGCTGCCACGCCTACAAGCACGGGTGGAACGGCACCCATGGCACGTTCAACGTTAACCGTCACCGCCTCCGAGCCGACAACTGGCATTCCGAGCATATCGAAAGGAACGGGGGAGAGGTACAGCCAGGACGTACCACCAACTTCCTCTTCTCCATATACATGGTTCACATATTTGCTTGGTTCGGCAGCAATACGCTGGTGGGCTTCAGCAATAAGGGCATCACGCTCGCTAAACTTGAGTGCGCCTGAGGGGCACGCTGTTACACAAGCAGGTTTGAGTCCACCAGTCTGACGGTCTGCACAAAAGGTACACTTGCGCACCCAGGGTGTCGGGTCGTCCCACTGATAGGCCGGGATACCGAAAGGACAGGCAACCATACAATAGCGGCAACCAATACATTTGTGGTCGTCGTACAAGACTGGCCCCTCCTCCGTTTTCTGGAAAGCTCCCACCAGGCAGGCAGCAGCACAGGCCGGATGCTCACAGTGCATGCACTGGATTTTGGTAAAAACCCAGTGGAATTTGCCGTCATAGTCTGCCTCACTAAAGTGGACTTTGGTCAGTGTATAGGCTGTGGTCTTTGGTGGGTTTTCGTAGCTGCCGGTATTGGTGGTAGTTTCTCCCGGCATCTCGTTCCACTGCTTGCAGGCCACCTGACACGCCCGGCATCCTATGCACTTGTTGGCGTCACAGAGAACTGCTTTGCTCATGTTAAGCCCTCCTTATGTTGCATAGGAAGGTCTTGTACTCCGGGATGGTAGTGTTAGCATCGCCGACGTGCGGAGTAAGAATATTACCGCTATCGCCCTTAGCCATACCGCTGTATCCAAAGTGCCAGATTACGCCGATGTGGTAAATGGTCTTGCCACCCACCGTCAGCGGCGGGAAGCGTTTGGTCACGATGGCCACGGCGCTAATCTCTCCCCGGGCAGTACTGACTGTCACCATGTCTCCGTTCTCAATACCCTTGTCTGCGGCCAGTTCTTCACCCATCTCTACATACATATTGGGCATGAGCTCCACCAGCCAGGGGAGGTTCCTCGTCATGATGCCGGTCTGCCAGTGTTCGGTGCAGCGGTATGTGGTGCCCACATAAGGATACTGCTCAGGTGTTCCCTGCTGATTGCGATATGTGCCGATAAAGGAGCAGGGATTAATCTTGGTGCCCGACATCAGGTTTTCATCCAGAGGGCTTTCCCAGGGCTCATAAACCTCCGGCACTGGCCCCTCGGCCAGGCCGTAACCCCAGAGACGTGCCACCCCTTCCGGTTTCATAATAAAGGGGAGGTACTTTGCCCCGTTCCCGGCTTGGTTGATTGGAGGCCAGCCCCCATCGGCGATATCGCCCTGCCATTTCCCCTGACCGTACGAGATGACCGGGTGTTCACTGTCCCAGGGCACCCCATCAAGGTCAACCGAAGCCCGGTTATAGATAATACGTCGGTTGACCGGCCAGCACCAGGCCCAGTTGGAATACAGACCGATTTGCTGGGGATGCGTATCCACCGGGTCAGTTTTCTTGGCCTTATTGCCGTCTGTCTCGGTATACATGTTACAGTAGAGCCAGTTTCCCGAACTGGTAGTACCATCATCCTTGAGGGAGCCGAAGCTGGCCATCAACTGGCCGGTTGAGTCATAGCCGTTTATCTCTCTTGCTACCGCATCGGCCGTGATGTGGCTCCCATAGTCCCAGTCCAGCTCCACGACTGGCTTCGCCAGCGGACGGCTGTCCGCCTGATAAAGCTCTTTCAGCTTCAGCATAACCAGGTTCATAATCTCAAGGTCAGGCATTGCCTCTCCCGGAGCTTCCACCGCTTTATAGCGCCATTGTGCCCAGCGGCCGCTGTTAGTGATGCTCCCCTCCTTTTCGTAAGAGCAGGCCGCCGGGAGGATGAATACCTCGGTCTTGATATCAGCCGGTGCAACCCCAGGTCTCTTCCAGAACTCGGCTGTCTCGTTCATCCATATATCAGCGGCGACCAGCCAGTCCAGGTTTGCCAGAGCAGCACGCGCCCCGTTAGAATTGGGGCCACCCGATGCCGGGTTCTGTCCCCAGTTCCAGAGTCCCTTAATTGTGCCCTGACCCATCGCCTCAATCATCCCGATGTGAGTGTAATTCAGACTGGGGTCACGTTTCGGCAGGTAGTGAAAACAGAAATCATTACTTTGGGTAGCCGCATTGCCGTACCAGGCTTTGAGCAGGCTCACCACATACTTCTTGTAGTTGCCCCACCAGTTGGCACTGGTGTCTCCGGCGAGGCCCTGAGGCGTGATGGTTGACGGGCGAGCTCGTCTGAGGTAGTCCTCAAGGTCAGCGTCACCCTCTACCGGAGCCACCAGGTACCCTGGCAAGATGTGGCTTAGCAGACACATGTCAGTCGACCCCTGGACATTGGAGGTGCCACGTAGAGCGTTGATACCGCCTCCAGAAACACCCATGTTGCCCAGCAGGAGCTGGAGTATGCCATAGGCCCTGATATTCTGGGTGCCATAGGTATGCTGGGTAGCCCCCATAGCATACATGATGGTACCAGCCTTACCTCGCTGTCCGGTAGCACTGTATGTCCGGCATATCTCCCGATAAACATCCTTGGGGGTGCCGGTAATATTACAGACGGTATCGATGTCGTAGCGGGAGAAGTGATTCTTAAGCAGTTGGAAGACACAGTTTGGGTTTTCTAGGGTGGGGTCTGTGTCTGGAGTGGCGGTATCGGCATATTGCCAGCTCCCCCTAGATGCGGCTGTGTACTTGCCATCCTCCACTTCACCAAAAAGCCCATCATGAAAGACAAATTCCTGATTGACGATAAAGGAGGCATTGGTGTACTGGATGATATATTCCATATTGTAGTTGGCAGGATTATCCGCAATGTCATCGAGTACGTATTTTATCATTCCACCGATGAAGGCGATGTCTGTACCCGACCTCAGAGGTGCATAGATATCGGCCTTAGATGATGTCCGGGTGAAACGCGGATCAACATGGATAAGCTTGGCCCCCCTGGCCATTGCTTCCGACACCCACTTGAAGGATATAGGGTGGTTCTCCGCGGCATTAGAGCCAATTATCATGATGCAGTCGGCATTTTGGATATCAATCCAGTGATTGGTCATGGCCCCTCTACCAAAACTCTCCGCCAAACTGGCGACGGTAGAGGAGTGTCAGAGCCGGGCACAGTGCTCTAGATATACCACTCCCAGTGCCCGGTTCATCTTGGCAAGCAGATAACACTCTTCGTTGTCCAGTTCACCACCGCCAAGGCAAGCAATCGCGTCAGTCCGGCCCATTGCTTCATTCCAAGACGCGTCACGGGTAGACTTGACCCTCTGGGCGATGGTATTTATCATCCAGCCCCAAGACTTCTCCTCCCAGTCAGCCGAGTTCGGTGCCCGGTACAGGGGCGTGGTTAGGCGGTACGTGTTAGGTTTGCCATTTACTTGGTGAATCTGGGCCATAGCCAGCCCCTTGGGGCAGAGTGACCCCTCGTTGACGGGATGGTCAGGGTTCCCCTCTATCTTGATAATGCCATCCTCATAGTCGGCTACAATGGCCCCGCAACCAACCGAGCAGTAGCAGCAGATGGTGGCTGTCTCTTTGACCCTTGTCTTTAGCTGCAATTCCTTAGGAGCAGCAATTACAATCCCTTTCGTGTCAAAGGTGAGCACCGCTGCGGCACCGATTCCCGCCCCCGAGAACTTCAGAAAGTCTCTACGGTTTAGTCTCACAAATCCTCTCCTCCTTTCTGCTTATCACGCTTCGTCGAGCGAGAAGCCAGTCAGGCGACCCTGCTTGACGACAAAGACATTCACGCACATATTTGCCCTTACGCTTCTTCCAGTAGACCACTACTTTTACCACCATTTGTCCTGTGCACCTTTCACGGAAATCCACGTTTTTAACCGGTTATCCAGCTTGCCGACCCATGACTCTATCTTCGCGACATCACCCCTTACCAGGGCTGTCATTTCCTCTGGGGTCAAATCATACTCCTGCAATACCTTGTAAGGATTCTCCACCAACCGGGCAAGAAATTTTTGGTCGCTGGCAGCTCTGGATAATATATCTATAATTACCTTTCGATCCGGTGGCACTCGTCCTCATCCTCCGCTCATGCCAGCAAACCATAGCTCGCTTATTTTTAGCTAACGACGTTCTGCTGGCATCTTAATTGTTATCAGATTAACACCAGGTAAAAAGTGGTTCATCCGCCACGAGGCCCATTCTCCCGAGTACACCTGGCTCATTCTATGACTAAGCAATCTGTGCACATTGAAAGCCATCAGCAATATCGTCTGGGTCTTCGCGATCGGGATATTCAGCCAAGTTTATAGTGCTGCCAAACGCACTTTCACCACGTTATTTATATAATGCAAAGAGAGTCTGGAGGCAGCCGTCTTAAACTGCTTCCGGACTCTCTTACTTTAGAATTTAAAGGTTTCTGGTAACTGGGCTACTTCCCAGCTATTTCATAGCTTTCTTTAAATCCTGGTCGATCCAGAGATACTTTACGGAGCCGGCATAGTTGTAGTAACCGACAGCATATGTACCATAGTAGTTCTTTACCCACGGCCACCAGATCATGTAGTAATCCGGGACCACCGAGGGGATACAGTATGCCTGCTCGAGGAGCCACGGCATCAGTTCACGGTGGATTCTCATCATTTCGGCATCGTTGGTACCGGCGTACTGTTTTATCTCCGCATAAGCATCTTCAATCTCGGGTACACTGTAGTCCTCATTGATATAGCTGACGTTGTAAGCACCCGGACCCCTGTAATTAATCATCTTCATGTAGGTACCATTACCAGCGGGAGTGATGTACATAATCTCGTAGGCGGTGTGGTTCCTGGCACGAGCCCGCGTGCTGTAGTCAGTGTAATCATGAATATCGAGTTGCATGTCGATGTTGATATCCGCCAGCATCTCCTGATACATGGAGAGGATGTCTATCATTGCGGGCGTATTCCAGCAGATGACACTGCAGTCGAAACCCTCGGAGTAAGCAGTCTGGTCCAGTTTCGCCTGGGCTGCTGCTATGTCCGCTGGTCCATAGAACGCCTGGACATCCTCGGGCAGTTCCTCCAGGGGCATGTGGGCAGCCTTGTACTCGGTGGTGGGTGTTACCGGCCAAGTCACTAACTCACCCGAGCCTTCCCAGTACTGGTCCCTTATCAGCGGTTGGTCTATGGCCAGCATCATCGCTTGCCTGACCTCTTTTACGCTGAAGGGTGACTCCGGCAGGTCTGTTCTGAAGAACATGCAGTTAGCCATATCGTAGAGGTAAGTCTTATATTCTATATCACTCATCTTGGGATCAGTAACAATGGGCTGGGCATCATTGTAGTTAATCAACTGCATGACGTCAAGCTGTTTGGAGCGAAAAGCTGCTTCCCTGACGGAGGGATCCGTGATGACCAAAGACTTGATTTTGTCTACATAGGGCAAGCGGTTTCCCTTACCCGGGCCGATGGGGTCGGTTTCCCAGTAGTCCGGGTTCTTAATGTAGGTGATCTGGCTGCTGGGTACGTAGTCGGATAGTATGAATGGCCCGGTGCCGACGACATTTTGCCAGTCTGACTCACCTCCGTATAGATCAATCACCTCGGGTGCTACGATTGACATGTAGTCGGGTATCAGGGTTACCAGGTTAACCCACTGGTCTGCGGGAACTGTGACAGTTACCGTCCGCGCAATATTATCAACTGTTACCTCCGCGGTCCGACTCATTGTGGCATAAAAGTACGCGAAATACCCCGTGGACATTGCCCTCTCTATGCTAAATCCGACATCTTCAGGCGTCAGTAGTCGGCCGTTTACCGGTGGCTTGTTCTGCCATCTGACCCCCTCGCGGATGTGGAAGACGATTGTCCCGAGTTCAGGTATTGTCCAGCTATCTGCCAGACAGCCGATCTTCAGGTCCATGCGATTATCGCCGCCATTGATAAAATCAGACTCGCCTGTGCCTGCCGGTCCCTTTGTCCAGTCACCCTGCAATAGCTCATTATGGGTCATTTTAGAGCTGCCAACATAGACGTGACCTCCGTAGTTAGGCGGAAGTACTTCGTCAAAATACGGGGGATCCGCGGTCCGGGGGTATACGAATTCACCCCCATACTGCGGTACGCCATCGTCTCCTTCCTCCTCTTCTTCCTCCTCTTCTTCCTCCTCTTCTTCTTCCTCCTCTTCTTCCTCCTCCTGCTCACCAGGTCCTGTTCCATCGCAAGACCACGCCACCAGGGTCAATACCATGATACAACTCAGAGATATCCATAAGAATTTTCTCTTCACTACCTCTCATCTCCTTTCACTTGGGTGCGCAATTACTGCTGTCACTCCTGTTTCTGAAAGTCTCACATCTCGCACCTCCATAGCTGTAGATTGCAGCTTATGCACGGCTTGCTATTACTCGTCTGCTTGATTGTATTAGGCTAGCTGCTTGTCCAGTCTATTCTTCGTTCCAGAGTACTGCCTGACTCGCCGACTCTTTCAGCCGCCCGTAGATGTATTACCGAGCCCGATATGAAGTGGACAACGAGAAAGGCTATAGCAATTACCAGAAGGAGGGTGGGTTTAATTAATATCAATCTTCCCATAACGCAAGCACGTATATCTTTGCACTTGGTTGCTTCACAGCCACGCAATCACGTGATCACCTCTATAGCCAGTTGTGTCTCATCTCTCCTGAGCTGTAGATATTCTGTTAATGCTCTGTTATTTCCAGATTAGCACTGGGCTAAAAGTGGTTCATCCGCCACGATACCCATTCTACCGGGCACACCTGGCCGAATATACCTAAGCAATCTGTGCACATTGAAAGCCATCAACAATATCATCCAGGCTTTCCCATGCCAATACCTTTGAACTGTTCTTCGTGTCGGTGTACAATTAGTTCGGTGTATTACACGATAACTAGAATGGTGGTCGGTCTATGGACAAGATAAAGGTCGTTATTGCTGATGACCATGTACTCTTTCGTGAAGGAACCCGCAACCTTATTGAGCAAGAACCGGACCTGGAAGTCATCGGAGAAGCCGGCGACGGTGAGGAGGCTGTCAGGCTAGTAACTCAGCTCCACCCCCACGTCGCTTTAGTCGATATTGCTATGCCTAAAATCAATGGCATCGAAGTAACAAGACAGATGAAAGTTCACTGCCCCGCAACAGCAGCCCTAATCCTCACTGCTTATGATGATGACCCGTACGTGTTCGCCTTGTTGGAGGCTGGAGCTGCCGGTTATCTGCTCAAGAATGTCAGTGGAAAGGAACTCGTCAATGCCATTCGGGCAGTACATGACGGCGAGGCTGTACTCCACCCGACCATTGCTGAAAAGGTCTTTAGACGGATTGCCACTTCAACACCGAAGCCGGAGGCTGCATCTCAAGTTAACGACCTTAGCGAGCGCGAAATGGAGGTGTTAAAACTGGCGGCAAAAGGGATGCATAACCAAGATATTGCAGATAGACTCTATCTCAGCAGGCGAACAGTTCAATCTCATCTGACAAACATCTTTCAGAAGATGAATGTAGGCTCCAGAACCGAGGCAATAGTGCAAGCCTTTGGTAGGGGTTGGCTTACTCTGGATGACATTGTCGAGGAGCTGCCATAGGGAAGGTCACCGGTGAAACAAACACTCAGGCAGACACTAAAGGTCCCTCATCTGTGGATTATACTCGCCATCATGGCTTTTGGGTCTATCGTCTACTACGCAGACCAGATTCCAATACTTGATGACATCGTATCGCAGGCACCAATACAGCTAGCCCGCTACTCAACGCACCGAATCCTGTCCATCATCCCAGTAGCATATGCAGCTTTTATTTTCCGGTTTCGAGGTGGAGCTATCATCGCCACCGTTGTGAGCCTTGGCCTCCTGCCTCGGGCTTTGTTCATATCGTCACAAAGGCCCGAAGCATTGGCAGAAACAGTTGCTTTCTTCGCCATGGGTGTTTTCGTTAGCTGGCTAATTGACCGACAGCAGCAGTCCCTACGTCGATTGGAGAACACTCAACTGGAACTCATGGCATCACTCAAGACAGTCCAAGACCAGCAGTACCAGTTGCAACTTTCCGAAGAGCGTTACCGAGGCTTATTTGAGAACGCTGGTGAAGCCATCTTTGTATGTTCTACCGATGGCGAGATTACCTCGGCTAATAATGCCTGTGAACTGCTCACCGGGTATGACTACGACAGCCTGATAGCTACAACCATCTATGAGCTCTTTTCAGGAGAAGGTAAAGAAACAGTGAGGAGAATCTTCTCGGAGGGACTCGGCGGGAGAACCATCAGCGGGACTGATGAGCTTAGTTTAGCGAGAAAAGATGGGTCAGAGGCATTTATCAGGCTTGCCGTAAGTCCCTTGCCCAGCGGGAATCAGACAATTGCTTTGCAGGCCATCGCGACAGACGTCACCGAGGAAAGACGACTACGGAGTAATATGGAGTACTACATTACCCAAATAACCAGAGCACAGGAGGACGAACGTCTGCGCATCTCCCGGGAACTTCACGATGATACAGCCCAGGTACTGGCCGGGCTATCCCGTGATATTGCCTCACTCACCACAGATGAAAGCATACTGCCACAGAACGTAGTAGAGGATTTGAAGACATTGCGCGAAACAGCCAACTCCATGCTGGAGGGAGTTCGACGTTTCAGTCAGGACCTCAGGCCCTCTATTCTGGATGACCTGGGTCTGGTCCCAGCACTTGAGTGGCTTCTCGATAATATAGAGAAGCAGCACGATATTAAAACCGGGATCAGCATTACCGGGAACCAGCGCCGTCCGGTGCCAGAAAAGGAGTTGATTATTTTCCGTGTTGCACAGGAGGCGCTCAGCAATGTGAGAAGGCATTCTAATGCTTCGACCGTCGAGATGAGCATTGATATCGATGAGGCGGCATTGACACTCATCATAAGTGATAATGGTAGGGGCTTCGATATACCGCAAAGAGCCAGCGACCTGGTTCAGTCTGGCAAACTGGGTATCGTGGGCATGAGGGAGAGAGCACGCCTTGTCGGCGGTACCCTGATTGTCCAATCAGAGTCTGGAAAGGGCACTACAGTAACTCTAAGAGTGCCTGAGTGAGTATTAAAACTTCCGCCTTCCCAAAGGTCGGCTAATAACCAATCCAGGGAAGGCGTTTTGAGTCCCGGACAATAGGCGACTACTGCGGTCTGATAGTCCCCTTACAGTGTCAACGTTAACTCTTCGCTTGTTCCTTTGTTAAGCGGCGTGATTGGCAGGCCTTCTGTTGTTAACCCTTCCAATTCACGGGCCTTCTTCTCTTCAGTAACGCGTCTCTTGCGTGCCTCCTTAACAGCTTCGTATATACCGCCAATGTTAAGGTACCAGACAAACGCTGCCGGAAAGAGTATGACCGGTATTATTACCACTAATGCTACTATCACCTGCCATTCCATTTTATACACCTCCTTCTGTACCTCTTTTATCTATCAGATGGGCACTTTAGGCTCTCCTTAACCTATCGTTGCTCAGCCATTGCTACCCTGTGCTTTTCGTCAAGTACAGCCCTCTTCTTTCGGGCTTCTTTGATGACTATATATATGCCACCAATGTTCAGGTACCAGATAAAGACAACGGGGAAAAGGACGAAAGGTACTGCCACCACCAGGGCTACTACAAACTCCCACTGCATGGCTAACACCTCCTTTCCTGATTTCCTTTCATTGGAGGCAAGGGTGAAGCGATGAAACTGAACCGAAGGGAATTCCTCGTTTTTCCTTTCCTCTTACCTCCACTGCTACTCTATCATTCGGTTATCAATCCTGACTTCCGTCGGACTACTCATTCCCTGCCTTATCTCTATCCCGAAGAACACACAGATATACTTGCCTTGATAGACACAATATACCTAGATAAAAGGGGGGGAACTGGGTTGAAATACCTACATGCCAAGGTAGATATGAGTCTTGTTGCCGAGTATTGGCCGGGGTATCATGGAAATGAAAGAGATAAGGAGGGTACCATTGGGTGGAATCCGAATCCTAATAGCTGATGACCATGTTGTCGTACGCGAGGGCACTCGACGGGTGCTGGAGCAGGAACCGGACTTGACTGTTGTTGGCGAGGCTGGCGACGGAGAGGAAGCAGTCCGACTCACTGGCGCCTGCAACCCCGATGTTGCCATAATTGATATCAATATGCCCAGCGTCGACGGCATTAAAGCCACCGAACAGATAAAGACGCTATATCCCTCTGTCGCCGTGTTGATATTGACAGCCTATGACGACGACCAATTCATATTCCGCCTCTTAGAGGTCGGTGCAGCCGGCTACCTCTTGAAAAGCATACGGGGTCAGGAACTGATTGATGCGGTACGGGCTGTTTATGCTGGCGATTCAGTCCTTCACCCTTCTATCGCACGGAAGGTACTGAAACGTTTCCATCCCGAAACCGGAGAAATTATCGAACAGAAACCGCCTGATTTTCTAACAGAGCGTGAAATACAGGTGCTTATGCTGGCAACCCGAGGCCAGAGCAATCAGGAGATTGCTAATGAACTCTGTCTGAGTCTCCGTACCGTTCAGACGCACCTGGGTAATATCTTCAACAAGCTTCAGGTTGGCTCACGAACCGAAGCCGTGGTACGTGCCCTGAAACATGGCTGGATTACGCTTGAAGATATACCCTGAGGGTAAGGTTTAAAGAAAATAGTCGGGTATTAAACATGCAACGCTGGTCGGCATCAGATAGACTGAAAAGAATCGCTACTAAACCACAGTCGTGGTTTATACTGGCTTTACTTGTGTTGCTAACTGTTCCGCACTATGGGGACGCTATCAAACAGCCGGAATTCCTAACCAACGTATTAACCAACCTCGGAGTAACCCGCCATGCCTTTGAAAGAATTCTATACCTCGCACCAATAGTTTGGGCCAGTTTTCTTTTTGGCTGGAGAGGAGCCGTCTTAACCTCAACAGTTGCACTCGGATGCATGCTGCCCCGTGCTATTTTTATCTCGCCTAGTCCGTTGGATGCGATACTGGAAACGAGTGCCGTTTTTATACTCGGTAACGTACTGGCTATTGGCTTCGAATCACTCCGGAGAGAACGACAGCGCCGGACTGAATTAGAGGTAACACAGCACGAATTGGCAGCATCTGAACAAAGGTATCGGGCATTATTCGAGAACGCACACGATGCTATCTGGGTCCAGGATATGGAAGGCAACATACTCGCTGCCAATGAAGCAACGGCAAAACTAACCGGCTACGCGGTAGACAACCTTGCGCGGATGAATGTAACGGATTTCCTATCACAGGAAGGCCTAGAACTTGCCAGGAAAATACGACATCAGCTCCTCGAAGGGGAGACTCTTCAGGGAGCATACGACCAGAGTATAATCAAGAAAGACAGGACGGAGGCACTCCTACGCTTAAGTTCAAACTTGCTTCATCAAGATGGCGAACCAGTAGTTATTCAGCATATCGCGCGAGATATTACCGAGGAGAAACGGCTGCATGAGAACCTACGTTTTTATTTACACCAGGTCACCAGGGCTCAGGAAGAGGAGAGAAAACGTATATCATTAGAACTACATGACGAGACCATTCAGGCGTTGGTCGTTTTGTCCAGGCAACTGGATGAACTCGCCTCTAATGGTAGAAATATCTCTGACGAAAGTCGGCTTTGCTTGGAGGAATTACGAGAACAGACCAACAACACCATGCAAGGAGTACGTCGCCTGAGTCAGGATTTGCGGCCGGCTGCCCTAGACCGTCTCGGTCTTTTGGCTGCACTGGAACGGCTCGCCACCGACACCTCAGAATACTCTGGAATAGCCACCAGCATCAACGTAGTCGGTAGCGAACGTCGCCTTGACGAAGAAGTGGAGCTAGTACTTTTCCGTATCACCCAAGAAGCGCTAAGAAATGTGTGGCGACACTCTCAGGCAACCAAGGCCGAAATCATGGTCCAGTTTGAAGAAGATGGAACGAGAATAACTATCAGGGACAACGGTAAGGGCTTCCATACCCCGCAACTGATGGGGGACCTTGCTAAAGATGGTAAACTTGGCTTGGCCGGGATGGAAGAGCGTGCCCGTCTTGTAGGAGGCTCACTCAAAGTGCAGTCTCAGCCATGTATTGGGACCACCTTAACAGTAGAGCTACCAATATAGCTACTAGGAAGCATTGTCTTGTTACTTCGTCTCGGCACCGGGAGCCTTCACAAGAAGTAGAGGTTTGTTTCCCCTGTGCAGTACCTTCTCACCGACACTGCCGAAAACCCAGTGACCTACACTGGAGCGTTTGTTAATCGACATGGCTATCATATCAGCCCCGATGCCGTTAGCGAAATCGATGATTTCTTCGGCTGCATTACCCGGTTTGACTTCAAGTCCTAGCGTCATACCATTCTCGTTCAGTTGCTTTCCGATACGTTCAAGGTAGTCCTCAGCGGGAATCTCGGCAGATGCTATCTGTTGTTCACGGTCTATGGTATATTCATACCCCTTGGTAGTGATAGTGTGGTAACTACCAGCCAACACTTGAAAAAGAACCACTTCCGCCCCTAGTCCGGAAGCAAGCCAGGCTACATGTGGAATCACCGCCTCGCTTTCTCGAGAACCATCCAGGGGCACTACTATCCTTTTTAATATTCCCTGCTCTGGTGCTGTACGATGTCTCTCTTTAGCTCTAACGAGCATGATCGGTTTTTCTATAACCTTAATTACTCTATTGGCAACGCTTCCCAAGACCCAACGAGTGACACCTGAGTGTCCGTGAGTTGCCATTACAACAAGGCTAATTTCATCCTCCGCAGCGCAGTCTATGATTCCCTCGGCGGCCGTACTGCGTTTGAGATCAAGTGTTACAGCAATACCTTTCTCTTTAAGTCGGTCACGAACCTTTTCCAGGTACAAGCTAGCACTTGATTCTGAAGCAACTGTTTGCTCTAATGAGTAAGCTACTTCAATCGATTCTGTATACACGTTATACATGTTCAAAGTAACCACTCTAAGCAATTTGATACCAGTACCGAGCTTGACTGCCAGCTCTTCAGCATAGGGTAGCACTACCTCAGCCAGTTCCGAACCGTCTAGAGGTACAAGTATTTCCTTATCCACGCTCACCCTCCCGATGTCTTTTTTCTCGAAATAGCATCGTATGAAATCAACCAGACCTTATAAAAATACAGGATTGAATACGCTATACAGAACCTTGTCAGCCACGCTACCAAATACCTACCGACCAAACCCTACATTCCTGCAGACTGAAGGACAATACCTGGCATTATCCTATCAGCATCCCACGAACCGGATAACAGATATAATCAGCTATCCCGCAAAGTATGGGCTTGCAGGTTCCTACAGAATATATTGTTTTCGTATCGCCTTTCCTTCTTTCTTATCATGATATAATGGGTACTTGACGTTTAGACTGCCCCTGATTTCGTGGCGCATACAGGATATGCCTGTAACCTCTCCACTCCCGATGATCGCTCAGAATAAGTAATATGCCTCCTATAACCACACTGAAGGCATACTACATCTTTTCCAAGTGAACTCATTTCCAAGAAAAGGTCACCGTTACACTTGGGACACGCTTTCAACCAAAACATAGATATCTACCACCTTAAATCCGACCCACTCGGCAATGACCACATTGATTATCTCCTACTTATAAATCCACACTAGCACCGATAGGAGTGCCTTTCATCCGCCAACCTGCTCATTCTGGTGAGTGCACGTGGCTGATTCGCTACATAGGTAATGTGTGCATTCGGTGGGCAAAAACAAGGCCAATTCCTGTTCTGATAATTGATGGTGGAGAACATACTTTGTGCTTCGTCCGAGATTCCCTTTAGCTCTCTTCTCTCAAACTCGGGCTGAAGAACCCAGGATTCTTAAAAATAGTAATATCTGGCAGGAAAGTCGAACTTACTAATCTGGAAAATACAACCGGCTATGTAGAAGATCTCAATGAACTTCTAAAAGAGGGGGTGTTAACAGAAAGAAGGGCATTTATATGAAGTTTCGTAAAAGAGGTTAGAGTTACTGGTAATCAAGTGGTTTTAGGCTACTCTATTCCCATTCTCCCAGAGAAAGTGACTATAGAGAAAGACGGGGTTCTACCTACTGTATAGCGTGGTGGGCGGTAGAGGATTTGAACCTCTGGCCTCTGCGATGTCAACGCAACGCTCTAACCAACTGAGCTAACCGCCCTTCACCATAATGCTAGCAGACGTCGGGCTAGTTAATCAAGTATGTAAAAGAGGAGGCAGTCTCAAATGGATACCTCCTCTTGTTGCATTATTAACTATACCCTGTGCCAGCGTCTCCTAAGGGATACGCCAGCTTGCCCATCTGTCGCCGTCCACCTCTTTGCCATAGGCCTTTTTCGGAGTGACACCTCTGGCAATAAGGGCAGCGGTGACAGCCTTGATGATATCACCAATGATAAAAGGTGTCGCCCCTATCCCGAGGAGAGCCACGAATGACACCGGCGAACCTTTGACGAGGTCAAGATACAGGTGGAGCTGGAGGAGACCCGGGATATAAATCAGAATGAAGTTGGCAAATAACATCAATCCCAGCATACTGAGAAAGCTCCGCGACCTGACATACCTGTCTGTGAAATAGCCCAAGAAGAGGGCTGACAGGATGAAACCGACTAGATATCCCCCGGTGGGGCCTGTGAGATGACCTATTCCACCGGCAGTGAACGCCGACATCCCGGCAGTCGGTGCAAACCAGGGAACACCAGCAACGCCTAAACCGACGTAAACTGCCATACTGACGCCTCCCCACCATCTCCCCATAAGCACGCCGGCCAGAAGTACGGCAAACGTCTGTCCGGTGATAGGGACCGGCCAGCCAAACTTCAACTGGGCAATCAGACCGGTCAGTCCGGCAAAGCCGAGTGCCAGCGCCAGCTTCATCGGCAGGCTGAGCTCATACCGCCACCGAAAGACATCAAATTTAGCCTGGTCAATTCGTGCCGCTACCTGCATACGTACCTCCTACTTGTGGTTTCTTAACTGTCTGCCAGTTTGTAGCCATCGCATACTTTAGCACACGCCGAGAGGACAATCAACGCTATCCGGTTCTATTTAACCTAAGCAGTCGGTTTCTCTTTGCCGATTATGGCAATTTCCAGGTTCTTACCACAGTTGGGACAGACCATATTGAGAGTAAGCGGTTGGCTCATGATACGCTCAGCAACAGCCGTCACCATTGAGTCAATATTGTCGAGGCGCGTATCCAGCATATCGAGATGTTTCTTGAGGCGCTCCACATCCTGTACTATCTCTTCAGTCACTGCCGGAGCTGTATTTTCGTCAGCCAAGTCCACACCCTCCCCAAACTATTATTCGATTAGGTATACAGGAAAAATCACCAGATACAATAGCATACCACACACCATCCCATTCAATCCATCGCTCGCTGGGGCTCCAGACCGCCCTCAAATACCAGAATTCAAGTTTGGGAAGTACTCTCAGTAAACCACCCAGCTGTATGATACTTCAGGCGAGTACGCTCCCGGAGCTATGAATCCTTCCGTCGTCTCCTGCGGCGTCTCTGCTTCGGCACGAGCAGTACCGGCACACCGGCTTTCCGGGTAACCTCATCAGCAACGCTCCCCAGTATCGCCCGTTTCAGCCCGCCCTTACCACTGGTCATCATCACAATCAGGTCGACTCTCTTTTCAGCGGAATACCGGACAATTGCCTTACCCGGATCTCCCATGGCGATGTGACAGGCCCCCTCTATGCCCTGCTTGTTAATTGCTCTGAGTTTCTGTTGGAGGTACTTTCTGGCACGCGTTACGTGGATACGGTCCTGAATCCGTGCCGATTGCACCGCTAGCCTGGCGGAAGTCGGGTCCACTCCTATTTCTGTAGCTGTTGAACTGGGGACAACAGTAGCCGGCGGTACTGCTCTCACAATAATCAGCTTTGCCTGGTACCGTTTGGCGATGTCACTTGCGTAGGGAAGCGCCTGTCCACTGAACCTTGAGCCATCCAAGGGTACCAAGATACGTTTAAACATCGTCTCCAATCTCCTTCACTAATCTACTACAGGACACTTATACCTTCCCACTCGATGGCAACCGCATATATAAGAATCATTGTTGCTCAACGGCGATTCTGATTATATTGCAGAGCGGACGCCGTGTCAAAAACTTTCACGCAATAGAGTCTTGATTTGCTATATCCGATGGCATATACTTGTTCCAAAAGAAAAGGAGGACGTCCCGATGCCTGAAGAAGCGATTGGGAAAGTGAGTGACTTCTTCGCCAGGCCGGTAGTAGCCGGTATCGAACTGACCGCAACTCTAAAGGTAGGCGACCAGCTCCACATTCAGGGGCACACCACCGACCTCGAGATTACGGTCGATTCAATGCAAATCAACAACGTCAATGTACAAGAGGCCAAAGCCGGGGACTCTGTCGGTATTAAAGTCCCGGACCGGGTGAGGCGGGGAGATACAATCTACAAGGTCACTTGATTAAAGCCTATGTAATGCCCTTGAGCAAGTTTACCATCTCGATGGCATCTACGGCAGCGTCAAAACCCTTGTTGCCGGCCTTGGTTCCGGCACGCTCAACCGCCTGCTCCAGAGTATCGGCAGTAATTATACCGTAGGCGATTGGCAGTCCCGTCTCAAGGCTTGCTCTGGCAATGCCCTTGGTAACCTCAGCAGCAATATACTCAAAATGAGGTGTTGCCCCACGAATCACCGCCCCGAGGCAAATAACAGCATCATACCGCTTGGTCTGAGCCAGTTTCTGGGCTACCAGTGGTATCTCGAATGAACCCGGCACCCAGGCAATATCTATGTCGCCATCCCCTACACCGTGACGGAGCAACGCATCTTGTGCCCCCTCAAGCAGTTTCCTGGTAATAAACTCATTGAAACGTGAAGCCACCACCCCGAACTTCAGCCCCTTTCCCAGTAGCATCCCTTCAAAAAGACTCACTGTTTCCTCCTTCTTTCCGGATTGACCGGCCCCTGCCGTATAATCCGGTTCAACCGGAACAAACCGGGCAGGGAATGTGTTAGCCCTCGAATCTATTTGGGTTCACTTTCTGGCAATTCCAGCAGGTGTCCCATCTTCTGCTGCTTCGTTTCCAGGTAATGCAGATTATACGGATTCGGCGGGCATATAATGGGCACTGCTTCCACTATCTTTAGACCATAACCTTCAAGACCAGCCCGTTTCTTCGGGTTATTTGTCAATAAACGAATATTCTTTAGTCCCAAGTCTACCAATATTTGCATCCCTATACCATAATCCCGTCTATCGGGAGGGAAACCCAGAGCCTCATTAGCCTCCACGGTATCGAGCCCGTTGTCCTGAAGCTCATAAGCTCTTATCTTGTTATGGAAGCCGATTCCTCTCCCCTCCTGCCTCATATAAAGCACAACACCCTGCCCTTCTTCAGCAATCATCTGCACGGCCATCTGTAACTGCTCACCACAATCACAGCGGAGACTACTAAATACATCCCCGGTGAGACACTCACTGTGAACCCGGACAAGTACAGGTTCTTCAGTATCTATGTCCCCCATCACGAGAGCAAGGTGCTCGTCTGGGTCAACATCACTTCTGTAAGCAATCGCCTTGAACTCACCAAAGCGTGTCGGTAGGTCCGCCTCGGCTACCTTATGTACCAGTTTTTCGTGATGACGTCGATAGGCAATCAGGTCGGCCACGCTAACTATCTTCAGGTCGAACTTATCAGCAATTACCTCGAGTTGAGGCATACGTGCCATTGTGCCGTCTTCGTTCATAATCTCACAGACGACGCCAGCCGGATAAAGACCGGCTAGCCGCGCTAGGTCAACAATCGCTTCGGTCTGCCCTGCCCTTACCAGGACACCACCATCACGGGCACGCAGCGGGAACGTGTGTCCCGGTTGAACAAGGTCTTCCGGTCTGGTCGCCGGGTCAACAATAGCCTTAACTGTTTCGGCACGGTCGGCCGCAGAGATACCGGTGCTGGTCCGGTGCTTGGCTTCCACGGATATGGTGAAAGCAGTCCCGTACTTAGCTGTATTATTTTGCACCATCATCGGGATATTAAGCTCATCTAGGCGCTTACCGGTAACAGGCATACATATCAGACCCCTAGCATGCTTGGCCATGAAATTAATCGCCTCAGGAGTGACCAGTTCTGCTGCCATGGACAGGTCGCCCTCATTCTCGCGGTCTTCATCATCAACAATAATGACAAACTTACCGGCCTTTATGTCTTCGATAGCCTCTGAAATAGTTGATAGTCCCATACTCACCCCCATATCAAGGAAGGTAAATCAACCAACCAGAAATCCATGCTCCCGCAGGAAATCTTCGGTGATGCCGGAAGTTTCTGGCTTGGTGAGTACCTCCACGTATTTAGCAATGATATCCGCCTCCAGGTTTACAGGGTCACCTACACGACGCTCACCGATTGTCGTGTTACGGCGGGTATATTCAACAATTGACACACTAAAAGAAACCGCTTCTCTGGTTATGACCGTGAGGCTAAGCCCGTCGACAGCGATAAAGCCTTTCTCCACCATGTAGCGCATCACCTGCGGGGGGGCTTCAAACTCGACCATCAGGGTATTGTCCTCCCACCGCATCGAGGCTACTCGTCCCATGCCATCAATATGCCCCTGAACAAGGTGGCCACCGAGGCGTCCTCCGAACGTTAGGGCCCGCTCCAGGTTGACACCATCCCCGACCTTTAGCTGACCGAGATTAGACCTTTTGGCTGTCTCTGGCATTATGTCAATAGAGAACGAGTAATCATCAAATCGGGTCACTGTCAAGCAGGCACCATTGACATTGATACTGTCACCTATCTGCATGTTCTCAAGTACCCGGTCTGCCCTTACCTTGAGCTTCCCTGGCTGGATGTAGTCAATCCGGCCTACCTCTTCAGCTATTCCGGTGAACAACCATTAACCTCCGATATACCCGCTGACCATCACGTCACCGTTGCATTCCATGGCGGTAACACGCTCCAGGTGGATTGAGTCAGCGATTTTATCGACACCCCTGCCCCCGACCGCCGTTTCTGCCTCACTGCCACCAATAATGACCGGAGCAACAAAGGCAACAACCTTATCAACAAGACCATGGTCAAACATGTAGCCGAGAAGCGTGCCGCCGCCCTCAACGAGAATACTGGTTATTTCACGCTGACCGAGTACCTTGAGCAATTGCTCCAGGTCCACCAGTCCCTCACTCGAAGGCAACTCTACCACATCAGCATTCATGCTTTGATAACCTTCAACAATCTCAAGCTTAACCCCTTCTCCCAGCGCTAAAAGCGCCCGGCCTGGCTCACCGAATACCTGTGCGTTTACCGGTGTGCGTCCGTTAGCATCAACGATAATACGCAGTGGCTGTTTTCTCATCACGCCACCACGCTCACCACACCGACATGTAAGCTGTGGGTCATCGGTAAGAACAGTATTCACCCCAACCATAACAGCATCAGTAATATGCCTCAGAGAATGGACGTATCTCCTCGACTCCTGATTACTTATCCACCTGGAATCACCGCTCCGGGTGGCAATCTTCCCATCCAGACTCATAGCAAACTTGGCAGTGACGAACGGTATACCGGTGGTGACGTATTTAATATAGGTCTCGTTAACCTCCCTGGCATCTTCCTCGTGCTCACCCACGAACGTGCCGATACCCTGTCTCCGCAGTTCCTCTTCCCCCTTGCCCGAGACTCGAGGATCCGGGTCAAGCATCGCCATATGTACCTCGGCGACACCGGCGGTAACTATTGCCCCTGTGCACGGCGGCGTGCGGCCGAAGTGGCAACAGGGCTCCAGAGTAACATACATTACACTGTTCTGGGCAGCGCTGCCCGCCTGCTCCAGGGCGACGACTTCAGCGTGCGCAGAGCCGGGAGGCTGCGTGTAACCCTGGCCCACAACCTCTTCATCCTTGACTATAACTGCGCCAACCGCAGGGTTAGGGCTGACCTGTCCCAAAGCTAGTCCCGCTAAGGAGAGCGCCTGTTCCATATAGTCCATCTTGCTGCCATTCTAGCACCACCCCGAGAGCAAGTGCAACAATGACCAGGTAGGCCACAATAGTACCAGAAAGGGATAATTGATTGTAACAGACTAGAAGTGCCGACATAAAGCGAGTATAATTGGGATTAAGATTCAGTCTGAGAGAGGGGCCCTTCATCATACGCATGAAAAAGCCAGTTCGTGACTTCCTCATTATGATAGCAATCGCGGTAGTAGTCTTTTTCGGACTACGACTCACGCTGCAAACGTACGTAGTTTTAGGTCCCAGCATGGAGCCAAACTTCGAAACAAACCAGCGATTGCTGGTAAACAAGCTCGTGTATAACTTCCATGACCCGGAAAGGGGAGATGTCGTCATCCTCTGGCCACCTTTTGACGTCGATGCCCCTTTCATCAAACGCGTGATTGGTTTACCCGGTGAGCGTGTCGAGATAAGACAAGGCCAGGTCTACATCCACCAGCCGGATGGTGCTGTCCTAGAGCTTGATGAGGAAGATTACATCGAGTACCAAGCCACGAGACAATATTTTGGTGAAATTATACCCGAAGGTGAGTATTTTGTCCTTGGCGACAACCGGAATAATACCGATGACTCACGCAATGGTTGGACGGTGCCGGCCGAAAACATCATCGGCAAGGCGTGGCTGTCAATCTGGCCACCAAACCTGTGGGGAATGGCAGCCAACCATCCCTTCCCCGAACAGGTCGCCAATGCGGCCAGTGACTGAGCTGACCCAGTCTACTTTCTGAAGCTTTTAGTATAAGCATGTTTATCATTCCTACTGCTTAGCCATAAACTGCGAAGATAAATCCGGTACAGTGCATAGATTGACGTAGGTTATAGCATCACTTATTATTTTATTGTTTCTTTCCACAAGAGAATTTGACAATAGTAGCAGGAAAAACACTATGGCGAAGAAAAGAGAGGAATTAGCCTACTGCGGTGTTGACTGTGAGGAATGCAACATATACCGCGCGATGGTATATGGAGAAGAATTGAAGCCTGAAACGATACAAAGGTGGCAGGAAGATGCCAAGAAATACTGGAGAATAGACTCTCTAGACCCGAAAGACATTAACTGTCAGGGCTGCCGATACGATGGAGAAGAAGTGTTCTATGGCTTTAGGCTATGTCCCACTCGTAACTGTTGTAAAAAACAGGGGCTTAGTAGCTGTGGGCTCTGCCCGGAATGGAAGACATGCGAGCTACTTGATGGGTCTGGGGGTAAAGAAAATCTCGAGAGAATAGCTGCTATTGAATAATGAACATTACTCGTCCGAGTTTAGAGCTAAGGGGGTCTGATGACGAATAATATCGAGGAGATGTTTGAAAAGGCAGGGGCCGTGTTGAAAGGGCACTTCCTGCTTGCCTCCGGGCGGCACTCACCAGTCTATTGGGAGAAATTCCGCATCCTGCAACGTCCCGACTATGTCACCCGACTCTGCAGCATGATTGCCGACCACTTTCGAGGGCAGCGTATTGACCTCGTGGCCGGCCCGACTACCGGGGGCATCATCCTTGCTTTTGAAGTTGCCAGGCAGCTCAGCACACGCGCTATCTACGCCGAGAGGGCAGAAGGTGGGGGAAGGACCTTCCGACGCAGCCAGACTATCACTCCCGGAGAACGAGTCCTGATTGTCGACGATGTTCTCACCGGCGGCGGCTCGATACGAGATGTTATCGATACCGTGACCACACTCCAAGGTAGTGTTATCGGCGTTGGGGTTCTCCTAGAACGTTCTGAAAAAAGCGTCGACTTCAGAGTACCCCTATTCAGTTGCCTGCGTGTCACTGCACAAGAGACCTATTCACCAGAGGACTGCCCGCAATGCACGGCTCAGGTACCGCTTGTCAAGCCAGGTGGCGGTCAGTAATAGTGTAGTCAAGAAATAACACTTAGAAAGAAGAAACGGCACTCCCATGAGGAAGTGCCGTTCGTTTGCTGTATCGGAACCAGCCGTGTTTATGTACCCTTATCGAACTCGTTCCACCATTCGGGAATCCAGCCCCGGTCAGGGACTTCCTCCCATAGACCAAGTGGTTTCGCTTTGGGTTTCTCCGGAGCCGGCCACCCCTCCAGTATAGTGGCAATTTTCTCCTTGTGATAGGCGGTATCACCCATGTAAAGTTGAAGCGTCTTACCACGGCGTGAATATAGAGGAACCACGCCATCGAATACCGTGTAGCCAACACCAGCATGAACCTGGTGAGCGCACCAGCAGGCGTGCTCGTGAGCGTCACTGCCCCAGGCCTTGGCAACAGACACCTCGAAGTCGCAGGGTTCACCCTCGGCCAGCTTCCAGGCAGCCAGGTAGGTGGACCATCGGCCGCCATTTACATCACGGAGCAGGAAGACGCAATGCTCCTGGATATACTGGTTGATGCCGATTGGCATATCAAACTGTATTCTGGTCTTGGCATAGTCTACCGACAATTCCAGTAGCCGCTGCCCGGCCCCCAGCATTTGAGCGCAGAGCATTACGGTCGCTACCTGCATTGCTTTAGACAACGGTGCCCAACCACCATTAAGCTCCCCGACGATGCTCGCCTTAGGCACTTTCACTTTATTAAAGGCAACCTCGCATTGTTTGTCGCCGGCAACAGTGATCAGGGGCATAACACTGATCCCTGAACTCTTGGCGTCTACCAGGAACAGGGTTATCCCATCCGCAGGGTTACCCCCTGTCTTCGTCCGGGTGACCACGAGGATGTCGTCGGCAACGACAGCGTCGTGGACAAACAGCTTGGTCCCGTCGATGACGTAATTATCGCCATCAGCAGTGGCAGATACGGTTACACCCTCCGGGTCCCAGGTCTTTTTCATCTCCCAGGCGGATTCCGGTTCAGTCAAAGCCAGCGCGACAATCTTACTTCCATCGGCTATCTTCGGTAGGATATCAGCTTTCTGGGCATCACTACCCGCTTCCAAAACCGTCATCCCACCAAGAACAACCGTAGAGAGGTGGGGACTGGGGAACATTGTCCGGCCGAACTCTTCATAAAGAACTGCCAAGTCGATAACATTCATGCCAGCGCCACCATATTGCTCAGGATACACAAGCCCGAGCCAGCCCAGATCGGCAATTTTCTTCCATAGTTCAGGCGAATAGCCCTCGTCACCATCCTCAACTTCCCGGACAAGCTTCTCGGTGCATTCCGTCTCGAGAAAATCACGAGCGGATGTTCTCAGCATTTCCTGTTCTTCAGTAAAAGTGAACTCCATATCATTACTCCTTATGAGTTGATGTCGCCCAAGCCTAACGGCTGGACTACACTCCTACTCCCTCCACAGCCGCTCTGATTTCCTTATTAAACTTGGCCGGTATCCTGGGCAGGCCAAGCCCTCTGCCAGCAAGTACAATCTTATTAATCTCAATAGTACCAGCTGGATGCGTACTTCGTGATGACATCCAGGCATTGGCGGCACGCCCCTCGTACTTGCAGTACTTCGAGCCTCGGCGTAACTGCCCATAGAGTCCCAAAGAATCGATAAGCTGCTGAGCTCTGTCAGCAGACACCACCTTACCATGCAGGCCTCCGGCTTCCGGTGGCGGTGAACCCAGCTTGTCTCTCTGACTGAAATGCCAGGCAGCAAACCAGCCCTGGAGCCAGGAGAGCTCCATCTCGATTGCCCGGTCAGCTAGCAGGTTACGAACAGCCGGATCCTTGAGTAGAGGTTGGCCATTCCGCTTTTCCTCGCGGCAGAACTCAATAAGCTCTTCCAAATTCCGTCGGGCACCAGCGGCGGCACCAGTAGTGCTTCGCTCGAACTCGAAGGTTACCATCGCGTGGTAGAAGCCACGGTTGAGCTCGCCGAGCAGGCGGCTCTTTGGCACCTTAACGTTATCAAAGAAGATATCCACAGTGAAGATACCCAGTGTTGCCAAGGCACTGTAGCTTATACCCGGGCTATGTGCATCAATCAGGAACAGACTAATGCCTCTATGCTTGGGGATGACATCCTGCGTCCGGGCAAGGGTATAGAGATAATCTGCAGGGCCGGGTGCAGTGATAAAGGTCTTTTGGCCATTGAGAATGTAGTGGTCATTCTCCTCAGTCGCCCGCAGAGATACATTTGCTTCATCAGAGCCAGCATCTGGCTCGGTGAAAGCCTGGTACCATATTACCTCTCCTTTGGCAATACCGGGAAGGAACGTGCTCTTCTGCTCCTCGGTACCAAAGACATGTACAGGAGGTCCGCAGACTCGTATACCCTGACTCCCAGGCCAGGTCGCGCCCCAATATGAGGTCTCCTCCGAGACGATACCCTGCTCCATGTCGCTCAGGCCAAGGCCACCACTCGCCTTGGACCAGCCCGGAGTGAGATAACCCTTCGCTCCCGCCTTCCGCTGCAGGTCCATCCAGAACTGGAACTGCTCCAGAGTTGTCCCCGTACCACCAACACCACGCGGCCGGTAGTCAGACGGTAGGTTGCTGGAGAAGAACTCGTGGACCTCTTTCCTGAGCTTTTCCTGCTCCTCTGTGTAGTTAAAATCCATTTGTATTCCTCCTTGACTTGATACCTGTCAATTACAATTCAGGGTACTTATTTCCAAGTCCCTTATCTCTCTTACCCCCTTAAGCGAGTACTCCGTCTTGCATCATAGCAAAACCATTAATAAAACGTCAACATTGCACTTGCAAAGTTTATACTTTTACCGTATAAATAGAGTATTCGTATCGGACATCAGCCGTAGCATTACTCCTCAGTCTAAGCTCTTTGCGAGTACAATCCCAGCCATGCTACCGGCTGAGCCTGCGATGTAGTTTTGGTGGCATCTGCTTCGTCAGACGAATCAACCACCTGGAGGATGGGTTAACAATGAAGTCAGGAGTGTTGGCCAGGTATAAGGAGTTACTCCCGGTGACATCAGGCACGCCACTGTTTACCCTGGGAGAAGGAGATACTCCCCTAGTCAGGAGTCGCCAGCTGGAAGAGGAGATTGGTTGTGGGGAGTTATACTTTAAACTCGAAGGGTCTAATCCAACCGGTTCCTTTAAAGACCGGGGTATGGTTGTTGCCGTAGCCAAGGCACTGGAGTCCGGCAGCAAGACAGTCATGTGTGCTTCCACTGGTAACACCAGTGCCTCAGCTGCTGCCTACGCCGCCGGCTTTGGGCTCCAGGTAGTCATCATAGTGCCCGAGGGGAAAATAGCCCTTGGCAAGCTGGCACAGGCCATCGTCTACGGTGCCAGAATAATCACTATCGATGGGAATTTCGACCAGGCCCTGCAGATAGTGCGATGGTTAACAGACAAGCACCCGATAACCCTGGTCAACTCCCTTAATCCCAACCGTATCGAGGGACAGAAGACAGCTGCATTCGAGATTATCGATGTCCTCGGAGATGCTCCTGACTACCTCTTCATCCCTGTGGGAAATGCTGGTAACATCACCGCCTACTGGAAGGGTTTTGTCCAATATCACCAAATCGGTAAGGCATCGCAGAAGCCCAAGATGATGGGTTTCCAGGCCGAAGGGGCAGCACCGATTGTTCTTGGTCACGTTGTCGACGAACCACACACTATTGCGACGGCAATACGCATTGGAAATCCGGCGAGCTGGCAGCAAGCCACGGCTGCTCGCGACGAGTCCGGGGGCATTATCGATATGGTAAGCGACGAGGAGATTATGACGGCCTACCACCTTCTGTCAAGCAAGGGAGGTATCTTCGGTGAACCGGCCTCGGCGGCTTCTCTAGCCGGGCTAAGAAAGCTTTCCCGCAGCGGAGTGGACTTCTCGAAACAGCGTGTAGTTTGCATCGTCACCGGTACCGGGCTCAAGGATACCGATATCGCTCTGAAAGATGCCGGTTCTTTTACCCAGCTACCCGCTAACTCAGCTGCCGTCGAACAATCACTGGGTCTAGCCTGAGCCCCAAGCTATAGAGGGTTATATACCCAAGGAGGGTAGAATTGATTAACGAGGTAGAGATTAGAAAAGCAACGACTGCTATTATCGAGGCTATCGGTGAGAACCCCACACGAGAAGGCCTGGTTGATACACCGAGACGTGTCGCTGAGATGTACGTCGAGCTTTTTTCCGGACTCACTATGGACCCCACGGAAGAACTCAGCGTCGGATATGAGTTGGGACATCGGGAAATGGTCATCGTCAAGGACATTCCGTTCTATTCCATGTGCGAGCATCACCTCCTACCCTTTTTTGGGGTAGTGCACATCGGCTACGTCCCTGATGTAACCGGGCGGGTTGTCGGCATCAGCAAACTGGCCAGAGTTGTGGAGATTGTCGCTAGGCGACCCCAGATTCAGGAAAGGATGACAACGCAGATAGCCGATGCCATTGGCGAGGGGATCGGGCCACAGGGTGTTGCTGTGGTCGTCCGGGCCGAACATATGTGCATGGTAATGCGGGGTGTCAATAAACCGGGGAGCAACATTGTCACATCGGCTATCCGGGGTCTGTTCCGTCGCAGAGCAGCCAGCCGGGCTGAGTTTTTCTCACTAATACAAAATAATAAGTAAGTGTTCTGTCAGTGGAACCCTTTCCTGTCGAAAAAACATTCACCCACCAGCTTGACAGACTAGAACGTACGTACTATCATCTCATTAGTTTTGCCCGCCACGGAATTCTGCCCATCGTCCTAGAAAGACGTATCTTTATAGACAGCGAAATGGTTAAAATGATTCTGAGGTCTCCGACAGAGAGCCAATGGACAGCGTGACTCTCACCAAACAACAAGCCCGTCGTTTTATTCTGGCTCATCAAGGCCTGTGGCCACCATACCGTATTAAGGGTAAGTCAGGTATACTTGACTTTATACGTCACGTCGGCTGCATCCAGTTCGACCCGCTGGATATCGTTGGTCACAACCCGGAGTTAGTCCTTCAGTCGCGGGTTTCAGACTTCCGCCCCACAATGCTGCAGGAGCTTCTGTACGAAGACAGGAAACTTCTGGACGGATTGGACAAGCAGATGGCCATCTATTGTATTGAGGACTGGCCTTATTTCGTGTACCGACAGCGGGAAGCCACCAGACGTTCCCGAAGGAGAAGTACTGACCCGGTCAAAGCTGTTTCCCCGCAAATTCTGAAGGCAATCGAAGAGAGTGGGCCTTTATCCTCAATAGACCTAGACCATGACCAGAAAGTTGATTGGTCATGGGGCCCGACACGGCTGGCTAAGGTCGCCCTGGACAACATGTACTACCTGGGTGAGTTAGTTATTCATAGTAAGGTACACACCCGCAAAGTGTATGACCTCGCCTCCCGCCACGTACCCGAAGAGTTGCTTTCAGCCCATGACCCGCATAAGACCGAGGAGGAGTACCACGACTGGCATGTCCTGAGACGCATTGGTAGTGTCGGGTTACTATGGAACAGAGGTGGGATGGCATGGTCAGGGATTTATGGAGTCGGGACTATTTACTGGGCTGGGAGTAAAGAGCGAGCCGCCGCACTGAAACGGTTGTGTGCACAAGGCAAAGCTGTGGAAGTACACGTTGAAAATATTAAGACACCGCTCCATATGAGAAACCAGGACACGATAGAACTGGATACGGTGATGGAGCCCAATGACCGGTTACCACACGCGGCAATCATTGCACCCCTGGATAACCTACTCTGGGAGCGAGACCTTATAGGGCAACTGTTTGGATTTGACTACACCTGGGAGGTCTACAAACCGGTTGCCGAAAGACGCTATGGCTATTATGTGCTGCCCGTTCTGTATGGTGATCGCTTTGTAGCTCGCTTTGAACCTGGAAGAGACAAGGGAAACGGAGCTTTAATCATCAAGAACTGGTGGTGGGAACCCGACATCACACAATCGGAAAAAATGCGTAACAGCCTGCAGGATTGCTTTAAGCGATTCATGGACTACCTGGGTACTGATAATCTCCGGATTGACAGCGAGTTAGTACAAAAAGAGGGATTGGACTGGTTACCCTTTGCTATTGGGAGGCATTAAGTGCCATACGCAAAGAACGGAGATATCAATATCTACTATGAAGTTGAAGGTGAAGGTCCACCGCTGGTAATGCTTCAAGGTTTAACGGGCAGTTTAGAAGGCTGGAAAGAATCCGGCTATGTAGACGCCTTGAAGGATGATTATCAGCTTATCCTCATGGATGCCAGAGGCCGTGGGAAAAGTGACAAACCTCATGACCCGGCAATGTATACTGGTCAGAATCTAGTTGGCGATATAATCGCTGTCCTGGACGACGTTGGTATAGAAAGTGCTAACTGCTTCGGTTATTCTTATGGCGGAGGATTTGCTCTCGAATGTGCAAAGTACGCTCCAGACAGGATGAAGTCCCTGATTGTAGGAGGAGCCGGGGCGAGACTACCACCTCCTGAAATGCTCGAAGAACAAATTAAGTTATTTGAGACTCTTGCCTCGGCACCTGAACAGGTAGTTGAGGTACCTCCTGATAGGAAAGCTCGTTTGCTGGCGAACGACTGTGAAGCATTAGTAGCTATCTGTAAGGCAATGCTATCTAGTCCTCCGTTAATAGATGACCTGCCGGGTATGCATATGGCATTCCTCATTTTCGTCGGCGAATCTGATTTTGCTTTTTCAGGGGCTAAAGAAACTAGTGAACTTCTTCCTGACGCTACTTTCGTCTCTTTTCCCGGTCTTGACCACATACAGGCAGGCAGCCGTCTCGATTTAGTGATACCTCATATTAAAGAGTTCCTGTCCAAGGTAAACTAAACAAAGATAAAAATAATAGCGGATATGAAATAATGGCTGCGGGTGGATTCGGTCCACTGACCAAGGGCTTATGAGGTTGGGTGTTCTGTCTTTGTGGATTAAAGTCCAGATATCGACATAGAAGTAGTCATGGAAAATACCCTATCATTCGATGCACATGTCACCGAATGAGTAGAAGTTAAATCACCTTCTCATTTCTCAGTTGAACTATTTGCTCTGAACTGTAACCCAATTCTGTGAGAACCTCTTCTGTATGTTCTCCGAGGGAGGGGGCAGCATTCCTTGCAGTCGCGACCGGTGTTTCGCTGAAGTTGAAAGGGAATTTCAACATTTTAATTGGTCCAAGACCACGATGGTTTTCATCCAGTATTAAATCGTTGGCCAGTATTTGTACATCATCGGTTAAATCAGGTATGTTATTAACCACTTCATAAATCAGCCCGGCCTTCTGGGCCTTAAAGTACTCTATCCACTCATCGCGAGTCTTACCGGCGAACGCCTCTTCCAGAATCGTTATCAGCTCCCCGCGGTTTTTTGCCCTAGATGCTTCTTCCGAAAACCGGGGATCTTTTTCCAGTGCCTCAAGACGAAGAACGCGGCACAATTCAGGCCAGTCACGCGCTATCAGATACAGCCATTGCCCATCCTTGCATTTGTAACTGTTAGACATCGGATTCCAGGTACTGTTTCTCGGTACTTTTCGCATTGTCTCATTTCCGGCAAGATAGCCAGATATATTCAGATACTGTGCCCAAAGCATTGGGCCAAACAACGAGGAATCGATCTCTTGTCCAATGCCGTAGCGTTCCCTGGCCAGTACGCCCGCCATAACAGCGAAACCCAGGAAAGTGCCTCCCATCATATCGGCCATAGCCCCGGGAACCATTGAACCCGGTTCATCAGTACTGCTGATGGCCATCAGCATCCCCGATCTTGCCATGGCCATCGGATCGTAGGCTTGCTTGTCCCTGTCCGGGCCATATTTCCCGAAGGCAGGGGACGTTGCATACACAATTCTCGGATTTATTTTCGATAAATTTTCGTAGTCGAATCCCATTTTCTCGAGTGTTCTGGGAAAATAGTTGCTGAAAAAGGCATCTGCCGTCCCGATGAGTTTATAGGCGATTTCCCGACCCTTCTCATGAGACAGATTCAAGGTAATGCTCTTTTTATGTCTATTGCTGAATTCATATAAGATGCTGTGATTTTCCGGGGGTATTTTGCGTTCTCGAGGCTGGAACATTATCCGACTTGGGTCGCCACCTATGGGATTTTCAATCTTAATTATCTCAGCGCCGAAATCTGCCAGAAGAAGCCCGGCCAAAGGACCCCCACCCATAGCTGCAAATTCAACAACACGTATTCCATCCAATATTCCGGCCATGTTTATTTCCTCCTTGCTCTGTATATCGCTTTCACTTAATTGAGGTTCCATTAAATTAAGACAATAAACGCGTTTCAATGAAATCAGAAAGAGCGGCTCTTGTAGCCTCGTCATCGCGTTCAGAAGGAATAGCTGCCAGCGGGACGCCAGTCTTCTCATACGCAGCGATAGTCCCACGGCCGGCAACCATAACGATCGCCTGGCAATTGCTATGCTTTGCTTGTGCAGCTATCCAGTCGGGAGTAGTCCAGAAAAGCAGCATATAACGGGCAGCCAGTGTCCTCAAAGGATCGTTGTTTTTAATAGTCCGGGCATAACAATCAACGGCAATACCCATGTAGTTATGAGTGACGCACACGGCCCCATACTTCTCCTCAGCCCACTTGCCCCAGCGGGGGGGCGTACCCAGCGCGTTCACCCACATCAACCGGATTTTCTCATCCGGGCAGGCAGCCGTACCGGTTTCCACCCTCTCTTTTACTTCTTCGTAATAAGCTTTAAGAAAGTCGCGTCCCTGCGGTGTTCCCCGATGCCACATGACCTGATACATGGAAAGCTGATCACGCAGGCTCGCCGGGCAGGGTGATGTCTTGGCTATCAGATCACGCGCCATTCGCCAATAGTCCATCTGTTTATTTACCAGTTCCATGGCCTCCGTCAATTTTGCCATGCTGAATTTCTTGCCTGTTGAAACCTCCAGGTATCTGATCAACTTTTCGTGGTCTTGCACCCGATAATCCAGCTTATAGGGATCGACAAGTTCATCCCAATGATCCCTTACACGCTCAAACCAACCGGGAGGCGGTACCCTCTCTACGCCGTGCCAAAGGGCAAACTCCATTGGCCAGAAAGTGCAGCCGTACTCCCGCGCCCACAACTCCATAATCCGCATCTCCGTGTCCTGCCGTGCCCCGCCGATGATGATTGAGGGTTTTGGTAATCCGCCCCAAGGTGCCATGTCCGGCTTGTTGTCCATGGTTACGGCCAGCCCCATGGAAAAAACGGTGGCGGGGTAATCCCTCTCACGCAATATGTCGAGATAGTAGTCCGCCATTCTTTTCGTCGTAATAATGGCATGCCAGTAGTTGATGACGATGACCGGTATGTCCATCACATTCAATATCTCTTCGCAGTCATCACCGTTGCAGATTGCAAAAGGCTCGCCCTCGCTCACCCGCTGTCTCGTCTTCTCAATCCACTCCCGCTGATAAGCTCTTACCTCGTTCGTGATGCGTAACTGCTTATCGCCGCTTTGTTCACTCACCGTATTTCCTCCTTCATGAAGATGCGGATTACGTACTCCCCTCAGATGCCTTGGACAAATTCCTCGATATTGGTTTTTAAGGCTTCAGGCTCGGTTATCAGGTATGGCTGATCCTTTAAATAAAGGGCAGGTATGCCATTTTCTTTAAACGCCTTGATCTCGTCGGGCGTCTCCCAAGCCTGTATTTCATCAAAGCGGTAAATGCTGAAAATCACCCCTTGCGCCTCCGACTCCAAAGCACTTCGCAGGCAATACTCAACACGGCAACTCAGAGGATACATCCGGGAACAGGGTGCTTTGTTGTTGTACCTGTCGATGACGGCGTCCACCGGATCAGCGGACATGTCTATCGGAACATCAAAATTTCTATTCCCCCAGCAGTTGTCTTCAGCTACCACCGTTGCCCGGCAGGACTCAATAATTTCATAAAGCTGCAGATTGTCCAAGGGACTCCCCTCGATAAACAACCGGGCGCCGTTTCTGACCGGAAGATGACCTGCACCGGCAAGATACTCTTTCAGCAGTTTATTGTGCTCTTTCTTAGGCATAAACATGGATGAGCCGATTATCTGGAGCGCATCCACACCGGCGACAAGGGACGGGTCAGCAACCCTGAGGTCGGCCAATTCCTTCAACAACCTCTTACTCTCATTGGTGACAGCAATGGCTTGTGACAACCTTTCGTTCGTTATCTCTTTACCTATCCATTCCTCTAACTGTTTCTTGAGAGCAAGCCAGCGGTCGCGATTGTAAATTCCAGCTGAATAAAAGTTCGTGTGCAGGTTATCGAGATAATAGAGTTCCGGAAGCTTCAGGGCGGATTCGGTCTCTTTTAGGTTAATCAAGGTAGTATACAGACGGTGAATAGAATCCCTGGCATGCGGTATAATCAGGTAATCCAGAAAATCATACTTCCCGTTTAGAATCATGTGAAGCATGGAAGCGACAAAACCCTCGCGGGAAAACACGTTTCCCTGCTCCGAATAGGGACCGGCTCTCTCGGCATCCCCCCAGGGATCGCCACTGAGACGGAGAGGGAAAAGACCAGCTGCCAATATGAACTCCTCTGGGACATTGTCGCAGAAGTAGCCGACAACCTTTCCTCCCTCCTTTTTCCACTGTCTGGCAGCTAGGTCGCGCTGATGGTAATGCTTTTGTAATTCATCAAAGGCAGCCATTCTTTTTCCTCCCTTGATTTCCAGTAACAGGATAATGAACTAAAACCTAACGAGCTGGCCGGGCTCATTATACTTCTTTATCAATCTCTACGCTACTCTCAAATTGAGTATAATACATGTTTTCAGGAGCTGTAGCTCGGCTTCGCAGCCGCCCTTTGGAGGAGGCCACTACCCTGTTGCGGTACGCCTGCTCTGAAGTCGATGGGTGGTTACAGGCCGTCATCAGTGAGAGCCTGCAAGAAATATGTGTATTCATTGAGTCTGAGAGCGAGAGCTGGGGCATCCTCCTAGTCGGCAATATCTTCCATACCTGGTGCTACTTGGGAGGAATCAGTTCCATACGTCAGATATTCGGACACAAGTCACTGCAGTTCGTCAATATGCACGGCTAGTTCTCTGACGGTACGAAACATGACCAATCGTGAGGACGGGATGTGTTGTCTTAATCTTTAAGGTAGGGTTGTTATTATTCTGAGTCTAGTCCGAAGATGGAATGGCCTTGGGTTGTTGAAGTTCTACCTCTTGGCCGCAGCAGGTAACCTCGCCATCACCGGCCTTAACACAAAGTATCTCAGTTCCACAGGTTTGACACCGATACCGTTTACCTAATTGGCTTGTCATCGTATAATTATCTCCTTTGCTCGCTCCACGGTATCTATTTCTTCTGCTCCATGGGTTGTCCGCAACAATGGATTTCACCATTGCCCGCTTTGGTAACGATAAACTCATTACCACATTTGGTACACTGGTACCTCTTGCCTATCTGGTTAGCCATTTTATATTTCCCTCTTACCGAAGATTATTTCCCGTTACATTATAAGCTGAGCCTCATTTCAGAGTCAAGGGAGCCTATTCGCCCATGATTTGAAGAACAGCCTGCCGGGACCTTGGTCGATTATCAAAGTCCACCAGGATTATCTGTTGCCAGGTACCGAGAGTCAGCCTGCCCTCAGCAAACGGCACCACCAGCGAAGGCCCCAGTATGGAGGCGCGAATGTGAGAATGCCCGTTGCCATCACCCCAGCGGCTGTTATGGTCATAATGAGCATCTCGAGGTACAATCCTCTCCCATAAGCGCTGGAGGTCAGCCACCAGGCCAGACTCATACTCTATAGTAGTGACTCCGGCAGTGGAACCGGGCACGAATACGGTAACCGTTCCACTACTGATACCGGACTCGGCAACTTGCCTGGCTACCTGGGATGTTATGTCAACTATATCACATTCTCCCCTGGTCTTGCAGCTGATACTACCGGTAATTATCATATTGACCTCTCGCCTCGACACAAGCCAATTGCAATCAGTGGTGGAATAGCCTCGTTTTCGAGAATATCATCACCATTCCGTAATCATCACAGGCCTTGATAGTATCGTCGTCACGCAGGGCACCACCCGGTTCGATTACATACTTCACGCCGCTCTGGTGGGCACGGTCGATGCAGTCACGAAATGGGAAAAAGGCATCCGAACTCAGGGCTACACCAGTGAACTTACCTATCCAGTCCTTCTTCTCCTGAAGGGTCAGCCTGACAGGAACTTCTTCAAAGGCCGCCGCCCAGCTTTCCTCCTCGGATGGGGTAAGTTCATCCTGAAAACAGAGGTCGATGGCATTGTCACGCTCCGGTCGAGCGATATCCTTTCGCCACCGCAGACCGAGTATACCGGGATGCTGTCGCAGGAACCAGCGGTCGGCTTTACCTCCCGCCAGACGGGTGCAGTGAATACGGGACTGTTGTCCTGCCCCCGCCCCAATGACCTGGCCATCATAGGCAAAGCAGACAGAATTCGACTGCGTGTACTTCAGGGCGATGGTAGCCACTATCAGGTCCCTGCGGGCAGAGTCAGATAGCTCCTTGTTGCGGGTGACAATGTTCTTCAGCAGGTCGTCATTAATTTGCAGGTCGTTCCGTCTCTGCTCGAACCACACACCGAAAAGCTCTTTTACTTCTGTATCCCGCGGCTCATAGCTGGCATCTATTTCAACTATCGGGTACCTGCCCTGCTTCTTATCTTTAAGAATGGCGAGCGCTTCGGCCTCAAAGCCGGGAGCGATAAGGCCATCTGAGACCTCGCGGTTTATCAGCCTGGCCGTGGGGACATCCACTCTATCACTCAGGGCTATCCAGTCGCCGTAAGATGATAACCGGTCGGCTCCCCGGGCACGGGCATAGGCAGTCGCCAGTGCCGACATCTCCATGTTCCCGACGAAGTATGCCTTCCTGAGGGTGTCACTTAAAGGGATACCGACAGCCGCCCCGGCCGGACTGACATGCTTGAAAGAGGCCGCCGCCGGCAGGCCAAGTGCCTGTTTCAACTCCTTTACAAGCTGCCACGAATTGAAAGCATCGAGCATGTTAATATAGCCCGGCGTGCCATTGAGTACTCTGAAAGGTAGGGCACCGTCACTGTAAACCTTGGCCGGTGCCTGATGGGGATTGCAGCCGTACCGCAGTGCCATCTCTTCTTGCGTCATATCCTTATCTCCTCCCAAACAATATTGTTCAACTCAAAAACTGGCCCGTCCTTACACACCTGCTTCAGGCCGTCTACGGTCTTAATAGTACAGGAATAGCAGACACCAAATCCACAACCCATTCTCATCTCAAGCGAGACCTGCACCGACCTCTCTTCTAACTCCGACATATTAGCAATATTCTGTAACATTGGTAAAGGACCACAGGTAAAGGTCTGATCGGTGGCCTCCAAATATTCGGGTACAAGCTCGGTTATCATCCCCTGGTGTCCAACACTGCCATCCTCAGTAGCAGCAACCTCCCTAATCCCGGTAGGTACGGCGTAGCGGTCGTTATTAGCTGTGCCGTAGAGCAGGGTTACGTCTCTACCTTCAGCCACAGCCTTGTCGGCAAGAAATACCAGTGGTGCAATCCCCATACCACCAGCCACTAGCAGGAGGTTACGGGAATCATCATCTACCATAAATCCATTACCCAGTGGGCCGAGTATATCAACACCTTCGCCTGGCTGGCGTGTTGCCAGCCACTGCGTGCCCTTACCGATAACCGTGTAAAGTATAGCAAGCCTGTCACCTTCTATCTGGTGGATACTCAGCGGGCGCCTTAGTATAGTCTCCTCCCCACACCTTACCATAACAAACTGCCCCGGTAGGGTTTCTCGACAAATACTGGGGCATTCCAGCCACATCAGATGAACGTGGGGTAATACCTCAATATTGGAGATTACGGTTGCTATAACCTGGTTCAATCTCGTATCTTTCCACGACAATCTGGAATCCGTTGTGTAACGATAGGCCTGGGCTGATGATTAAGATATTAGAGGGTGTACCACGATTTTTCAAGTATTATTATCCGAGGGGGTGTTCCCCTTTACGCTTTATGCTATTGGGAAGGGGGTACAGGGGATAGGGTCAACACAACCATAAAGGGACAATGGCCTAGATACGGCGCCCTTACCACCTGCCTCTTAGCTCTTCCTGCGGCCTGTTCAGGTCGAGCGAATCATCTTTATTGACCAGTTGGCCACGTGAAATAGTTGCCACTACTTTGCCCTTTAGCGTCCGCCCCGTCAGCGGGGTATTCCTCCCTTTTGAAGCAAAGGTATCGGGGTCGACCACCCATTCTTTGGAGGGATCGAATATCACCAAATCGGCCACCGCCCCGAATGCCAGTGTACCCAGCTTACCGAACTTTTCACCAAGAATCGACGCCGGAGCCGTAGTCAGCCTGGTGATAAGCGTCTCTATAGACACTTTTTCGGCGTATACCAGGCCCATCAGACTACCAAAGGCTGTCTCAAAGCCGCTGATACCGAAGGGTGCTTCAGCCACCGGAAGTGCTTTCTCGGCAACTGTGTGCGGGGCGTGGTCAGTAGCGATAACGTCAATCGTGCCATCATTCAGGGCCTCAATCAAAGCCTCCACATCCCGAATGGTCCTCAACGGTGGGTTGACCTTGGCACCTGTACTATGATTAACCACCTCTTCTTCGGTGAGGAGGAGATGGTGGGGTGTCACCTCGGTGGTAACGGCAACCCCTTCTTCTTTAGCGTGGCGAATCAGCTCCACTGAGCAACTGGTAGAGACATGGGCAATGTGGACTCGACCCTCTGTCAGCCGGGCAAGCTCCAGGTCACGAGCAACTATGTTCTCTTCAGCGGCGGGGGGTATCCCTGCAAGTCCCAGTTGGGTCGCCATGGTGCCTTCATTTACAACACCGTCCTTACTCAGGGCCTTGTCCTCACAGTGGTCGATAACCGGCAGTCCGAGCTTACGACTTAACTCGAGAGCCTGGCGCATCAGGGCTGGATTGCTAACCGTGTCGCCATCGTCGCTGAAACCGACGACACCGGCCGAGGCCAGTTCTACCATATCCACGAGCTCTTCACCCTTTCTGCCCCGGGTGATACATCCTACCGGCAGTACTCGCAACACCGCCTCTTCGGCCGCCTTCGCTTGAACGAACTCAATGGTCTCTCGATTATCCAGTGGCGGGAGGGTATTGGGCATGCAGCAGACAGTGGTAAAACCGCCTTTGGCAGCCGCCTGTGAGCCGGTGGCAATCGTCTCCTTCTCTTCGAAGCCGGGTTCCCGGAGATGGCAGTGGAGGTCGATGAATCCCGGGGTAACAACCAACCCACGGGCAGAGATAACATCGCAGTCTAACTGAGGTGGCATCATCCTGGTCTTACCCAGCCAGGAGATTAGACCGTCCTTGATAAATAGACTCCAGGACTCGTTAATACCCTGGCCAGGGTCGAATAGCTGACCGTCCCGGATAAGTAACGGTTTCATTTCTTAACCTTTTTCGTCCCCTCGTGTCGACCATACGTAAATCCATGAGTCTCAGCATCGTCTACTGAGCCGAATACAATCAGGTTCTCCGGCTTGATTTTTCTCGCCCAGTAGCTGTTTGCCCGGTGGTATCTCTTAGTAGCTACCCGACCCTCATGCCAGTCGGTGCTGGCAACATACTCCGGTTGGAACCCGTGTTCGCAGTAGATACACCTTAGTGTCAGGGGCTCACGACTAACTATCCTGAACTCCGACTTCAGGTATTGGGCCTCGGTCTCCTTAGTCGAGACGCAGGCCGGATTAGGACACCTTGCCCCGTAGTCTCGTTGGTAAACGGGGTAATCCGGACTCAGGACAGATATGTCTTCCTCCGCCTGAATGGAAATATCCCTGGCCCCGAGTAACATAGTAATCAATGCCATCCTTATGGGTACTCCACGTGCCGCCTGCTTGAAGTACATGCTCCGCGGGTCAGCATCAACGTCATAGGCAAGCTCATCGACACGTGGTAACGGGTGCATGACGAGCGCTCGCTCAAATCTCTTACCCTTGAGCAATTTCTTGTCCACCACCGGATACTTTCCCTTCAGGTCCTGCCCTTCTTCATCATCGACGAAACGTTCCTTCTGAGGTCGGGTCACGTAGATGGCATCAACGCCTTCCTCAAGGCTGACAGCAACATTAACATCCGGCATCATCGCCAGCTGGTGCGGACTGCTGGGCGTCATATAAACTGCATCCAGAGGAAACGGGGCTCCATCGGCCGTACGCTCCGGTGCCGTAACATGCTCCACCTGGCCACCATACTCTGCGGTTAGCTTCCGTATAATGTTATCCGGGACCTCCAGACCCGGACTGGGACAGAAAAGAATATCCGCCCCGAACTTGGCCAGTGCGAATATCAGGGAATGGATGGTCCGCCCGTATTTCAGGTCACCCCATAAAGCAATCTTCAGCCCACGGATATCCTTACGCTCTTTTTTCAGTGTGAAAAGGTCACAAAGGGTCTGGGTAGGATGCTGGTGACCTCCGTCGCCGGCGTTTATCACGGGTACATCGGCATAGTCAGCCACGACTCGGGCTGCTCCTTCCCAGGGATGCCGGACAACGATAATGTCAGCATAACTGCCGACCACCCTGGCTGTGTCAGCCAGACTTTCCCCCTTGGCAACCGAACTGGCCCTGGCATCGGAAACACTGATGACATCGCCACCAAGGCGGTGCATCGCCGCTTCAAACGACAATCGTGTCCGGGTACTCGGCTCGAAGAACAGGCTTGCCATAACCTTGCCCCGGCAGGTATCGAGCTGTTCTGCCATTGCATCTGACATCTCATCAGCCAGAGAAAAAACAGCCTCCATCTCACCGTAGGATAGGTCATCCATAGTCACCAAGTCTCTATTCGCTAGTGACATGTCGCTCCTTTCACAGCCTACAAGACCATGCCCACTCAGGACACGCCGGTAGCTACTTTCTCGATAATAGCGACCTCATCAATACCATCGATTTCCGTTAGCCTGACCTTTATCTCCTCATGACGGGCACTGGGTACGTTCTTGCCCACGTAATCAGCTCGTATCGGTAGTTCCCGGTGACCGCGGTCCACAAGCACCGCCAGTTGAATTGCCCAGGGCCGGCCCAAGTCTATCAGAGCGTCCATAGCGGCACGTATGCTACGTCCCGTGTAAAGCACATCGTCTACTAACACCAACGATTTACCTTCGATACTGACAGGGATATCAGTCCGCTGCACGGTGGGCTTCTCATCCAGATAAGATAAATCATCGCGATATGGACGGATATCGAGAGCGCCAACTGGTACATGCGGGCTACCGAACTCCTCCATGTTGTTGGCCAGCCTGTGGGCAAGCGGCACGCCACGAGTATACATCCCAACCAGTACTACTTGTTCCAGTGTCCTGTGGCGTTCAATGATTTCGTGAGCAATACGTGCCAGGGTCCGCTTGATGTCCCCCGAGGACATTATTACTTTACTTCTCATGAAAAAACCCCTTGCCCTGGCTGGCAAGAGGTTTCTGGTTGTACAACTCTTTACTTCCCTTACCAGCCTCACCGGACTAGCTTAAAGGCTATACTAATTCTAACACCTCAGACGGACGATGACAATATCTATTTCAGCTGAATTGTACAACCTAGTCCCGACACTATCTTTACCAATTCAACCCGAAGCGCTATAATGGACAGGCACATCGTAAATTGCAAGGAGGGGGATAACGTGGTCACTCTGTATATTACCTCTTTGGTAAGGGGCACTGGTAAGACGGCACTAAGTACCGGCATCGGTCGGCACCTGCTTCGCGAAGGTAAGAAGGTAGGTTTCTTTAAAGTAATTCTTGGTAACCAGAACCAAACAGCTAACGGTACCGACAGTGACGCCGCCTTCATGCAACGCATTCTCTTACTGGAAGAGCCCGTAGAGCAAATTTGTCCGGTCTTCAGTGATAGCAACGGCCCACCCGACCGCACTAAAAAGGCCTTCGATGAGGTCTCCAAAGGTAAAGACGTGATGATTGTCGAGGGTGAAGCTAATCCAGACATAGCCAAAGCCCTCGGAGCCAGAGTGATAATCGTTGACACCGCTTCTGAATCGCCAGGAGACGCCCTGATAACTGCCGGTAAATCTTTTGGAGATTCCTTGCTGGGCGTCGTTTTGAACAAGGTACCGGAAGGTAAAGTGGAAATGGTGAGTCGCCAGGCACGAGCCAAGTTCTCCAGCGAGGAGATGAATGTCCTCGCGGTACTACCCGAGAACCACGCCCTATTCACTCTCACAATCGGTGAAGTCGCCAAGCATATCCAGGGTGAGTTTCTTAATAATGCTGATAAATCAGAGGAACTGATGGAAAACCTGATGCTCGGAGCGCTAACCGTCGATACCGGCCCGCTATACTACGAACGCAAATCAAACAAGGTGGCAATACTCAGGAGTGAGCGTTCTGATATGCAACTGGCGGCGCTGCAAACACCAACCAGATGCCTCGTTCTCAGTGGCAACCGAACGCCACTGCCGCAGATAATGAGCCAGGCGGAGGATAAGGAGGTCCCCATTATCCAGACCGAGGAGGACATCGCCACTATCATATCAAATATCGAAAATGCCCTAGCCAATAACCGGTTCAACCAGGAAAACAAGCTGCCAATACTTACCGGGCTTATCGAGCAGCATTTTGATTTTCCGGCACTATACAGAGGAGCTGGACTTACTACCTAAGAAAAAACTATCTGGGTATTGAAAGCCGTGACCATATTGCGGTAAAATCTGGCTTGCGTGCCTGATTTCGCTTAGAGAATCAGACATTACACACAAAATCTTCTAAGGAGGGCAGGTGGTTGAATGCATTAGGAAGACACTTACTTATGGAACTGGAAGACTGTAACGAGGAGATCCTGAATGACCTGGAGGCTCTCAGAGAGACCCTGTTGACGGCAGCCACTGAGGCGGGGGCCACAGTAATGGGTGAATCATTTCATCGCTTCGCTCCCCACGGGATAAGCGGGGTGGTGATTATCGCCGAGTCCCATCTTTTTATCCACACCTGGCCTGAATACGGCTACGCCGCTGCCGACATCTTCACCTGCGGCACTTCAGTTCAGCCTGAGAAAGCAGCAGAGTTACTCATTGAGAAGCTTGGCGCCAAGAGACACTCCATGCAGGAGATACGGAGAGGGACAAGGATTGCCGAGCATGCCACATCAGGATAGGAGTCATGGACAGCGACCCTGATAAATGGTTCTGGGATAGAGTTAATAAACATTTGGTTCAAATGCACAGCATCGAAGAGGTGCTGTACACCGGCCGGACAAAATTCCAAGCCATCGAAATCATACGCAGTGGTAACTATGGCAGGTTCCTGGTACTGGACAGTAAGATTCAATCCAGCGATGCTGACGAGTTTATTTACCACGAGGCACTCGTCCAGCCGCCGATGATAACTCATCCCGGCCCGGAGACAGTGTTCATTGCCGGGGGTGGTGAGGGAGCCACCCTGAGAGAGGTATTGTCTCACAACACTGTCAAAAGAGCCGTGATGGTCGACATCGACGAAGAGGTTATCGACATCTGCCAGCAATACCTGCCGGACTACAGTCGTGGTTCCCTTCAAGACCCGCGTGCCGAAGTGCACTATACCGATGCCAGAGAGTACCTGACCAGCGTTGACGAGTCCTTCGATATCATCATTATTGACCTCCCTGAACCAATCGAAGAAGGTCCGGCTTACCTATTATATACCAAGGAGTTTTACGAAATAGTCAAGAGTAAACTGACACCCAATGGCATTATCTCTGTCCAGTCTGGCTCAGCGTCCTGGACGGAGCTGGAGAACCTTTCCGCAGTCAACTACACGCTGAAAAGCGTTTTCCCCATAGTATGTGCCTACCAGGCGGACATTCCTGCCTTCGGAGGCCCCTGGGGCTTCTGTCAGGCATCATCAAACCTTAATCCTCTGGCGTTGTCCCCTGCTGAGGTTGATAACCGGATTTCAGCCAGAGGTCTTAACCACCTAAGGTTCTATGACGGACTAACACACCAGGCGATTTTCTCTCTACCCAAACACTTGAGAAACGAACTGTCGAAGCCGGACAGGCTGATAACCGACGGTTCGCCCTTGTTTATGTACCAGAGCTAGTTACTGCTCATCCTCGTAAACCTATTTCACCCAATAGCAGATTGTTGCGATATGCTTAATTTATATTAACGGAGGGAAAATAGTTATGATATACCTCGTCCGTCAGGGTGAAACCGATTGGAACTTGTTCAGGAGAGCCAACGGTGTAACAGATACTTTTTTGAATATAACAGGAATAGCGCAAGCAAAACTGCAAGCCGATAACTTGAGGAGTGTTAGTTTTGATGAGTGTTTTTGCAGTCCCCAAACACGAGCACGCCAAACCTGCGAAATTATCTACAAAGGACCAATTGTGTTTGATGACAGGCTCATCGAAATAAATTGCGGTGAGTTTGAGGGCGCAGACGAAACTGACGCGGAAGTGATGAAACTGATTTGGCAAGCAATCATGAGTGGCGATAAGGGTGCCGAAAGCTACAACGATTTTATGAAACGGACCTGCGATTTTTGCGATATGATTACGCAAGACCACAAAGGGAAAAACGTCTTAATCGTTACTCACGCTGTAAACGTACGGGTAATAGACTATTATTTCAAGGGCAAGCCCAAGGACTATGATTTAAAAGGAAGAACCGTCATCAAACACGGCGGATTGCTTACATTTGAAAATTAAAAAATCTAAAATTCTATAACGGGCTGACGCACCAGGCTATTTTTCCCCTGCCCAAGTACCTGAGAAATGAACTGCCAAAGCCGGACAGGCTGATAACCGACGGTTCGCCTTTATTCATGTACCAGAGTTAGCTAGCAATCCGCCCCCACTAAACCTGTACCACCTGATATCAGATTGCTGCGAAATGCTTAAACCTCAATTCGTGTTATAATTGACCGCTATGAAGAATATCTATGTTGTTACACATACCGAAGCCACTCATCACATCCAGGGTCTAGCCGGAGGATGGTATGACACTTCTCTTACGGAGAATGGTAGAAGTCAGGCCAGAAAAATTGCATTAGCTCTTTACAGTGAGATAGCAGAGCAGAATATACCTATCTACTCATCTGACTTGAAAAGGTGTGTAGAAACGGCCGATGCTTTCGCCGAGGTGTTTAATAGTACGGTCATTCTTGATAGAAATTTGAGAGAAATGAGTTATGGAGATGCCGATGGGAAGAATCGAGAATGGATAAATAAAAACACTACTCCCAGACCAGCTGATGGAAATAGATTAGACCATAAGGTTGTCACCAACTCTGAGTCCAGAAGAGATGTCGGAACACGTATACAAAGGTCTATTAATAAAATTGTGAATAAACCAGACAATAACATCATAGTCATAACTCATGGATTCGCCCTGACGTTTGTGATTATGGCATGGTTAAGAATTCCAGTAGAGAACATGGATTATTGTAGTTTTAATGCTAGACCTGGTGGAGTAACACTCTTACATGAGGACGACGTCTTTGAAAGCAGATTTGTAATGTATATTAACAAACAGGATTACCTACAGCATTAGTAGTGAATATGCGATTGATACGTGTCCATTTCGCAACAGACTAATATAGCCCCGTTCATTAACCCTCTACTAGTTTCTGGCACAATCAGTTAAGATAGGTTGCAGCATTCACCCGAAAGGAGCCCGATTTACCCGTGATATGGATACCGATCGCTATAACCGCCGCGACGATAACGGCGATAGTTTCAATACTGGATAGCCACCTTATCTCAAAACGGTTCCCCAGCTTACTGGCATTTCTTGCCCCGGCCGGCACTATTCACCTCGTGATTGGGCTGGTCGTTTTGCTCATTAACCCATTACCCACGGGGACCGACACACTGGTACTGGTAGCCGCTTTTGGCTCCGCCGTCGTCCGCGTGGTGGGGGTATTACTGATGCTGAGAACGATGCGCTTCGAGGAAGTATCCCGCATCATGCCGGTGGTCAATACCTTCCCTATCTTCGTTGCTATTCTGGCGGTACCCATCCTGGACGAGGTTCTCGGTTGGACGGAGTGGCTGGCAGTTATTATAACTGTCTCCGGGGCAGTCCTTATCTCGGCACGCTGGGACTCCGAACGAAAGGGAGTGCAGATTCGCCGTTCGTTCGCCACCCTGATGGTCTCCAGCATCCTCCTTGGAGCTGCCAACATCGGCAGCAAGTATGCCCTCGACCACATCTCGTTCTGGAACATGTACGGTGTCAACGCTGCCTGCCTGGGGGCAATCTTCCTCTTGTTTTCCCTGCGTCCCTCGGTTGTTGGAGAAATCAAACAAATGAATCAACGAAACACGGCGCTGGGACTAACCACTCTTAATGAGACAATCGCCATGGCAGGCTTCATTATGTCATTCTGGGCAATGGAGCAGGGACCAGTATCAATGGTATCGACCATCATCGGCACGCGGCCTGCCTTCGTTTTTATATACGCCCTGGTGTTAAGTTTTTTCTTCCCGACAGTGCTCAACGAACACTTCAGCCGGGGTGTTATAATCACTAAAATAGTATCTATCGGCCTCATCATCGGCGGGGTGACACTGCTGACATTGGGAGAGTGATAGAAAAACAAATAGCGGGCACAGGTTGCACCTGTGCCCGCCATCAAGACTAGCTTGTAAGTTACTCTACTCTTTCTTAAGGAACTCCCGTGCCTGCTCTCCGAAGCTGCCGCCACTGCCCGCACCTGTACAGATATCCGTCTCCGCCCTGAGACCGCTATCCAGGGGCATATTCATCCAGAGACTGGCCGCCCGCTTGGCCCCCTGAACGATACGAGGCTGGAGCTTGGCAATTTCCTCGGCCAGCTTCCTGGCTTCTGCCTTGACCTGGTCCAGAGGATAGACATGCTCCACCAACCCGATTCTTAGCGCCTCGGCAGCATCAATGCGACGTCCTGTCAGAATTAATTCTTTGGCATAGCCGGGAGGCACAATCCTCGGTAACCGCTGAGTGCTCCCCAGGTCGGGAATAACGCCGAACTGTATCTCCGGTAGTCCGAATATCGCAGTATCGGCGGCCAGACGCATATCACAACAGAGACTGAGCTCGAAGGCAGCCCCGAGACAGTAACCGTTGATGGCTGCAATTACGGGTATTGCCAGGTCTTCATACATGGTGAAGATTGATTTCATGGCAAAAAGCGAATCGAAACCACTGCGATACTGCGAGAATAACCCGGCACCACCCCCGGCCACCATCTTGAGGTCGATACCGGCGCTGAAGGCCTTCTCACCAGCCCCCGTCAGGATAGCCACCGTTACCTCCGGGCTTTCCTTAAGTCTCTGGGCTGCCTGCTGGAGACCCAGGAAGACATCCTGATTAAGGGCATTCCTTGCCTCTGGACGGTTTATGGTCACCGTCGCAATCGTGTCTTCAATGTTCACAAGAACGGCACCATTTTCAGCCATCTTTACACCTCGTACTTTCTTTCCCTGTTAACAATAATAGTTCTACGGGCGATGCTCAGTCAAACTAAAATTCCGGGGATATTACTCATTAGTGGCTGATTACACCTGGATAGATTACCCAAAAAACCTTTTCCGGGTTATCTTGCAGAGCTGGACGATGAGAAGCATAAAGGGCACTTCGGTGAGAACACCAACGACAGTCGCCAGAGATGCCCCGGAGTCCAGCCCGCGGAGGGTAATCGCCACGGCAATAGCTACCTCAAAGTGGTTACTGCCGGCAATAATAGCTGCCGGAGCGGCATCTTCATAACCGAGGCGTATTAGCTTAGCGACCGCGTAAGTGATAACGAACACTATCAAGATATTGACCAGTATGCCAAGTGAAATCATGCCAATGACGGCCGGTAGCTCAATAATCACATTGCCCTGAAAGGCAAAGAGTACCACCAGTGTCACCAGCAGGGCAATGATTGACACCCGGCCCAGGACCGGTATTAGCCGCGTATTGAACCAGTCGATTCCCTTACGCCTGATAACCTGTCGTCTGGTGAAGTAGCCGGCTATGAGCGGCGTGCATATATAGATTGCTACCGAAAGCGCGATTGTATCCCACGGAACCTTGATACCTGAGATGCCGAGCAGCAGCATCGCCAATGGCGTGTACAGCACCACCATTGTCAGCGAGTTGATTGCCGTCATCACCAGGGTATGCCCCATATTGCCCCGAGCCAGGTAACTCCACACCAGCACCATGGCCGTACAGGGAGCAATCCCCAGTAGTATTAGGCCAATCCGGTACTCCTCAACCTGCTCGGCCGACAGAAACTGGCCGAAGACAACTTGCAGGAAAAACCAGGCAAGCAGCGCCATAGTAAACGGCTTCACCAGCCAGTTAGCGACCAAGGTAAGGATAATGGGACGGGGATTACGGCTTGCCTTCTTAATCTCCTCGAAGCTTATCTGCACCATGATAGGGTAAATCATGGCGAACAGGCAGATGGCAATCGGGATAGAGATGTGGGCTACTTCGAGGCGGGCCAGGGTATCCGAAATCTGGGGAAAAGCCCTACCAAGCAGCGTTCCCGCAGCGATACACAACGCTACCCACAGGGTGAGGTACTTCTCCCAGATACCGAGTCTTCGCTCTTCCATCTTCTGCTCTTACTCTTCTCCACAGCCGGGGCCAACCCTAACACTGTGCCGCAGTCTTTCCCGGTCATGGGCTAGAATTTCATTATTACTGAAATACTCTTTAAGTAAAGGAGTCAGGGCTGTAGCGATACGGTTTTCAGAGCTCTCACTCAACGAATAGAGCATCCAGGTACCCTCCCGCCTTGCCGTGAGGAAACCGGCATCTTCGAGGATACCGAGATTGCGTGAAGCCCGCGACTGAGAAATCTCCAGAGCCTGCATGACTTCACAGACACAGCACTCCCTCTCGAGGAGAATGTTTAGAATCCTGAGACGGGTCTCATCGGAAAGTGCCTTGGACACCTTAATCAGTTCCTGCATAGCGACTCGTATGTGAGATATTAATATATGCGCATATCCACATATATTTTATATGGCTTTACCCTAGCCGTCAACTGATATTGACAATTTACCGAGGCTAAACTAAACTGGAACCAGTTATACTAAATAGTCAACTGGTAGTATAAAAAATTATGATGACCGACAGGCAACGACTCTAATAGCTGTAGCGGGCTCTAGCGGCTGACTAAGGCACAGCAAAGTGTCAGGCAGGCTATCTTCTGGTCATTGTCTTGTTCGGTATATTACGTATCACTATACAGTTTCTGAGATATTAGTCGTTAAACAGAGACCTCGCGGGTATACGACTGCCAATCAATCTCAATCCTACCAGCTATCCCGTGCCCCTATTCCGTAAAGCCATAGCCATACTCCTTACTTGACCAAACCTGACGTTAGAAGAAAGCCGCTCCCCTTTTCACCACATGTGCCGCCAGCGCCCTGTTGCATTCATTCTATTGCACAGTAATCAATACTGGTTGCACAGAAAAACGAAAAGTGAGGTGGCATCATGATTATAAGAGACAGAAAATACAGAACAGAGTACTCGCAGAATCGACTGCTAAGTAGAAAGCTGATTGGTACGCTATTGGAGAAGTCGAGTATTACGAAAGGAGACCTTGTCTATGATATCGGAGCGGGTTGTGGCATCATCAGTGAAGAGCTCGTTAAAAGACAGGCTAGAGTTATCGCTATTGAGCAGGATAACGAGCTGTTCAACAGGCTAAAGCAGAAGCTTGGTGATAGTCCTCTGGCAACATTACAACATGGGGACTTCCTCGCCGAACCTTTACCCTCGCGAGCAAGGTACAAGGTTTTCTCTAATATCCCCTTTGTGGCAACGGCAGATATCGTTAGAAAATTGCTTTTAAGTCAGAACCCACCCGACGACTGCTACCTGGTCATGCAGAGAGAGGCTGCCCGTAAGTATGCCGGGACTCGGAACGAGACGTTATTCTCCCTACTTCTGAAACCCTGGTTCGAATTCAGGATTCGGCACATCTTTCGGAGGACGGACTTCTTCCCCGTGCCGTCCGTTGAAATCGTACTGCTACAAGCCGAACGGAGAAAACAGGCCTTAGTTGAAGCTGGACATGCTCAGCTGTACCGAGACTTCGTGACATACGCTTTCAGCCAGGGGAAACCGACCCTGAAAAACGCTCTGACAGGGACTTTCACCTACTCTCAATTTATAAGACTATCCAGAGACCTGGGATTCCCACCCGAATCCGGTCCTACTGACCTCAGTTTCCAGCAGTGGTTGGGACTCTTTGACTTTTTTTCCAGAGAGGTAGACAGGGAACGGCAAGAGCTAACATTCAGGGCAGGAGAACGATTACGACGGTAACAGTCACACCGGGAAAAGGTTCACCGGGCACGTTAGCGGGGTATCTCTCGGGTATACTGGTAAACTTGAGTCATTTTGAAGTGAAGCCCGTAATCAACTATAATAACTGTACATGGACATTCTGGCTGAACTTAATCCGGCACAGAGGGAAGCGGCTGAGGCAATAGGTGGGCCAGTGCTGATTCTGGCGGGGCCAGGCAGCGGCAAGACCCGCGTCATCACTCACCGGGTGGCCTACCTTATCAAGGTCTGTCGGGTCAACCCCCGCCGTATCATGGCAGTCACCTTTACCAATAAGGCTGCCAACGAGATGAAAGAGCGGCTCGAGCAACTCGTCAGTGGTTCTGTGACCGAGATAACAATCGGTACCTTTCACGCCATCTGCGCCCGTATCCTGCGGCAGGACGGCAAAGCCATAAATATCAATCCCCGTTTCGTTATCTACGACGCTGCCGACCAGTTGAGTCTGATAAAACGGGGTATGCAGGAAATCAATATCGACCCCAAGCAGTACACCCCGGGAGCGGTCGCCGCCGGGATTTCAGCGGCCAAGAGTCAACTACTCACCCCGAAAGAATACACCAAGCGTGGTCGCAACTACTTCGAGGAGATTATCTCCCGTACCTACGAGCGATATCAGCAGCTCCTGGAGGAGAGTAACGCCCTCGACTTTGATGACCTGCTGATGAAGACAGTAAGGCTGTTCCGCAAAAGTGAGCAGGTACTATCGAGCTACCAGTCGAGATACCTCCACATCCTTGTGGACGAGTTCCAGGACACCAATACGGTCCAGTACGAGCTGGTCAAATTGCTGGCGGATAAGCACCGCAACATCTGCGTCGTTGGCGATCCCGACCAGTCAATCTACTCCTGGCGCTCGGCCGACCTGCGCAATATCCTTAGCTTCGAGAAGGACTATCCCGATGCCAAAATGGTGATACTGGAGCAGAACTACCGCTCAACCGGGATGATTCTGGACACCGCATCAAGTGTGATTTCGGCTAACGAGCAACGCAAGCCGAAGGAACTGTGGACGGAAAACGAGGCGGGTGAACCGATCAGGGTCGTCGAGACCTACACCGAGCAGGAAGAGGCCCGCTTCGTCGTCAGCGAGATAGAGCGACTGGTAGACCTCGGTGAGGCCAGGCTCGGTGAATGCGCCGTGATGTATCGTACTAACGCCCAGTCAAGGGTGATTGAGGAGGCTTTCGTCCGTTACGGGACCCCCTACAAACTGGTGGCCGGCACACGCTTTTACGAACGGCGCGAGATAAAAGACATCATCGCCTACTTCCGCCTTGTCCACAACCCGCAGGATGTCATCAGCCTGCTGAGGATAATCAACATCCCCGGCCGTGGTATCGGGCAACAAACCTTGACCAAGCTGTCCGATTGGGCGAAGTCCAAGGACATCTCACAGATAGAGGCACTACGGCTATTAGCCGAGCCGAAGGAGCACCCAGAAGCGTCTCAGCACCCCTTCAGCAGCCGTACCGTCCGGATACTGGCCGACTTCTGGAACCTGATTGACGGACTCACCACCAGTAGCCGGATGCTCGACCTGGTGGCCCTGTTCGACCTCATCGTCGGGGCCTCCGGCTACCAGCAATACATCCTGAGTGGCCCAGATGGCGAGGAACGATGGGAGAACATCCTGGAGTTCCGTAGCGTCGCTCAGGAGTACCGCGACCTGAGCCCACCGGACGGTTTAACGGCCTTTCTTGAGAAGGTATCTCTGGTATCCGATGTCGATAGCCTTGATGAGACTACCGACCGCGTAACACTGATAACGCTGCACCAGGCCAAGGGTCTGGAGTTCCCCATCGTCTTCATCGTTGGTATGGAGGAACGACTCCTGCCCCACTTCCGGTCATTTGACGACCCGGCTCAGATGGAGGAGGAACGCCGACTCTGCTACGTCGGTATCACCCGGGCCAAGCGACAGGTATACCTGGTGTACGCCTTCCGCCGTACCCTCATGGGGAGTAATGCCGTCAACAGACCGTCACGTTTCCTCGATGATATCCCGCAGCACCTTACCTCCAGCCCTTCCTCGTGGCGTGAAGACGACCGCCAGATAGCTGAGGCGGTCTACTCCTGGAACGGGAATACCTCCACCTCTATTGATTCAGAACCCAGCCCGGTGGTCGCCGGACAGCCAGTCCCCGAGCTTAAGGCTGGCGACCATGTCAGCCACACCCACTTCGGTCAAGGGGTGGTCGTTAACTGCAAGGATGTTACTGACGACCAGGAAGTGGTGGTTGCCTTTGACGGACAGGGAGTGAAACGACTGCTCCTTAGTCTGGCCGGACTGGAGAAGACGGAATAGTCCTGAAACTCGGTTTCATACGGAGGCGAGACAATCTGTGAAAATAGCAAATTACCGTCACATTGCCTTATCCTACGACCAGGGCCGACCGCTATCGGAACAGAATATCGACCTGTGGCTTAGGCTGGTTGCCAGGTTTTCAAAAATGTCCGAGGGTGCCAGGGTGCTTGACCTGGGTTGTGGAACAGGCAGGTTTTCAATCCCGATGGTGAGCAAGCTGCGTTTTCACGTTACCGGGGCGGACTCTTCAGAGGAGATGCTGGGCAAGGCCAGAGAAAAAGACACTGGCAGGCTGGTGAAATGGGACCTCGAAGACGCCCAGCACCTCACCTACCCCGATGAATCGTTCAACATCATCTTCATGTCGCACCTGCTTCACCACGTCGATGACCCCACCAGAGTCCTCAGCGAGTGCCGGCGAGTCCTGGTTACTCCAGGGGTAATACTTATCCGGTACGGGGCCATCGAGCAGATTCGCGACGACGTCGAGCATATGTTTTTCCCGGAGGTGCGGGGGATTGACGAAGCCAGAACACCCACTGTCGCAACAGTGGAGAAATGGCTGGCTGAGGCCAACTTCCACGAAATCGCTTCGGAAGAGGTTGTACAAAAGACCTTCGAGACCGGTGAAGAACATCTGAACATGGCCAGGCTCAAGGGCACCTCTGTTCTGACCATGATATCACCAGAGGCTTTTGAAAAGGGCATTCACGACCTGACGAGTTATATCGAAGACAACCCTGACGATCCCTGGCTGCTGCATGATAGAATAACCCTGACAGTCGGCTGTAAGTTCGATGTTAAGGCATAGCGAACATGGAATATTGCTCACCCTTTTCGGTGAGTCCTGCGAAAGGAATCCATCCTCCGCGAGTGGTCTCCAAAAGTCCTGCCGTCACCAGCATTGTCTTCTCTGGTTTTCGGTCCTTTAATCCCGGCATCGTGAGGATACTCAGTACTATTTCCCTCCGCCATCGGCAATCCCTGTCCAGTTGTTAATACGCTCCACGAACCATCTTTATCGATACCGGGTTCAGCCTGTAAATACCTTTCCATTAATCGCTGCTTTTCCCTGTCCGAGGCTATTTCACTCAGTTCGACCACATTGATGGTAGCACCGACCATACTGGCGATAGTCATCAATAACTTACCTGTTTCGACATTAAGATAGTTCCTGGTGTTACTGGCCACGCCGATGACACCCTGGGTATGATAGGTCCGGATGGGGACAGCTACCAGCGAGCAGAATCCTGCCAGAACGAACGATGCTAGTCCGTCCGTACCATTACGGGATAAATCGGGGACGACTACCTTTGATCCAACTACCACCTGCTCTCCCAGATTTGCATGTGAATCGGCCCATCCGGCTAGCTGCGTCATCTCTGTTGTGCTACCACGAGAAGCAACCAGTCGCAGGTTATGATCTTCAGAGTCGACTAGCTGAACCCAGCCATAGTCAACCTTGAGGAGGTTGAGGAGCTCATCCAGCACCATCTCGATAAGCTGCTGCGGTTTGTTTGAAAGGGCCAGCACGTAGCTGACTTCGTTAATAATAGAGAGAACTTCTTGGTTCTTGATAAGTGCCAGCCTGGTCAGGGAACAAGTATTATTAGCTTATTATAGACTATTAGGGCACGGTGGGCAAAATCTAAAGGACGCTATTGACATCCTACACGGAAACGTGTATAGTTGGGGCGAGATGCCGATTAAGGTTCTGGACAAGACGGTTGCCTCACAAATCGCCGCTGGTGAGGTGGTAGAACGGCCAGCCTCAGTGGTCAAGGAACTGGTGGAGAACTCGCTTGACGCCGGGGCATCCCAGATTTCGGTGGAGGCAAGGGGTGGTGGGGTCAGCCTGATTCGGGTAACCGACGACGGCAGTGGTATCCCTCCGGCTGAGGTGGAGGTTGCCTTCAGCCGCTACGCCACCAGCAAGGTAGGCAGCATTGCCGACCTGGAGTCGATAACGACCTTTGGCTTTCGTGGTGAAGCCCTGCCCAGTATCGCGGCTGTTGCTGAAGTCGAGATTGTCTCTGCCGCTGACCCAGGCGTAGCCGGGGCATCGCTCAGTCTGAACAATGGCACCGTAATCAACCGCGGTCGGCAGGCCCGCCCCCAAGGGACAACGATATCGGTACGCAATCTTTTCCGCGCCGTGCCGGCCCGACTGAAGTTCTTGAAGTCGACCAACACAGAGAACAGCCACATCGCCCGGGTCGTCAGCGAGTACGCTCTGGCCTGCCCCGAGGTCAGGTTCAGCCTGACGGTCGACGGTCGCGCCGTACTGAGTACCCCTGGAAGCGGGACTTTGCTCGATACCGTCATCGAGGTCTACGGACTGGAGGTCGCCCGGAACCTGCTCGAGGTCAAGGCAGTCGATGAATTCTGGCAGGATGATGCCGTATCCGCCCCGCTGGTGACCGGTATGATTGGCTCACCGGCGCTGAATCGGGGCAATCGCGATTACCTCAACTTCTTTGTCAACCGACGCTCCATCAATAGTCGGTTGCTCAGCTGGGCGGTCGAGGAGGCCTATCACGGACTGTTGATGCAGGGTCGACACCCGGTGGCTATCATCAATATCACGATACCGCCCGACGAGGTGGACGTTAACATCCACCCCACCAAGGCCGAGGTGAAGTTTCGCCACGAGCGAGCTGTTTTCGTAGCGGTGCAGAGGGCTGTCCGTGGCACCCTGGTCGAACTGGCACCGGCACCCCGAATTGACGAGCCGACGACCACCTACGCGGCACCACCATCACCGGTCGGACAGCTCTGGGCCACCCCCGGCCAGAAGTCAGACCCGACGGCTGAGTCGCCAGTTATTGAGCCATTGCCACTTGTTTCGCTGCCCGCGTTACGCGTGCTCGGTCAGATAGATAGCACCTATGTCGTTACCGAAGGCCCGGACGGACTGTACCTCATCGACCAGCATGCTGCCCACGAGCGGGTCCTCTACGAGAAGTTCCGGGAGCAGCAGTTACAACAGCAGATTGATATTCAGGGACTCCTAGAGCCGGTACCTTTCGAGGTCAGCCCGCAACAGGACGAGGTCCTTAGGACCAGTCACCAGCAGTTGGCCGAGTCCGGTTTCTCCATCGAGCCTTTTGGCGACCGCACCTACCTGCTACGGGCAATACCCGCCCTGCTCGACCGTAAAGACTGGCCGGCAATGGTACGGGAGTTGCTGGACAATGCCGTCGAGGGAAAAGTGACCGACTGGGCTGATAGAATCGCCGTTACCCTGGCCTGCCACAGCGCTGTCAGGGCAGGTAAGAGCCTCACTCATGAAGAGATGCGGGAGCTAATCCAGCAACTGGAGCAGACCAGAATGCCACGTACCTGCCCGCATGGTCGGCCAACCGTCATCTACCTGAGCTCACGACAACTCGAGAAAGAGTTCCACCGCATCTAATCGGCTCTTCTCCAGCTAGACCTCATAGCCTGCCCCGGCCATGATTTGTTTGATAGAGAGGCAGGCCGGTGAGTCCTCGGGCAGGTCAAGGAGCGATTTCCCCATCAGGTTACTCTGCTTGACATCGACATCGTATTCCATCTTACCGAGGTAGGTCTCGCCGGTCCTTTCCAGGTAGTGTTCCGACTCAACATCGAACTCATAGTTGCCCACCAGGAAAAGACGATCGTAGGTAATGCCGACCTGTTCCGTTATCTTCTTGACCCGCTCGACGTGAGTGACCGATTTTCTCGAGGGGTCGACGATTACAAAGAGGTCATTGATACGGGACACCACTTTACGATTGAGGTGTTCCAGTCCTGCCGGGGAGTCGATGACGATATTAGCATAGTTCTCCCCGATGGCCGGGATGATGAACTCGAAGAGAAAGTTGGCCGAGCGGTAATCGCCCTCGGTCCATTTCGGGCCGAGCGAAATCAGGTCGAACTTTTCGGAGCGGTACTGGGTATACCACCGGAGCAGCCATGGTATCTTCACCGTTGCCGGAGAACCCGCCAGTTCAGTGAAGGCGTCCTCTTCTTCGATGTCGCTAGCCAGGTCAGAGATGGACTTGACCGGCACCTCACGCTCTGCCTCAGTCTTTACCTTGGCCGACTCCAGGTCTACTCCCAGCATCGTTCCCAGGCTCTGGTCAGGATCGATATCGAGCAGCAGCAGGGGCGATTTCAGGTAGCGACTTGTCAGGGCGACAAAGGTAGACTTGCCGGTACCGCCCCGCCCCGTGGCCATGATGATGCGGCCCGCCTTATCCAACGACCGGGTCACCCGGTTTATCTTAGTAGCGGCGGCAATTATCTCGGCACCAAGGTCTTCGCTGTACATCATAACACTCGTCCTTTAGTTTCCTCTCTGTGGAACTCAGGGCGACGCCGTCCTGTCTCCGCCATATCAATGGGCTTAACCGTCGGAGGCGATGTCTGATACACGGCGACGACACTCTCGAAACCCGAGAACTGTGAATGAATTTCAGCGATTTCTTCCGGTGGTAACGGTTTAACGGTACAAGGACGCAGCGGGGTATTAAGCTGGACCTCATCTGGACAGAGTTCCCGGATAAGCCGGGCCATCTCAGCCGCACGGTCCTTGTTAGCGTCGATAAACATCATGGCGATAGCAAGCTTCCTACGATAAATGTCCCGAAACAATCTGATAGCCTCCAGAATCTCGCTGAGCCGACACCTTATCCGGGGTCGGTTAATCTGATGAAACAGGGTTTCATCCGGGGCGTCCAGTTTGGCAACCACCACATCGGCCCGCGCCAACTCGTTTCTGACATCCTGCCGCACCATCAGAGAGGAATTGGTCAGGACAGCCACCGGTACCTTTAGATTGGACCTGACAAGCTCGATGGCCTCCCCCAGATTACTGGCCAGGGTCGGTTCCCCCATCCCTGAAAAGGTGGCATAATCGACATCCACGTGCCCGATTACTTCTATCTCCTGTTTCAGTTGGTCCAGGCTGACGAACTCTTTCCGTCGGGCAACCGGACGTACCGTGCTGCCCAGCTGGCAATAGACACAGTCGAACGAGCAGAGCTTCTGCTGACCGGAGAGCATATCGACCCCCAGGGACCTGCCCATTCGCCAGGATGAGACCGGACCGTAAAGGATGCTCGGCATCAGTCCTGTCCGGGCTTCCCCTTCTTCAGGAAGAATTTCAGTGTCTGAACCTCGCCCACCCCCCGCAGACCGGTGGCCATTGCCGTAAGGATGCCGGCAATATAATCTTTGGGAAAGCCACTCAGCGGAACGTCGGAACCGTTTACCAGTAGAGTCACCCGATTCTCCTCAGGTCTGATGAAACCCGTCTCCAGTAAGTCAACCAGACTGGCAATATCATCCAGAGCAAACTGCCTTGTCTTGGTATCCAGAGGCTCATCGCTGACAATAGCCGCCAGCTTCTTAACACCCTTAAGCGGCGACCCTGCCTCTTTGCGGTGTACCTCTATCTTTGGGGCGCTGTCATGCTTGAAGCCCTCAGCGAGAATGATATCATAGTCTTCCGCGAAGAGAGGCACCACATTTTCAATAGATGCCTCTGCCATCGGTTTTATCATCGTCACCTGGGCTGAGGTACGGATAATAGTCGCCTCACTACCCGACTGAATATGCCGCCAGCTGTCCTTGCCTGGCTCATCCAGGGTAACATCATCCGGGGTATGCTTGATAGTGGCTACCCGGTAGCCCCGCGATTTCAGCTCAGGGATGAGTTTCTCAATGAGGGTGGTCTTGCCCGATTTCGATTTACCAATGATGGAAATAACCGGTGTCATTTCACTTCTCCTGCTAGCACTTCAATATTGACGGTAAGTCTTCTTCCAGGGCTCTTTTTTGATAGTATGGTAATCCTTCAAAACTTCTCTGAGGACACCGACCGCCTGGAGAGCGCAGTGGACGTTCCCCTCCGGCAAGCCACCCAGCGCCTCCAGCACATCTTGCTGACTGATTACCAGCGCCTCGGTAATAGTCTTGTCCCTGACAAGCCCGGTAATCATGCTCATCGAGGCGATAGTAGCAGCACAGGCATCGGTCGAGAAAGCAGCCTCGACAACCCGGTTATCCTTCACCCGGAGCCACATCTTAATGGTATCACCACCGTCTGTGGTGATACTGGCAAAACCATCGGCATCCGGCAGGTTGCCAAAGTTGCGGGGATAGAGGGCATGGTCGACCACCGTTTCGGTATAGATGCGCCGCATCTCATCGAGTGCCCTCTTCTCAGTGTCATCCAGCTCACTTACCATTACACCTAGTCCTATTTTACTTAAACCCGACCTCAGCAGCAAACAGCCATGATCCGGAAACGTCTGTCTCGTTATCCGGGACTTTCGCCGAATATTTTGCTGCCTATCCTGACAATATTAGCGCCTTCCTCTATGGCGACGCGATAGGAGTTGGTCATCCCCATCGATAGGTGTTTTATGAAGATTCCCGGCAGGCCGAGTCCTTTGAGATGGTCGAAGACCTTTTTTGTTTCCGTAAAGTAGGGCCTGGCATCCTCCGGGTCGCCGACATCCGGCCCCATCGTCATCAGACCCTCCACCCTGATATTGGGCAGGGCCGATATCTCCCGCACCAGCGACTCCACCCCCTCCGGCAGCACACCTGACTTCTGTGGTTCACGACCACTGTTGACCTCAATCAGCACCGGCATTGTCTTGCCAATCTGGGCACACCTCTTGTCTATCTCCCGGGCAAGGCTCGATGAATCGACCGTCTCAATCATGTCGAACAGCTTAACAGCCCTGCCCACCTTGTTCCGCTGCAGGTGCCCGATCAAGTGCCACTCCACCCGGGCACCCACTACCTCGAAGGCCCGTTCTGCCTCCTGGAGATAATTCTCCCCGATAATCCTTGCCCCCGCCCCCACCGCCTCCAGGATTTCCTCCGGGGTTTTTCCCTTGGCCGCCACCACCAGCTGGACTCCCTCCGGCAGCTCGGCCAGCAATTGCGTGACGTTTTCTCTGATACTCATAACCGGATTATCGACTCCAACAACATCTTAGCGGTAAGTCCCGGCATCTTCAAGCCTGCGTGGAGCAGACCTTGACTAATCAGTCTGAATAAATCAAAATGGAGGCACTGGTATCGGGGTGTAGCGCAGCCAGGTAGCGCACCTGAATGGGGTTCAGGTGGTCGGCGGTTCAAATCCGCCCACCCCGACCACAGGCCCAGGGTCCGACGGTCAGACCACCTAAACTCTATGAGAAGTGTGAGTACTTGACTCTAATGGCTATCCTCTTTCAAATAGGAGATAATGCCTGATATCTGTTCCTAGACCTGTAGCTTGATAGGTGTGAAGATGCCAACCATCTATCAGGTGCTCTTGGATAACCTCAGCAATATTCTTATGATGGTTTACTTGAACACAAATGTATTCCTTCATAGTATTTATAACTCCTTCAATGATAAGTGCCATTAATGTACTTTAGTTTATCACGGGTATCATACATGTCAAAGTAGTGATTATAACAGTTTGATTGAAACATTATTGAGGTCTGAGAAGTTGAGTTTTTCGTTTGTAAAACAACGGTTGCCAGAACAGTAAGTCGAAGATATAATCAAAACTAAAGGAGGCAAGCGGCCTCCGCCTTTTCTACGGGCTACATGGGGTTCAGGTATTACGGGCTGCATATAATATTAATACATAGCGGGAGTTACATTGTGATAGTTTTTAAGCTTGCGGCAGTAGTAATAGTATTGTCAGCAATTTCGACAGGCGGATTTGGTTGCGATGCATTCGAAGATATCAATTGTGAAGGTGGCAACTATATAAATGTGGCGATTAGTGCTAGTATCAGCGCAGAGGTTTTTGATTTTGTATCAAACAAAGATGTTCCATGGCCCGGGATTCTCCTGCAAATAGAAATTACTAAGGACGGTGGTGAACTGGTTACATGCCGCGGAACCACCAATGAATATGGTGACGTACCAGAAACATGTCAGGGGACATTTAAAGTGTATAAAAATCAAGGGGTCAAAATTACAGTTAGTCCGCTTGGTGACGTTTTACTGCCTGATAGTATGGGCGGAGGGCTCTGGGACCCAGGTTCTAACACGCTACAAAATTATAAACACTACTTGCGCTGGGATGAGCTTGAAGATTGCAGTTGGGGCGAAACTTACTTTTGGGACCCAACTATAAAAATCCAGACTTATGTTAACTTGCATTAATCTATAGTCCAGCGATAGTAAATATAAATATATGTATATCCATCAAGATTAGGAAAGGAGGCAAGCGGTCTCCGCCTTTTCTACGTGCTACATGGGGTTCAGGTGGTCGGCGGTTCAAATCCGTTACCGCCCACCATCGAGACTGGAGGAAAGTATAATGAAAGCGGTTGTATATGAGAAATACGGACCACCGGAAGTTCTTCAGCTTAAAGAGGTAGAAAAACCTACTCCCAAGGACAATGAAGTACTAATAAGAATATATGCGACAACAGTAACGCCAGGGGACTGTAGAGTTCGAAGTTTCAAAGTCCCTCCCTTGTTCTGGCTCTCCGCGCGAATACAGTTTGGTCTCAGAAAACCAAAAAAAACTATACTAGGGAGTGACCTAGCCGGAGAAATTGAAGCAGTAGGCAAAGGTGTAAAACTATTTAGGAAAGGTGACCAGGTTTTTGCATCTACCGTTTTTATATTAGGTGCTTATGCCGAATACAGATGTCTGCCTGAAGAAGGGGCGGTGGCAATAAAACC
>CP070842.1:657947-669954 GCA_020342155.1 Dehalococcoidales bacterium
GAGCTGGGTTCAGACCGTCGTGAGACAGGTCGGTCTCTATCCGTCGTGGGCGTCCGGAGATTTGAGGGGAGCTCTCTCTAGTACGAGAGGATCGAGAGGGACAGACCTCTGGTGTTCCAGTTGTCCCGCCAGGGGCACAGCTGGGTAGCTACGTCTGGTGCGGATAAGCGCTGAAAGCATCTAAGTGCGAAGCCGTCCCCAAGATTAGATCTCCCGCCGGTATAACCGGGTAAGACCGCAAGTAGACTACTTGTTTGATAGGCGGTACGTGTAAGGGCAGTAATGTCTTTAGCTAAACCGTACTAATGGTCGAGGGCTTGACCTGCTTCAGAATTGGTATTAGTTAAGAAAGAGAAAGAGGGGGCACCTAAACCCCTCTTTTATATTTTATCTCTACCTACTGATCGTCTCCAATAGATATTCCTTAATGTCAGATGTATAATGATAGACTAACTTTAGTATTGGAATATTAACTTGGGAGATGTCTGGATGACATCAGATTATAAAGACGCATTCCGGGGGACAGCCTGGTATTACGCTCGTTACAGAGAGGGATACCCGGAGGAATTCTTTGACTATATCAAGGATAAATTTTCCCTTTCAGAGGATGACAGGATTCTCGACCTTGGTTGTGGTACAGGTCAGATAGCTATCCCAATTTCTTCCTTCGTCCAGGAAGTCGTTGCAATGGACCCTGAGCCGGAGATGATTCAGGAGGGGAAAGAACAGGCTGAGGATAACAACGTTCAAAACATAGTCTGGATTGAAGGCGGCTCTGAAGACCTGCCCGGAATGAAGCAAGAACTCGGCACTTTTAAACTGGTTACGATGGGCACCTCGTTCCACTGGATGGACAGGGAGAGAACACTGGATGAACTATATGAAATTGTTACTGACGATGGTGGTATAGTCATTGTCTGGAATACGAGTATCTGGACCAAAGAACAGAATGAGTGGGTAGAATCCGTACAGGAAGTAATCAAGAAATATCTGGGAGAGAAACGAAGAGCGGGCAGTGGCCATTTTCAGGTTTTTCCAAGAAGACATGAAGAATTCGTCAGTGAGTCGAAGTTTATACGAATGGAAATGTGGCAACATCACTGGACAGTATCATCGTCTCTGGGTGAAGTGTTGGGCAACCTATATTCAACATCGATGGCAAATCCGTATATCCTGGGCGATAAGGCAAAAGACTTTGAGAAAGATTTAACAGAGACGTTATTAACGGTAAACCCATCAGGCATCTTCTTCAGTGAGGGTGATCTAGAGGCCATTCTGGCATGGAAATAGGGGCGTGTAAGAGGGGCCTTCATCAATAAAAAGCCACAGCTGGCCTGTCCAACCATCGGGAATCAAGGGGGTGTCCTCCTTGAAATCCCCCACCCAAAGGGGTTACACCCCTCTGGACACTCCAAAACGGTGAGGGGGCAATTTCTCGACGCGCGGGGGTCATTCAAACCTTAGAGAGTGCCGTGCTATCAGGGTAGGGGCTTTAAAAAGACTATTAGCAGGGGAGTTAAGAAGGGGCGCAGCCCCTCTTCTATATTTCCTCCCCCTCTCCTTTGAATGAGAGGGGGAGACAGGGGGTGAGGTAGATAAAGATAAGGGGGGTCTGAGCCGGTCTAGAGTTGATGTTGGTCACGGTGTTGTGTTAAGAATCAAGCATATCCCGGTTATTCGGTCTGTTTTTTTATAATATCTTTACATACTACATCTTTACCAGCTACGCATAATGTGATAAAATACAGGAAAAGGGCGAGAGCCTCTGCTGAGAAAAGAGGCTACTGATAAATATAGGGAGACTTGTCCGAGTAGTGTTTTAATCTGGAGAGGAGATAATAGTTTCCTGGTGGTTTGTGCGAGGTGGTCCCACCCGTTCCCATCCCGAACACGGCAGTGAAATGCCTCAGCGCAGACGATACTGAGGGGGCGACCCCTTGTGGAAAATATGTCACTGCCAGGAAGCTTTGTCCTCTCTGTGGCTATGTCGAGTGTTGCGGAAATGATTAGGAGGCGGTAACAGGGAGGAAATATGGCGAGCCGATTTGAAAAGTTTTCGGAAAGAGCGCGAAGAGTACTGACCCTGGCCCAGGAGGAGGCGCAGCATCTCAACCACAGCTATATCGGCACCGAGCATATCCTGCTTGGTCTGCTCCGAGAAGAGGAAGGGGTTGCTGCCAAGGTCCTCACTAACCTGAATGTCAGTTTGGGTAAGGTACGTTCCGGCGTGGAATTTATCATCGGGCATGGCGAGAAGCCGAGTACCGGTGAGATTGGGCTTACGCCCAGGGCGAAGCGCGTCATTGAGCTAGCGATAGATGAGGCGCGTAACCTGGGGCATAACTATATCGGTACAGAGCACCTACTGCTGGGGCTGCTCCACGAAGGTGGTGGCGTTGCCGCAGGCGTGCTGGACAGCTTCGGTATTACGCTGGAGCAGGTACGTACTGAGACGACTCGCATCCTCAGCCAGAGTGCCCCCAAGACACGAGGTGGCCGCTCCCAGAGCCGTACCCCGGCACTGGACCAGTTGAGCGTTGACCTGACAGCCGCAGCCCGTGCTGGCAGACTTGACCCGGTCATCGGTCGTCATAAAGAGATTGAGCGTGTAATCCAGATACTCAGTCGGCGGACGAAGAATAACCCGGCCTTAATTGGTGAGCCGGGAGTGGGTAAAACGGCAATTGTGGAGGGATTGGCCCACCGGATTGCTTCCGGTGATGTTCCTGAAACCCTGGAGGACAAACGGCTGGTAACACTGGATATGGCCGCCGTGGTTGCCGGCACAAAGTACCGGGGCGAGTTCGAAGAACGACTGAAAAAGATTATTGATGAGATAAAGACCGCCGGGAACTGTGTCCTGTTTGTCGATGAGTTTCACACCATCGTTGGCGCCGGTGCCGCCGAGGGAGCGGTCGATGCCGCCAGTATCCTCAAGCCGTCACTAGCACGGGGCCAGTTGCAGGTTATCGGTGCCACTACTCTGGATGATTTCCGCAAGTACGTTGAACGGGATGCTGCTCTGGAGAGGCGCTTCCAGCCGATCCTGGTTGAGGAGCCGACTGTCGAAGAAACAATGGAGATTCTCCGCGGTATCAAGGAGCGCTACGAGGAGCATCACAAGCTGGAAATCACTGACGAGTCGTTGAATACAGCAGCGACATTAGCCTCCAGATATATTCCTGACCGTTTCCTGCCTGATAAGGCGATTGACCTGATTGACGAAGCAGCTTCTCGGGTGAGAATACAACGTCGGAGTACACCAATCACACTCAAAGAGGCGCGGCGTTTGCTTGAAAGCGTTCGCAAGGAGAAGGAAACGGCGCTGGCAGCACAGCAATATGATTATGCCGCCGAGAAACGCCAGCAAGAGATTCAGGTTGAGGAAAAGATAAAGGCGCAGGAAAAGGAGTGGCAGGCCGAACAGGAACAGGAGAAGCCCGAGGTATCCACGGAGGATATCGCTGAAGTGGTCAGCATGTGGACCGGAATCCCGGTAACACAACTGGGTGGCGATGAGACGGCACGGTTGCTGCACATGGAGGAGGCGCTGCACAAGCGAATCGTTGGCCAGGATGAGGCGATTGACACGATATCCAAGGCGGTAAGGCGGGCCCGGGCGGGACTCAAGGACCCGAGGCATCCTATCGGTAACTTCATCTTCCTTGGGCCGACCGGTGTCGGTAAGACAGAGCTGGTCAGGGCGCTGTCCGAGTTCATGTTTGGTAGTGAGGACGCACTAATTCGACTCGATATGTCCGAATACATGGAGAAACATACGGTGTCCCGGATGGTCGGAGCACCACCAGGGTATGTTGGCTATGACGAGGGCGGGCAGTTGACCGAGGCCGTCAGGCGGAAGTCGTATTGCTGCATACTGCTCGATGAGATTGAAAAAGCTCATCCGGATGTCTTCAACATCCTGCTCCAGATATTTGATGACGGCCACCTGACAGATGCCAAGGGCAGGCGGGTCGACTTCCGTAACAGCGTCATTATCATGACGAGTAATATCGGGGCAGAGCTTATCCGTAAGGGAACGGCTATAGGATTTACCTCCCGTTCTGACGAAGAAAAGGTCCAGCAGCAGTCCTACGAGCGGATGAAGGAAAAACTGCTTGCCGAAGTAAAGAAGACCTTCCGTCCCGAGTTCCTCAATCGTGTCGATGGTATGGTGGTCTTCCATCCGCTGACCAAGGAAGATATCCGTAGCATCGTTGACCTGATGCTGCAGGTAACAATCGAACAACTTACCGAGAAGGACGTCAAGCTGGAGGTCACCGAGGCGGCTAAAGATCTACTTGGAGAAAAGGGTTTCGATGAGGTCTTCGGGGCACGACCGTTACGCCGGACTATCCAGGATTTGGTTGCCGACAAACTGTCGGAGGACCTGTTGCGTGGCAAGTTCCGGGGCGGTGATACCGTCATCGTTGATGCCGTAGACGGAGAAATCGTGGTAAATCCACAGGCCGTCGGTGCGCTTGCAGGGGATGAGGAGTCCTAGGCGTTACTGAGAACCGAGAGGTTAAGAAAGGGCGAGGAAACCCCATAAAGGGTGGAAACGCCCTTTTCTTTTTGGTAGAATTAGCCTAATTTCAAATACCGGGTAAGAAAGGAGCTGAGTTGGCACAGGAGATAATAGAAGCCCCGATAACGGGTACTGTGATTAGTATAGAAGTCGGTCTCGGAGACAAGGTAGCAGAGGGAGATGTGCTTCTCTACATTGAGTCGATGAAGATGGAGAATCCGATTCTGGCACCGGTAGATGGTACTGTTACCGAAATAAATATCGCCGCGGAGCAGGTGGTCGAGACCGGAGTCCACCTGATGACAATAGAGTACTAATTGGGTCAGGCTGACCCATTTTGTGGGATAGGAGTACCGGATGATAGACTGGGGCTTGGTAGCCAAGGTTGCCGGGGGTGGATTTGGTGTGACCATCCTTGTCCTGACGTTACTTTCGGTGATTATCTGGGTGGTGGGCCTGATTACGCGTGAATCCGAGTCCCAGGGTGAAGAGAAAGAATAGGTGTTTGGTCTGTATGAGAGCGCCTTCGGGGCGTTAACCTGGGGAAATCTCGTAATGCTCCTCATTGGGGGGCTCCTTATATATCTCGGTATTGCGAGAAAGATGGAGCCTCTCTTGCTTGTGCCCATCGGCTTCGGCGTGCTCCTTATTAATCTGCCCCTCGGCGGGTTGATGGAGGTCGGGGCTGATGGTGAACCAATCGGTCTGCTTGCCTGGGTATTCCGTGGTGGTATTACTACCGAGTTGATACCCGCCTTTATCTTTCTCGGCCTGGGGGCCATGACGGACTTCGGTCCACTGATTGCCGATCCCAAGACCCTCATCCTTGGTGCCGGGGCCCAGTTCGGCGTTTTTTTTGCCCTGATTATTGCTCTGCTGCTGGGGTCGGCCTTCCCCGATTTCCTAGACATCGGTATTGAGGAGGCGGCTGCCATTGGCATTATAGGTGGGGCTGATGGCCCAACTGCGATTTTCACAGCCAGCGAACTGGCCCCTAATCTAATAGGCGTCATTGCGGTATCCGCTTACACTTACATGGCGTTAGTGCCTATTATCCTGCCACCTGTCATCCGCCTGATGACATCGAAGGAGGAACGGGCCATCTATATGAAGCCGCAGTTGCGGAACGTATCGAAGAGGGAGAAGCTGTTTTTTCCCATTATTGGTGCCGCCGTTATTATTCTGCTGGTGCCGCGGTCGGCACCGCTTATCGGGATGTTTATGTTCGGTAATTTACTGGTTGTTTCCGGTGTCACCGAGCGACTGGCAGAAACCGCTGCCAACGCCTTTATGAACATCCTGACGATTCTGCTTGGCTTGAGTATCGGTGCCTTTATGAGTGCTGAAAACTTTTTACAGGGAGAGAGCCTGGTGATACTGGGGCTGGGAGTGGTCGCCTTCGTTACTTCAGCGACTGCCGGTGTTTTGCTGGCCAAACTGATGAACCTGTTTGTTAAGGAAAAAATTAACCCGATGATAGGCGCTGCCGGTCTTTCTGCGGTACCAATGGCCTCACGCGTGGTGCAGCGTATGGGGCAGCAGGCCAACCCTCGTAACTTCCTGCTGATGCACGCCATGGGGCCGAATGTAGCTGGTGTTATCGGTACTGCTACCGCGGCCGGGGTGTTCCTGGGGATACTGGAGTAGTCAACTGCAGATGGCTCCCCTGGCTACTATATACTAATTTCATCCTCTCATCTTGATATTTACAGGCGATGAGCGAATTAAGCATCAGAGAGATAACCGGCCTCGATGAATTGCGAAACAGCGCGCGTGTTGTCCGGAATGCCTTCAAGACTGTGGCGCTGGAGTTCAATCTCACCAGGGAGAACAGCCCCACCCATCCCTCTTTCATGACGACAGGACGGCTAAGAGAAGACCGTAATAAAGGGGTGAAATTCTTCGGGCTATTCCTGGGAGATAAACAAATCGGGTTTGTCGCTGTAGAAAAGGCTGATGCCAGCCTATACTATATTGAGAGGCTGGCAGTCCTCCCGCGATACCGCCATCGGGGTTATGGTAGACAGTTGATGGAATTCGCCTTTGAGTTCATCAGAGTAAATGGTGGCACGAAGGTCTCTATCGGTATCATTAATGAGCACACCGTCCTGAAGGACTGGTATAAGGGACTTGGTTTCGAGGAGATATCTATCAGGGAGTTTGCTCATCTGCCTTTCACGGTGTGTTTCATGGAAAAGGCAATCACGGGCTAGTGGTTTGCCGATACGAAAAAACCCTCATCTAAGAGGGCTTTTGGAGCGGCCTACGTCGGCCCGTAAACCGATTTCAACCGCACGGCCTACCTCGGCCCTTAGACCGACTTCAACCGTAAATACTAGTGTAGCGGCTCCTGGGTTACTTGTCAATATCATTGTGGACAGGTTTAACCTGCCCTTGCCTTGTTCCCCTTTATGAATGACGAAAACCAAGGGGGACACCCCCTTGGAATCCCCCGTCCAGAGGGATTTCACCCCTCTGACTCCCCAAAACGGTGTGGGGATGGTTCTTTAGAGTAGATCGTTCGCACCTTAGAGGGTACCGCTAAAGGGGAGTTTAAGAGGGGCGTTAGCCCCTCTATTTTATTACTTCCCCTTCACCGCTGGGGAAGGGGATTAGGGGATGGGGCCACCACTACTATACAGGGTGCCATTAATCATACTAAAGAGTGCATTTCCTTGAATAAGTGCTCAAAATCCTGTAAGCTCAGCCCATGGAGAAGTCCCGCGCGAAAACGGTCTTCGTCTGTCAGCAGTGCGGTCGTGAGGAGTTGAAGTGGCTGGGGCGCTGTCCCAGCTGTCAGGAGTGGAACAGCTTTGTCGAGATGACGGTGGCGGCAACAACGTCCGCCGTTCGCTCCTCCACCCTGTCGAGTCCGCCCCGGGAGTTATCGGCAGTTGAGATTGATGCCGAAGAGCGTTTCACTATTCCGTTAATGGAGTTCAACCGCGTTCTCGGTGGCGGAGTAGTCCCCGGTTCGCTGGTGCTGATGGGCGGCGAGCCCGGTATCGGTAAGTCCACCCTTTTATTGCAGGCGGCCGCCGTGGCGGCAGGGGGGCGAGGTAGTGTAGTATACGTCACTGGTGAGGAGACTCTACGCCAGATTAAACTCCGGGCACAGCGTCTGGGTATCGAGGGGAGCGGTCTTTATCTGCTATCGGAGACCGACCTGAACGTTATCCTGGAACAGGTGGAGCAGCTGCAGCCCGGTCTGGTCGTGATCGATTCCATCCAGACGGCATATCTCCCCGAGCTGGAAGGTGCTCCGGGCAGTATTACTCAGGTACGACAGTGCACCCTCCAATTGATGCAGTGGGCCAAGTCTGGTGGTGTGCCGGTCTTCATCACTGGGCATGTCACCAAGGAGGGGGCGATTGCCGGGCCGCGGGTGCTGGAACACATCGTCGACGTTGTCCTCTACCTTGAGGGTGAGCAGTTCAGCGCCTACCGTCTGCTGCGTTGTGTCAAAAACCGCTACGGCTCGACCAATGAAATCGGCGTTTTCGAGATGAAGGATAAGGGGCTGATTGAGGTTGATAATCCGTCTCATGCTTTCCTGTCCCAACGTGGTAGTGAGTCTATTGGTTCGGTGGTGGTACCGGTGCTTGAGGGGAGCCGACCCCTGCTGGTAGAGGTCCAGGCCCTGACCAACCCCACCAGCTTCGGCCTGCCGCGGCGCACCGCTAACGGGGTCGATTTCAACCGTCTGCTGCTGGTGACCGCCGTATTGACGAGGCGTCTCGGTATCAAGTTAGGGAACCAGGATATCATGGTCAATGTCACCGGCGGATTCAGGATTGGCGAGCCGGCAGCCGATTTAGGGATTGCTCTGGCGGTGGCCTCCAGCTTCCGCGATGCCGGTATTGACCCGCACCTGGCGGCAGTCGGGGAGGTGGGACTGAGTGGCGAACTACGGGCCGTCTCGCAACTGGAGCGGCGGGTCAGCGAAGCCGCCCGGCTCGGCTTCAAGCGCTGTTTGGTGCCAAAGGCGGGCGGTAAGGTTAGCCCAGCACCGAAAGGAATTGACATAATACAGGTGGGCAGCCTGCGGGAGGCGGTGAGTATGGGATTGGTGAAGAGTAGTAGAAATCTGAGAGATAGTGGCGATTTAGGGTAATAGTAAGGAGGACTTATTATGGCCAGCAAAGAGCTAGAAAAGGTGCTGGAGTTGATGAAATCACGCCCGGTCGTGCCAAACCTCACTTTCCAGGAACAACGCGAAGCGTTCGAGACTATGCCAGGGTTTCCCCTTGCGGAGGATGTGAGATGTGAGGAAGTTGATGCGGGTGGTGTGCCCGGTGAATGGATTACTACGCCTGAAGCTAAGGGGGGTAACGTCGTTTACTATCTTCATGGTGGTGGGTACGTGCTGGGCTCGGTGAATACGCACCGTGAGATGATTTCGCGAATCTCGAGAGCGACAGGAGCACGGGCACTGGCGATTAACTATCGGCTTGCCCCGGAGGACCCCTTTCCAGCAGCAGTGGAAGATGCTGTTGTCGGTTACAAATGGTTGCTCTCAAGCGGGGTAGAGCCGAGTCGAGTCGTTATAGCCGGTGACTCTGCGGGCGGGGGGTTAACGGTGGCCGCTCTGGTAGCGTTACGGGATGCCGGTGAGCCGCTTCCGGCAGCCGGGGTATGTATATCGCCCTGGGCCGATATGGAGTGCACCGGCGTGGCCAAGCTGGCAGGGCGTGAAGGGGGGATAGAGTATGAAGGCATCCTGAAGATGGCAAAAACCTATGTTGGGGAGGCCGATTTGAAAACACCTCTAGCCTCACCGATACACGCCGACCTCACCGGACTGCCCCCTTTGCTGATACAGGTGGGCGGTGCCGAGGAGTTGATTGAGGACGCTATCCTTCTGGAAGCGCGCGCCAAGCAGTGTGGTATTGATGTTACGCTGGAGACCTGGGATGACATGTTCCACGTGTGGCATACCTTTGCCCCGATGCTGCCAGAAGGCCAGCAGGCAATCGATCGGATAGGGGAGTTTGTCCGGGGAAAGATGGGGTGATTGGTGGCTCAATACGCTGTTGCTATAGTCCTGCCTGATGAGGTAGAGAGAGAACTGGACCGCCTGCGGGGTGAGTTTGCCCGGCATATGGCCAATATCCACATTCCTCATATCACCCTGGCTTATCCTTTCGAATCGAAGGCGGATAGCGCCGAGATAGTCGAAAAGCTAAAACAGGTGGCTGTGAGGACAAAGCTATTTACGCTGGTACTCGACGGATTTGATTATTTCGACCGTGATAGCAATGTTGCCTATATTGCAGTCGTAACCAAGCAGCCTGTGATAGACCTGCATTATGATATTAACCGCTCGATTGACGGACTGGTAGCTGATGAATATCAGGGCCGGTTTGAACGCGAGGAATTCACGCCTCACGTTACCATTGGTGCCAGGATTCCGGATGACATTTTCCCCGAGGTCAAGAAAAGGCTTGCGGAAGAAAAAGTACATTATGAGAGCGATATAACATCTTTTTCTCTTTTTTCCATAGGTGAGGATAGGGGATGGGGGGTGGTGTCTGAATTCAAGCTGTCTGGATAGTAGTTATTGGGGATTCTCGGACATTGTGGTAGCTAAACACTCAAGAAGCTATGGCTTATCTGTTGTATCAAATCGCCTCATCAATCTATCGCGTTCGCTACGCATTATATTCACTACTTCTGCCGTATCTCTCTCTGCATCGCGCGATATCATGTCGAATGACGTGTATGTATTATTGTGCCAATGACATAGGTTGTTATACATGGATTTGATATCTTCTACCAGTTTCTGAACCTCACCAAACAAAACTCTTCTATCATTTGGTGCGATTGCGTCGTGGTGTGCAATACGCTGGTCACGAAGATTTTTAAGGCGGGTTAATAATTGTTCGTTATCACTAATTTGCTTCTCAATAATATTCAGTTCGTCTTCAGTAGCTTGCGGGGTCAAAGTTGTTCGATCAGCTTTTGCAGCATCAAGTAGAACAGTTGGGCTTATAGTTCTAGGATCACGGTCAAAGGCTTTGCTCAGCTGCATAAATGTCATCCACAAGAGCGCATCACGAGCGGGTAAGAAAAATCCACGATGGAGGTTTAGTGCATGTGCTGACTCTTCATCCTCTACCATCAGCCCACGCCAAGCTACAAAGTAAGCAATTCCCATCGTGATAACGCTACCTAATTCATTTAGTCGTCGGGTAAACTCTTGATATTCCATGCTTCGATCAGTTGTGAAATATTAACCCATACTTAAAACCTTTGGATGCTGAATCTACTCCTCTTTCTCCCACTCCACCACCGCATACCCCTGTATCCCACCCCGCTCCTGGTACTCCGCCTCCACCGTCATTGAGACAGGCTGCAGCAGCGCTACCAGGTCGTTGAGGATGCGGTTAACGGCGTGCTCCTGCAATATGCCCACGTTGCGGAAGGAGGTCAGGTAGTATTTCAGAGACTTCAGCTCCACCAGCTTGTCCTGCGGGATGTAGGTGATGGTCAGAGTACCAAAGTCGGGCAGGCCGGTCCAGGGACAGACGGCCGTGAACTCCTCAGTCTCGTAGACCACCTCGGTGGCCGAACCGGGGTACTCGAACGGGAGTGCCTCCAGAACGGCTACATCAATGACGTCCTCAGACTGGATATCGAATCGCCTTGAAGCGTACTTATCTTCGGTCATCTGGCTTTCCCTTCACTTGCTCTCGCGTTTTCCCTATTTATTTGGTGATGAAAGGTTATCGACCATCCCCCTGTCCCCCTTCCTGGCCAGGAAGGGGGTAAAAATTATATCTGGGGGGCACCCCCAGACCCCCGCCAAAGGGGCTATGCCCCTCTGGACTCCCCTTTATTCCTCGTGTGTGGTGAATAGCTCTACTCCTGGCTGGGCTCTTGTCATTGCGAGAAGCGTAGCGACGAAACAATCTTACATTGTGTCTTGAGATTGCCGCGGGCTGAAGCCCTCGCAATGACAACCCTTTACTTTCTGATCTCGCTTTGGAGAGAGTCCTATGAAAGGGGCGCAGCCCCTCTCTTTCTTTACTTCCCCCTTCCCTTATTGAAGGGAAGGGGGTCAGGGGGATAGGTTACCATTTATTTCGTCCTGTTTCAAATCCGAGCCTGATGTGGTAAACTCAACTCAATCCTGATTAGAATGTGAGTGAAATAGAGGCATGAGCAAAAAGAATGGTGCCGGGGCCGTTATCGTGGCTGCCGGTGAGAGTAAGCGGATGGGTGGGGAGGACAAGCTGTTCGTCTCAATCGGCGGTGAGCCGTTGCTGGCACAGGTGATTGACGCCTTCGATAGCTGCCCGGCCATCGAGCAGATTGTCGTCGTCATCCGTGAGGAAAAACTGGCGGAAGTACGTAAGATGATACTCGGACATGACTGGTATAAGACGATAGATACCTGCATTGGCGGGGAACGGCGTCAGGACTCGGTCAAGGCCGGACTGGATAGCCTCGATAAATGCGAGTGGGTCGTTATCCACG
>CP070842.1:670054-682486 GCA_020342155.1 Dehalococcoidales bacterium
GCAAAACGGGGAGGAAGGTGGGGATGACGTCAAGTCAGCACGGCCCTTATGCCTTGGGCTACACACACGCTACAATGGGTGGTACAGCAGGTTGCAATAGAGTGATCTGGAGCTAATCCTCAAAGCCATCCTCAGTTCGGATTGCAGGCTGAAATTCGCCTGCATGAAGCTGGAGTTGCTAGTAACCGCGTGTCAGCACAGCGCGGTGAATACGTTCTCGGGGATTGTACACACCGCCCGTCACGTCATGAAAGTTGGCAACACCTGAAGTCGATGGGCTAACCGCATTTATGTGGAGGCAGTCGCCGAAGGTGGGGCTGATGATTGGGACGAAGTCGTAACAAGGTAGCCGTAGCGGAAGCTGCGGCTGGATCACCTCCTTTCTAAGGAGATTAACCGGGGAGAAATCCCCCAGTCTCCTAGGTCGGTCATCCTTCACTTGTGAAGGGTGCATCACCTTCCTTCCACTATCCAGCAGTTAAGGTGCTTTTTTATATGACCCGCCCGCCCTTGTTTCGGATAAAACAGAACCGCACCCTGAAAGATGGGTGCGGCTTGTGGTATTACACCGATAGCTTCTTTATTAGTTCCGAATCATTGGCCGAAAATGGTGCGTATGAAACGCTGCTCGCCAGATAAAGGTTCTTCAGTGGGAATATCATCCAGATACTTTTTCAGTTCTGCCGACCGACTAGGATGACAACATTTTCTAATCGCTCTTGTATAGAGTTGCCTAATTCTTTCAGAACTCACTCCTCATTCTTTTGCAATATCGTCGCGTTCTTTAATTTGGTCTTGACCTATTCCAAATACGATACGTAATAACAGCGATTCTCTATCAGGTAAACTCCCAATAACCGTTTCGACGTCAGATTTTATATCCATTACTCCCCCTTGCACCGTCTAGTCGTGTACGTTATTATATCACCGCTCGCCATAAACTTAACAAGTACAGTGCTATCCAGCGGTTAAGGGTTTTGTTTGGGAGAAAGGACCTCACACCTAAAAATAGCGAGTTATAATCTCATGAAGAACCAATATTTTGGTGATATTAACGACTACAAGAAGTACGGTCTTATCAGACAGCTCGACCTCAAGACAATAATCTGCTGGATGCTTACACCAAATAATGACAACAATGATGGTGGGCAAATCAAATATTTAGACAAACCTTACCAATGGGCGAAGTATGATAAGTTTCTCTTCCAATACCTTGAAAAACACAAGAGAAATATCTCAGATAAGCAATACAGGAGTGTTTCAATAATACAAAATAGAGATATTATACCCAAATGCGAGTTCTTCAACGAAATCATATGTGATGATGGAGAACTACGAAACCAGTACTTTAAGAAACTATTCAATATAGCTAATGACGCAGACCTGATATTTTTCGATCCAGATATTGGTCTGGAGGCACTTGTGAAATGTGGAAATAGACGTTCTTCACAATATCTGTATTGGAATGAAGTAAAAACTGCTTATGATAAAGGTTTTTCTGTACTAATATATCAGCATCGTCATCGGAGTAAAACCGTTGAGAATATGGCTGAATATTCACGCGTTGAAGCCCTCAAGCTATTTAGGGTTACGAATATTTTCATATACAAGACTCCAAGTGTTTTGTTTTTACTTATTGCGAGAGACGAGCATAGAAAGTCTATTATTCAAGCAAATAAAAGAATTAAACAGGCTTGGGGTAATATTCTCGCTATTCACTAGATAAGGGTTATTCTTAATCTCATCACCTTAATCCCCCTATCCTTGTGGGGGGGGAGATTGAAAGAGGGGCGTAAGTACTCTTAACTTTGAAAAAGGAGGGAATTAGGGAGGCGAAGCCTCCCTTTTTTATTTTCCCCCCTTCCCTTTGAAGGGAAGGGGGTCAGGGGGATGGGTTGCAAATAATCTCTTTAGTGGATTCTTAAGTGAATATCTGCAGAGGTGCTTGATTCCCTCACCACTTTGCCCTAAAATAGACTGGTTACGGGCCATTAGCTCAGCTGGTTAGAGCGCAGTCCTGATAAGACTGAGGTCCCTGGTTCGAGCCCAGGATGGCCCACCATGTCTCAGGTTCCAGAAGAGTTGCCAGTCCGGCAACTCTTATTGATACTCCTCAGTAAAGAAAACGGAGGAGGAGCCATGAAGAAAATCACCCTGGAGGAACACTTCGCCACCGAAGAGCAAGTGAACTATCTGCGTTCAATACTGGAAAAGGAATATCCAGTGCCGGAAGTTATCGATGAGGAAACGGCTCTGGGCATGGAGGTGAGGTGGGTGCCGAGTTCCGGCTATTCCTCCTCATTGCGGGGCGGAAACACCATCCTGGACAGGCTACTTGAGGTCGGTGAACGAAGGTTACGTGAACTGGATGAGGACGGTATCGATATGCAGGTCCTTTCGCTCGTTTCTCCCGGTGTCCAGATGCTCGATGCTCCTACCGCTACTGCGGCTATGAAGAGATATAACGACCGGCTTGCCGGGATAGTCAGGGAGCACCCGGAAAGGTTCGCCGGACTGGCCACCCTGGCACCACAGGACCCGGGTGAAGCTGCCGACGAGCTTGAAAGAGCGGTACTGGAGCTCGGTCTGAAAGGGGCCAGCATAAACTCGCATATCAAAGGCGAATACCTTGATGATAAGAAGTACTGGGTAATATTCGAGCGGGCGGAAAGACTGGATGTGCCGATATATATTCATCCCCGGTCGCCTTCACCTGACATGGTAAAACCATTCCTGACTTACCCGGCGCTGGCTGTAGCAATGTGGGGGTTCGGTGCCGAGACGAGCCTGCATGCCATGCGCCTGATTTGCAGCGGCGTGTTTGACCAGTATCCCGGACTGAAGATTATTCTGGGACACCTTGGAGAAGGACTGACATTCTGGCTGTGGCGGTTAGACAACCGGTGGCAACTGGGTCCGACCGGCAGTGAGCTGGCGAAAAAACCGAGCGACTATTTCAGGGACAATTTCACTATTACCACCAGTGGCATGTTCTCACACCTGGCATTGCAGTATTGCTGCCTGGCAGTAGGCGTCGAAAGGATACTATTTGCGGTAGACTATCCTTTCGAATCCAACCAGGCCGGGGTGCAATTTATAGAGGCGGCGCCAATAAATGACAGTGATAAAGAAAAAATCTGCCACTTGAACGCAGAAAGGCTTCTGAAACTGTAATCAGTTTCACCTAACTGCTGGTTGCGGCTGCACCCAGCCTCTTCAGAAGACGTTGACCGCTGAGGCGTTGAACCTGATGCTAATGGGCTGTCCTTCTTTCAGACCCATCGCCTCAAGCAAGGGGTGAAGCACGAGACAGGTGAATTCCGGCGGTACATCTACCCATACGTAAGCGATTGAGCCACGGTCAGATATACGCGTGATGGTACCCTGCAGAGTATTATCGTTATCGGAGTCAGGCGCATCAACCAGAATCGTAATGTCTTCCGGCCGGACTGAGGCATGTCGCCGGCCCCGCAGAGCCGTATTCACGGTCAGATTCTTTCCATCAAGAGAGAAGGCGCTCTGGCCATCAGGGCCATCCTGCACTTCACCATCGAAGATATTTCTTGTCATCAGGAACCGGGCTACCGCTTCCGAGTTCGGGTGGCGAAACACTTCATCAGGAGTACCTACCTGCATGATGCTGCCGTCTATCATTACTGCGACGCGGTCGCCCAGGGCAATCGCTTCTTCAAAATCATGGGTAACATGGATGGTCGTCAGGCCAAGACGTGTATGTGTATCCTTCAGTTCTCGCTCAGTAATTTCCCTCGATTCGGGGTCAACCGAACCCAACGGCTCGTCAAGAATAAGAAGGTCGGGTCTTATCGCGATTGCTCTGGCCAGGCAAATCTTCTGACTTTCGCCTCCGCTCAGAGCCCAGGGCCTTTTGTCAAGCAGGTTTTGAAGATGAAGAAGCTCGATAACCTGGTCAATGGCCTTATCAATCTCTTTCTGTGATTTGAATCGCCACGTCAGCCCAAATGATATATTGTCACGAACTGGCATGTGACGATATAGAGCGTATTTTTGAAAGGCAAAGCCGATTTGTCTTTCCAGTACCGTGAGGGAAGTCACATCTTTGCCATTAATCCATATCTGACCGCCGCGAATCCCGGTTATCCCGGCAATAGACTCCAGAAGAACGGTCTTACCGGCACCCGTAGGTCCCAGGAGGACAAAATACTCGCCATCCTGAACGGTGAAGGATACATCCTTCAGATAGAATTCCTCCCGCTTTGCTACTAGATTTTTGACCTCGAGCATTTATCCCTCCTGCAGGACTATTCTGAATTCACTTTCGCACTGTAGACCTGCAGCAGTTTCAACTTCCGCCGTATGCACGTAATTATTAATGCCAGTTACATAAGGTTGGCTTCGAGTTGTCTGGCTATTACCTCCTTATGGTAGTTACCGTCACCGAAAGCGGTGTCATTATATCTGCCCCTCTTGAAGTACAGGTGCATATCGTGGTCCCAGGTGAAGCCGATACCACCATGCAGCTGGACCCCGGCGTCTGTGACGAATTTGACAGAATCACCGCAGTAGCTCTTAGCCATGGAAACCGCCATTGGGGCATCGCGGTCATTCTCTTTGACACATTCAGCTGCCCATTCCATCAGTGAGCGGGAGTACTCCATGGCAGCGTACATATCGGCCGCTTTGTGTTTAAGTGCCTGGAACGTACCGATGACCACGCCGAACTGCATCCTGTCTTTCAGATAGGCTACGGTCATTTCCATGGCCATCTCACCGACTCCGACCATCTCGGCACTCAGTACCGCTGATGCTTTGAAGGCAATCTGCTGCAGGATAGGCCAGCCACCATGTAATTCACCGATAATATTGCTGGCAGATACCGGTACATCGGTGAACCGCACTGCATATTGCTTCCGGGTCAGGTCCATGACGGTCATATTATCCATGTATATTCCCCACTCCTTAGCGTTGACCATGAAGAGAGTTATCCCATCTTCAGGATTCTGGGTACGCCTGGTGCGGGCAGCGACGAGCATGTAGTCCGCCGCCTTGGCATCGGTAACAAACATTTTGGTGCCACTGAGGGCATAACCGTCGCCACGCGGTAGTGCTCTGAAATGCAAATCATCTGCCCACAGGTCACCGCTTTCCTCGAGGGCAGCCAGAGTACAGACGATCTCGCCATTAGCAATCTTGGGGAGGAATTCCGCTTTTTGTTCGTCGCTGCCGAAATCGAGAATGGGCAGTCCGACGAGAATCACGGTTGAATAGAATGGGCCAGGCATTACCGCCCGTCCCATCTCCTCGCAGAGTATCGTCAGGTCCCTGAAATTCATGGACGCTCCCCCGTATTCCTCGGGGAAGACGAGACCCTGCCACCCGAGTTCGGCCATTTTTTTCCACAGTTCCGGGGAATGCCCTACTTCATCATCCATCATCTCTCGTACAAAAGTTTTGGGGGTCTCGGTGGCCAGGAAATCCCTTGCCATCGTCTTTAACATCGACTGTTCTTCATTGAGACCAAGTTCTATCGCCATGACTAGTGCTCCTTACATTCCTTCTTGATTAATATGCTGGGCTGTTTTCCCATCGGACTATTGTCTGGGCAGTCCCAGTATCCTTTCGGCGAGAATGTTGCGGCATATCTCCGAGGTACCCATAAATATCGTAGTACCCCGTGTCATGAGCATACCGTAAACGAGGTCGCCACCATCTACTGCCCTTGAGTCACCCCTCATCAGCTGGGAGTAGGCCCCGATGATTTCACACACCATGTCTCCCCGTCGTTTGCCCTGTTCGGTCCAGGTCAATTTCGCCATCGAGGCTTCATTTCCGGAGGCAGACCCACTCATAATCATCTTGCCAAGACGCATGCCGTAAGCCCTCATTGCCTCGTTCTCAATGGCAATCTGGGCTATTCTCCCGCGGAAACTGCTATCATCCCAGGCCGTCTGACCATAGTGCTTAGTCTTCTTGGCGAGTTCAATCAGACTATCAACGCCACCTATAGTCCTCGCACCAAACAGACCCAGACCCATTCCACCGGTTTCACCGCTGGCTGCGGATACCTGACCCCCACCCCTCTCGGCAATCAGGGTCGTCATGGCGACATACCAGCCTCTGCCTTCTTCTCCTATCATGTTCTCGTGGGGGACACGCATATCATCGAAGAACAATTCACCATACTGAGCATGGGCTTCACCAGTCATCTGGCGTAAAGGCCTTCGACTGAAACCGGGCGTGCTACAGTCAAAGAGAAAGAAGCTCAGATTGCGGTGCCGCGGGGCATTCACGTCTGTTCTGCACAAAAAGAAGCCCCATTCACCATAATCCCAGCCACTAGTCCAGCATTTTTGTCCGTTTATTATCCACTCATCACCGTCCCTGACAGCGGTGGTCTGGACCCCAGCCAGGTCCGAACCGGCGTTTGGCTCGGAGAAGCCCTCGATCCAGTAGACTTCGCCTCTTAGTATCGGCGGAATAAAGCGTTTCTTTTGCTCTTCGGTACCCCACTGCAGCAGCGTGTCGACAACCAATCGTCCAAGACCAACAAATGGGAACGGCGTTCCTTGGCGTCTGAGTTCCTCACGGATAACAGCTATCTCTTGTGGTGGACGTTCTATGCCACCATAAGCGGCGGGAATACCAAATGCGGTGTAGCCGGCGTCATATAGCTTCTTCGTGAACGATTTGCTCAGTGCAATTTGTTCTTCGCTACCCGCTTCCAACGGCTCATACGCCGGTGTCCCCCATTTCTGGGGAAGGTTCTCACGTAGAAAAGCTCGAACCTCCTCTCTTAGTGCCTCTAACTTTTCTGGTTCACTTGAGACCATGCCAAACTCCTTTCAGGTATCATCTGATTTTTACCTTAATCTTAGCAGCCATCCGGCTGTAATTGCCATCTCCTGAACATCATCATCGGGCTATTTGGCTTTTCTAGGTAAGGGGCAAAACCATACCATCCTATGGGCCGGTAACTGGTGGTCATTCTTACTGGTAAGCAGGTGCACATTCTATCTATTCTATCTTATGAATGTAACATATATGCCGCGATATAACAATTCTTGATATTACCATAAGGTTGACCGGTCGCTCCCAAAGAGTCCAGCTAGAGGAATAAAGCCTTGTTTGTAAATATTATAGCAGTCATTCATAATATCTATTTAACAGTAGGGACGGAGGTATGTATCGTGGAAACAACCGAACTGGCCAATCTCATTAAAGACCGGCGTTCTATTCGTGCTTGGGAGGACAAACCAGTGCCGGAAGAACTACTATTACAGGCTGTGGAGCTTGCCACCTGGGCACCAAACGGCGCTAACGCGCAACTCTGGTATTTCTATATTGTTCTGGACAAGAGCACTATCAAATCCGTTGCGGATGCTGCACAGGCAGGCAGGGATACCATGGCATCTTGGCCTGAAATGGCTCAAGCGGGAGGGTTCCCTCGTCCAGCCAGCACGCCACCGGGAGCGTCTGCTCCAGCCGCACCACGGCGGATGCCCCTCGGTGATGCCCCGGCTATGATTCTGGTCGGCGCCAGAAAGAGGGAAAATCCGATGGATAAGGTCATATCGGAACGGGCGAAAGTTGATGAAAAAGCTACAGAGATGCTTCAGTGGGGCAGCGTTCTCAATCCACGAATTCAATCAGTATCAGCCGGTATTGCCTATCTCCTCCTGGTGTTGCACCAGATGGGACTGGGTGCTACATGGATGACCGGTCCGCTGGCACAATCAAAGGGAGACGTAGAAAAAATCCTGAAAGTCCCGGATGGCATGGACATAGTTGCTTTGATACCGGTCGGATATCCGGCGGACAGTCCCACTGGGCAAAGAAGACCGGTTAGCGAAGTCTGCGAAATAATAAAATAACCAGGTTGAAACACTTCAGCCGGAGACGAAAAACCGTTCCCTCCAATGCTGGTTGGTACCCTAATCAGTCGTCAACTGGTCATTCGTAACCCCGCAGGCCATTACGCCCCTGTTGGCTACTTCCGTTTCTGGATGCTACAATCTTTATAGGCAGAAGGAATGTCAGTGCTGTGTGAGAAGCTGGCACCGACGTCTTTTTGATTCCGAGCAAATATCGCATTTACAGGAGGTCACATCAATGGCAACCCATCCACTGGAGGAAATCCTTCATCCCAGAGCGATAGCGGTAGTTGGAGCTTCAGATAGCGGCGGGCGGGGGTCGGGTTTTTTCGCACCCCTCATCGAACTCGGCTACGAGGGACAGCTCTACCCGGTCAATCCCAAGTACACGGAGGTTATGGGCATCAAGGCTTACCCCAGCGTTAAAGACATACCTGGCGTGGTCGACTACGTGATTTCGTCGGTCCCGGCATCACAGGTTCTGAGCATGATGGCCGATTGTGCTGAGAAGGGCGTAAAGGCGGTCCACCTCTACACTGCTCGCTTCAGCGAAACGGGGCGCAAAGAGGCCGCTGACCTTGAGATGGAAATACTAAACCAAGCCAAGAAGGCAGGTATTCGGCTCATTGGGCCTAATTGTATGGGTCTCTATTACCCTGGTGAGCGGATCTCTTTCAGTGAAGGCATGCCCCGGGAGTCTGGACCGGTAGGGCTGGCTTCGCAGAGTGGCTCGGCGATTCACGAGATTGTCGACCTAGCCGTGCAGAGGGGATTGTACTTCAGCAAAGCCATAAGCTATGGCAATGCTATCGACTTCAACGAGTCTGATTATCTGGAGTATTTCGCGCAGGACCCGAATACAGAGATGGTCTTGATGTACATCGAAGGCGTGCGAGATGGTAAACGTTTCTATGACGCGTTACATCATACAACAGCCAGCAAGCCGGTCATCATCGTCAAGGGTGGCAGAGGGCAATCGGGAACCAGGGCAACCGCCTCTCACACGGCTTCTCTCGCTGGTTCTATGGATATATGGGAAACGGTGGTCAGACAGGCTGGAGCCGTTTCTGTCCGGCATCCGGGTGAGCTAATAGACGTAGCAGCTGCGTTCCATTTCTTGCCACCGATCATCGGTCGAAAAGTAGGTGTAGCTGGAGGGGCAGGGGGAAGCAGTGTGCTTGCCGCCGACCTCTGTGAGGAAGCTGGTCTCGATGTTATCCCGTTACCGATGGAGATTCGGGAGGAGATGAAAGCCCAGGGTAGTCCAATATGGGACTGGATCGGCAATCCGGCCGACATGTCAATCAGGATAGACAGAAGCTGGGATGTTGGAGATATGTTGAAGATAATGGCCGGGAACCCGAACTTCGACCTGCTGATTACATTCATACGAGGGCACTTTCATGGCGACCACGGGAAGGTCTCGGCGGAGACATTTCTCAAGCAGTACCGGCTGAACGAGCTCGGCAACAAACCTTTACTGGCAGTGATGGAGGAACACAGGCTGGGTGGAAATGGCGATGATGAACAGGCCTGGGTGCAGGAGTTGATGGAAGAAGTGAAGGTCGGGCTGATGGCTGCCGGCGTTCCGTTCTATCCGAACATCGAACAGGCAGCTGAAGCCGGCAGTAAGCTGATTGACTATTATCAACGAAGGGAATCTCGGTAGCGTAAAGCCACTCGCTGTCGTTAGCTGCTTTTTTTGTGCCACACAGTTAGTCATTTTGTCAGCAAGAGAGCTACCATTTAGAAATACTTACCAACAGCATAGGTGTGGTAGGTGTTCAAAAGTTGTCCGGTCTGTATATATCGTTAATGGTAACAAGGAGAGTACAAGTTGAAAAAGACGATAGACCTCGACAGGCTATTTAATCCGTCCACAATCGCTGTGGTGGGTGCATCAAAAGATAGTGGTAAAACTGGTAATCGGTATTTGTCAAATCTTATGGACAGCAACTTTCGCGGGAAATTGTATCCTGTTAATCCCAGGGAAGCCGAGATTATGGGGCTTCAAAGCTACCCTAGTATTGCCGATGTCCCAGTAGACGTGGACCTCGCTATGGTAACAGTCCCGTCCACAATTGTTCCCCAGGTTATAGAAGATTGTGCTCGGAAAAGGGTGAAATTTGCCGTGGTTCACAGTGCCGGTTTCGCCGAGCTTGGTGACAAAGGGCTGGAATTGCAGGAAAAAATGCTTACGGCTGCTCGGCAAGGGAACACACGCATTATCGGCCCCAATTGCATGGGTATTTACTCTCCACAAGCAGGCATTAACACTATTGCTCCTGCTCCAGCGACCAAAGAAGCCTCCGGCGGTATTGCCTTCGCTGGCCAGTCGGGCTGGGTTGTTGAGAATGTTATGGTCATGGGTTACGAGCGTGGACTACGCTTCAGTAAGGTAGTCAGCATCGGCAATCAAAGTGACCTTACTGTTGAAGACTTACTTGAGTATTTTGCCACAGATAACGAGACACAGGTCATTGGCTTCTATGTTGAGGGGTTCAAGCGTGGGAAAGAGTTTCTACAGCTGGCCAGGCAGGTCTCCAGAGAGAAACCAGTGGTAGTGTGGAAGGCAGGCAGAACGGAAGAGGGTGCCAGGGCTGCCGCTTCACACACTGGTTCAATAGCTGGTAGTGCCGTTGTCTTTGACGCCGCCCTTCGGCAGAACGGTGTGACTGTAGCGAAGAATCTGTGGGAGCTGATAGACTTGATAGTAGGTTTTACATCTCCGGTTCTGCCGCAGGGAAACAGGCTTGGTTTGCTCGTAGAGGCTGGTGGTGGTGGTGTAGCTGCTGCTGATGCCGCCACGACACTGGGTTTTGAATTACCAGTCCTGACCGCTGAGGCGCAGCAGGAAATGACGAATGTCCTCAGAGACGTAAGCCCTCCTTTTGCCAGCCCGAGGAATCCAGTTGATATTGTATGGGGACCCACATCAGGCAGGGCTCAATTCTTTGTACGGTGCTCACAGCCTATTATGAAGGAGGTGGACACTCTCCTGTCAATCAACTATGCAGTTAATGATGACGAATTTGCCGAAGCGATATCCGAGCTCAGAGACGAGACGGAAAAGCCGATTCTCTTGGTTCCTGGTCATCCTAGCCAGAGTAGAGAAGCGATGGGTCGGCTGACGAGAAGTGGGATACCGACATTTAACACACCTGAGAACGCACTTGGAGCTCTAGCAGCGATGCTTCGATACTCGAAGTACCGAAACAACGACGACTGAATAACGAGATTCAGAGTTTAACACGGCCGGAGAGAAGATGCAGCCTCTACGTCACGGGCAGGTGGTGAGTGAAAGGTAATGCTATTCTGGCAGGTACTGGATGGTTGCATCCGGGATTACGGCTACCTTCGCTTCGCCGGGATAATCCTCGGCCAGATGTTCAAGGGCCTCAGGCCACGTTCTTGCCCAAGTGATCGAGTCCAGCGGGGCGATGCGGTCCGACTGGGCTATGTCAGGGTACTCGGTTACCAGAATAAGCCTCTTAATACGATCAAGCAGACGGGAGCGTCGCTGCCAGTACCTGCCACCGATACCTCTTCCCCAGCTACCGCCAAGATAATGGCTGATAAACCCCTCCGGTGTATTCACTATGATTACTAAGTCGCCGCCAGCTTCAGTGAGCATTTGAGCACCCAGAGGAGAAGAGTGAAAAGGCTCGGTAGCCTTAGAGTAGGCATTGGCAATCACAATGTCCCTATCAGCTACGGGTTCTGTCGCATAGGCCTCCCTGGCGAGTTTGACCCCCTCAAAATGCGTCGCCAGGGGTTCGCCAACAAAGAGGGCCGTTATCTCCCTTCTATCGTTGAGTATTGCGTCTACCTTGACATCCAGGCCCGCCATTTGTGCGGCCTCGGCTATATCCAGTTGCAATTCATTTTCCTCGAATCCCAGGCCGTAGGTCATTGAGCCGCTTCTCCCGCGCTCCCGTGCTCTCGCCGCCAGGGCGTGGTTTGCGGCGATGGTATCCATGGAGGCTACCCCCGGTAAAACAATCTTCCCACCACCACCAAAGGATGCTGCCGCATGGGGAACAATGGAACCAACGCCAATCTTCAGGTCGCAGCTCATCACCTCGCTGTTGATGGAGATTGATGTCCCTCTGCTTGTCTCGCCTACAAACGTGCAGTTTTCATAGGGATTGTGATTATAGACGGGGAATCTGTCGAGCACTGCCTCGCCCAATTTCTTGGCGAAGTCGATGCGTGTGAGCCCTCTGTGGGCTCCAAGAGCTGCGATGAATCGTATGTGTGCATCGGGAACGCCGGCTGCCTCTAATTCCTCCAGGATGCAGGGTACGAGGTCGGCTACAGGCGTTGGTCTTGTCAGATCATCGAAGATTATTACCACCTCATTCTTGCCCCTGGCCAGTTCCCTTATGGAGGGGGAGCCGATAGGATGGCGAAATGCGTCCTCAAGCTCGTTCCGGGTGAGTGGTGGCCTGCTGTGCCCTCGCATCCGATAGATAGTCACGTCCCAGCGAGAAGGGAGTTTCAGGTCTAGCTCCGTGTCACCATACCAGGCTAGCTGTGGGACCTTAACGATGTTGAACTCAGCCAATTCTCCTCCTTCGTG
>CP070842.1:682586-688083 GCA_020342155.1 Dehalococcoidales bacterium
CGGCTATCCCATTGAAAAAAACAGCATCATAGCCCGCGAACTTAAGGTGAGGACCAAAATATCCCCCTGAGTTGGCATCTCCCCACCCGCCGGTGAGGGGCGATTTCGCTACCGCAGTGTACCGGGTACCTGTCGTGGCCGGAGTACCCGTGAGAGGGCCAGTAATAAAACCAAGGGTATTTTCCGGTCCCAGTGGGTCTACCCCGGCCTTCTGGCGGTTGTAGAGAATCCTGGCCCCTATGCCGTAGCCACCAATGAAGTCGCGGCAAAGCTTTTCGCCCAGTACCTCATCCTTTAGCTCACCTGTAGAAAGGTCTACAAATAGGATCTTCCCCATATAGCCTCCAGCCATATTTCACCTCCTTGTTCTCTTTACTATCAACCTTACGCGTCAGGTCCCTGCACAGCAAAACCACTTTGTGAGTATGCGTTTATCAATTCTATCATAGCCATCTCAATTTTTGTCAGTATATCAGGAATCAAACAGGGTTGTTTGTTAAAATAATCTGAAGGCTGATAGTCTCATCTTGAGATTTTTCTCTTTATTCTAGTAGAACAGGTTGACCTGCCCCCATAAACGATAACACTCTTTTAATTAGAGTTACCGGTATTCTAATCGTTGGGTCGAACTCTCCCTGGAACACAACGTATCTTAAAATGATTGAACTATTTCGGACCTAAGACATCTCAATTGCTTGTTAGGTAGTTCGAATCCTCTAATATGGGCGATACTGGACAGATCCCGGTCTATTGTTTGAGAAGAAGCCTCTCATGCCAACGCTGTAACAGCTTCTGATTTCACATTGCACTTAAAGGTGTTTTGTTAGTGATTGCCCATGTGGCTACCTTTTATGCATGTATAAACAAAACCAGAGCACCGCTGAACTGAGGAAGAAAACCAATCGCGTTGACCTTTACCAGTTTACTGGCTAGAATGTTAGAACATCGAGGCATGTTGTGGGAATCTGTTGTCTGTAAGGAGGTCGCTGTGAGTGCAGAAGATAATAGTCAGGCAAATGGCGAGCAGATTGTTCTGTCTACATCCGCATTCGACTGCGGCGGGCGCTGTCCGCTCCGGGTACACGTTAAGGATGGCGTGATAACTCGCATCGAGGGTGATGATTACGCCGATGAAGACAAGCAACTAAGGGCTTGCTGGCGGGGTCGCGCCTACCGTCACTGGATATACCACCCGGACCGCCTCCTCTACCCAATGAAACGTATCGGTGAGAGAGGGACTGGTCAATTCGAACGAGTCACATGGAACGAAGCCATGGATACTATCGTCAGCGAACTGAATCGGATCAAGGAGACCTACGGCAACGGGGCAATCTACTACGGCGGTGGTGGACATATGGGAGCGCTGCATACTGCCGGTGCTCTTGCCAAGGCGCTCGCTATGTTCGGTGGTTACACTGCCGGTTACGGCAATATCTCCTCCGAAGGTGCCGTCTGGGCAGTGCAAACTTCCTATGGCGACGTTATGGTTGGTCATAGTCGGGAGGACCTGCTCAACTCCAAGTTGATAATCATGTGGGGCTGGGATCCGGTGCGGATGGTCTCTGGCACAGATGCAATAAACAATCTCATCAAGGCTAAAGACGCCGGTATCCCAATAATATCAATTGGACCCAGGTACGAAGACTCGGCTGCTACCCTGGCTGCTGAGTGGATTCCTATTATCCCCGGCACCGACGCTGCCATGATGGCCGCTGTGGCATACGTTATTGTCAGGGAGAACCTCCATGACCAGGCATTCCTTGACAAGTACACGGTAGGTTTTGACAAATTTAAAGAATATGTCATCGGTATCGAAGACGGCGTTGAGAAGACTCCAGCTTGGGCAGAAGCAATCTGCGGGGTACCAGCACAGCGTATCGCTGATTTAGCACGACGCTATGCTACTACCAAGCCTGCTTGTCTAATGGATTGCCAGGGGCCCGCCCGTGCTGCCTTCGGTGAGCAGTACAACCGCTGTGCAATTGCCCTAACGGCAATGACGGGTAACATCGGCAAACCCGGCGGTAGCGCCTGCGGCGGTCTGATGGGAATACCCTACGGGCACATGTTTCGTGCTATGGGAATACCGGGCATGAGGAACCCAACAGAGGCTGGTGGCCCATCAATTCGCGGAACGCTGGACCTGAACCTCCGGTTGGTTCGTCGCTTCCACGTCAACCGGATATGGGACGGCTTCCTCAAGGGAACAGCTGGCGGCTATCCTGCCGATATCAAGATGGCCTGGTTCGCTGGTGGTAACGCATTAAACCAACGTGGTAATACCAATAAGGGTGTCCAAGCACTGAAGAGCCTGGAGTTTATCGTTAACCAAGACCTTTTCCTGACACCCACCGGTAGATATGCCGATATCGTGCTGCCGGTGAAGAGCTTCGCCGAGAAGAACGAACTCACAAGACCGTGGCCTTCTGGTCCATATCTCTGTTACTCCAATCAGGCAATTGAGCCGTTGGGTGAATGCAAAACGGACTGGGAAATCGGCTGTCTGCTGGCGGAGAAGCTTGGTTTTAAGGACTTTAACGACAAGACGGAAGATGAATGGCTGAGAACATTCGTGGCTGAGAATCCGGAGTACCAGCGGTATATTGAGGACTACGACGAGTTTAAAAGCGAGAGTACCCACCGGTTACAGCTCGACGAACCTTACATAGCTTTTAAAGCACAGATTGAAGACCCTGAGAATAACCCGTTCAATACCCCTTCCGGCAAGATTGAGATATTCTCGCAGCGGTTAGCTGATCTAAATAATCCTCTAACCCCCCCTGTTCCCAAGTATATCATTGCAGAGAGGGAGGATCGAAACCACCCGCTAGCCAAGAGATATCCGCTGCAACTTCTGTCACCCCACCCTAGAGTGCGAGTACATTCCACACTACAGAACGTCGATTGGCTGGTCGAGGTCGACCCCCACGTTATGTGGATTAATCCAGCTGATGCCGAGCCCAGGGGTATCCGTGATGGAGATGAGGTCTACGTTTTTAACGACCGGGGTAAGCTGGCCATAAAGGCCTGGGTAACCCGACGGATAATCCCCGGAGTGGTCTCCATCTATGAAGGCTCCTGGTACAATCCAGATGAAGAGGGCATTGACCGCGGTGGCTGTGTCAATGTTCTTACTGACGATACCTACTCACCTGGTGGAGCCGCTGCCCTGAAGACAGTACTGGTAGAGACAACGAAGGCTTAAGGAGGAATATACCAATGCAATTGGGTTTTTATTTCGATCAGAGTCGCTGTACCGGCTGCTTTGCCTGTGCCATCGCCTGTAAAGACTGGCATGATGTGCCAGCCGGGCCAGCCAGGTGGATGCGTCTCCTTTATCAGGAAGAGGGGAAATTTCCTAAAGTCTTTGTCAGTCACATGGCCACGCCGTGTTATCACTGTACCGAGACGGTATGTGCCTACGTCTGCCCTAATGAGGCCATCACCAAGCGGTATGAGGACGGTATCGTGGTCGTCGACCGGGAAAAGTGTCGTGAAGAAAAGACTTGCGGCATAATATCGGGAGAAGGGACAGACTTGCTCTATGCCGAGCAGGAGGCTCCCTGCCAGGTGAGTTGTCCCGTTCATCTCCATATCCCGGCTTATAGTGCATTGATAGCTAAAGGCAGGTTCAAGGAAGCCCTGGACTTAATAAGACGGCGGATGCCGTTACCATCTGTCTGCGGTCGGGTATGTCTTCATCCCTGTGAGACAGAATGCCGTCGTAAGGATGTTGAAGAACCGGTGGCTATTATGGACCTTAAGGGTTTTGTCGTTGATAATGTGCCCCAAGAAATACCTGACCGTTTACCTCAGACACAACCAGATAGTGTCGCTATTGTCGGCTCCGGTCCGGCCGGCCTTGCCGCTGGCTATGATCTCATCAGGATGGGCTATGCAGTGACTGTATTCGAGTCGGGGCCTGTGGCCGGGGGTATGCTCTCCACCGCTATCCCGGAGCACCGCCTGCCCAGGGAGGTTCTCAAGCGGGACATCGATTATCTGGAAGCAGTGGGCATCGAAATCAGAATAAACACAAGGGTAGACCTCGGTAGGGGCCTGGATGACTTACTGAACAAGGGTTACGGCGTGGTGCTACTCGCCCTCGGCGCCAGTAAGGGAGAGAAGCTTGATATCTCCGGTGCTGACCTCAAGGGCACACTCGCTGGGGTGTCCTTCATGCAAGATATTAAATCGGGTAAAACTACTGAGCTAGGCGAAAAGGTGCTCGTCATCGGTGGTGGTAACGTGGCAATCGACTGTGCGCGCTCTGCCAGACGGCTGGGAGCGAATACAGTACACGTTGCCTGCCTCGAATGCCGTGAGGATATGCCCGCCGAAGACAGCGAAATCAAACAGGCTGAGGAAGAAGGAATAGAAATTCACTGCTCGCTTACCTCCAGTCGTGTCCTTGAGAATAACGGCAAGGTCGCCGGAGTAGAATGTCAGGAAATCGAAGGACTCCAGTTCGACGAAAACGGGCAGCCCAGCTTTGAGGTCGTCAAAGACACTGGTCATGTTTTTGATGTGGATACAGTTATCTTCGCCATAGGACAGGTACCGGACCTTTCCGGCCTCAGTGGCGATATCAAGACCAGCCCCACAGGAACAATCGCCGCTGATTCGGAGACATTCGTGACGGCACGCCGTGGCATTTTCTCTGCCGGTGATGTCATGAACGGTCCCACCAGCGTCGTCGACGCCATCGCCAGCGGTCAGAAGGCGGCTTTCTTCATCAATCGCCACCTTCAAGGAGATGTCCTACAGGTACAGCCCGAGAAGACTATTGACCCGAAAGATATTACTGTAGACATTCCAGCGGATGTAGAAAAACGGCCTCGCCAGTTAATGCCAACCCTGCCGGTGAACGAAAGGCTGTCCAGTTTCAAGGAGGTTGCACTGGGCTTCAGTGAAGCGGAAGCGATAAAGGAGGCTGAACGATGCCTCAACTGTGCCGGTCACCTGTGCAAGGACGCCTGTCCCTATAGTTCACCACAGTTCGCCGATGAAGAGAAGGCCAGGATGCAGAAGTGTGACCTATGCATCGAGAGGTGGGCAGATGGTAAAAAGCCCATCTGCGTTGAAGCCTGTCCACCCCATGCTCTGGACGCAGGTATAATAGATGAACTCAAAGTAAAATACGGTGAAGTTACCGAGGCCCATAATTTTAATTATTCGAGAATAATCCAGCCTTCCATCATTACCAAACCAAAGCAGCGATAGACTGGACGAAATAGACCTGGGAGCAGAATGAAAATTAAATAGTCAGTACATGCTTCCTTGTTGTACTTCAGATGGAGTGGTACCGATAATCCCCTGTTTTTCAAGATAAGTCATCTCTTCTGAAGACATACCCAGTAGTTGTCCAAACACGTACTCGTTATGCTCGCCCAAACATGGGGCTGGCATGCGAATTTCGATAGGTGTCTTTGAGAATCTGGCAAATGCCCCGATTTCCGAATGAACTCCTGCTTCCGGGTGATTTGTCACTTGGAAG
>CP070842.1:688183-738388 GCA_020342155.1 Dehalococcoidales bacterium
ATGACCTGGCCCGCTGGGAGTATCGCGATATCATTGACCCGGTGGTCGCCGAATGGGTGGCCTCACAGACTGCCGAGGAAATTCTGGCCATCGCCGAGCAGATACCCATCCCCGCCGGAATCTGCCATGAGCAGACCGAGGTCGCCGGTCATCCACAGGTAAAGGCGCGCGAGATGCTGGTGGAGGTGCCGTTCCCCGATGGCAGCGGTAACGTGCTCGTTACCGGTTTGCCCATTCGCTTGTCGGGTACTCCCACCGAGATACAGCGCTCATTCCCGGCGGTGGGGGAGCACAACGAGGAAATCTACTGTGGACTGCTCGGGTACAGCCGCGAAGACTTGACCCGGCTGGCTGAAGAAGGCATAATCTAAGTCCACTGTTATACCCAACAGTAATCACCTGACGGAGGTGGAATTATGCCACAGACAATCCCCTGGCACGAGGACGATACCCTCTGGGAAACCTGGGGGCCCGTGATGTTCTCCCGCCAGCGCTGGGAGGGTACACCGGCTGAGGTCGATGACATCATCTCTTTATTGGATATCCGACCAGGCATGCGTGTGCTTGACCTCGGCTGTGGCGTGGGAAGGCACTCACTGGAGCTAGCCCGCCGTGGCTTTCATGTGACCGGGGTAGACCGGACAGGCAAGTATCTGGAACAGGCCAGAGAGAACGCCCGGGCTGAGGGACTGGAGATTGAATTTGTCCAGGAGGATATGCGGGTCTTTTCCCGCCAAGATGCTTTTGACGCCGTCATAAATATGTTCACCTCATTCAGTTATTTCGAAGACCCGGAAGAAGACCGGCAGGTTGTCGTGAACGTTCACCGTTCACTAAAAACCGGGGGTATTTTCGTCCTGGAGACGAGTAGTAAAGAGGTCCTCGCCCGCGTCTTTCGAGAAAGGGACTGGTCTGAGGAAGATGGTATTATCTGGCTGCAGGAAAGGAAGGTCAGCCAGAACTGGGGCTGGATGTGGAACCGCTGGATAATGCTAAAAGGAAACGAGCGTATTGAAAGGGAGATATCCCACCGCCTCTACTCGGCCACGGAAATAGTGGCGCTTCTGAAAGGCTGTGGTTTTACCGCCGTTGATGTCTACGGTGGTCTTGACGGTAGCCCCTATGACCACACAGCGCGACGTACGGTGGCCGTGGCGCGGAAGTAAGGAACCTCATTCTGTACTTTATCTGTACTTGACGCTGAATTCTGTTAGATGATACAGTACTTAATTGGGTTGTCATTACACTTTAATGACTTTAGTGAGGGAACAATGTGCATAAGGAGGAACCGCACACGATGAATATGATTGTCTGTGTCAAACAGGTAATCGATCCAGAAGCGCCACCGGCCAGCTTCAAGATTGATACCGCATCTAACTCCGTGGTGCCACCGGCCGGTGTGCCGCCTGTAATCAGTCCTTTTGATGAGCAGGCGGTGGAGGCAGCACTACGGCTGAAGGATGCCATGGGCGGTACGATTACGGCGGTGAGTCTGGGTACCGGCCTGCTGCGTGATGTCGTCAAGAAGCCGCTGTCGATGGGGGCAGACGAGCTCGTCCTGCTCGAGGATTCCGCCTTTGATGGTGGTGATAGCTGGTCGACTGCTGCTGCCCTGGCGGCTGCCATCAAGAAGATTGGTGAGTACGACATCATCTTCTGTGGTCGGCAGGCAGCTGACTGGGATTCGGGGCAGGTGGGCTCCGGTCTCGCCGAAATCCTTGGTCTGCCCAGTGTGACTCTGGCAAAGAAGGTAGAGGTCACTGACGGTAAGGCCACGGTGGAGCGGGTTATCCCCGACGGCTATGAGGTTGTTGAGGTATCTCTACCAGCTTTGATTACCGTCAGTAATGAGCTTGGCGAACCGCGATACGCTACCATTAAGGGTATCATGGCGGCCAAGAGGAAAGAGCCGGTTGTCTGGACACCGGCCGACCTGGGAATTGATACCTCTCAGATTGGTGTTGCCGGTCGGCGTACCAAGATGCTCAGGCTGTTCCAACCGGTCCGTGAGGGCACCTGTGAGATTATTGAGGGCGAGGACGAGGCAGACGCTGGTGCCAATCTGGCGAAGAAACTTTCGGAGGCAAAGCTGCTGTAGTAGTCCAGTTGGACTGCTATCTTGCTTTGAAATAAGGAGGATTTTCAGATGGCTGATAATAAAGGCGTTATGATTCTGGCTGAGGTCGGGGACGGCAAGCTGGCTGCGATTGCTACCGAGTTGCTTGGTGCCGGCCGGAAACTTGCCGATGACCTGGGAGAGGAACTCTCGGCGGTGATGATTGGTAGCGGAGTTGGTGCTCTTGCTCAGGAAGCGATTGCCTTTGGTGCTGACAAGGTTTACGTGGTTGATGACGCACTACTCAAAGACTACCGGACGGATTCCTATATGGCTGTGATGGAGAAGGTGGCCAAGGAGGTCATGCCCAGGGTTTTACTCATGGGACAGAACTCGATTGGTCGTGACCTGGCACCCCGGCTCGCTTTCAGATTGGATACCACGGCTACGATGGACTGTGTCGAGCTGGCGATTGACCCGGACTCGAAGATGCTACTGCAGACCAAGCCGGTCTATGGTGGTAATGCCCGGGCAATTTTCACTTCAGAGTCGATGCCGCAGATGGCTACCCTCAGGGTGAAAGCCGGTGAGCCGCTGGCACGCGACGATTCCCGAAAGGGAGAGGTCGTTAATATCGACGCCGGGCTGGACGCTTCGGCTATCAGGACCGAAGTCAAGGATACGGTGCTTGAAGAAATCGAGGGAATTAAACTGGAAGATGCCAGTGTGGTCGTCTCCGGAGGTCGGGGTATTGGTGGGCCCGAGGGTTTTAAAGACCTGGAAGAGCTGGCCAAGCTGCTTAAAGCGGCCGTAGGCGCCAGCCGGCCACCATGCGATAACGGATGGGTGCCGGACACTATTCAAGTGGGACTAACAGGCAAAATTGTCTCGCCGGATGTCTATATTGCCGTGGCTATTTCGGGTTCGAGTCAGCATCTTGCCGGGTGCAGTGGCTCTAAGAATATCATCGCCATTAACCGGGACGCTGAGGCTAACATCTTTAAGGAAGCTGCCTATGGCGTCGTTGGCGACTGGAAAAAGGTAGTCCCTGCCTTCAGGGACAAGCTCAAAGAGCTGCTGGGCTAATACCTTTCAGATTAAGGTAGGTAAAGAACGGGGCTGCTCTAATGAGCAGTCCCTGTTTTGTTTTACGGTGACTATAAAGAACTAAGCCTTCTCTTTTTCCGCCTGCTTGGCGGTGATGACTTTCTGAGTGACCGCCGGCGGTACCTCCTGGTAGTGACTCAGCTCCATGGTAAAGGTCCCCTTACCTTGGGTGATAGACTTCAGGGCTATCGAGTAGCGCAGCACCTCCGCCAGCGGCACCTGGGCATCAATGACGTTCACACCGTTTTCAGGGTTCATCCCCTGCACCTGAGCCCGTTTCGTATTAAGGTCGCCGATAATGTCGCCGGTATACTCCTCGGGCGCCCTCACCTTGATATCCATAATCGGCTCCAGCAGGACTGGTTGGCCATCGGCCAGTCCCTGCTTCATGGCACCAGCCCCAGCAATCTTGAAGCATATCTCTGAGGAATCTACCGGGTGATAGCTACCGTCGTAGACGGTCACCTTGATATCATCCACCGGATAGTGGGCGAGGACTCCGTCTTCAACGGCCTCGTTGAAGCCCTTTTCGACGGCGGGGATGTAGTTCTTCGGTATCGTGCCACCAACTACCCTGCTACCGAATTCACGGCCGGTGCCGCGAGGTAGTGGCTCCAACTCGAGCAGGACGTGCCCATATTGACCGTGCCCGCCGGTCTGCTTTTTGTGCTTGTATTCGGCCTTGGTCGGTGCGGTAATTGTCTCTTTGTAGGGGACTTTCGGGGTTTCCAGATTGACGCTAACACTGAATTTTCGCTCCATCTTTTCCGCGGCCACTTCGAGCTGGGTATCACCCAGGCCGGACATTATGGTTTCGTTGGTGGTGGTATCCCGGCGGACCTGAAGGGTGGGGTCTTCCTCGACAAGCTTGGCGAGTGATGCTCCCAGCTTGTCGAGGTCGGCCTTTGTCTTGGGGTAGACCGCTTCACTGAAGACGGGTGCCGGGAACGAGACGAAAGCAATCTTCAGTGGTTTGTCTCGTGTGCCGAGTGTGTCACCGGTGGCAGTCACGTTTAGTTTGGCAACGGCACCGATGTCACCCGCTGTTATCTGGGTAGCAGGTTCCTGGTTCTTGCCACGGAGGACGAATAACTGGCCGATACGCTCGTTCTCGCCCTGTGTGGTATTCCATGCCTGGGAATTACTGCTGAGCATGCCGTTGTAGACACGGAAGTAGGTGAGCTTGCCGACATACGGGTCAGCACTGGTCTTGAATACCAAGGCGGCTAATGGTCCTTCCTGGCTTGGTTTCATCGTGCTATCATCGGCAAGCACTATTTCTCGTTCTGCCGGTGACGGCGTGTAGTTGGATATGGCGTCCATCAGCAGGCCGATGCCGATGTTTTTTGTGGCTGAGGTAACCAGAATCGGGATAACCTTGCCGGTCACTACCCCCTGTCGCAGGCCAGCAACCATTTCCTCCTGGCTGAGCTCCTCTCCTCCCAGGTACTTTTCAATGAGGGCATCGTCAACCTCGGCGATGCCTTCAATCAGCTTCTCCCGGTAGGATTCGACCTCGCTCTGCAGGGACTCGGGTATTTCGTCCTCGGTAGCTGATGTGCCGGTGTAGCCTTTCAACGTCAGTAGATCGACCACTCCCTCAAAACTGCTGGCGGCCCCAATGGGTAGTTGTATCGGCAGGCACTGACGGCCAAATCTGGACTGGATTTCAGCAACGCTGCGGGAGAAGTTTGCATTTTCCCGGTCCATTTTATTGATGACGATCAGGCGTGGCAGACCGGCCTCTTCAGCGTAGCCCCACACCTGCTCTGTACCAACTTCAACACCAGAGGCGGCGCATACCACAATGATGGCCCCTTCGCTGACACGTATGCCTGATTTGACCTCACCGACAAAATCTGGATACCCCGGGGTGTCGATGAGGTTTATCTTATTACTCTGCCACTCATAGGGCAGTATGCTCAGGTTGATGCTAATATTACGTTTCTGCTCCGCCGGGTCGTAGTCCGAGGTGGAGCTGCCATCATCAACCTTGCCCAGCCGGTTAATTACCTTAGCGTCAAAGAGTATGGCTTCGGTCAGAGATGTTTTACCGGCACCGTTGTGAGACAGCAAGGCAAGATTACGTATGTTTTCCAGTCCATATTCTGCCATCTAATTGCCCTTCCTCCGTGGTGTACTTGCCTGGTAGACAAAGTTAATACAAAGAGATGCTCAAGTTTACATTTCTTATTATAGTAGTAGTATAGTAGATACGGCAAACGAAGGCGCAAGCATTAATAAGAATCGGATTCTATCAGTGCCTGTTTCGTATACCCGGCCAATAATAATATAAAGCAGTCCCGATTTGGCCGCTAGACAGTCGGAAACTTATCGTCGAAGACTATCTCGGACAGTTCTTTACGTGGTGGTATCCTGGCTTCCTGGTCAGGATAACCCAGAGGTGTCATCTCGACCACGCAATACTCTTCGGGGACGCCGAGGATACCCTCGGCCTTCTTAGCATTAAAAGCGCCAACATGTACTGTACCCAGACCGAGGGCGTGAGCTGCCAGCACCAGGTTCTGCATGGCCAGCCCTGTATCGAACATGAGCCAGCCGTCACCCTTATCAGTGGACGGCTCGCCACGGTAATGACCGGACCTTTGCTTCTGGGCGCAAGCCACGATGGCTAAGGGGGCATTGATGATGGCATCGGTGGCTGGATTATTCTGACTCAGGGTTTCGGCGAGCTGAGTTTTAATACTGGAATCGCGGACGACGATGAATCTCCAGCACTGTGTATTGGCCCAGGACGGCGCCCACTGTGCGGCCTCCAGTACCTGTCCCAGAGTCTTGTCGTCTACAGGAGTAGACTTGTATTTCCGAATACTTCTCCTCGTCTTAATTGCCTCTAAAACTTCCATTTCACACCATCTCTTATCTCGCTGATTTGACAATATCCCTGAGGCATTATAGCCCAGACCGACTCTAGTAGCAACTGTGGCGTGGTTGTTTTCGGGAGGAGATTATATTCCTCCTTACTCTTCCGGCCAGGCACCTTTACCGATTAAGGAAACAAAGCGGCAGGCACCGAGGTTGCGGACCTCATTGTGGTTCCGGTGCCGCGTAAGCTTGCATAACTCCTGTACGTAGCGAGAACCTACCGGGATTATCATCCGCCCCCCGATTTTCAGCTGGGCGACCAGTTCGTCCGGGATACGTGGTGCGGCGGCTGTGGCGATGATAGCATCGAAGGGGGCCCTTGCCTTCCAGCCCAGGGTCTCCTCTGCCAGGTGCAGCTCAATATTGTTGTACCCCAGACTGCCCAGTGACTCCCGGGCTATCTCCAGCAATTGCGGCAGGCGTTCGGTGGATACTACCAGTCGGGCTAGTTCAGATAAAATGGCTGTCTGGTAACCGCTGCCCGTTCCTATTTCCAGCACCTTTTCCTTCCCGGTGAGTTCCAGCCCCTCGGTCATACAGGCGACGATGAATGGTTGCGAAATCGTCTGATCCAACCCTATCGGCAGTGGTCTGTCTTCATAGGCATGGCGGGCGCTTTCGGGAGGGACGAAGTGCTCCCGGGGTATACGGGCCATTGCTGCCAGCACGCGCTTGTCTTTGATTTCACTGGCGAGGCTTTCGATGAGGTGGGTTCTCGCCTCTTCAAAGTCCATAATGAATCCTGCTACCGGGTGGAGCTAGGTCAGGGTGAAATACAAGATAATGAGGATAATCACCATCATGCCGGCAAGAATACCGATTGTCCGTAGTTCAGCTCCAATATAGGGATACCGGATTGTCTGGATCGTGGCGGGCTGGCGTGGGACAGTTACTGATGGAGAAGGCGTTTCCGGGGGAGCAGCAGGCTTGCTGGGTCGTGGGGTCACGGGTACCGGAGCGGCAGTGGAATGCTGCCGGCTTTCTAATTTCCGGCGGGGAGCTTGCTTCCCTCGCTTGCGCCTCGATTTTCCTGGCATAAAGGGGCTTCCTCTTTTTGTATGCTATTTAGCCCGGGGATGGGATTTCTCATAAGCCCGCCGGACGTGTTCCGTGGTGAGGTGTGTATAGACCTGAGTGGTGGAGATATTAGCGTGGCCTAGTAGTTCTTGAACGGTCCTCAGGTCACCACCGCGATTGAGCATATGAGTCGCGAAACTGTGTCTCAGTGTATGTGGTGTTACCTGTGCTTCCAGTCCGGCAGTCTTGGCGTATTCCTTCAATATTTGCCAGAAGCCCTGCCGGGTCAGGCGGTCGCCGCGACGGTTTAGAAACAGGGCTTTTTCAGTGTCTCGACGCACCAGGCGGGGACGAGCCTCTTTTATGTATTCCTCTACAGTTGAAGCTGCCCGCGGGGCAATCGGAATAAGGCGCTCTTTATTACCTTTGCCAATGCAGCGTACGTCGCCGTCTACTATATTGACGTGCTCCAGGTCCAGAGATACCAGTTCGCTGACCCTCATACCACTGGCATAGAGTAGTTCCAGCATGGCCGAGTCTCTTTTCGCTTCTGGTGTAGACCGCTTGGCAGGCTGCTCCAGCAGAAGCATAGCCTGGCTCACCGAAATGGGCTTGGGTAATGACCGCCCTACGTTGAGTGATTCCATATTTTGCGTCGGGTCTTCGCTGATGGCACCCTCTGCCACCAGGAACTTGAAGAATGACCTGGCGGCTGCAACCTTGCGGGCTCGCGTGGTTTCAGCGTAGCGTTTCTCCTGAAGATTGAGCAGGTAGCTGAGCATTCCCTGCCGGTTAAAGTCAGACCAGGACGGCTCCTTACCCTGTTTAGTGGCCTCTGCTTTAACGAAACCGGCAAGTTGGCTGAGATCGTTTGTGTAGGCGAGTACTGTGTTCTCAGAAAAGCCTTTTTCTACCTGCAGGTACTTGATGAAACTATCAATGCCTTCTTTCACCACGCTCCTCCGCATAGACAAATTGTGCGCTTCGGGTCCATTATCCCTATTTTAGCATAACTGAACATAAAAATCAGCTTACGATGGATTACCGTAGGGTAGTCACCCTGATTCTATTATAGCTCACCGGGAGCAAACCATCCGATTAGACAGTAGAGGTAGGGAAATCTAAGTATTCTCAGTGTTCGTTAAATTAGGCGGTAGCTTGATGGGGGATGGTAACTTGAGGGTAGGCGTCTTACTGAAACTCTTAGCAACTCTGCGGAAGTGTATTCCATAGACCGAAAGGCTGATGGATAGGGGAAAGAGCTTGGGCCGTTTCACCAGGGTAGAGATGAAGAACCTCCAGTAACGTGTCCTGCCTTTCTCCATGACGCCAAGCACCCACATCGACTTGATAAAAGCCCGGACGTAGTAAAATCGGAGTTTGGATATGCCCTGCACCTGGCGGGGTCTGTATTCTTTCAGAAAGGTAGTTATTCGTTCGTAGTATTGCTTGGGGGCGTAGATTGTATTCAGGATGTACTTGTAGCCATCGATAAGCGTGTCGTAGTTCATCGTGGGAATGAAGTTAATCGAGCCGTCCGTGTTGTCGCCGGTAGTGTCCTTCAGCAGGCGGTTCTCCCGGCTGAGACGCTGGTACAGTCGGGTGCCGCGGGGGGCATTGAGGAGTCCGACCATGGCGGTGACAATGCCGCTGTTCTGGATGAAGTTAATCTGACTGCGAAAGATGGAGAGGGGGTCGTTGTCAAAGCCGACAATGAAGCCTCCCTGTACCTCAAAGCCGAAGCTCTGAATCTTCTTGACCGAGGCAACCAGGTCGCGCCCCTTGTTGGTGAGCTTGTTACATTCGGCCAGACTGTCCTCGTTAGGCGTTTCGATGCCAACGAACACCCGGCTGAAGTTAGCCTCGGCCATCAGGCGCATCAGGTTTTCGTCATCAGCAAGGTTTATTGATACCTCGGTGAAGAATAAAAAGGGATACTTCTTTTCCTTTGACCACTGGATAATAGCCGGGAGTATCTCTGCCTTTAACTTTTTCTTGTTTCCGATGAAGTTGTCGTCAACAATGAACAGAGCATCCCGCCAGCCCTGATTGTAGATAGCATTAATTTCCGCCAGCATATGCTCTGTAGACTTGGTGCGTGGTTTGTGACCGTTGAGGATGACGACATTGCAGAACTCGCAGTTATAAGGACAACCCCGGGAGTATTGAACACTCATCGACGCGTAGTTTCGCATGTCGATTAACGACCATTGTGGAATAGGGGTCTTGCTAATATCAGGCCGTTCGTTGGATGTGTAGATATGTTGGGCTTGACCCTTCTCCAGGTCCTCGAGGAATGGTGGCAGGGTGCTTTCTCCCTCATCAAGCACCAGGTGGTCTACCTCGTCGAACTCGTCACGCTCGCTGGTGAAGAGAGGACCACCGGCAACCACTTTGGTACCAAGCGTATGGCAGCGAGCAATACTCTCCCTGGCCGAATCCCTTTGTACTACCATGGCGCTGATAAATACATAGTCTGCCCATTCGATGTCTTTATCTTTCAGGGCGGTGACATTCATGTCCACCAGCTTCTTTTCCCAATTCGCGGGGAGCATCGCGGCTATGGTCAATAGACCGAGGGGTGGGTGGGATGCCTTCTTGGAGATGAATTTCAGGGCGTGCTTGAAACTCCAGAATGTGTCCGGGTACTGTGGATAAACAAGCAATATTTTCAAATCAAGCTCTCTGTTTACCAGGGCTAAAAGCTAATTATACTATATATTATGGTAAATGTCTATAACTAATTTAGGTTACCGGGGCTACGGATGGCGGCCGATGGCAGTCTCTATGCCTTGACACCCCGTTGAGTACTGGTTATACTTTGGATGCGACGCGGGGTGGAGCAGTGGAAGCTCGTCGGGCTCATAACCCGAAGGTCGTTGGTTCGAATCCAACCCCCGCTACCAAGAGAATATGAGGCACAGATGTCGAAGTGGCATCTGTGCTTTTCAATTGTTGAACTTTCTAAATCATTCTATAATTGGTCACGCAGTGTTTTGAGGAGAATCATGGGCAAAAAAGAAGAAATAGCTGATTTATTCAATAAACAGGATAAATCAAAAATGAAAGTGATAACAGAAGATGATCTGAAAGGGTTACCGGAACCAGCGCAACGTTATTTTAGATATAGCGGAGTTATCGGTATGGCGCCTGTAAAAACTGTGAGTCTAAAACAGAAGGGCTTTTTCCGTATGAAAGAAGGACAGAAGATGATGCCTATGCAGGCTGAACAATACTATACTACAAATCCACCCTCATTCATATGGTATGGAGAAATAACACCTATACCACTAATATCTATAAAGGCACGAGATATGTTTGTTAATGGTAAAGGAAGCATGCTTATCAAGCTTTTAGGGTTGTTCAAGGTGGGTGAAAATTGTGGGATAGAGATGGCCCAAGCTGCTCTCACGAGATATCTCAGTGAGACCATTTGGTTCCCTACTGCGCTTCTTGATGAAAGTGTCAGCTGGACACCAGTTGATACCAATTCAGCAAAGGTCATAATTGAATACGCCGGTATAAAGGCGTCGGGACTCTTCTACTTCGATAGCAAGGGTCAACTGAAGAACTTCACCACAGAAAGATATCAGGTCGAGGGAAATGCATTGATACTACGACCATGGTCAACACCCATTGAGGCATACAAGGAAATCAATAACCTTAATATACCTTATAGAGGTGATGCCGTCTGGCATTTAGATGGAAGGGAGTTTAAGTATATAGAGGTAGAAATCACCGAGCTAAAATATACTTTATAAAAGGTGCTCTTACTGGGATGTTGTTAACCCTCCCACACCCCCGTCCCATTCGGATCCGACCCTCGCCACCAATTTAGTAATAATACTACCAACACACCTAAACTTCATTTCATCGCATTTTGAGTTCAAGGGCTTTTATTGCGGTGCAACTAAGAGCCATCAATCATATTACCTCAATTCACTATTCTACATTCAGCTTGACATCACTTTAGTTTGCCCATAGACTGTGGACATCAAGCCAATACAGGGGCGTTACCGGTAAAGTGCCGGACTGAGAACCGTGATGGAGCGAAATTCTGCCTGGTATGTGGTGAGACCCTCTATTCGGAGCTTGTGTGTCCCCACAAGAGACATTTAGTGCCACTCGATTCCCATTAAATAGCATAATTAAGTCACGGAATTCTTTCGGGAGGTAACTATGGACTGGCAGCAGTTGCTTGTTTACGGCTTCGGAGGTGTACTCAGGATTCTAGAAAGGGCGCTAGATGGGCTAACTCCAGACGAACTAGATAAGCAACCTCACCCTGACAGCAATAGCATAGGCTGGCTGACCTGGCACCTGACGCGATATCAGGATGACCGTATCGCTGAATTTATGAGAGAGGATCAGCTCTGGGTGAGCGAGAGATGGTACGCTCAGTTCAACCGTTCAGAGGATCCGAAAGATACTGGGATTGGGCATAGCTCGGAAGTAGTAAGAGATTTTAAATCTCCTGGAGTAGACACATTGCTGGGTTACCATCGAGCAGTACGGGAGAGAACAAAACTGTATATCCTCAGCCTGTCGCTCGCCGACCTCGACCGCGAGTTTAGTGATCCTCGCTTTCAACGACCACCGACACTGGGGGGATACCTGGTTGGTGTTCTAAGTGACAACCTTCAGCATGCTGGGCAGGTAGCTTATCTACGCGGGTTCTTTAAAGGCACAGGCTGGACGGCAGCCTAGATTACCGCTTTATCTATCACTCAACAATTATCATAAAGATGCAGCAGGATAACAAATCATCTCTAAGTGCAGTATGAAACCGGAAGTTGCTAAATAGCCGCGATTAAAGCCTTTTTCTCAGAGTAGAGCTCGGAATGCCTGCAACATGGGCTACCAATGAGTGCCAGGTAATGGAGTCTGTAGCCAATTGTTTCCCCGGAAAATGCTGTCGGTTTCAGGCGCCTTGCCAGTGCTACTAACTCTCTGTTTCCCTGTTCCTCGACTTCAGTCGCTCTATCATCTCCCGCGCCTTTTCGCGCGCTGCCTCCTCCCCTTCCTCCAGCGGGCTCCCGAACGGGCTCGTCACCCGCCACGTTATCTCACCGCTCATCGCCGGCTCCGGATAGGCCCCAGGGTCGTAAAGGTGGTAACCACGAAACTCCACGGGCTCTTCCTGATAGCAAGACCAAACCGCTCTTCGTATCAGGTCCGGGTCTGACTCGAATTGCAATTGAATAGGGGAGACCTGCTTACAGAACCGCTCAATCATTTCCATCGGGACATTATGCAGAATCGGGTGCGGTGCACTGGCACCGATGATTCGCTTCTTCTCATCGACCCCGTTCACCAGCAGCGCCTCCAGTGCTTCTCCAACGCGGTGCCCTTCCGATTCGGGTCCGCCGATAACCATGTATCGTATGTTGGGATTAGCGACGATGTTGCAGATGATTTTCTCGAAACCGATGTTCTCCGTCTGCACTGTACCAGCAAGTGCCGCTCCACTCTCAATCCCCGCTCGCACTAAAATCACCAGCTCACGCGGTATCTTGTCGTCGTCACAATTGAGAACAACCGCCACTGCAACTGGCGAGCCATCATTACCCCGAAGATAGCGGCCTTCTTCGGGTGGGTAGTTGTGGTGCGGCACCACCTTTAGCATAGTTACCTCCATGCAGTGTGAGGAAAGGCATAGGAGTGTCCCGCTTGCTTACCTCAATAAAGTCTCGGCAATGAGATTATATATATAATACATTAAATACAGAATAGAATCTGCCAATGTAAACCATATAACTCAACTTCAAACACTCTAAAAATACTTTCCAGCATGGAATTGGCTCCGTAAGCGATTTCTGTAAAGCCGGAATTAACTGTTTCTTCTCAAAGAGAAGTTCGGAATGCTTCCAATGTGGGCTACCAATCTGGTAATAATATCACCATTCCTTAGCCTCATCAGAACAAAGAACGTTGAACTCACCGGGAGATATTGTCCAGGCTCGTCAGGACACCAAATAACCACCGTCGACCACAATAAGGTCGCCGGTGATATAACTGGCGAGGTCTGATGCCAGGAATAAAACCACTCTGGCAACATCATCGGCGTCGCCCATTCGTCCTAACGCCATGCGGGACATAAAGGACTTCAGTTCTTTTAGCTGATTCCTGTCCGGTGATACCCCGGTGTGTGACAGGATACCCTGAGTCTTGATAGCCCCTGGGGCAATAGCGTTCACACGAATGTCATGTGGCCCGAGTTCGCGTGCCATACTTTTGGTGAGCATTAAGACACCACCCTTCGAAGCATCATAGGCAGACATCCCCGTGGACGAAGGGTGAACAGCCTCGATTGAAGCAATGTTTATGATACACCCACCCCGCTGTTTTTTTATCATCTCCGGGATGACATACCGACTGCAGAGAAACGTCCCTGTCAGGTTTACCGATATCACATGCTCGAAATCCTCTCCCGTCATTTCATCGAGAGGTTTGCGGGGATAAACACCGGCATTATTGACCAGAATATCAATGCTGCCCAGTTTCCTGATGGCACCGGCTACCATATTCCGTACATCCGCTTCATCAGTCACATCGCACTTCAGGGATAGCACGTTATACCCCTGGGATGTTAGTTCATTGGACGCTTTTTTAGCTTCTCCAGCGTTGATATCAGCCAGAAGCACGGCAGCCCCGGCTTCGGCAAGCCTGCGGGCGATGGCGAGCCCGATACCCCTGGCTCCACCGGTAACAATGGCACCTTTACCAGCGAGATTAATCAGGTTTTTCAACGGTGTGTTATCCTGCGCCATGCAGCTACCAGTCCTGCCTCTATTTCTGTCCTAAACATAGAAGGAAACCGCGAGCACTGGGCCCGTGTGGCCCGACATCACTGGCGTATATGGAGTGAAATAGGTCTCCGTACAATTGAATTTGTTTGTGACCAGTTCTTTCAGGTGCTCACCGTCTTTAATGGAGTTGGTGTATTGCACGTATACCCGTACCGGCTGGCTAACATCAACATGCTTTTCCATTATATCGAGCAACTTTGTCAGGGCTTTTTCCTTACCCCTGGCTCTTCCCAGGTTCTCGACCAGTCCGGTGTTATTGAGCATACCGACTATCGGTTTTACCTGTAACAGTTCCCCCATGTAGGCTGTTTTGGGAGCACGCCCGCTCTTTATAATGTACTTCAGGGTCTCCATTACCGTTACAAACTTTACCCTTGGGATAGTATCGTTAGCCACCTGAGTAACTTCGGTCAGGCTCTTACCATCATTGGCCGCCTTGGCCGCCTCCTCAACAATAAACCCCTCTGCCCCGGCGGCGGTCCGGCTATCAATAATCTCTATATTGACCGCGGGATTCTCTTCGTTAAACAGGCTGCAGGCCTGGACGGCCGCCTCATAAACTCCGCTCAACGCTTTAGAAACAAAGATACAGGCGATACTGTCAGTGGTCTTGCTCAGGTCTGTCAGAATGTCAATATACTCAGCAGGAGCCGGGGCGGCGGTGGTGAATTCTTTCATTTCACTGAATATTTCCCAGAAACCGTCCGGGCTGATGTCTACTCCGTCGCGATAGGGTTTACCGTTAATAGTAAGAGCGACAGGCAAAATCCTGATATCGTATTCCCTGACTATCTCGGGGGGTAAACAGGCAATGGTATCCGTGATAATACCTACTTTAGCCACTTTGCCCTCCCTATATCACGCCACCATCGACACAAATAACCTGTGCCGTGATGTAGCTGGCCTGCTCGCTGGCCAGAAAGGCCGTCAGCCCCGCTACATCGTCCGCCACGCCAAAGCGCCCGAGCGGGATTCGTGCCAGAATGGCATCCCTGGCTTCCTGCGGTAGTTTATCCGTCATCTCGGTTACGATAAAACCAGGGGATATGGCATTTGCGGTAATATTACGGGGTCCGACCTCACGGGCGACACTCTTCGTAAAAGCAATCAGGCCGCCCTTAGCTGCCGAGTAGTTTGCCTGTCCTGCATTACCCACTAGACCGGCCAGCGAGGCGATATTGATAATCCTGCCCCAGCCCTGTTCCATCATCGAGCGCAGCGCATACTTGGTGCATAAATAGGCGCCGCGCAGGTTGGTGTTTATTACCTCGTCCCAGGCTTCATCTGGCATTCGTAGCAGGAGGGTATCCCGGACAATACCCGCGTTGTTAACCAGAATATCAATCTTGCCCCATTGCTCCACAATCTGCCGGGTCATCTTGCGGACGGCGGTGGCATCAGACACGTCTGTTTTGTACAACATCGCTTCGCCACCCAGGCTTTTGATTTCCTGATCTACCTTGTGCGCCTCCCTATCATTGGTCAGGTAGTTGACTACTACTCTAATGCCACAGGTTGCCAGCTCGATAGCGACCGCCCTCCCCAGACCACGAGATGCACCGGTCACCAGGGCTACTCTTTTATCCGAATCCTTTGATTCCGTGCCCATTTGCTCAGGATGCTCGTTTTATTACAGTACAGCAGTTTTGTCCACCCATACCAAACGAGTTAGAGAGACAGATATCCACCGATTGCTGGCGGGCTACATTCGGTACGCAATCAAGGTCACACTCAGGGTCAGGTGTTTCGTAGTTGATAGTTGGCGGGATTATACCCTCTTTTATAGTCATCACGGCCGCGACGGCTTCGGCTGCACCAGCAGCACAGGCCAGATGCCCAATCATCGACTTATTTGAACTGATCGGCACTTTATAAGCTCGCTCACCAAAAAGCAGCTTCAGTGCCTTAGTCTCGGTTACATCATTAAATTTGGTGCTGGTGCCGTGGGCGTTGACGTAGTCAACTTGTTCCAGGGAAACGCCGGCATCATTGAGTGCCATCCTCATGGCGATAGCTTCCTGCTCGGGGTCAGGTGCAGTCTCGTTGAAGGCATCGAATGTCCAGCCGGCGCCGGCTAGTTCGGCGAGTATCGGTGCTCCGCGTTGCTGAGCATGTTCGAGGGTCTCTAATACCAGAAAGGCAGCCCCTTCTCCATAGACCATGCCGCTGCGGTTAAGGTCAAAGGGACGGCATGCTTTCTTTGGATCAGGTTCACGGCTGAGGGCACCGACCAGTCCGGTAATGGCGATGGCAATCGGGTTCACCTGGGTCTCGCTGCCACCCGCTAGCATTACGTCGGCGTGGCCCATTCGCAGCAGGTTCAAGGCTGTGCCCAGGGCATCATTACCACTGGCACAGGCACTATTGAGACTGGAGTTCGGTCCCTTCATACCAAATTCCAGACCGGTTATGGCCGATACCATGCTCGGAGCAACCTTGCTGATTAGTAACGGGTCAATACGCATCGGGCCTCGGTTTTTCAGGACTTCGCCCTGGTTAATTAACAGGTCGACGGCACCGCTGGTAGCGATGACCGTTCCTACTCTTTCCGGTTTTTCGTGTGCCATATCTAGGTCAGCTGACGACAGTGCCATTCGGGTAGCGGCGATGGCGTATTGAGTGCAGAGACTAGTGCGGTCAGCGCGTTTGATATCCATGTAGTCGGTCGGTTCAAATCCCCTGACTTCAGCCGCCACCTTGACCGGATATCGGCTGGTATCGAATTTGGTTATCGGGCCGATGGCTGACTGGCCGTTGACCAGTCCCTGCCAGTACTGGTCTAGGGTCAAGCCCAGTGGAGTAATAGTGCCCAGTCCGGTAATCATTACTCTAGGTTGAGGCATCTTGCCCTCCTTTACCTTCATCTGGAGTATAGCTTAGTGAAGTCAGGGATAGTCCACCGTCGATGACAATAATCTGCCCTCTTATCATAGCAGCCTCGTCGCGGCACAAAAAGGCCACGGTATTGGCTATATCTTCCGGCTGTACCATCGGGCCTGCCGGTGTCTTCGTCACCATCGATTGAGGTATATTGGGGTCGGATGTATATAGCTTCATGGTTTCCGTCTCTACTGCCGCTGCCGAAACCGCGTTGACCCTAATCCCCTGTGGCGCCATCTCGATGGCTAAATAACGGGTTAGCGCTTCCAGGGCTGCCTTAGAAACGCCAACCGCAGTATAAATTGGTAGGACCAGCCGTGAACCGAGGCTGGAGATATTAACGATGACGCCACCATTGGTCATCAGTCGGGCTGCCCGCTGGGCGCAGAGCAGGGCAGCGCGGGCATTAATGCTCATCGTCCAGTCCCAGGCGTCGGAGTTCAGTTCCATGGCGGGACGGGCTACACCGGAAGCAGCGTTATTAACCAGGATGTCAAGCCGACCGAACCTTTCTTCTATTTCGGTGAACATTCGGTCAATCTTTTCCGGTTCGGCGAGGTTGGCCTTGATGATATGAGCGGTGACGCCAATATTTCGGGCCTCCCCGGCTGTACCCTCAGCGGTGTCACGCTTGCGGAAGAAGTTTATGACGACATCGGCTCCTTCCGAAGCCAGCCTGAGCGTTATCGCCCGGCCAATACCTCTTGAACCGCCTGTTATCAAAGCGACTTTACCTTTTAATGGCATTTATTATCCCGGCCTACTGGTTCTTACTGGCAATAATACGCTCGACGCAGGCAACGAAGCTTTCCATGTCGGTCACATTCTCCAGGTCTTCCTCGGGGATTTCAATATCGTATGTGTCCTCCACGGCAACCAGTATCTGTACGACATCCAACGAGTCTGCCTGCAGGTCCTTAAAGGTTGCGTTGGGTTTGTACTCGGTCTCCTGCTTACGTACGATTCTGGTCACTATCTTCTTGATAGTTTCTTCGACTGTTGGACTAACGGTCATTATAATCCTCCTCCACTTATTGGTCGTTCGGACTTGGTATATTCATTGTGCTCCTGGCAGCAGCTAACTCGGTTGTAAACGTGCCCACCAGGTCTATTTCTACCGCCCGTTTTGCCGTGGCGATAGTGCTGGCCACCTCGGGTGCCTTACTTCGGCCGTGTGCCTTACAAATGATACCATTCACACCCCATAGAGGCCCACCGCCCACGGCATCAGCGGGAATCATCGCCCGTTTCAGGTCAGTAATTAACTCTCCTATTTCACTCTCCGGTAGCTTATTCTGTAGCCTCTCATTGAGCCATCGGGAAGTGACATCACCCAGCCCCTCGCAGAATTTGGCGACCAGGTTACCCACAAAACCGTCGCAGATAATGACGTTGGCCTTGCCGTTGGCAATGTCATTTCCCTCCACATTACCCACGAAATTCAGCCCGGACTTCTTGAAGAGCTCGTAGGTCTCCTTGACCACTTCATTCCCCTTCCCTTCTTCGGCACCGTTACTGGCCAGCGCAATAGTTGGATTGGGTATACCCATCCATTTACGGGCGTATACCATGCCGATGATGCCGAAGTCCAATAACTGATCCGGGCGGGAATCGACGTTGCCGCCCAGGTCAATCATTATAGTATCCGGGGTGAACCCCAAGAACTGCCCGCCAATGACCGGACGGGCTAGACCTTCCAGTATACCCAGCACCTGCACGGCGGCGGCAAAGACGCCCCCCGTAGGACCGGCACCAACCGCCGCCGCCGCCCTCTCTTCTCTGACCAGTTTGGTGGCGACCATGATAGAGGCATTTCTTTTCCTACGCATGGCGTAGGCGGGATGCTCTTCTTCGAGCAGATATTCATCGGTGTGCACTATCTCAATATCCAGGCCGGAGGTATTACAGCTGGCTAACTCCGCCTTGATACGTTCCTCTGGCCCTACCAGAATGATACCAACGTCGTGCTCTCTGGCTCCTGCGACTGATCCCTTAATAATTTCTTTGGGAGCGAAGTCTCCGCCCATGGTATCAACTGCTATCTTCATCGGTTTTCACCCTCACTTTAGTCTCGCAGATTATTACCGGCTCGTCCCGCTGGTTTTGGCACAGGATGTCACAGTCAACCAGGAGAGTCCCGTTTCCTCTCTGCAACCCGGTTACCTTACCGCTGACGGTTATCGTGTCACCCGGACGGGCTGGGGTTTTGAATCTGGCAATGAGATTACCTCCGGTCAGCCAGCTCTGCCCGAAGCTACTGGTCATGAATTCAGATACATAGGCCAGGATAAGCATACCGTGAGCAATCGTACCATCCAGTCCTGCTTGCCTGGCGAATTCCGGGTCAATATGGATTGGATTGAAGTCTTTACTGGCCTCAGCGTAAAGGTTGACGTGTTCCTGTGTCACCTGCCGTCTTAGTTCCGGGAAGCTGGTGTCTATGCTGAGCCCATTTAGGTCTATTGCCACTGCTGTATCTCCATCATGCTAGTGGTAGTATGAAGCTTGTCTCCCCGGTTATTACCTTCGCATTGTTCTGATTTGTTACGTTGATTTCAATAGTCAGCATGTGGAACTTTCCCCGCTCTATCTTGCGGTTGACCCTGGCATAGCTGGTAAGGGATTCGTTGATACTGACCGTGCCAAGGAACTGAAATTCCTGAGACACGTGAATCGTACCGGGCGGCAGAGATATGGCCTCTGCCATCGACGCCATAGCCAGTGCGGCAACCGCCATCGGTGGGACAAGCTTATTTTCGCCGTAGATACGCTTATCACCCTCAATCGCGCTAAGATATGCCGTCACCATTTTATCATCAGGCTGGAAGTCGACCGGCGTGAACTCGTAGCCGTTGGAGAGTTCTTTATAATCTATCTCTTGCTGCGCCATTTTTCTTCCGGAATATCTGATATTCACCAGGTAAGGCTGATAGCATTCTGTTGACAGATGCTCAGACAGTTGGTTCTATGCTCACTGCTACATGAATGATAACCGGGACATAGTATCGACAGCCGTTTTCGAGATGCCTCCGTCACTCTGGCTTTAGGTTGGTGACCGTCCTCCTGAAACACTTCGAAGATACCCTCCGGACAGGCGGAGACACATTCTCCACACCCGTCACAGCTCCCCAAATTAATGGTAATAAAGTAGTCGCCAGTACCGTCGTTGTAGCCGTATTGTACCTTGGCCGCTTCCTCGGTCTCTTTACCCAGATATTTTTCCTGAGCGAACAGAGCAGCACCCAGCGCCCCGATGATCTGGGGGTCTTCGGCCAGTAGCGGCTCTAGTCCAACCTTCTCCGCTATTTTGGCTACCATTCCACTGTTCTTGGCGATACCGCCGGTAATTGTAAAATCCTTTTCGATAGATACTCTCTTGAGCAGGTTGAGGCAGCGAGTAGCGATGGCTTCATTCAGACCGGCCAGGATATCGCTACGGTTGACACCCTGCCGAAGACGGGCGATGGCTTCCGTTTTGGCAAAAACAGCACAGATGGTATTGAAGGGGATGGTTTCTTTCGACTGTAGTGCCAGGTCGCCGATTTCGGCCAACGGTGCATTCAACACGTCGGCAATCATTTCCAGAAAACGCCCGGTGCCACCAGCACACTTGTCGTTCATGACGAAGTCGGTGACATGACCTTCGGCGTCACAGCGGATTGCTTTGCAGTCCTGTCCACCCATATCGAGGATAGTCCTCACCGATGGGTGATACCAGTTGATACCCCGGGCATGGCAGCTAATCTCGGAGACATTCTCCCGGGCGAAAGGAACCAGGACACGGCCATATCCGGTAGCGACAGTGTAATCTATATCATCAAGAGTGAGGCCGGTGCCCTCTAGGGCCGCATTGATGGTGGCGTGAGCAGTCTTGATACTCTCTGGTCCTGTGTCACAGATGGTGGTGGCAAGAATAGTGCCGTCTTTAATAATGGCCGCCTTGGCGGCGCGAGAGCCGATATCTATCCCGGCGACAATCATTTTTGATTACCTTTCTCCACGTTCTCTCTGGCGATGATGGCGGCCCCCAGCGCCGCAACGATTTGAGGTGCTTCCGGTTTCAGCACCTCAAAACCGAGTTCGTGTTCTAGAATGCTGACCAGGCCATCGTTCAGAGCGACACCACCGGTGACAGCGATGTCCTTTTCAATCCCGACTCGTTTGCACAACGAGATGGTGCGACTTACCACAGAAAAATAGATACCGGCGGCTATATCTTCCATAGGCGTGGGCGGGTCGCGGTGCACGTGCGAAATAACCTCGGATTCGGCAAAAACAGCACAGGTACTGGTGATGTCAGCCCGGGAGTGAGCCTGGAAAGATAGTTGGGCCATTTCATCCAGCGTGATGCCCATCAGCTTGGCCATCTGCTGCAGAAACAGTCCGGTACCGGAGGCACACTTATCATGGTTGGCCCAGTCGGCAAGTCGGCCTCGCTCATTTAGCTTGACAACCGTCATGCTCTCAGCGCCCATGTCAATCACCATACGCACCGACGGATACAAATGATGAATGCCACGAGCCAGGCAGGTGGTGATTGTCTTCTGTTGCGAAGTGAAGGAAATCTGCTTGGCACCGACACCGGTAGCCAGAACGGGCAGTCCATCAAGATTCAGTTCGGACTGGTCTAAGGCCTTTTCCATCGCCATACGGGCACTGGCTTCGATATCGTCGTCGAGAGGCACAACGCCGGTGCCAGAGATACCTTCGTCCTCGAGGACCACGGCTTTGATGTTTAAACTACCAATATCTATACCTAGTGTCTTCATTGATTAACGGTCTTCCAGCATCTCGAAGAACTGATCCAGCTTATCACGAACCTCTTCCTCGGAGTTAATCGTGGGGTCGACAATATCGCAATCGATGGTCAACATTGGGATATCGACCTCGCTCAGAATTTCCTTGATCACTCTAATGGTAGCGCAGGTATGCCGGCAACCCATGAATGCCCAGTAGATGGCCCCATCAATTTTGTATTGTTCGGCACCGTCCGTGATATCCTGTAGTGCCTGCTCGCTGAGCGGCCCGTACATACTTCTTCTCTCAGGAATCAGGAACGACTTCTTCGCCACGCTCTCCAGGGGCTTGGCCGGGTCCAGTTTACCCTCCGACCAGCAGGTGAATAGTGGTTCTACCACGCTGACAGCACCCAGTTCCTCAAATAGCCTCCCCAGATAGCTTATCAGATACATGGGAGGGACAAACAACGTCATCAGGCGGAAACGTTCAGGAGAAACGGCCCCATTGCCCTGTTGTACCCGCTCTTTAAGCTCGTCCCGCAGCTGTGTCAGGTACTGGATGGCCTCGGGCTGACCGGGGAACATATAGTCGGCGGAAAGCAGTTCCAGGTAGCCCGAGATAGACATCGGCGAGGGTACAGCCTTACGCAGCTCGCTAATTTCCCGGTGGAGTTCAATCTCCTCCTCGGTGAGAGCGACCATTTCCGAGAGCCTGTCCCAGTCCATTTTCTTGCCGGACTTCTCTTCAAGGAAATGTACCATATCTTCGAGCTCACCGGTGAGGTAGTCCATTTCGCCGGGAGAGTCCTGGAACGGATTGTCTAGGAAGAAACCGGGACTACCACTCAGTTCCATCATCAGCTCCCCGCACTTGGCCGTGTTATCACAGATGAGATTGGACCAGAGAATGATGTCAGGGTGGGGGAGTGCCTCGAGGGCAAAGATACCGGCAACGCCACGGTGTGGGGAACAAATCTCGGGTGCCAGCCCCAGTTCGGCACCTTTAGCCAGCACCTCTGCCTGCACCCAGTATAAGGGCATTGAGCCAGGTACTCATCTCGGTATGCATGGGCACGATATCCATTGCGTAGAGGATTTCGGCGGGGAAGAAGACGGTATGGGAAGCCACCATTTTACCCTCTTCGTGAGCATTTCGGACACGGGTGTAATATTTCTCAAGCAGCTGGAAGTAGAGGGTCTGGCTCGGACGCGCGTCAGGTTGGAGCCGGTTCATCCTTGCCATCAGTTGATAAGACCTGATAAGTAAATCTATGTCTTTTTTGTGTTTGGTGGTTGTCATTTTTTCTTCGTCTCCAGCATTTCCAGGAAAGCCTGCACTCTGGTGCGGATTTGCCCCGAGCCGGAGGTGCCGTATTCCACATCCAGTGCGAGTACCGGAATTCCGGCTTTCTTCAACCTTTCGCTGATTAGGGGCAAATCATGCGCATAAGGCACACAGTATCGGATAATCTGACTGATAACACCGTCCACTTTATAGTCATGGGCCAACTGCAGGATACGGTCGAACCGTTCGTCTGAGGGTACCATCCGAGCGCAGGGGAAATTATTCAGATAACGTCGTGATATAGCTTCCAGGGGAGGTCGATCATCCAGAACCACCGGGTCGGACCAGTAGCGAGTGCTGGTGCATAACTCGTCAGTTACTACCAGACCACCCAATTCTTCAATAGACCGGAGAAATTCCGGATTGTTCATGGTGCTGCCGGTGACCATCAGTCGCGCCCGGCTCGGGTGCGCGATTTTTGATCCGGCCAGTTCGTCGAGTAACTGATGCAGGTAATGATTAAAGAGTTCCTTCGGCATACGGAAGCTGGTGTTAAGCACTTCCATCGTCTCAGCACCGGTGATCGGAGGCAGGTCGAGTTTCCGCAGCTCGTAGAGCCTCTTCAGCAGTTCCCGCGATTCATTGAATACGGTAATCGACTTAACGAGTGCCTCATCGGTTATCTCGATACCGAGGTGTTGTTCAAGGAGCGTTTTGAATTGTGATACCTGTTCATAGTAGAGCCTGTGTGCACGCTCGGTATATTTGCGGGGAACGGTAAGGATATGGTGGAAAGGAGCCCGGAGGTAGTGGCTCCACAAATCGAAGAGGCGGCGGGCACCGTCACAGGTCGACCCTGCGATGACACCATCCACATAATCGTACTCACCTTTCAAACCCATTTGTAGGCAGCTTCGCGAGAAAGAGCAGTTGTTAATGTATAGATAAGCGTTAGCATCATCCAGTTCTTGTTCTTCTGAGCAACCCGTGATGCGTATGGGAAGCGCCCCGGCTGCGTGTATTATCTCTTCGGGTACATAAGTACAGAGCCAGCCAAAGACCTTTTTACCTTCTTGCTTGAGTTCTTGGATTTCTTTGGTCTTGGGGAAGGTATTATTGACTATGCGGAATGGTTCCAGGGTCGCTATTCTTTCGTCACTCATGTCTCTTCAGTCGGGTACACATAGCCGGTGCACATAGAGTATCTAGGTATACTGTATACTAGGTATTTGTTTGTCAGATGTCAAGCTAAGGTTAGTATATTTTAGATTGCCTCTTGACAACTGCCTTCATTTACGCTTATGATAGCTTACGTTTGCATACATAGAACTTCTAGGTATCAGTTAATTCATGAGTTCGAAGGTAAGTATCGTCACTGATAGTACCAACTGCCTGCCACCGGAGATACTGGAGCAGTATGGCATCCGTGTGTTGCCCGTCGGGCTGGTGATTGAGGGTAAACTCTATCTCGATTGTGTAAACATTACCCTGGAAGAGGTCTGCAGCCGACTCGACAGTCTGGAGAAGCAGCCCACGACAGCCGCCGTAAGCCCCGGTGATTTCTTCAATGTTTTTACCGAACTGGCAGATTCAACTGACAATATCGTCTGTATTCTGGTCTCAAAGGCGTTAACGGCTACCCAGGAGTCGGCTTACCAGGCAAGGAGGCTGGTCAGGTCGCACCACCCCAACCTGAACATTGAGATAATAGACAGCAAGACATCTGCCGGGGCCTTGGGTTTTATCGTCGCTGAGGTCGCCCGCGCTGCCGAAGAGGGTAAGGGGATAAGAGAGGTCGTCGGGGTTGCCCGGGACATGATTTCGAGGGTTGTTTACCTGGCAGCCTTGGATACGCTTAAGTACCTTATTAATATCGGTCGGGCACCGCGTGTCACTAATATTGGTGAGTTACTCAAAGTCAAGCCGATAATCGGTTTTGTTGATGATACCGGGCTGCTTGAGGTAGTGGCCCGGGTCAGGGGAAGAAACAAGTCACTGGCCAAACTGGTTGACCTGGTGGAGAATTACATCGATACCGAACTACCGACGCACGTCATGGTTCACTATGCAGATGGCCTTGAAACTGCTGAAGAGCTGAAGGGTATGCTCGAGTCGCGTTACCGATGCAGTGAGATTTTATTAACTCCGTATTCGCCGGTGATGATTGCTGCCACCGGACCGATGGTGGGTATATCTTTCTATTCATAATCACATTCGATATAGAGGGAGGCTACAAAGTGAGAAGAAGTCCTGTAAAAATCGGCCTGTTACTCGTCCTGTCAATACTGCTGCTGCTCCCACAATTACTCGTCGGGGGCTGCAAATCCGGTCCTCCGGAAGGTGTGGAGATTCGCATCGGCGTGCTCGGCGGGCTGACCGGTCCGGCGGCAGCGTCTGTCGCGACCCTGTACGACGAGCTGGAGAAAACCTTCGAATACATGAACGAAGTTGAAGACGGCATCGACGGCGTTCAGTTGAGGTGGAGGATGTTGGATAATCAGGGAACGCCGGAAGGCGCCATAACCGCCTACAGGGAACTCCGTGATACCTTCGACCCGCATATCTACTTCACTGTCGAGGACTATTATTTACTCGGGATAATGGAGGAGATTGAAGAAGACGAGGCGGTCCTGTTTACGGCCTCTACTATCCAGCCTGAATGCTACACTCCTCCCGGGAGGTTCTTCGGACTGTCCATACCCATCTCAGACGGTTTCGCCGGTTTCGTTACATGGGTACAGGACGACTGGTCCGGTACTGGAATGCCGAGGATCGGCGTGCTTTACTGGGGTGACCTGCCTACCGGTTCGCAGTGGCAAATAGCTCAGCCGTGGGCGATGCAGCAGGGCGTGGAGCTGGAGCTAGCGTCGTATTCCATAATGGCCCCGGATCTCCAACCGCAACTCCTGACGTTACGTGAGGCCGAGGTTGACTATATCTGGATGCTGGGTACTTACGGGAATGCCTCGGTAGCTATCAGTGGTGTCACCGGTCTGGGCATGGAGGACATACCCTTCTGCTTCAACGAGTACGTAGAGTCCAACGTGCTCATTGACCTGATAGGTGATGCTGCCGAGGGTTTCTACGTTTATCGCTCGGAGACACCTTACTCTGACGGCTCCGAGGCTGCAGACCTCTATACAGATATCTGGCAATGGGCGGGAGAAGAGGACAAGTGGTCCGATAACCGTATGATGATAACCTTAAAGGCTGCCATAACCGCGGTGGTCAGGGCAGCCGTGGAGGAAGTCGGCTGGGCGGACCTGGACAGCGCCGCCATCTATGATGCCCTAAACAGCCTGGAGGAGATTGACACCTGGGGTAACGTTGAGGGCTTCGGTTTCGGTCCCGACCGGAGATCGGGTGTCTCCACCATTAAGATAGCCCAATTCACCGAGGATGGCACGGTATCAGTCAGCGAACCGATTGTGCTACCCAGGACGTTTGAAGGGGTAGACTAGTAGATAATTAACGGGGGAGCTGACCCTTTGGGAAAGCTCCCCCATCCTCTATACGGCTCACGCCTCAGTATCATCGTCCGTGATTTTCTGACGGAAGTCGTGGCGGCTGAGGAAAGCCCCGTTTTTATCCAACCCAAGGTAAGCCCGCTTTACTTTGGCATAGCTCTCTAACGACTCTGCCTTTCCACTGGCCACGATACGACCGCTCTGGAGAACATATCCGTAGTCCGCGATTGCCAGTGCTGCGGCGGCGTTCTGCTCGGCTATCAGCAAAGATGTCTTTTCTGCGTCCTTTATCTGTTTAAGGATGCTGAAGAGGTCACCGATGAGGTTCGGAGCCAGGCCAAGGGAGGGCTCGTCAAGGAGCATAATTTTAGGGTGGCTCATCAGTGCTCGCCCGATTACGAGCATCTGCTGCTCACCGCCGGAGAGATAACCACTTTTACGGTCGTGGAGAGGCGCCAGTTTGGGGAAGTGTTCGTAGACTTGCTCCAGGTCTTTCCGGGTGCCCGGTCGGTCACGCCGTAGATAGGCCCCCATCAGCAGGTTTTCTTCTGTGGTGAGTTGGGGAAAAATGGAACGACCCTGCAGCACGTGACGGATGCCGAGACTGGCTATCTGTTCGGGGTTCAGTCTATCGATACGATGACTATCCAGTTCCACGATGCCTTCGGTGAGTTCACCATCTTCTATCCTGAGCACACCCGAAATACTCTTCAGGGTGGTTGATTTGCCACTGCCGTTGCTACCGAGGAGGACAACGACACTACCCTGTTCCAGTGTCAGGGATACGTCGTCGAGCGCCAGTACAATATCATTGTAGACGGCTTTGATATTTTTCAATTCAAGCATTTTAGTACCTACCGGTCACTATACCCCGAAAGGCCAGCGTTTGTAGTTAATCTTGAATTTCTGCCAGATTGAAATCATCCCCATCGGTTTGAGGGTAATGAACAGTATTATCACCAGTCCATAGATTATCTGGGTAGAGTATATCGTGACAGTACTGCTCAGCGGTATCAGGTCGGATGTGCCGATAACGTGCAGAATCTGGCTGATAAGACGGAGAAAGATGACGCCCATAATCGCCCCGGCGGTACTGCCCGCACCACCGATGACAATCATCCCAAGATACCATATTGAGTCCCAGATGGTGAACTGGTCCAGACGGACAACACTGACATAGCTGGCCCACAGCCCACCGGCTAGCGCGGCAAAGAGCGATCCGACGAAGAAGGCACGCAGCTTGGTCAAGGGTACGTTCACACCCAGAGCGGCAGTCGCTACGTCATTATCCCTGACTGCGAGAAAAGACCGCCCCAGTCGTGAGCGGGTGATATTCACCGAGACAAGAACACACAGTATCGTCAGTGCTAGCAGGAGATAGTACCACCGGACATCACCCTTGATTGACATGCCGGCAATAGATGGAGAGGGGATGCCGATAAGACCGAATGTACCGCCGGTGATGTCCAGATTACGAATGACGTACTGGGCGATGTAGAAAAAGGCCAGGGTGACTACAGCCACATAGAAGCCTTTCAGGCGAATTGCCGGTATGGCCACTATCAGCGCAATTAAACCGGTTACCAGGGTGGATACCGCCAGTGCTGCCCAGAAAGGCCAATCGGCTTTAAGCGTTAGCATGGCCAGTCCGTACCCGCCAAGCATGATGAATGCCGAATGACCCAGACTGACCTGCCCGGTCATACCGGTAGTGACGTTCAGGCCCAGTACAGCGATAATAATGATAAGGGTGAAATTGAGGAAGGTCACCCAGTTCAGATTGTGTGTTGCGTTTAATACCAGTGGCAGTACCACCAGCAGACCGATGAAGACAGCCAGGGTAAGCCACTGCCGGCCGGAATGTATCACGGCAATGTCAGCAGCGTAGCTGGTCTTCCTCCGACCTCTTGCTCTCAACTTCACACCCTTTCTATTGGTCTGGTTCCCATAAGTCCGCTGGGGCGGACTAACAACACGATCAGGATAAGTGCCATGCTGAAGATGCCTTCGACGCCGGGAAGATGTGGCCCAAGATAATAGCTGGACAGGTTCATACCTATGGCTAGTATTAGTCCGCCGAGAACACAGCCGATAAGAGAGTCCAGCCCCCCGATAAGGACCACGGCCAGGACTATCATCACCAATTCACCTAGAGTGGTACTGATTCCGTGAACGGTGCCCATCAGTATTCCCCCCAGAGTGGCAATCACGGCGGCTATCGCCCAGGTGATCTGTGCGTTCATCCGGGCGCTTACGCCCAGACACCTTGCGGCGACCTGATTATCGTAAGCAGCCCTCATTGCCAGGCCAAGCCTGGTACGCTGAAACATCAGTGCCAGGGCTAGGGCGATTATTACCGCCAGGAAGAAGCTCCAGACATACTCCTGTGATAATACAATGCTGCCCAGGTGGATTGCGCCCCGGGGGACAGTCTCCACCAGAACGTGGACACCCGGTCCCCATATCAGCATGGCTGCGCCGTGCAGGAGGGCCATGATACCCAGTGTGAGGATAAAAGTCGCATGCATTGGTCGGCCAATCATGCGGCGGAAGAGGAGATACTCTACCGCTAGGCCGAACAGGATAACGGCAATCAGGGTCAGGAAGAGGGCTATAGGTAAGGGTAGCCGGGGTTCCTGGGGAGAGCCGATGAAGCTCCAGGCAATGAAAGCACCGAACATGACAAACTGGCCGTAGGCGAGGTTGAAGACGTTGGCACTCCGGTAGGTGACGACGAAACCCATGCCGATCAGGCCATAGACACCACCGACCAGTATCCCGGATAGTACTAACTGTAACAGTATCGTGGCTGCATCCATTGTTTGTCCACTATATTTAGAGCCCCAGATAAGCCTCGGCGACGCGCTTATCGAGGCTTATCTCCCGAGGAGTCCCCTCGGTAAGCCTCCGGCCGTTGTCGAGGACGATGATGGAGTGCGAAATCTCCATTACCACCTGGGCATCATGCTCGATGAGTACAATTGTCATTCCCCGGTCGAACATGTTCAGAATCAGGTCGGTAATAATCTCCTTCATGACCTCGTCTAGGCCGCTCATTGGCTCATCGAGAATAATCAATGTGGGTTGCATCACCAGGGCACGGGCAATCTCTACCTGTTTACGCTGCCCGAAAGACATGGCGGCCACCGGGACTTTCCGCAGTTCCTCAATCTGAGTAAATTGGATGATTTCTTCTACTATCTGGCGGCTTTCCAGCTCTTCGCGTCGGCTTCTGCCAAAGAATAGCATCGCGTCCAAAATCGTAGCTCTGGTGTGGATGTACCTTCCGGCCATAAGGATATCGAGGGCCGTCATGCTCGGGTAGGTGGTTGGGTCTTGAAAGGTACGACTGATTCCCAGCCTGGCAATCTGGTGAGGTCTCTGGTGCAATATGTCCTGTCTATTAAAGGTGATTCGGCCCTGCTGGGGCCGATAGTATCCCGTTATGCAGTTTATCAGGCAGGTCTTGCCGGCGCCGTTGGGGCCAATAACCGAGACAATCCTCCCTGCCTTGACCGAGAAGTCCAGTCCGTCGAGTGCCTTTACCCCGTCGAAACTGAGGTGAATATCTTCACCTTTCAGGATATTTGCCCCTGTCACCTCATTCGAATCTATCATGTCAGAACTGCCGTCTTTAGTATGGTCTTGTGGGAAATCAGGAACGCCAACACCCCGACTATTTGGGAGTAACGGCTTTATATTCCCGCAAGAATACCTAGAATGTCTAGGTGTTCAATCCTGCCTAAGTTATCATCAACGAGGCATAATGTCAAGGAATTGGTATTTGTGGCTACGTCTCTCTTTATATATTGATGAAAACGCAGAGTCAGGTTATTTACCTGGTGCAACCGTCTCTTCAGAGCATTTAATCCATTGTTTGACGGGATTGCAACCTAGTATTGGCTAGTGTCAATTCAGAACCACCCATCAAAACTTAACAGGTTGAGCCGCTACTGCTATAATAAATATACAGCCAGTATGAATGAGTGGCTGAAGTTATGGACCTTTGGGCTGGAACAGGTGGAATAATGGACTACGTTTGACGAAGCCGGATGCGGATATTTCCCCTCTACTTGTACCTGATTGGCCAGCCACAATAAAGCATTGTTCTATTTCTGCGATACACCAATGCGGCGTCGGGTACATACCAGATGATGTAGTGCCCTATCACGGCATATTTGTGGCAGATTTTCTAACATGACCTTATAATGGATTTAGTGTTTAGTTGGAGGAATAATATATGGCTGAGCATTCATTGGAAGAAGTTCTTCATCCTCGGTCCATCGCTGTAGTCGGAGCTTCTGATGAGGGGCGTGGTTCGCAATTTTTTGGAGCTCTAGTTGAATTCGGGTTTAAAGGTATTCTTTATCCGGTCAATCCTAAATACTCCGAGGTAATGAAGATAAAAGCTTACCCTACTGTCAAAGATATACCCGACCCGGTCGATTTTGTAATCTCCGCCGCTCCGGCCCCACAGGTACCCCAAATTATGCGTGACTGCGCTCAGAAGGGAGTTAAAGGCATTCACCTTTTCACCGCCCGCTTCAGTGAGACCGGCAGGGAGGATGCTATTGAGCTCGAAAAAGAAATACTACGTATAGCCAAGGAAGGGGGCGTACGTATTATTGGTCCTAACTGCCTTGGCGTCTATTATCCCAAGATGGGTATGGCTTTTCAACCCCAATTCCCCAAAGAGTCAGGGTCGATAGCATTAGCCTCACAGAGTGGTCAGGCATCGGGGGAGATTATCAACAAAACCACACAGAGAGGCGCCTATTTTAACAAGGCGGTAAGCTATGGCAATGCCATTGATTTCAATGAATGTGACTTCCTCGAGCACTTTGGCGACGACCCGGAAATAAAGATTGTTATGATGTATATCGAGGGGCTTAAAAATGGTTCACGCTTCTTTAGTATACTCCGTGAAGTAACCAAAACAAAACCGGTCGTGATAATTAAAGGAGGCCGTGGACAGGCAGGAACTAGAGCGACAGCCTCCCATACTGCTTCTCTGGCCGGGGCAACGGAAGTATGGAATACGATGATAAGTCAATCGGGCGCGGTCTCTGTCAGCAGTATTGACGAACTGGTGGATGTGGCTATTTCATTCCACTATTTACCACCAATAACCGGTCGGAGAGCCGGTGTCGCGGCGGGAGCCGGAGGAGCCACCGTCCTGGCAGCCGACCAGTGTGAAGAGGCCGGACTTGATGTTGCCCCTTTACCTCAGGAGATTAGAGAGGAGCTGAGAAGCCAGGGTGTCCAAATCTGGGACTGGATAAGTAATCCGGCGGACTTCTCAATTAACATGGGAGACGAAAATTTTGGCCCGGCCGAGCTATTGAAAATGATGGCTATGCATCCTGATTTCGACCTGATTATTGCCTCCATAAATATTCCCGGTTGGGGCGGTCCGCCAGGTAGCCGAGGTCGCCGTGGTGGAGGTGGTCCTCCTATGAGGGGTATGCCACCATGGGCCATGCTCAGTCTGACACCCGAGGGAATTGTCAAACAATATTCCCAAATCAATGATTACAAACCGGTACTGGGACTAATCTCGGACAGGAGTCCCTCACCAGACGTCGACGACAGGGAGCAGGAAGACGAGAGATGGAAAACCGTCTGTGAGGTGACTGCTGAGCTTGTTAAGCAGGGTATCCCCTTCTACCCAACCGTATCTCGGGCAGCCTCAGCGGCCAACAAGGTGATAGACTATTATCAAAGGAGAGAGCGGTAAAAACTACCTATTGGGCAAATTTGCTATCTCTCTCCTTTAACATTTCTTTTAAGCCACCCTGCTGCATGGCTTTTGCCCTCTCCTCGCCCCACCGCCGCGTTTCGTCACTGGCGTGAGACAGCTGGTGAATGAGCATATGGTACTGCCAGGCATTACGCTGCCCCATCTCATCTTGGGCAAAGTTTATTGACCTCTTGACCAGACTGACGGCTACTGGGGGACTCAGAGCAATCCTCTTGGCCAGTGCCAGGGTCTCCTCCTCGAGCTTCTCCCTCGGTACTACCTTGCTTACCAGACCGAGTTCTTTGGCCTCCTGCGCTGTTATCGGGTCGCCAGTCCAGAGCATTTCCTTGGCCTTCCGAAATCCGACATCATAAGGGTGGAATAAAATCTCAACGCCAGCCGGAGTCATCCTGACAACCGGATCCCCGAACTTGGCATCTTCGGAAGCCATAATAAGGTCGCACATCGAAGCGTTCAGCCATCCCCCTGCCAGGCAATTACCCTGTACCATTGCGATCGTCGGTTTGCTAACGTTGCGGATGTTAATACCCTGGTTTAGAAAAACGTAGTCTTCCCTTTTCAGCCTCATCTCCATCCCGGTCAATTCGGTGTCCAGGGCTTTCCGCATCACCGTACCTTCCTTCGCCGGATGCCCCTGGCCACTCATGTCATGGCCGGCTGAGAAGTCCTTACCGGCTCCAGCAAAGATTATCACCCGTACCTCTTCGTCCAGGTCCGCCTCGATAAAAGCATCTGTCATTTCCGAGAACATGAGGGGGTCCTGGGCATTGCGCTTCTCCGGACGATTCATCGTAATCTTGACGATTTCTGGCTCGACCTTCTCATAAAGAATCCTCTCATACTCCACTGTGTGTGTCCTCCTGCTTTCTCTTGTCTTTCCTTCCAAGTGACTGCCGTGACTGGTAGAATCAGCCCTCATTACGGTCACTTCAATGATTGTACCATTTATTGAACTACGGTTCCCAATTAAATCGTCGGTTGGCTGATTGTATATAAATAGCTCGAATCCAATGTAGATTGCCACCACCCAGACCAGAACGCCCTTAATTCACTACAAGCTGCCCATATAATAGTAATATAATAGTAATTGACGTGTTTTCGGCCTATATGCTATTCTGCTGCCAGTTACCGAATGAGTCCGGCGAAGAATACCGGGTAAAAAGATAGGAAATATGAAACCGGAGATCATAATCAGGGACATGCAACCCGATGACGAGGAGTTTGTCGGTACTTGCACCCATGTTGGGGAGTCAGAAGAGGGCACTGCTTCTTGCTGGCGACGCATTCCCTGGCTACGTGAGCAACAACAATACGACCTGAGAATAAAGGTTGCTCTCATTGATGGCAAACATACCGGATTTCTCTACACTATGCCGGTTGAAATAGCTCCCTGCGGACCAAAAGGGCGCGAGCTTATGGTTATTCAATGTTTGTCAGCGACAAAGGCCGCTGGACAGGGTGTGGGCCGTGCACTGGTGGAGGCTGCTGAGGAAGAAGCGCACCGACAACAACGGAAAGGGATAGTCGTCACTGCCTACTATCATGATTTCTGGTTCATGCCGGCTTATTTCTTTGAGAAGTTGTGGATACAGCCGGGTTGGTGAGATCGCTGAAGTGACTGACGTCGGTGCAAGGATACACATGAGCAATATGGCTCTGTTATGGAAGGTATTTGACGATTCGGCTGAACCACCCAGATTTCTCGAACCGAATTATGTATTCGAGCCAGTAGTCGGGAAAGTAGTTGTTGACCTGTTTACGACTCGTTCATGCGGTACATACGATGGGGAAGCCCAGCGTGTACGGGAAGTAGCCGGGGAGTTTGGTGACTCGGTAGTACTCCGTGAGTACTCTGCTGACGACCCGAAGGTTCGGGACGAATACGGCCTTTGCCGGGGTATCTTCATCAATGGAAAGGCGGTTGGCTGGGGAGGACCAGCCCCAAGGCACAGCCTTCGTGAGGAAATAGAGAAGGTCAGACAGCAGATTACACCGGACGGATAATCATCGCTGGCTGGCTGCAGAACGTTATCCTGCTACACACGTCTGCTTATATTATCGGAGAGGCTAAGGGGCGTTTTCGTCGGTTAGTATCACTGGACGAGGTCGGTTGGGATACTCCCATATATACGATGAAGAGGCCCCCAGTTTTCCGATTGAGGAACTAGAGAAAGATTAGGAGAACGATGACCTCTACAGATGTAATTGCCTTCTATACAGAGCTGGACAGAATGGGAATTCAAATCTGGATTGATGGTGGCTGGGGTGTCGACGCTCTCCTTGGAGAGCAGACACGTCCTCACGCAGATTTGGACATTGTTATTCAGCAGAAGGACCTGCAAGAGGTTGTTGAGCTGCTGGAAGAGCGGCATTATCAAAATGTGGAACGAGATGATACCCGTCCCTGGAACTTCGTCTTAGTTGATAATGAGGGGCGTGAGATAGATTTTCATGTCATCGTTCTCGATGATAAAGGAAACGGGATCTACGGGCCAACCGAGATAGATTTCATGTATCCAACCGGTTCACTTTCTGGAACCGGGAAGATAGATGGATGTTCGGTCAGATGCATTTCACCAGAGTATCTGGCTAAATTCCATACGGGATATAGATGTCAGGAAAAAGATATCAAAGATGTCTCTGCATTGTGTCAGAAGTTTGGTATAGATTATCCCGAAGAGTATCCTCGTCCTTCTTAATCGGCGTATTCCACACGCATACCGTGTCTTCGTAAGTGGGACTTCTCAAACTGTTTCGCAGATGCTCATTATTGTCATCTGAACCTCAGAAGGGCTATTACAAACGTAATCAGGAGCTGAATTACTGATTTCTTGCTTGCTCCCATATCCATAGGTAAAGCCGATAGTCCTTATTCGGTTCGACTTCGCTGCAATAATATCTTCTTTTTTATCGCCAACCATTGCGGTTTCCTCTGGAACTAGCTTCAGATTCCTTAGAATAAATTCAACGAGCTCTGCCTTATTATCAAAGCGGCCATCCAATTCTGTACCAAAGATGTCACTGAACCATTGAGCAAGGGAAAAGTGTTTGATAATTCTTTCTGCGTAGACTGTTGGCTTTGTGGTTACTACGTAAAGCCTCAACGATTTCTCGTGTAACGCAGACAACACCTCGTCAATCCCTGGATAAACCATATTTTCAAAGATACCGACCTCTGAAAACCTTTCGCGATATAGACTCATCGCCTTTTCAATCAAGGGCTTCTCGTCAGAACAAAGTAACTTTGCAAAAGTAGAACGAAGAGGAGGGCCTATGAAATCCGTAGGCTTAAGGTCGCTAGGGTAGGGTCGTCCTAGTTGCTTTAGAGAGTATTGGATACATCGTGTAATACCTTCTTTCGGGTCAGTGAGAGTGCCATCCAAGTCGAAGAATACGTTACCTATCATAGTTTTTCTTGTTGCATTTTAACATTCAGCCTGACGGTTGTGAAGTTGTATTATTTATTTATCCCTGAGAGTGCCTTTTTGTGCAAAATACCCGGAGCTTTTATATCGATTCGGAGGATTATATTAAAACAAGAAAATCAATAACAGATAAAGTCCCGGGATAATACTAGCTCTATATTATGCACCCTAGTTCACTCTGAAGTCGTAATGAATGCTCCACCCATTCGTATAATTGATGCCAAGCATACCTACAATGGAGCCTTCTGCATTGTAGGCTTTTATACTGAGCTCGTATTCACCGGGTTCTAATTGTACGGTTACCTCGGTCTCAGTTACTTCACGACGTATCACTTCGCCCGTATCTGGATTTCGCACTTCAACCGTATAGTAAGAAGCCTCGGGTAGTGGCTCCCACTCGAACATTACTGGTCCTGCGGGAAAGGTATTAGTCGCAGAAGGAGGATCATGTATTCCTCCCGGGTGGGTCGTCGCATTGTCAAAGGGCCACGTCAGGTGAATAACACGTGCTACCTCCATCTGGGCTATGCCAATTGTCTCAGCATCTATTGTGACCACCGGTCCGATCGTGTACTTTTGGAAGTCGCCTGCCAGGATAAGACCGTCCCCGTCGACATCCACACCTGTGAGACCTACCCGATAACTACCTGCGGAGATTCCATAAATGAAGTAGGTATCTGTGCTCTGGTAATATGTAGAAAGAAATCCGGTACTACTTGAAGTCTGAGTATCAATTAGATACATTCCGGGCTGAGCTTGCGTAAAGTCCGACAGCGGTTGACCGTTGAAGGTGAATTTGACCATTATTCCCGGAGCAGTACCAACCGCCACCCATGCTATCCTTGTGCTCTGCTGCCCACGATACGCCGCAATTAAAGACACTTCGTAGAGTCCGGGCTCACTGGGCGTCGTGAAGACGCCTGCAGAATCTATACTCCCTCCACTGGCTTCCCACGAACTCTGCAGGAGATCCTGGGGTATTGGGTTCTGGTAGGAGTCGTATGCTTCTACGTTGAAACTTATTGTACTTCCCGCGCTCGCAGTGACTGTTTCTGGCTCCAGGGTGAGAGTAAAGAGAGGGCCTGGTAATATGGTTACATTAGCAGTCGCCTTTATGCTTGTGTCGTCCTCTTTAACTTCTACTACTACAAGACCAGAGAACACACCAGTCTTCGTATAGTCCTTAAACCTGCCTGTGGTATCTATATTGCCCATAGGCTGAGATAATGACCATAATGCTTGTAGCCCACTAATTTCGTTTCCGTAGGCATCGAAGGCTTTGAAGTTAAAGTCCTGGGTCGAGCCAATATTTATGGTAACACTGGAGGGTGCTATTACTACACCGTCGAGAGGCCCTGGTCGGACAGTCACATCTATTAAAGATTCAATTACTAGTTCATCTAGGTCGAAAGTAACCAGTATCAGTCCTTGAAAGAAACCTGCCTCATTGCCAGCAGTAAACATACCGTCAGAGTCTATGTTTCCCCGGTTACTGGTTAAGCTCCAGGTGACCTGCTGCGCAGCGGCCTCGTTACCAAACTGGTCATATACAATCGCGTATAATAGGACAGTACTATGCACCTGTATATCTATTTGCGTAGGATTGACCACCATATTTGTGGGTGGACCTGGCTCCACGTGGACTGCTCCTTCTTGTATTGCAGTATCTGTCCCACCAGGCCCGGTGACAGTAAGGCCGACTGTGTGCAAGCCTGCTTCTGTGTACTCGTGGGAAGGGTGTTGCTGGGTACTCTCGGAGCCGTCACCGAAATCCCAAAGCCGCTCCGTCACGATGTTTTGAGAGGTGTCACTAAACTGGACGGTTAATGGTGCATTACCTGTAGATAAGTCGATAGAGAAAGAAGCTATCGGTGGAGGCGCAACGCAAGCAGCTAGTAGCAACCCGACAGCAAGCAATAGTAGAACTGCGGTAAAATATCTCAACATGATTATCACCTCTCAGTCACTTACATTGCCTTGGGACTAAAGTTGTTGTTCTTGGTGTATTTGCAGGATCCACGGGAACACTATTGTGTTCCAGGGCTGGTCGTAGATACGTATTAGTAATATACAAGGACGTTCAGTCTACATCACAAACAAACTGATGTCAATGTGAATTACCCTAGTCGTGGAAAACCGGCAGTATATAGATTGTCGCCCAGAATATGGATTTTGTATACGAATTCAGGTGCAACATGAGATTGTAATTTAATGTAGAGCGGGTGCAAGCTCTTTCTTCTCAATACCAGTTCGGGATGCTTTTAGTGTGGGCTACCAGAAGCTTACTGTTTCGCTCCAAAATAGGTAGGAGGGGAATGCGACTACATCCGCTTTCTATCAACTAGCGGTCAGGGGATAGAGTAAAGCACTTGATAGAGAGCGCTTCGATATAGATGAACATGGCCAGGGCGGAAATCTTCTGCAGTAATCCGGCAACATCTTCAAAGATAGGAATTAAAGAGAGCACAAATAATACAGAAACAATGGCTATAGCAGCAAAGGATAGTCTCGTTACAGTACGCCAGGCGGGCTCGGCTGAGACCATTCTGGCCATTACCAGCATCGCGATTATGAACGCTACACAGCCTATAATTGATACCAGGTGGTGTATTATATCTTCCAGTGAGTGTATTCCTTCCGTTATGGCGGCGTTGTAGGGAAATACCGCTGCCAGAATAACCCCCACGCCATGAATAACTACCATGAGCCAGACTATTGTGGTTCCGCTCCGGGGTGCAAGGCATTGTCTCACGGCAAAGGACAGGCTAATCATTAGAATCCCATATGATATGAACCCGGCATTCATCCATACCGGGTGAGGTGCGCCTACTGCGGAAAGCTCACTTATGGTATTTCTGATATGGTCGTAGCCCGGTGTAACCGATGCCCCGGCGAGTACGCAAGTGATTGCCGCTAATGGAGCTAACATCCCGCAAATCGCTAGATACCTTGACAGGCGGGCAGACCCGTAATAGTGGACTGTTTGTACTCCCACTTCCAAGCTCCAGTTTTCTGTATCAAGAACAGATATGCGTCTTCTAGTATATACCATGCCTACAGAATAGGAAACAGGCATGGGAGTAGATTACCCGTGCGATTCTCGAAGCCGACCGAATTCGATGAGATAATAATCACATACTATTGCCCACGGATGAACTATGCTTTAACTGATAATAATTAGCCAGGTCTACCCGGTTGGTAGAGGGACAATGAGATGAAAAGTACTTATAAATCTACAATCGATACTACTACACCGAAGACAATAGAGACAGCGACATTTGCCTTGGGCTGATTCTGGGGACCGGACTCCCGGTTCGGGAGTCTCAATGGAGTGGTTCGTACACGGGTAGGCTATGCTGGTGGTACAACCGCTAACCCTACATATCGTAACATCGGTGACCATTCTGAGACGATACAGATTGACTATGACCCGGATAGAATCTCTTATGAGGAACTGCTGAAGGTCTTCTGGGACAACCATAGTCCAACCATGCAGCCCTGGTCGAGGCAGTATCGGTCTGTTATTTTTTATCATAGTGATGAGCAACGCCAACTGGCCCTGGCAACCAGGCAACGTGAAGAGGCCAGGTTAGGGCGCGCAGTCCTGACCGAGATTGTTCCCTATTCTGTATTTCACCTGGCTGAAGACTATCACCAGAAGTATTACCTGCAGCAGATGCGAGAGCTAATACGTCAGTTCCATGCAGTATACCCAGATATTAGTGATTTCATGGATTCTACGGTGGCGGCACGCATTAATGGTCTTGTTGGCGGTTATGGTTCTCTGGAATCTTTGAAAGAGCAGCCTGAGTTTTTTGGCATGTCTCCGGTGGTGAGTTCGCGACTCCTGGACATCGGACGCAAACGTTTACCCTCGGCAAGCTGTGGCATAGGCCTCTGAGGTGAGGCGTAAGGTGGCATTTTGCTGATTTTATTGCTGACGGTAGGACACCTAATATTCAGGGGAATGAATCGGTTTAGGTTATTTATCCTGTCATGTACTAAATGGCTTGCCAAGAACCCTCTGTTTATGTTATATATTCAGGACACATAACGGGTATTGGGGGAAACAGGAAATGCCTGGTGTAAGGCCCTTCTTTACCAATATGTCTGTTCCGATGCCGCTCTACAGGAAGCTGTACCTCGTATTGCGCAACAACCTGATAAAGGTGTGGAAGCGGCAAGGTTGCTGTGGTCATCCCGGAGAACCGGGCTGCTGAGAGGCAGCCGAGCAATCTCCCGGTTCGGGAGAGTAGTACAACGGTCAGGACAATCTTTGCCAAGTAATGGAGGTGTTTCCATGAACGAAGAGACCAGGGTATCAATACCTCGACTTCGTCGCTTTAACCTCATCATGGGCTTTTTTCACCTCACTCAAGGAATCCTCATGCTGATACTCAGCAGCGATTTTTCCCTGCCGGTTACCAGCGCGTTCCAGGTGTTCAACCCGGTGACAGAAAGGCTGGTAACTTCTTATGACACCATTATCGACCTCCGCATCGGGCCGCTGGTGGCTGCATTCCTGCTGATATCGGCAGTAGCCCACTTCTCGATTTCGGCCCCTGGTGTGTTCGGCTGGTATTCCCGCAATCTGGGAAAGGGTATCAACCACGCTCGCTGGATGGAATATTCGCTAAGTGCTTCGTTGATGATTGTGGTCATTGCCATGCTGGTTGGTATCTATGATATCGCCAGTCTTATCTTAATTTTCGCCGTCAACGCGACCATGATTCTCTTCGGCTGGCTGATGGAACTCTATAACCAGAGGACGGAGAAGACGAACTGGACACCTTACTGGTTCGGCGTATTCGCCGGGGCAATTCCCTGGGTTGTTATCGCAATTTACCTTATCGGGGCCGGCAATGAGGCTGGAGGGCCTCCGGGTTTTGTATATGCAATCTTTTTTACCATTTTTCTCTTTTTCAACAGCTTCGCGGTCAACATGATGCTGCAATATAAGAAGGTGGGCCGGTGGCGGGACTATCTCTACGGGGAGCGGGCTTATATCATACTGAGCCTGGTGGCCAAGTCGGCATTGGCCTGGCAGGTGTTCGGTGGTACCCTCCGGCCTGTTTAGTGAGGGTAAGGTATGGCAGTAAAGGTTATCACGGATAGCACGGCTGACCTCAGCCCTGAACTGGCGCAGGAACTGGGCATCGGGGTGGTACCTATCTATGTTCGCTTCGGTAACGATGTTTACCGAGACGGCGTTGACCTTGGCAGCGACGATTTCTTTGAGAAGCTGACCACGACCGCGGCTCATCCGGCGACCTCTCAGCCCACACCAGCGGACTTCTCAGGTATCTATTCCAAGCATTCAAAGAACACCGACGGTATTATATCGATTCACATCTCTTCCAAGATAAGTGGCACCTATAATTCGGCCCTGCTGGCAAAAGCGATGTTCGAGCCAGCGTGCCCGATTGAGGTTGTCGACTCTATGTTCAACTCGGGTGGACTGGCTCTGGTTGTGCTGGCAGCCGCCAGACTGGCGCGGAGGGGGAAGAGCCTACCGGAGGTGCTCGAAGAAACCCACAAAGCTATTCGCCAGATTGAAATGCTCGGCATGTTCGATACGATGAAGTACCTGGCACGAAGCGGGCGTGTCAACCGGGCAATCGCCGCCACCGGCAATATACTTAATGTAAAACCTCTACTTACATTCCGCGACGGCGAGATTGTACGCGCCGGTATGGTACGCGCTGTCTCCAGGGGAATGGACGAGCTCTATAATTTCGTGAGTTCTAGGGAAAACATCCGGGAATTGGTTATTGTCCACAGCACCGCCCCCGAACGGGCAGATGCCCTCAGAACACGGCTTGGCCCCATTTTCCCTGCGAAAAAGACTATTGTCTTGAAGATGGGGGCGGCTCTTGGTGCCAACGGTGGCCCGGGGGTGATACTGGTTGCCCTCAGGGCTGGCGAGTAAGTACGCTACGTGACGGAAATCCGGGGAGAGAAAACTACCGCAAAATCTCTTCGACCTTCGGGAAAGGAGGTCATCGTGAAAGTTATTAGAGTTAGTGCCAGAGCATGCCTTATAGAGCTACCCTCCGAACTCAACAGTCCCGATGAAGAACCGATACTGGATGCCTGTACCTCGGAGGTGTCGGGTACAATACATTACATAATCCTGGATTTTAACGCAGTACAAACGATGAACGGCCTGGGGACCAGTATGCTGGTCAAACTAAATGCGCTGGCAAGAAGACGCGGACAACATCTACTGGCCTTTGGTGTGAATGACCATTACCGGGATGTCCTGGAGGTAACTGGCTTGGGTAGGGTAGTGTCCGTTTATGATAAGCGAGAAGACGCATATTCGTTGGTTGGAGCCTCTCCAGGTGATGATACCCCCGAGAAGTCTATGCAGAGCGCCCCAAGTGATGTATCTTTTTGGGCGAAGCCGGTTTCGCGACTGAGCGTACCGCCGATGCCCCCGAAGGCAATCAATATCAATATGAAAGGACGACGGGTGGTCGGCCCGGTTGATGGCTTTGGTCAGCTTTGGCAGAAGACGTATCGTCTGCGTGTGAGCAAAGTCGGTGTAACTCCCGAGGACGCAATCCAGGCCATAAAAGAAAATTTCCCCAGCTTTCAGCCCTCATTTAACCGATTCTACCCATCACCGACCGGTATTCAACCGGGTGAGGTGGTGCTGATAGACTCATCGACACCGGGAGGCCCGGTATCAACCGGCGTGATGGTACTTTACGCCGATGATAAATCATTCACGTTTATCACTCCGCAGGGGCATCCTGAGTCGGGCTGGGTGACTTTCAGCGCTTTTGAGGAGGGCGGTTCTGTCACTGTGCAAATCATTGGTCTGGCCCGTGCTAATGACCCTGTCTATGAGATTGCATTCCGTACGGTGGGTTCCAAGATGCAGACAGGCATATGGAAACATGTACTCGGCTCGCTGGCCGAATACCTCGATATTTCAGCGGAGGTCAGTGTCGATATCCAGTGCGTGGATACCCGCATGCAGTGGTCGCAGGCAGGCAACGTCTGGTACAACGCCCAAATCAGGACTCTGCTCTACATGCCTCTTTGGTGGTTCGGAAAGCTACTGGGGAATCGCGGGAATAGCAAGTCCCATGCCGGGTAAACTCGAATATGATGCCGTTGTAGTGGGCTCGGGACCAAATGGACTGGCGGCGGCGATAACGCTGGCCCGCTCCGGCTGCTCGGTGCTGGTGCTGGAAGCCAGGGAGACGGTTGGCGGTGGTCTGCGCTCCGGTGAAATGACGCTACCCGGATTCATTCACGATATTTTCTCGGCGGTTCATCCAATGGCAGTCGCTTCACCGTTCTTCCGCTCGCTTGACCTGTCATCATACGGGCTCGAGTGGGTTCATTCGCTGGTTCCACTGGCCCATCCCTTGGATGATGGCACGGCGGTACTGCTGGAACGCTCTGTCGAAGCTACCGCAGAAGCCCTAGGGTCGGATAGCCAAAGCTACCGGGCTCTCATGGAACCACTGACCAAGGACTGGGACAAGCTACTTGACGACATCCTGGCACCGCGACATTTCCCCAGACACCCCATTACCTTTGTACGATTTGGCACGTTGGCAATCCACTCTATCGGTCATCTTGCCCGAAGTCAATTTAAGGAAAGCCGGGCACGCGCCCTTTTTACTGGTATTGCGGCACATTCCATCCTGCCAACGAATAGACCTCAAGGGGCTGCTTTTGGACTGGTGCTGGGTGCGGCCGGTCATACTGTTGGATGGCCGGTGGTAAAAGGCGGGTCACAGAAAATTGCTGATGCCATGACGCAGTATCTGATTGCGTTAGGTGGGGAGGTGCGTACAGGGGTCGAGGTTCGATCGCTGGATGAATTGCCGGGAGCGAGGGTGATTCTGCTGGATGTAACCCCACGGCAACTGGCGGCAATCGCTGCTAACAGGTTGCCCGCTTCTTATCGACAACGCCTGCTGGGGTATCAGTACGGGCCGGGCGTGTTTAAGATGGATTGGGTGCTAGAGGCGCCGATTCCCTGGAAGGCTTCGGACTGCCTCAAAGCAGCTACCGTGCATGTTGGCGGTACATCTGAGGAAATTGCCGAAGCGGAAAGTGATGTCTGGAAAAGCAAGCATCCGGAGAGGCCGCTGGTGCTACTGACGCAGCCGAGTCTTTTTGACTCCACGCGCACCCCCGATGGCAGGCAGGTTGTCTGGGCATATTGCCACGTTCCGAATGGCTCGGCCTCCGATATGTCTGAAAGGATAGAATCTCAGATAGAGCGGTTCGCCCCCGGTTTCCGTGACAGCATCCTAGCGCGCAGCGTGATGAACCCGGCTAGTATGGAGGAATACAATCCCAATTTCGTTGGGGGCGATATAGCCGGTGGAATTCAGAATCCCCTCCGGGTTCTAGTCAAACCTATGGGACAGTGGCACGCTTATGCCACACCGATGAAAGGAGTCTATCTCTGCTCCTCGTCTATGCCTCCGGGAGCAGGTGTGCATGGTATGTGTGGATACCATGCTGCACAGAGGGCGCTTCGTGAATTGCGTTAGGGTTTAATAGCCGGCTCAGACATGCGATGTGGTTCAGGCTGGCAGGCTCCAGTCTAGACTTTGAAGAACGCCGGCCACACCAGCATATCTAGCACCGCCGTTTGCAGGCAAAATGCAGCCGCTCCCCCAACAGCAAACCAGTAAGCAACTGCTGGTTCACGGGTATTGAGTGTGAGTAGTATAATAAGCAGGGCCAGTGAGGCTACACCGACGAGCGCCAGTGTAACCCGTATTCTCAGCCAGAGACCCTCGCTCGGGTAGGTGAGCATGGCGAAGGTGAGGGGCATCCACATGGCTGACGGTACAAGGATGACGATGTATATGCCAATGAATATGGTGAAGCCAAAACTTTTGGCGATAACAACTTCACCTGGATTCAGTCGCCACAGGACGAAATAGGTGAAAGCGAAAAAGCCGGCGGCAGCGAGCAGCATGGAAACGACATAGAGTGGTTTTAGCCTTGCCGGTATGCCACCCCAGACATTACCACGAGTGTTCGGGTGGGTCAGAAAGCCATGAGTATAACTGGTGATTACCAGGGCACCGCCGGCTATTATTATCCAGAAGAGTACCTGTTGTTCCGCATGCATCCCAAGCATTTGTATAAGTGTCTCGTAATCTCCCTTTGCCTCAGTACCCGCTGGAGAGACGATAGACTCTAACGGCGGTATCGTGGAACAGGGCAGCCTTCTCATAGTGGGAGAAGTCTTCAACGATACGTTTGAAAGCGTTCCACATGACCGTGTATGAATACGATGCCTTATCGACGGGGAAGTTGCTCTCGAACATGCATCTGTCCACCCCAAACTGCTCAATGCACCAGAGATAGTAGGGTGCCGTGGCCTCAGCCAGCTCAGTTGAGTCCGGTGGAGTCGCTCGTTCATCCCAACCGAAGCCACAGACCGGCATACCGAGGCCACCGAGCTTCACGACCACGTTAGGGCAGGCCGAAAGCTCAGCGATGCTGCTTTTCCATTGCTCGAATATTCGCTCACGTTTCCCGGCGTATGGCCCGATACCGATTATTCCCCCGACGTGGTCCAGGATAATTGTGGTATTGGGAAAGGCCCTGGCCAGGTCGGCCAGTTCCGTAATCTGCGGGTGGTAGAGCCAGGCATCGAAACTCAGGCCGTACTTTTGCAGGCAGCCAAATCCCTCGCGGAACCTGGAATCCAGTAGCAGTCCCCTGGGAGGGCTCATATAGCGGCTAAGTTCAGGGCTTGCATCCCAGACACTTGAATGCCGAATCCCACGAAATCGATTGACGCTGGCGGCTATATGCGCCTCAAGCAGGGGTGCTACGGCAGCACCCAGCGTGAGGTCGGCATGACTCACTATCCCGGCGGCGACTCTGGTTGTACCGTATTGCCCGCTGGCGCTCTGGGCCGCAATGCCCTGCACGAACTCCGTCTCACCTATGGGGCGCATCTCCTCGGGTCCGCCCTGTCGGTACATAGAATGGCACTCTACAAACACGGTCTGAACGATGTTGTGGCCGTCGCCGATGTCCTCTAGTAGCTCGTCGAGCAGGTAGGTGTTTCTGGGGCGGTCATCGCGGGCAGTGCGGTCCCACAGATGGTGGTGCGGGTCACAGATAGGCAACTCAGGTTCTATTGTCTCCTCGGCCATCATCCTCGCCAATACTTCAGGCTCGGCTACCATCTCGTATCTCCTTTCCTGATAAACGCTACGCTCCCGGAATTTCTTAGTACCTCAGCGCCCTCTCTAGTGAAGGCTGCATCTTTATCTTAATCAATTGGTTCAGGCTCGCTTTTTCGCCTTTGGCTGTTTAGGTTTACTGGTCGGGGCTTTTATCTGCGTCCCCTTTGCATGCCTTTTTTGCCGAAACCAAGAGGGAGTCCGAAAACCTTTCATACTTTCCTATTCCCTTGGAGCGCGTATCTAGCCTTCTTGGCTCAACAGGTGATATGGATCAGGGCTGCTGGCCGTTTGCCTTGAGAGGATAATTCGTTGAACCTTTCGACCGCTTCTTGTGAAGGAACCACTACCGATTCCACTTCTGAGCCTTTCAGGAAAGCGCCTGCATCTGGATTGAGCTTAGCTGCACCATCTGTCCCGGTTCCCACTATGAGTATATCTGGTGCAGTATTGACCAGTTCCTCAATCTCCTCTCGCTTGATAGCGTGACTGCCAAACTTCCAGAATCCGCCCTTCCTTTTCCTGATACCGCCGTCTGGATATAGGAAGACGTCACGACTGTACTTCTTACCGTCAAGGACTATCGAACCGAACTTGAAACTGTTTACTGTGGTCATTTTATCCTCCCACTTTATCTATTGACCGGCTTTCGCTCTCCGAAAGGGTGGCTTGGGTGATTGGAGGTATGAACCGGTCTTGGAGGCGAACCCTGATATCAGTTTCTGTGCCTTGGAACCGCATTGACTACATATCGCAGGTTGGTTGTATTCACTCATATGACGCTTTAGCTCGAACTCTATCTTACACTTGGGGCAATGATATTCGTATATTGGCATCATGTCCTCCTTTTCCTGGGGTGGGAGGGACTACACACACTCAGAATCTCCTGCAACTGAGTGACCTCTCTAGTGAAAGTTATTAAGTAATCCGACTACTAGACCTTTCGTCCCGCTATCATTACCTGACAAACAGTCGAGAAGTAAGTACCTGCGGCATCCGCTTTCTCAAGGTTTCTGTGCAAGAGTTCCAACTCGTCTTTGGTTATGACTCCTATCGAAAGAGCTTCCTGCTCAACTTCATCGAGAAGTGCACCTTGCCTACCAAGGGTATAATCAGTTACGTACAGTGGGAATAGTTCAATTGAGATATCGACCAGCCCCTGCTGCTTGAATAGGCGATATAATTGTCGCCCAGCATAACCATTGTTATGCGTATGCTCAGAAATCACTCGAGCCAAGCGTCGCTCGATGTCGGTCTGCGATGTGTCAGTAGACAGTGTTCCCCAATCCGTGTCTACCACAACCACCCAGCCGTTACGCCTGACCACCCGGGACATCTCAGAAAGAACCTGGGCAGGGTGCAACAGGTGCTGGAAAACGCGTTCACTGCGACATGAATCGAACTGTTCAGATGGGAACGGCAATACCTCTACATCAGTGAGCCTATGCTCAACCCACATGGCTACACCAGCTTCATTCGCTCTATCGTTGGCCTCACTAATCATAGCACTATCGTAGTCCACCCCGACCACTCGCCCGGTCTCTCCTACAAGCTGAGCGAGGGCTATAGTGTCTATGCCTGTGCCACAACCTAAGTCAAGCACTTTCTGTCCAACCTTCAGATGCATATTCTCATAGCTTCTCTTCTTGACGTGTTCGGTAAGCTCGGCTACCATCTGCAAGTAGTCTGAGTCAACGTATCCCTTCTGCTGCTCCATGACTCACCTGCCCTCTTAGGAATCAATCACCTATTCAGCGATACCAGCTACCTGGGTCGGAATTTGGCGTCGCGTGGCCACACCTCGAACTCAGGACCCTCGAACTGGAGAAACTCAACCGGGGCGCCATTGTCAGCAATCATGGCCACGGTTATGCCCTTGGATGGACTGTTGGGCTCACCCAGTACTTCCTTGCCGACTATGGTTGCTTCAAGGTTATCGACCACGAAAGCTATGTGTGGGACCGTCTTTACCAACTCGTGCAGTGGGGCGGACGGTTCAAAGCGCATCCATTCAACACCATAGGGGTTCTCTAAATACCCTGACGCGTAGGTCTTATACTTCGGCATGTATTGGTCTTCGGGGCGAGGGGTGCTAGTCGGTACACCGAAGTGATGATACGTGAGTTTCTGCATGGTTCTATGTTTCAATTCATGTGGCCATATCTCGGACTCGGGTCGGTCGAATCGAAGGAACTCAATTGGAGAACCATTATATATAATGGTGGCTGTCGTTACACCGTCAACAGGGTTGAGAGGTGCGACCAGCACTTCCTTGTCTGACAGGGCTGCTTCGAGGTCATCCACGACGAAGCCAATGTGTGGAACCGTCTTCACAATCTCAGGTAGAGGGCACTCCGGCTCGAAGCGCATCCACTCGATACCATAGGGACTCTGGGAGTATCCTGATGCGTATAATTTGAACTGCTCGTTGTATTCTTCATCAGGACGAACGACATTGGTTGGAATGCAAATATGGTGGTAGGTAAGTTCTGGCATACTATTCCCTTCCGGTTTCACAAAGAAGGACCTCAGCCCCCTCTCCAGTGATGGCTGCATCTTCATCTTACGGAACTCGTCGATAGTGAAGTATAGTTGCTCTATTATTCTCCCTCAGTATCCTCCTGCAACATCGCTTTCATCATATCGATACTGCACATATCACATGATTCGCCTTCTTCGTGTGGCTCTTTTGCCAGTGAAGGGGCATCGAGAACGACATCGATTACATGGGATACCCCGGAGTTGTCTGATTGCCAGACTATATGGACTCGCTTGCCTTCAGGATCAAGATAGCTGTTTACACCCGCAGGTCTTTCGTCTCCTTCAAGCCACACTGGCATAGCAAAAGGGGTGTCCCTCGTGCAGCCGGTCCCGCTCACGGCTGTATAGAGGTCGCTAATTGTCCTCCCGGTGTCGCCATCGAAGCTAAATCCTTTCAGAAGCATCAATACGTCGTCTACACTTTCAGCCATAGCTTCCTCCTGCTTTTGTCAAATTATAGTGTTATCAACTGCACTTCCGGGTACGATTCTATGCTGTCTCCGTGTTCACAGTCTAGGAGCAAATCGAAAGGATGTCAAGCAATGGTAAAACCAGGGGGGACACCCCCTTAAATCCCCGTTCGAGAAGGGTTCCACCCTCTGAACTCCCCAAAAAGAGAGAAGGGGGAACAGTCCGTCTCTCCACGAATGACGAAAACCAAGGGGGACACCCCCTTGAACCCCCGTTCCAAAGGGGGTTTCACCCCTCTGGACACCCCAAAACGGTGAGGGGCTAGTTTCTTGGCTGGGGATGTTCGCACCTTAGAGGGTGCCACATTATTCTATCAAGAGCTTAGCCAGTAACTACGAGCGGATAGTCTAAGAGAGGTGAAGCCTTTGGGGTAAATAAACATTTGAAGCACTATTAAAGGGGAGTTGAAGAGGGGCGTAGCCCCTCTTAGTATATCTTCCCCTTCCCCTCTGGGGAAGGGGATTAAGGGGATGGGGCCATCACTACTAAACAGGAATGAGCTATAAGAAAAGAGAATACCACAGGCTCGTTGAAAGAATGGATGAGAACACCCTCTTGACTATGGCGTTCCGGGGGCTTATCATACAGCAATCCTTATCAAGAAGATGCTTAATAAGGAGGGTATCATGAGCGATTTACTTGAACCCGGGGATGTTTTTCTTACCCGAGGTCATGCGTTTATCAGTCGGGCGATACGGTTTTTTACACGGGGCATCGGGGAGAAACGTACCAAGGTCAACCATGTCGGTCTTGTCGTGGAGGCGGGGGACTTGAAGGAAGCCATCGTTGTCGAAGCACTAAGCCGGGTCAAGCGTCACCGACTCTGGCTCCAGTACGGCCCGCCGAAGGAAGACCTGGTGGCCGTCCACCGTGCCACTAACCTGACACCGGACGAGGTCAAGCTGATTGTCGCCGCCGCAGAGAAACAGGTCGGTAAGAAGTACGGGTATCTGAAGATTGTGGCACACTTTCTCGACTGGATGCTGCTGGGGGCCTACGTGTTCCGACGGCTTGTTCCCGACGGCAAATACCCTATCTGTTCCTGGCTGGTGGCTTATGCCTTTGGCAAGGCCGACAAGCACTTCGGGGTTGAACCCGGCGCGGCCACGCCAGATGACATCTGGGACTTTATCGAGGGTAACCCGGACAGGTATCAGGAAGTCCGCCCCTTAACCCCGCTCGTGCCGTAGCAGGCTTTTGGGAGTTCACCTGCTGGCGTTGAGAGAGTCAGTTAGTCAAGAATCCGAAGGGTCCCTAGTATATGTTCGTAATCTAATTTGGCCTGGTCCGCATTCCCCGCATCAGACAGTACTTTTATCCTCCATACTGTATCCTGATAATCGAAGAATAGTTGTCTGCCAATTACTGAAACCGCTGTCGTGCGAGGACAAGGGCCTTCAACGAAACCAGGTAAATCAATGTAGAAAACACCAGAACCGAGCCAGTAGCAAGGCTTGGAGAGAAAAGCCAAATCCCGATGGTTCAAATAAAACAAATCTTGATGCAGAATACGAGCAAAGAAGATATCGTCGAAAGGGACAAAGAAAATCTCTAAAAGATATCCGAAAAGGATTTCA
>CP070842.1:738488-801080 GCA_020342155.1 Dehalococcoidales bacterium
TGTCGTGTTCATCAGGAGGCATGACAGCTTTCAGGTTGAACGTCTGGTATGCCCCGGAAGCCAGTATTCCCGATAGATAAGGAGTTGGTGCCACATTGAACAGTACCTTATCACCCTCGATCAGGTCACTTTGCCCCCTCTTTTTCGAGCAGGCTAAGATAAAGGCTGTTAGCAGGCTGTCCAGTGTGTGGTAGTAGAACTCACGAGTGTAGGGGACTCGTTTGAAGGTGCCGGAGCCTCCTGAGGTATGGGCCCAGATATACGGTTTCTCTGGCAGGGCGTCTTCGTCGCCTGATTCGAACTCAGGTGCGTAGTACTGATAAGTACTGAGAGGGACCAGACGGCGGAACTCCTCAATGGTTTTAGGGGTCTGGTCACCCATTAACTTTCTTGCCAGGGGCGAATTACCGATTCTTTCGAGTTGCTGGACCAGGAGAGTCTCCTGGACAGCCATAAATTGTTCAGTAGTCAGGTCCAGGAATCCACAGTGCTTCTGCCAAACCCGGCCATTTTCTGACTGTACCATGGGGTATCTGATGCTTCTCAAGCTGTCCTCCGTTCCACTTCAGCGATGGACGAGTTATTAGGCGCACGTCATGGCACGTGTTGCGCCAGACCAACCCTCGCAAGTTACTATATGCCGCTGTTACCAAACAAAGTCTAAAGAACAGGGGCAAAATCCTAAACGTTTTCTAAACATACCTTTCTTTCGTACTGGTACTTAAAGTCTAGTCAGGGCAGGTCACAAAAACATCACAAAACTTGCCTGGTTTATCACAAAGGAAGCATAATCGAAGGGAGTAGTCATTTGATACCAGCCTGGGGTGAGAAATGCAGGGTTGATTCGGGTGTAGAATGAAAGAGGGTCTTGGGGGGGCAGGCAACTCGGGACAGCACGAATGGCAACCTGGTACTAAAGCAGCTTGCCTAGCTGTGGCTTTAGCCGCTAGTGAGTCATAGGATGCACTCTCGGAGACTGGGAGTCGCTAGGTGATTGAAATTACGCCCTGCTTAATGGCAAGTACTACCGCTTCAGTGCGGGCGTTTGCATTCAGTTTGCGTAGAATAGAAGTGACATGGTTCTTGATAGTCTGCTCACTAATGCCGAGTTCAATCGCAATCTGCTTGTTGAGGAAGCCTTTAGCTATGTAATCGAGAATCTCAATCTCTCTGGGAGTTAGTGGTGATAGGATATCCTCGGTATCACTCTTCCATGAGAGTTTTTGGAACTGGGATAGCACCTTTTCTGCTACTCTGGGACGGACAGCTAGGCTCTCGTTTATAGGGTGTTGCCCGCTGGCGATTTGCTCTACGGCCATTATCAGTTCATCACTGCCTATTTCTTTGTCCAAACAGGCTGCGGCCTGTACCTTGAGTGCCTGGAAGAGCTGGTCATCATTAAGGTTCACCGTGAGCAGAATAACGCCAATGCTTGGTGAGCGTTGCCTGATTCTGCGGGCTAACGTCAGGCCATGTTCGTTGGTATCATCAATATCGACGACGGCGACATCTGGTGGTGAAGTGTCTATGCTATCCAACACTCCCTCACTGACCTCGACCGAATCTATGATTTCCACGTGTTCAGCACTTGCGAGCGAATGGGCTATGCCGTGCCGGATCAGGGATTGCTGACTAACAACGAGGACTCGAATCCTGCCTTTATCCATATCTCTTGCTCCTTATTACAGGCTTGCTTACGTCTAAGCTGACCCACAGGTATTAAATCTTCTCTTTTTCTATGTGATATTTACACAGATAGTTTGAACTATATTCGGGAAAAACGCAACCGGTTACCTGGTTGTTGTGGTGGGATGTTCTGGCTGTCTCGAGCATCTCCAGTACTAACGGTGACACTGGTGTTGCTTTGGTTACCGCCTTCTCGCTTGGCCTGATAAAGGGCTGTGTCCGCGGCGTTGATTAGGTCGTTGACATCAGGACCTCCGGCGGGCCAACTGGCTATGCCGAGGCTGCACGTAATCGGGATGTCTATCTCCCGAGTAGCAGAAGCCACCTCCTGACGAACTCGTTCGGCTACCATGGTGGCGTCATCGGTTGTCGTCTGTGCTAGCAGGATGGCGAATTCGTCTCCGCCATAACGAAAAGCCCGGTCAGTACTCCTTACCGCTGCCCTGATGATGCTACCGACCTGCCGAAGGTAATTATCACCAGTGAGATGCCCGTAGGTGTCATTGATATTCTTGAGGGTATCAATGTCAAGGATAATGAGCGAGAACACGCCCCCATAGCGAGAGCAGCGTTTGATTTCATTGGCTATCATCTCATTCATTGCCCGCCGATTATATAGCCCGGTCAACTCATCAATCCGGGCCGTCTCAACTGCCTCACCGTAGAGACGGGCATTTTCAACTTGGGCTGTGATTAAGGGAGTTAGCCGCTCGAGGATGCTGATATGCCGTTGATTGTACGCATGGGGCTGGCGGCTGGCCAGGGTAATACTGCCGGTTATCTCACCTTCTCTTATAAGAGGAAGATAGACAATCGACCGAATTCCCTGCTTGAGATGATATCTGCTGTTGGTGAATCGGCTTTCCTGAAGAAGGTCAGATTCTACTGTTACTGCTCTGTTCGCAGCCAGCCACTCGTAGGCGGTACTTTTAAGCTGTATTCGGTCTCCAACCTTACGGGTGGAAGCGGTATTGGACCACAGGGCCAGAAAATAAACATTGCCCTCCTCAATTCGCGTAATGGCTGCCCAGCTGATGTCTATCACCTTCCTCAGTTCTTCGGTGAGGCTATGCAGCATCCGCTGGATATCCAGACCAGAGACAATGATTGTGCTGGCATGACTGATTACTAATAACTCTTCTTGGTGCTTCATGCACCGCTCCTGCATGCAGTACAGAGGTAGGGGGTGTGTAGACAAAGTGTATTGTACTGCTATGCCCCTAATTACTAAAGTATGCTTGAAGGTGACGCTTGTCAAGAGCAGCCGGAGCCTGTTGACCAAAGTATCAAGTACCAAAGTACTATCCGGCACCCTTTAGGATTGATGGCCTTATGGTCGGCCGAGGTGTTACTTTGGTCACCCTTCAACTATGAGTACTTTTGTCTTGTGAAGTGTCAGTGACCTATGAGCCATTGAACTACAGCATGGTTGTGATAATCTGGGTATGAGGGACGAGTAATTATATAAGGAGGTATTGGGTGATGAAGCGGATATTTAGGGGGTTCCGCTTCGGGGAGAAGGGTTTTACTCTGATTGAGCTACTGGTAGTAGTAGCCATCCTCGGTGCACTGGCTGCCGTGGCTATTCCCAACGTCGGTAAATTCATCGGACAGGGGAAAACCGAGTCCTACGAGACCGAACTATACAATGTCCAGACAGCGGTTATGGCCATGCCGGCCGATAGTACCACTGGGGTGATAAGTCCGTCAGCGGTGCAACCCACTGCTGACATGGATCTCGTTGTGACAACAGATACCACTCCGTTACTATTGAGTGCCTAAATGACAGGGCTCGACGCGGATGGTTTAGTCCAATCGAACTGTACCTATACGTTTGACTCCGAAGGCGGTGTCACCCAGACAACACCTTAGTTGTCGTTAGCCAGTCCGGTCAATTATCTCTCCCCGAAAAAGAAAGAGCCTGCAACCTGGAATTGGGTTGCAGGCTCTTTTCATGCTCTTATCTATTTATTTAAGATAAGAGGTCATCCGCTGGGCTTGTTCTGTAGTTGGATTCCACGATTCGACTGCGTCCATGTTTACAGATATATTATCTATATTATCGTTTGCCGGGCTGTCTGACTGATTGCCATTACTGGCGATCCGTCTCTCCACCTGTTCATTGTCGTTGCAGAAGGTCAGGACGGTATCACGAGTTATCAGCTTCTCTTGATGGAGGGTGAGCAAGGCCTGGTCGAGCAGTTGCATCCCTTCACGGGTGTGGGTGTGAATTAAGTTCGGTAGCTGGTAAATCTTCCCATCTCTGATGAGGTTCCTTACTGCTGGAGTAGCCAGCATAATCTCAATCGCCGCGACCCGTCCTGTACCATCGGCTCTGGGGACAAGGGTCTGACAGAGTACACCAATGACTAATGAAGCCAGCCTTGACTGAGCCAGGTGGCGTTCATGTGGAGGGAACAGGTCTATAACACGCTCAATCGCTTGAGATGCGCTTGGAGCATGGCCGGTGGTGAGTATCAGATGCCCGGTTTCAGCGATGGATAGTGCGGCCGCGGCTGTCTCTTCATCCCTCATTTCACCGACCAGGATAACGTCTGGGTCTTGTCGTAGCACATGTTTTAGCGCTTCGGCAAAGGACAGGGTATCAGTGCCTAGCTCACGCTGGCTGATGGTGCAGTTGAGATTGGGGTAGATGTATTCGACAGGATCCTCAATGGTGACGACACGGCGGCTTTCGTGGCTGTTTAGAAAGTTAATCATCGCTGCCAGTGTGGTAGATTTACCGCTCCCGGTAGGTCCGCTGACGATAAGCATGCCACGGCGTTTCAGAGCAAGGTCGCGGCACACATTAGGTAACATCAGGGCCTCAATGCTGGGTATAGTCTGGGGCAACAGTCGAATGGCGAGAGTAGTTGTCCCCTGCTGTCTTGCCGCATTACAGCGCATTCTACCGATATCAGGGATGGTACAGCCGAAGTCCAGCTCCATGGTCTGTTCAAAGTTGGCCTTTTCTTTTTCCTGTGTTAGCCAGTCGAGTGCCCTGTCAATGTCGTCGGCTGTAAGTGGGGGTACTTCGCTCATAAGGTGTAACGAACCGTGAATACGCATTACCGGTGGGTTGGAGACGACCAGGTGTAAATCAGAAGCGTCCTGTGATTTAGCCGCACGAAGAAATGATAGAATATCCATCGGTCTACTCCTCTATTCCTAGTGTCAGGCGGAACATCATTCCCCCATCCAATAGCTTCTTCATATTGACAATGGAAACCTCAGAGAATATACCACTGGCTTTCAAATTTCGAGCATACTGCAGAACACCGGATTCACTCTGAGATTGAATTTCAATCATCAGCGTGTCGCCATCATGGCTGATGCTGGATAGTGTTACCTCGTCAGTCAGGCACGATGTCGCTACTTCCAGGCATACATTGAAATCATTACGCTGCGTGTTGAGTGTCTCTAATGCCGTGGTGAAGGTACCTTGAGATATCTGCACCTGGGAGAGGACCTGCCTTTCCTCAAGCTGTCGTTGTTGATTCTGCTCCACAATTTCATTGATTGTTTCCAGCTGGTTATCAAGTGATTCGATTCCGGCAGCATTACTCCCGATGAATGTTATCTGGGAAACAATCACGGCTACAGCGACAGCGGCAGCGGTCAAGGCGAGGACTCTGGCAATGGAAAAAGACTTTGGCTGGTAGGCAGGAGGCAGGACGTCCATATCTGCTACCAGAGATGCGGTCTTACTCCTTGACGCCAGCTGTTTCAGTGCCAGGCCTAGGTTGACAGTATAACGGCTGGGATATGACCCCAGCGGATAGCTCACGGGTAATGAAAGCCGCGTGACAGAGCGTCCTAGTCGGTCTGATAAGGATTGACATATCTCTGGTTCATCGGCAAGCTCACCCGAGACGTATATCGGGATGCTGGGGACGAGGGGGTTATCCGGGTTCCTAGAGTCGTAGAACTCCATCGTCCTGGTAAGGTCATCCGTGATCATAGGCAGCTTTTTCTGCCAGGACAGCCTCTCATCTGGAGAGATGGGAATAGTGCGGATAGGTTGTGGCATCCCATCCCCAATGATGACAATGTCGTACTCGGTTGGCTGGACATCGAGGACGATGGCAGTGGGTTCATTCACCATTCGGGCCAGAGCCAGGGACTTGATATCCATCATGTACGGGGTAAGCTCAGCCTTTCGAAGGGTCTTCAGCAGGGCATCTGCCGTGTTCCGTGGTATGGCAATTACGAAGATCCTTATTTTCCTCTCGGGGGCGGGTATGGCTTTCCAAGTAAGGTAGAGTTGCTCGAGAGGTACCGGGAGGACTTTCGATGCTTCTCTCATCACCGCTTCAGCCAGCATGTTCTCTGGTAGCTGGGGAAGATCGATGACCAGTGTTAGCGAGTGTAGTCCACTCAAGCCGATGTTGACCTTTTTGGTGCGTACTTGCCGGTCCTTAAGAAGTTGGACTATTCTGGCAGCAACCTCTTCTTCTTTAGCGACAACACCCCCCTCGACCAGTCCTGGTTCCAGGGGTGAATGGGCTCGCTCAGTGATGTTTTTTCCATCGGTTATGAGGAGCCGGATACTTGTATCGTCAATGTAGAGAGTGACTACTTTTCTAGCCATGACTATCCATCCTGATAAGTATAGATTACCAAATCGATATCGACTGATGGTTCTCCCTCGGCAGGTGTCTCTGGGATAGAGAGTGTGGCTGACCTGACGAGGCCATTGGTGAGGTCAGTATTTAAGCGGGTAATGAAGTCAAGCAGGTCCGGCACGTCTCCCTCAGCGACAATATTAAGTGGCAGCGAGAAGCAGGAAAGCTCTGCCAGAGTGCCGCTGGATATGGGTGATACTGTAATCGCGGTTAGTGTTACGGAACTGACGTTGGCGATATCGAATAAGTTCTCATTGGCCAGAATGCTATCGACCGGCTGGGACAGCTCTGCCTGAGCAGTACCGACGTCGCCCGCTTGTGTCCCGGTCTCATCCTGCCCGGAAGAGGACTGCTCCGTTTCTAACGTACTCAGAACCTGCTCAGCTAATTCAAGGTCTTCACTCAGGTCACTTTTCTGGCCCGCTTGCCGGAGCTGAACTATACCCAAGGCAACGATAACAACCACAAGCAGGATGCTCGTGCCCCAAACCAGCCATCTTTTTTTGCTCAGCCGCAAGGTTGTTCTCCTTTCGAGTCGTTCCGCATCTACCTGCTAAGTGGAGAGCCATCGCTCTTTCCTGTCAGGTATTGCCTGTTTGAATTACAGTCCCTGTCCATAGACAGAGTACATAGCTGAAGTCAGGGATAGGGCAATCAGCCCGATTACCAGACCAATAATCACTGTCATTGTTGGCTGTAAGAGTCCTATCAGGGAACGTGTCTTGTCTTCAGCTTCGACCTCATAGTTTTGCGCCACTGCCTCCAGGTTAGTGTCCAGCTCCCCGGTTTCTTCGCCTATCTTGACCATCTGTACCATCAGTGGCAGGAAGGTTGGATTTTTTTCCATTGGCCGGGATAGGCCCTCTCCCCTTATCATGTCTTGCTCGACATCGTGGAACGCTTCGGCTATCACGGCGTTATTGCTGGCCTGGGCAGTGAGACGGATAATCTCGGGCATGGGCAGGCCTGCGTGGAAAAGCAAAGAAATACTTCGGCAGGCACGGGAGAGTTCTTTAAGATGGATTACACGCCCGATGATTGGGAAACGAAGGTACATACTATTTATCCGATATTTTCCGGCAGGAGTCCTTGCGTAGGTAATGATGCCGCCGACGGCAATGACGAGTATTACTGCGAGATAGCCCATGATACCGCGAAGGAATTCACCAGCGCTCATGAGTATACTGGCCATGGCTGGCAAATCTGCGTCGAGGGCGGTGTATAGCTCGCTGAAGGCCGGCAGGACAAAGGTAATCAGAATGCCCATGACGACCATGGTAATAACGGCAGCTATTGTCGGATACATCATGGCATTCTTAATACTCTTCATCGCAACTGCTTCTTTCTCCAGGTAATCGGCCAGGTGCTTTAGTGTTGTCTCAAAGCTGCCACTCTCCTCACCGATTTGTAGCAGCCGACACGAGGTCTTGGAGAAGAGCTCTGGGTGCTTACTCAAAGCCGTGGACAGACGGTTGCCGCCGCGCAGTTCAGTTATTACCTCACCCAGTGTTGCCGCCATGCGGTGACTGGATGTCTGGGCTTGTAGCAGTTCCAGGGATTTGACGATATCAATACCTGAATTGAGCAGCAAGGCAAGCTGTCGGTAAAAGAGAACTATCGCTGTCGGCTTTATTCGGGTGAAGCGTGCCGTCAGCATATTAAGGTTAAGTCGGCGTGTAATTGGCTTGAGGTTAACCACCTGATAACCGGAATAGCCGAGTAGCTCAATTGCGGCTGCTTCGCTTGTAGCCGACAGTCTACCTTTTGTTACATCACCGTTTTTGTCGTAAACAACGTATTGATAGACTATTGTTCCTTACCTCCCCCTTGTTTCTGAGCTATCTAAACTGCTGATTGTACTAGAGAACCTACTCCGCAAGATGGGCGTTGCGTAATACTTCCGAAGGCGTGGTGATGCCGGCTCGGACCTTGAACATACCGTCCTTCATCAGGGACACCATCCCGCTTTCGATAGCCTTGGCACGTATATCAGCGATATCGGCACCATTTATTAACATCGCTCTTATCTCATCGTTAATGTGGAGTAACTCAAAAATCCCGGTCCTTCCTTGGTAGCCGGTATCGGTACAAGCCTGGCAACCGCTGCCATGGGAGAACTCGCTTTGTTCCTCTCCGGTTTCCTTGGCATAGGCCATTCGCTCTACTAAAGGAAGTGTGGCAGGCCGGGCACAGAATGGACAGACACGGCGTACCATCCGCTGTGCAACGACACCGATAAGGGCTGAGGATACCAGGAATGGCTCGATACCCAGGTCGAGTAGGCGGGATACAACAGTAAAGGCGTCGTTAGCATGAATGGACGAGAGTACCAGGTGTCCGGTGAGCGCTCCCTGGATAGCAATCTTGGCGGTCTCCGCATCCCGTATCTCGCCCACCAGAATCACGTCAGGGTCAAGGCGGAGTATTGCCCGGAGACCGGTCGAGAAATCAAGCCCGGCCCGAGTATTAACCTGTATCTGGTTGATATCCTTAAAACGGTATTCTACGGGGTCTTCGATGGTAATGACATTCTTTTCTGTGTGGTTGATGCAATTGATTGAGGCGTATAGCGTAGTTGTCTTACCGGCACCGGTTGGCCCACTGACCAGAATCATGCCGTAGGGAATATCCAGCATTTTCTTGTACTTTTTCATCATATCAGGCAGAAAGCCCAGTTCTGACAGATCCAGATTTGACTGTGATTTGTCCAGGAGGCGTAATACGGCCATCTCACCGCATACGGTAGGTATAGTGCCGACCCGTACATCCACTTTGCGTTCCTTAGTTTTATAGGAGAACTGACCATCCTGGGTGTGGTGATGGTCGGCGATATTCATGTTGGCCAGGATCTTCATTCGTGAAATGAGGGGTGTAGTCATCGCTGCTGGCAGTGACATCGGGCTCTGAAGTGTGCCATCAATACGGAAACGTATCTGTAGCTTGTCTTCCTGCGGTTGAAAGTGAACGTCCGATGCCCGTGCTTTTACTGCCTCCTCGATGATGAGAGCGAAAGCCTGTGCTACTGGAGCGTCAGTTATAGTGTCAGGGTTAACTGTTTCGTCATCGGTAGACTTTGGCAGGGAGATACTGGAGACCTGCTTTTCGATTTCAGCGTAGGCTCTGTAGTTGCGGTCGATTGCCTCCCGGATTTCCTTACGGCTGGCCCGGTGTGGCTCGACACGCATCCGACTCTGAGCAGCCAGCGCCTCTGTGGCAAAGAGGTCCGCCGGGTTGGCCATGGCTATCTGTAAAGTGCCACCCTTTATTGCTACGGGCATGGCGTTATACTTCCGTGCCAGAGCCTCAGGGATGAGACGTATTGCCTCGGGAGTGGGGAATTGTTTTTGCAGCAATGAAGGCTGTGACTGTTCTGGCAGTGTCATAGTCACGTCGGTTCTTCCTCCTCTTCAGGACGCACTCCTTCAACTTTAATCTTACACGGCGTCCGCCTGCTCAACAATGAGGTATATGTCATGGGGAATAAGTACCATGTGGGCAGCTTAGTATGGTAGGCTTGACTCGACAGAGGTGCGGTTGTAAGATTCCACCCAGAGAATACTATCGTTGGGGGTGCATTATGAGTATGAAATTCCGCTGGTTGGGCTATGTCTGTTTTGAAATGGTGCTACCTTCAGGGAAGGTGCTGGTAATCGATCCTTACATCGACTATTCGCCAACAGCCCCAGTACGGTGTCAGGAAGTAACTGGCGCTGACTATATTGCCCTTACCCATGGCCATTTCGACCATGTGACTGATGTCGGCACGCTGGTGAAGAAGTTCGGTTCCAGAGTGATTTGCAGCCACGATGTCGCCGAACCTCTAACGAAGTTGTTTAATCTTGAAGTCGGTTGCATCAACAAGGTGACGGCCGGGGATATCGTGGTCTTTGATGACCTCAGGGTAGAGGTTAAGAAGGGTCAGCATGTTGACCTACGCAGGGTAATGGAGACTCTTTACGAACGGGTAGCCGGACAGCAACCGGACCCGGATATGCCTCTGGCCGAGTTAATGCAAATAGCCTCGCCAGACCTCGTGCAGGAGAGCAACCTAGAGCTTAACGATATGAGGGAGAGGATAAGGGCTGTTGGTTTGGATGGGGGTGAGCAGTTGACTTTCGTTTTCCAGGCTACTGACAATCTGCGAATCTGTATCTATAGTTCTGATGCTTTTGAATTTCTGCGTCAGGAGGTAATAGATGCTCACGCCAGCGTAATTTTTAGTCAGGTAGGAGCAGTGAGTCCGAGGAAAGCAGCTGAATTTGCCGCATTATCCGGTGCCGATGTTGTTGTTCCTACCCATCACGACGGTAATGGTGAGGAGATGATGCACCGGACAGCGCAGGCAATGGCGAGGTACCTGGCGGCAAACTCGTCGGCCTATTGCCTTGATATAGTTCCTGGGCAATGGTATGAGATGGGAGTTAAGGTGTCCCCAATCCGTGATACAAGCTCGGTAGCGTGAATAGGGCATTTCCAGGGTAAACTGAGTACTTTCCTGTGTCTTGCTTCTACTGGCGAACCTCAATGAATGGTCGGCAAGCTGTTTTTTGGCTGTAGTCATTTACGGTATTTATTTGGGTTGCGTTCTAGGTCTGGCGTTTTGGCTGCGAAGTTTGTGGTATCAGTAGGAAGAGTACCCCAGAGATAAGAATCATGACCGTAAAGATGTAAAAAGCCAGGCTGTAGCTCTGGGTGGTATCATAGAGGTAGCCGGCGAAGAGAGGTCCTAAGACAGTGCCTATTGTGCCCATCGACATTGTGATACCGGCAATGGTAGCATAATGGCTTCGACCAAAGAGGTCTGCCCGTAGGGCGGTTGTCAGAGGGATTACACCCCCATACCCCAGTCCGTAGACGACGACAAAAAGATACAAGAGTGGCAGAGTATTTGCATTGATGAAGATGAATATTCCCACGGCCTGGAGGAGACAAAGCAGGAACAGTATCAGCCTTTTACTAAATCGGTCACCTAGCCAGCCAAAGGCGAACCTGCCTGGGATACTCATGGCTACCATCATCCCCAGTACGTTAGCAGCGGTTTGTTCGGGGATGCCGATGTCAGTCAGGTGTGGTATCTGATGCACAACAAGTGAGCTGAGAATGCAGGACCGAAACGCCATCGAAGCTACGTAGACCCAGAAGGCACGCGTTTTCAATGCCTCACGGACAGTGAGGTCAACCTCTTCAGGTGCTGCGCTGCCGGTTGAAGAAGCCAGACTGTATTCCTCCTCTGAAGAAGGCCCCTCCTGTTTGTCGGATTCTCCATCAGGCCTAAGTCCTATATCTTCGGGGGTACTTCTCACAATCAGACTCAGCGGCAGGGGGATAGCCAGTGTGGCCACCCCTATGACGGTCGCCGTCACCCGCCATCCGAGCTTGACGATAAGCCAGGCTATCGCCGGTACGAATAGGGCACCACCGACACCATTACCCGAGATCAGGAAAGAGAAAGCACGCCCCCTTTTACGTATGAACCATTTGGCTACCGCTGCTTGGGTGGCATGGGTATAGCCAAGTTGGAAGCCCAGCGATAGAAGGACTCCGAATATTAGGTAAAGGGCTAGGGGACTGTTGACCCGTGATAGCATTATAAACCCGATGGCGGCTATAGGTATTCCGAAGAACATCATCTTTCGGGCACCGAACTTGTCAGTCAGCCAGCCGGCTATAGGTCCCTCAAGTCCGCCCTCCAGGCGAGACAGGGAAGTGACGCCGGCTAGTATTGTCCTCGACCAGCCGAACTCCCTTTCAAGGGGCTTAAAGAAAGTGCTGAATCCGTAGAAGAAGGTGCCGACACCGAAGGCATTGATTATGAAGCCCGCAGCTACTACCCACCAACCGTAGAAGACCTGCTTTTGTTTGGCCCTCAAACGACTGATAATATTTGTGCTCAAGTATTTTTTCTCCGCGGAGAGGTATTCATGAGGTGATGAAAATCCTCGCAAGGGGTAGTCCTAGCATGATTCTATAATAGGTGACACGGCAGACTGCCGTCAAATAGGTGAATAGATGATGGGCATGACCCGGGCTAGCAGTTACCACTGGTGCCCTAAAGGTTCTCCGTTGTCAGAGCTTTCTGGAAACGGTGGTACTCATACAGTCTAAACAGGGCACGACAGGCAGCATTCAGGGAACTATAAACAGGGATTCCCTGGCCGGGTAGCTCTACCTGAAGTCGTAACCGCACCTCTAACTCCTTAGGGTCATTAGAAAAGGAGTGAAACACGAGCACCACTGGCTTGCCGTGCGGATTATTTCTGCAGATGTCAATCAGGTAGTCGATAACCTTGCTGGCATCTTCCGAGTCGCCGGCACTTACCATGTCGAGATGAGGTCTTATAATGAGCATATCGATATTAGGGTCGGTCGTTACCAGTTCGACTTCTCGTTGCAGGTCGTTGATGTTACGGAAGACGAGGCCGGTGTCCAACGGGTTGCGTACACTGGAACCAGCGATGGGGATGAACTTCTTCAGTTCAGCCTGTGTTTCCTCGGTGAGAGCAGGGACATCCAGTCCCTCGCGATTGCATACATCAGCTGAGGCGACACTGGTGCCTCCACCGAGCCCAATTACAGACACCCTCTTTCCAGGGGGTTGTTTGACATAAAGGAAGGTCATTGCCATCTCTGCCATCTCTTCTAGAGATTGTACCGGTACGGCACCCGTCTGGGTAAAGAAGCCACGCCAGATGCCCTCCTGACCGGCTAGGGAGGCGGTATGGGAGGCTACTGCCCTTGTCCCATCTTCGGTGAGCCCGGCCTTCCACAGGACGATTGGTTTGACTCGGTTGATGGTCCGCACCTGCTGCAGAAGCTTCCGACCATCCTTTACTCCTTCCAGGTACATACAGATAATGCCAGTCTCAGGGTCAGTAGCAAAGTACTCCAGGTAGTCAGTGCTGTCGAGAACATAGGCGTTACCGAAGCTGATGGCCTTGCTAAAGCGGATGCCGTAGTTCTGGCCGTAGTGAGAAAACCAGTTCAGGTGACCGCCGCTCTGGGAGACAAAAGCCACCGGCCCGCTTTCCTGTGGGAGACGGTCGAAAGACCCAACCCCACCTGAAGGTATGTAAAGCCCCATACAGTTAGGGCCGATAATTCGCAGACCGCCACGCTCGGCTATCTCACGGACTCGATGCCCCAGCTCTATCCGCTCTGCCTCACCGGTCTCTTCAAAACCGGCGGTGAATACGTGGATATTCCTGGCATTGGCAGCGATGCAATCCTCAAGTACTTCGGGTAAAGCCTGGGCTGGTACCGAGACAACTACCAGGTCGATTGGTTCAGGGATAGAGGCGACGTTAGGGTAGGCCTTTCGCCCCATAATCTCGGTGGCCTTGGGATTGACCGGGTGGATGCGTCCCTTGAAACCCAGTTGTTCGTAACTAATGATGAAATTGGCGCCACCAGGACCACGCCTCATACCAGGCCTAGCGTCTGACGAAATTCCCACCATGGCAACTACTTTAGGGTGGAAGGCGGCCTCCAGTGCGGGGTCCCAGGCCATGCAAGCTCCTTTCGGGATAGATGTGGACTATGGTTCATTTTAGCCCGATGCCTGAAAGATGTCAAAGAACGGCAGAGGGTATACTAGGCTGTCGGGAAGATGGACTGGTAGCGTCGTGCCTCGGTTACAGCTACTGCCTGCTCTTCGGCATTCATCGGTTGGAATCTCTCGGCGGCGTCGAGCAGCATCGGCCAGAGAGATGCGTCGCTTGCCATCGGTGCGGTGGTAACACCCTGGCTCAAAACATACCAGAGGCTCTTATCAATCTCGGCTTGGCTGTCAAAGGGTTCGTACCAGGTACGGTAATTATGGTTGGGTGACTGCCAGGGGCGCTTTGTTATTGCCTTAATGGCAAGCATACCGACATCCTTCTGCTTGGCCTGGTCGAGTAGTATGGAGAAATCGCTGTAATCATTGCGGCGGGCAGCGAGTACACGGTTCAAAGGGAATAGTACAGTATCAAACGGGAAGCGGTTCAGCGCTTCCACCTGGACAAATGGCCGGTGGCCAGTGATACCGATATACTTCACCAGGCCTTGCTCTTTGGCTTCGAGGACCGCTTCGAGGGCACCACCGGGGCTGAGGACTGCGTTGAGCGTTTCGAGGTCGTTGACCCCGTGAAACTGGAACAGGTCGAAGCGGTCTACCCGGAGCCTTTCCAACGAGCGCTGCAGGCTCTCGCTGGCTCTAGCCTTACTCCGTTCGGTAGTCTTGCAGCCGAGGAAGATTTCATTATGGTGTTTCTCCATCCACGGGCCGAGTCGCACTTCAGCCTCTCCGTAGGTAGGAGCAACATCGAAATGGTTAACACCGTGCTCGATTGCCAGTTCAATGGCGGTGTCTGCTTCGGTCTGAGAGACCTGCCCGAGTGCAGCGCCACCGAAGGTAAGCACGCTACTCATATGCTGGGTCTTGCCGAGTCGTCTTTGCTCCATCATCAACTCCCTTGTTTCAGAAATAGCTTTGAGATAACCATGGGCTACTGCGCCGAGAGCCCACCATCGACCGGTATTGTCTGTCCGGTTATAAAAGATGATTCTGCTGATGCCAGAAAGAGCACTGTTGCTGCCGTTTCTTCAGCGCGACCGTGTCGTTTCAGTGGTACCCTCTCTTCGACTCGACGGATACGTTTCTCGGTCATTATCGGTGCCACAAGGGGTGTATCCATTAAACCCGGGGCGACACTGTTTACCCTGATGTTGTCCTTAGCAAACCCGACGGCGAGACAGCGTGTCAGGGCAATAACACCGGCCTTGGAGGTGGAGTAGGCATAAATACCGTGTGAATGATAGGCTGCCATGGACGAGTTGTTGACAATAGTACCGCCGCCGTTCTTTATCATCTCAGGAATGGCGTACTTGGAGACAAGCAGGATACTCTTGAGATTGGTGCCCATTACCTCATCCCATTCCTCAAGGGTAACCTTGAGGCCGGTACCCCCGGAAGCAATACCCACATTATTGAACACCGTATCGAGCTTACCGTATGTGGAGATTGTCGTCTCTATGAGTTTCTTGACATCTGGCTCTTTGGTAACATCAACCTGGACTGCAATGGCCTCCCCACCTTCACCGCGGATGATGTTTACTGTCTCCTCAGCAGCCTCGAGGTTTATATCGGCAGCAACCACCTTTGCTCCCTCACGGGCAAACAGTATAGCCGTAGCCTTTCCGTTACCCATGCCGGGCCTGATTGAACCTGCGCCGACCACCAGAGCGACCTTGTTCTCCAGTCTCATTTATAGCTACCTCCTGATAGAACAAATAGAGGAAACCGATAACACGTGTTACCGTGAAGTGGACACTCTATTCAAGATGAGGGGTATGCCAAAACGAAATAGGCGTGGTATCCCCTAACCCATTGGAATCATTCTCCCAGACGTTATTTTCCAACGGCCGCCTCCGGCTAACTGGTGAATTTCATCAAGTTTTTTGGCTATCAGTTCCCGGTGATAGTTGCTGTCACCAAAGGCATTGTCGTCTGTCCAGACTCGTTTGAAGTAAAGGTGCATATCGTGGTCCCAGGTGAAGCCTATACCCCCGTGCATTTGAATCCCCTCTGCGACGACCTTCTTACAGGTGTCGCCGCAGAAACTCTTAGCCATGGCCACGGCTGTGGCTGCATCGGGATCACCTTCCTTGATAGTTTCGGCTGCCCATTCCATAAGTGACCGTGAGTATTCAAGCCCAATCACCAGGTCAGATGCTCTGTGCTGGAGTGCCTGGAAACTACCAATAGGGACACCGAAAGCTATTCTCTCTTTCAAGTAGTCGACAGTCATCTCCAGGACCTTTTCACCTGCGCCTACCATCTCGGCACACAGTGCTGCCGTGGTGTTAAGCGCAATCTGCTTCATAATAGGCCAGCCCTGATGCAGTTCACCAAGAATATTCTCGGCTGATATTGGAACATTCAGGAAGACTACTTCATACTGCTTCCTTGTCTCATCCATAGTCTTCAGCAAGGTCGACATTGTGCCATATACTTCCTTGGTATCCAGTAGGAAGAGGGTAATCCCTTCCTCTGGATTTTCTGTTCGTTTGGTGCGGGCGACGATAAGCATGTAATCAGCCACCTTGGCATCGGGAACAAACAGCTTGGTGCCGTTTATAACATAGTGACCACCCCTGTAGTCGGCCCTGATGTTTATACTGTCAGCCCACCAGTCCCCGTCTTCTTCCAGCGCAGCCAGTGTGCAAACTGCCTCGCCACTGGCTATCTTGGGCAGGATTTCGTTCTTTTGTTCCTCAGTGCCATAAGCGAGAATGGGTATACCGACTAGAAGTGAAGTGGAAACGAAGGGACCGGGTAGTACTGCCCGTCCCATCTCTTCCAGCAGGATGGTCAGGTCTCTGAAGTTCATCCCTGAGCCGCCATATTCCTCGGGGAACACTAACCCCAGCCATCCTACTTCTGCCATCTTCTTCCACAACTCAGGGTCAAAGCCGGTATCATCTTCCATTAGTTCTCTGACATGCGTCATCGGGCATTCATTGGCCAAAAAGTCGCGGGCCATGGTCTTGAGCATTTCCTGCTCTTCATTAAGACCGTATTCTATCGCCATCTCCGGTGCTCCTTTTCATTGATCTCAAATCTTAATACTTTAACAGTCTGGTAAATGTCACGCGTGATATTTCCTCGGGAGCTACTGTCTACTCCTGGGCAGCCCGAGCATCCTCTCGGCAATAATGCCACGGAGGACTTCTGTAGTCCCCGTCTCTATGGTATTACCCCGCGTCCTGAGGAAGGTGTATGTCCAGCTCCCATCGTCCAGTGCTCGTGGGTCACCCCTCATAAACTGGATATTGGCGCCCATGATTTCGGCCACCATGTTCGCCTGGCGCTGGTTCTTCTCGCGCGAAAATATGCTGCCTATGGACTGCTCATTTCCGGTAAGTTGTCTTTTTATTGCCTTAACGCGCATACGTTCGCGACTGTGCCTCATGGCCTCGTTCTCGATAGCGAATTGGGCTATTCTCTGCCTGAATATTGGGTCATCCCAGACTGTCTTGCCACGTCGCTTCGTATTCTTGGCCAGCTCGACGTAAATGTCTACGCCTCCCAGTGTCGTTGGTTCGATACGCCGGCTGGGTGCGACAAACTGAATACCGCCGCCCCTCTCGGCCTCCAGGGTAGCCATGGCCACATACCAGCCCTGGCCCTCTTCGCCGATCATGTTGGCATGGGGAATCCGTACGTTGTCGAAAAACGTTTCGCTGAATTCGGCATCACCAGTCATCTGCTTCAATGGCCTTACTTCAAACCCCGGACTCGTACAATCGAAGACAAAGTAACTCAGGTTACGGTGTCTTGGTGCATTAGGGTCTGTCTTTACAGGCACCACGCCCCAGTCAGCGAATTTCGAGCCACTGGTCCACACACTCTGTCCGTTAACTACCCACTCATCACCATCCCTTACCCCGGTCTTCTGAATGTTCGCCAGGTCTGAACCTGCATCGGGTTCAGAGAAGCACTCACACCAGCTCTCCTCAGCACTCAGTATCTTGGGAATGAAACGCTTCTTCTGCTCCTCGTTACCGTACCGCAGGAGGGTTGGTATTACGATCATCGGGCCAAGGGACCCTGCCGGTGGGGGTGTACCGGTTCGTTGCATTTCATCGCGGATAACCGCCACCTCTGCTCGGGAACGTTCGATCCCACCATATTCCGTTGGAATACCGAATCCTGTGTAGCCGGCATCATAGACCTTTTTTTGCCATGCCTTACCAAGATCATGTGCCTCTTTACTACCTCGCTCCGGTGCTACATATCCGGGCGAACCCCACCCCTCGGGCAGGTTTTCCTTCAGCCAGGCACGAACCTCCTGCCTTAAAGCCTCCAACTTTCCAGGTTCCTCGTCAGTCATACTTATGCTCCTTTCATAGCATACTGAAATCCATTGGCTTTATGCTGAATAAGCCACCAATAATCGACATGAGATTTTTCTGTGTGGCTTTCGCATTGATAAGATTAATTTAGTCGATACGGAATATGGATGTCAAATATTTTCTATCGTGTTTACCCCGGGTAATATGTCCTCCCGAGGGATTGACTGCGAGGATTACATATTAGTACCAGTCCGTATACCTGTAAATACTATACAGATTACGCTCCAGCGACAGATGTCTGAATACGTCTGGAATCACTAGTATTCGTGGCTAACGCTGTTTCGCTGGCGTAGAAAATAGAAGCCCACCATGGTCACCGCTGCCAGGGATGCCCAGAAAACAAAGGGCAGCCTCGGATTAATCGCGGCCAGGCTGTTGCCAATTGGAGGCGAACTAAAACCACCCAATCGGGAGAGGGTCATCACCAATCCCATAGCCGTGCCGGCGTATGCCGGTCCAACACCTTCTGTCTCGATAATGGTGGTTATAAAGATTGCCATGAAACCGTCGCGAACAATACCGGCAATTATCACTGAGACCCAGACCAAGGCACCATCAGCGACTGATAGCAAACCGACTCCGAGGATAATCATCAGTGTGGCGACTATAAGGAGCACTTTTCTTGAGCGGAGCCTGTCCGACAGGAATGCCAGGGGCAGGACGCCTAACATACTGGTTACATGGAAGACTGCCAGGGCACCGTCGGCGCTAGCTCCCGGCCATCCTATTTCCTGGAGATACAGTGATAGATAGCCGAGTGTACCCTGGATACAGCCAATTTGGCCCATCAGTATCAGACCGAGAATCCAAACCTTTTTTATCCGTATTACCCGGGATAACGCCTGACGGAACGGAATAGCATTTTCCTGTCCAGCGGGTGATTCGGGATATTCAGGTTCACTGTGCACTATTAGCCAGAGGATTCCAATGACAACCGATATAGCACCGTACAGGAACAGGACGTTTTGCCAGCCGCCAAGTAAGGGTGATAACACTGTAGCACTGAGCATTGCTCCCAGTGTGAAGCCAACTGCCATACCCATCGCGATGACGCCATTGGCCAGTCCCAGGTGCTGTCCCGAGAACCAGATGCCACATGTCTTGTGTACACTCGGTGGAATACTTGCCGTCACCAGCCCAAAGAGGAACAGAGTGGCTGATAGGGTAGCGAAATTACCAGAGAGCCCTCTTGAAGCACCGGCTACTCCTGCCAGGAAACAGGCAATGGTCAGGACCCGTTTTATACCGAAACGGTCACTGAGGAGGCCGCCAATGAGTACGACGAACATGCCGGCCAGAGGAACCATCCCCCAGACTGCCCCAATTTGAACTATATTCAGTTCCAGGTCCTCTGCTATCTCCTCGAAGAGGACCGGCATAGACATCATTGGCATAGCTACGACGAAGGTACACGTCAGAGCTCCTAGGGCAAGTACGAACCATCGGCGTTTAGAGCTGCCACTAGCATCAGAAATGTTCACTATCGGTAATTATCCCCAAACAATAGCCATAATTACTGTGGAGAGTGTCCGCTTATAAGGAGCTGGAAGGAGAGTTTTGTGTCTCGTTGAGGTGTGGGCTAAAAAGCATTATAACAGTGGCGTTACTGGAAGTCTACGTTTGAAGGAACTGGGTAGGCACTGGTCAGGAGGATTACAAAGCTGGTGGCAGACTTTCAATAGATTTACAGTGTCAGTGCTATTTGACCATCTTCGTCGGTGCCTGTACTGACTTCGCTGGAGGTGTTCCCTCACTTGCTAGTACGGCCGGTACGCGACCATTGAAGACTGAGAACACCTTGTCAAAGTCTAGGAGCAATACCTGTCTGATACCTAGATTGGCGATGCCCCACAAGTAATTGTTACGAGTAGTGGGAGCAGTAACTGGCTCCACTGAAGAAATGGTGACAGGCAACACACCGGTAACCGAATCAACGATAAGGCCGATTTGCTGTTCGACAATATTTACGACTAAGATGCGGCTTTCTATTGTCGGTTTGGTGGTCTGCAGACTGAGCCTTCTGCTGAGGTCGACAACTGGCACTAACGTCCCTCGCAGGTCGATTGCGCCCTTGAGAACCGGTGGTGCCCCCGGCACTCCGATAAGGGAATCCATCTGCAGGACTCGGTAGGTATCCCTGATATCAACACCGTAGTATTCCGAAGCGAGGGTGAAGACCACGTATAAGATTGTTGTTGATTGACCGACCTGTCTGTTCATTGGTTTTTCGATAATCCTGTGGCTTTATCTGATAGTGGTGTAGTTCATTGCAGGCTGGCGGGTGAGAGACGGCGTAATCGGGTGACCACCGCTGGATACCTGATGAATCGCCTGAATTATCCTGTCATAATCACTGTCCTTGAGGATATAGCCGGAGACACCGGCATCAATAGCATCTCGTACCATCGTCTCGCCGTACATAGTTAACGCCAGCACGTTCACATGGGGTAGTTTCTCCTTTAGCTGGCGTGTGGTGTTTATGCCGTCCAGCCCACGCATCTGGATGTCCATGGTGACGACGTCGGGTGACAGGGTAGTGGCCTTGCTGATTGCCTCTTCACCGCTCCGGGCCGTGCCGATTACATCGATTGTTTCGTCCAGCTCGAGCATTCGTTGTAGCCCATCGAGCACTGCCTGATAATCATCGACTAAGAGCACACGGATAGCAGGCAATTGTCACCTCCCTGTGGCTGTTGGTATTATCTGTTGTGACGTCGGGGAGAAGGTGAGGCTGATTACAGTTCCTTCTCCGGGGTGGCTGTCTATCTGCAGGCAAGCACCAATCAGCTCTGCCCTGTCCTTCATACTGAGGAGACCAATATGACTTGGCCGAACCTGGTTGTCTATTGCCTCTTCCGGGTTGAAACCCTGTCCGTTGTCAAAGACATCCACGGAGAAGGCGTCATCACGAAACTGCAGGCGGAGATGAGCACTACTGGCCGCTGAGTGCTTCCTGACGTTGTTCAAGGCTTCTTGGACTATACCGAAGACGGCCCTTTCTTCGCAGGGCGTGAGCTTCGGCAGTATACTGTTAAACTCGAAGCCGCATATGATGTTCTCTTCTTCGAGGAGGCTCATCGCCTGACGCAGGGCGGGCACCAGCCCCAGCTTTTCCAGTGGAAGTGGGCGGAGGTCGGTGATTATGCGCCGTAGCTCGCCGACACTTTGCTTCAACGTCATGGCAACATTGGCCAACTCGTCTGCCAGGTCGCCCGGTTTTAGTGGGGAAATGTTGTGGCGGCAGGCATTGATTCGGTAAAGGGCCCCGACCATCCATTGGACAACGCCGTCGTGAATCTCGGCTGACAACCGGCGGCGTTCGTTGTCACGGGCGAGGTATATCTCCTCCAGTACCTGTGCTGATTGAACCGCGTAGTTATGATGGCTTCTAGTTAAATTGGTGTCAGTAACGACCATACCGGCTACCTCTTCAGGTTTACTCCCCCGGTTCTGTCCCTATCCACCCAATCAGCCTAGTCCAGTGTAGTAGGATGGCATGACGCACGTCTGACATTGAGACAGCACAGTCTGACAAAAAACTGACAAAGGGAGTAACTGGCAGGTATCTGTAGTGAGGTTAATGGATTGAAGAGGAATGTCCCGCTGGTCGGCAAAGACCTCTCAGTTGGAGGGGAGGTTGTCAGGAGGGTGGTTCGTCGTTGTTTTTACGGGCAAACATATATCCTATGCCGGGTTTGGTAAAGATGAACCTGGAGTTTCGGGCATTATCTTTCAGCTTCTTCCGGAGCCGAGCAATATTCGCCTGTATGAGGTTGGTCTCATTGAGATATTCGTCACCCCAGACCCGATTCAGTATCTGGTTCGGGGTGACCACTCGGTCGACGTTGCGGGTCAGGTAGGAGAGGACCTTGTACTCGGTTCCTGTCAGGTTTACATCTTCACCGTCCAGGGTAACCCTCCGACGGAAGAAGTCAATCTCGAGGTTTTGGTAGCGGAAGGTTGGCTCAGTGGGTTCATCCGAGAGTGAGGCACGGCGTAGTACCGCCCGGACACGAGCCGTCAACTCGCTGGCGGAAAAAGGCTTGGTAACATAGTCATCAGCCCCGGCATCCAGGCCTTTGACCTTTTCCTCATCAGCGCCCTTGGCAGTGACCATGATTATCGGTACCTGGGAGAACTCGCGTATGCGCCGGCATACAGTATGGCCTTCCATGCCGGGCAGCATGATGTCCAGCAGGAGGAGGTCGGGAGTATCGTGTTCCATTATTTCAATGGCGGTCTGGCCATCTGGTGAGGTAATTACCCGGTAGCCTTCCAGTTCCAACATCCGCCGCATCATACGCAGTATTCGGATGTCATCATCAACCACCATGACGGCCGTTTTGCGAGACGGCACCTGACATCACCTCTTCCCAGTGTGTAGTTGCGGCCACGGCATGTTTCAGGCTGGCGGCGTCTAGGGGCTTAACCAGGTAGCCAGCGGCACCCATGCCGAGTGCCTTTTTTTTCTGCCACTCTGCAGCCGAAGCGCTGAAGACAATTACCGGGATCGCCGATAGCTTGGGATCATGCTTCATCTCGTCGAGAACCACCCAGCCATCACAACCAGGGAGTCTCAGATCCAGGAGTACTAAAGACAGCCCCCGGGCTCCCTTAATCATTCGTAAGCCCTCGTTCCCATTCTCAGCCTCAAAAACCTGATAGCCTTCGAGGTCAAGAAGGCGATGGGCGAACCTTCTGATGTCAGCCTCGTCCTCAATAACAAGGACTGATTTTACCTCACGACCTTTTGCCATGTTCCTGACTTCTCGGTCTACAGTGGCAGCTTAAAGAAGACCGTGGTTCCTTTTCCTTCTTTACTTTCAATCCAGATGTGTCCACCATGTGCTTCTACCAGCCCACGGCAGATTGCTAGCCCGAGACCAACCCCACCGGTCTCCTGGGCCGTCCGTTGTTCGACGCGATACATGCGGTCGAAGACCTTGTCCAGGTTTTCGGACGGGATGCCAACCCCCTGGTCGGAGATGCTGACAAGTAGCTCCCGGTCCTGTTGTTCGGCTGATATGACTATTTCCGTTCCCTCGGGGGAGTACTTGATGGCGTTGTCAAGGATGTTGTCCAGTACCTGCCGGATACGCTTGGTATCAATGCGTGCTCTCGGCAGGCCGGTGGCCAGGTTCAGTTGGATGTCATGTCCTGGTGCCCTGAGTCGGGCTTCAGCTGCTGCCTCCCGAACCAATCTTGAGATACTTGCCGAAGTACGTTCCAGCTGGAGCATACCTGATTCGAGGCGGGACATGTCCAAGATATGGTTGACGAGCTCGACAAGTCGGCTGGTGGCCTTATCGATGGACTCGACATACTCGTGCTTCTCTTCTTTTTCCAGCCTCTCGTCGTAATCCAGGAGTAGAGTGGAGTATCCCTTGATAATGGCCAGCGGGGTGCGCAGCTCGTGGGAGACCGTCGAGAGGAGGTTGCTCTTGAGTTCGTTTAGCTCCTGATATTCGACCACCTTCTTTTCGAGAATACGGAGCTGGGTAATGTCCTGGATTGTTCCCGATGCCCTTATCGGCTTACCACTATCATCAAACGTGACCTCACCACGTACATGGACAATGCCCTCTGAGCCATCGGGTCGGAGGATGCGGTACTCGTAGTCATAGGGTTTGCCCTCAAACAGGGCCTGGACGATTGATTTCTGGACGAATTCCCGGTCGTCGGGGTGAACGAGTCGGGAAAGAACCTCGTAAGGCTCACCGTCTTCACCGGGCTCCATAGCAAAGATATTACTGGCTTCCTCAGATAATCGGAAGGAATTGTTCTGTATATCCCAGTCCCAATTTCCGAGATGAGCAATTCGCTGTGCGTTCGCCAGGCTGGCTTCACTGTTCTTCAATGTCTCCTCAGCCTGCTTGCGTTCGGTGATGTCGCGGGCAATGCCGAAGACGAGGCGACCATTGAGGCGGGTAGCGGCAAGCAATGCCGTCCGCTTGGTGCCATCCGGGCGGTAGAAAGTCACTTCGCCCGGGTCCCGGGTATCTGCCGAAACAGTAAGCTCTTGCAACCTCTGCAGCCCATCCAGTGAGTCGGCGTCATCGGCGGTTAATGCCCTGAGCTCGGCAGCACTCCGTCCAGTGAGGCGTTCGGCGGCGGCGTTGCAGTCGAGGTAGCGACCGGTGGTCCTGTCGAGGAGGAAAATAGCATCACTGGAACGCTCGAAGAGGAGACGGTACCTGTCCTCCGATTCCCGTCGTTGCTCTTCGGCCCGCCTGCGGTCGGTGATGTCCTGGTATATCACCTGGAATTGTGGTTCGCCGTCCCAATACACCCTGTCCCAGAATACCCAGAGGTTGCGGGTTTCCCCATCCCTGCGAACAACGCTCAATTCATAATATGTTGGGACAGAGTCACCACGTCTCATCCGGCGTCTTCTTTCCCGATGTTGCCGGTAACTCTGTGGGGTGTAACGCTTTCTAAGTGGTACTGCTTTCAGTTCTTCGACGCTGTCGTAACCATAGATGTCGAGGAAGGCACGGTTAGCATAGATAAGCTTGCCGTCTCTAGTGACTATTGATGTCCCCAGCGGAGAGCTATCTATAGAGTTGCGGAAGTTCCGTTCGGATTTTGCCAGCTCCTCCTCGGCCTGCTGCCGCTGCTGGACGTTACGGTGTGCCTGGATGATATTACCGCAGGTGAGCAGAAAAGGCTGGAGGAATTCTATTAAGGCAGAGTCGTAACCGCGGGGCCGGTTGGCAATACCGACCATGCCAATCAATTCTTGGCCGCTATACAGTGGTAGGCCGAGGAATGAGTCCATTGGGAGGCGGGTTGTTACTCCTTCACAGAGGGGGTCGTTGGCCGGGTCGTGGATGATGACATGTTTACCGGATGTCATCACAGCGTTTATCAGGGGTTGCAGGTTAGAGAATTCCCTGCCGGCGGAATGGTTCTTTTCATGAAGTTGCCCGGTGTCTTGGCTCCAGACAATATTGGTTACGGTATGGGTCTTCAAATAAGGTTTGCCTTCGGGTGTATGGAAAACCTGCCCAATGAAGCCAAATTTACTGTCAGTCAATGAGAGGAGGTCATCCAGCAATCGGTCGAAGAGGACGCGAGGGTCAGCCTCGGCGATGAACTGACTCTGGATACGACTCAGAGTGCTCAGCAGTTTGTTACGTTGCGCCAGTTGCTCATTGGCAGCTCTCAGCTCAGCGGCGCGTTCCTCAACCATTTCTTCCAGGTGATCCTGGTGTTGCCTCAGTTGCTTCTGTGTGCGTCTACGTGCGGTGATATCAAGGCAGGTATAGAGTAATCTGCCTTTCCCAACGGAGACCCTATTGACATTCACCAGTAGGACACGACGCCGGCCCGATTTGTCGGTAATTTCTTGCTCAACGTTGCGTATTTCGCCCACCACTTCAAGCTCTTCCGGGTCGAAGGGTACCTCGCCGAGCAGGTTGGATATATTGCCCAGACGGCGTACTTCATTGGTAGAGTAACCGAAGACGACCTGTACATTTGGAGAAATGAAGGTGAATTTCCCGGTACTGTCTGTTATGAAGACAGCTTCCGAGATGTTGCTGAGGGCTATACGATGCGATTCCTCTGATTGCCGCAGCGCTTCCTCGATACGCTCGACCTCAGCCCTCGATGCCTCAAGCTCCTCTTTCCGCTGGCGTAAGGCATCCAGCTCTTCGGGGTATTCTTCTCTATCTATTTCCGCGTCCCTCGTCACGCTCGTTGTTCCTTATTCAGGTGCCCTCAGTGGGGCATTATTAAATAATATGTGCTTCCGAGCCTAAACCTAACATAGCCAGGGTTCTGCCCACGCTGAAATACCCCGGCTTACATAACAACACAGGTTATCCGATAGAGTACCATTAGTCATATCGTTTGTCAACTGACCACACGTCTGTAACCGTGCGGTAATACCAGAATACGTTAGCTCCGGAGTAGATAGGTATGTTTACAGTATGTTGATTTACGATAACAGACCGGTCGCTTGTGGGAGATACCAGATGGCAATAAGAGTGTCGTCAGTGCCTGTCTCTGGTTTTCTTGATACTCTCGGCCCCTGAGGTCAGGTTATCTTGCCAGGACAGACTCCTTCGATGCATAATATCATTGCTGTGGAAGAAGAAGGACTAAGACTACCTGTTTTTCATAAAATACCCGGTGCTATTGCTATTGATCTTGACGGGACTCTGCTGAATAGTGAGACGCAATTATCGGAGCGGAACCGCACTGCTATCGAGGCATGCCTGGCCCGAGCGATTCCGGTTGTCATTGCCACTTCACGTCCAGCCCGGACGACGCGCCGTGCCCTTGGAGATAATCTTTCTGATAAATGTTCGCTGGTCCTCATGAACGGGGCGTTAGCCTTGGGTGTGCCACCTTTATCCGGTGAGCTTCGAGAACCATTTCATCCTGGGGTTGCACGGGGTATCGTTGACCTTCTGAAGGGTATAGAACCGGAGGTGCGATTGACTATTGAGCTTGATGGCTGGGAGTTCGGTTCAAACAGAGTACTTACCCCGGAGCAGTTATGGCATATAAACGCGGCGACGCCCGAGATGGTAATGACTTTAGAGGAAGCCCTGGTGCAAGATCCGCCCAAGATAGCCGCCAGCCGGGAGGGGAAGGATATCACCGACCTTGCCAATGCGGTCTCGCAGCACTTTGGTGATGTGGTCTCGATTATACCCAATAGTGCCATGACGTTCCTTAGTATCGTAAGCATACGGACGTCCAAGTCGGAAGCACTCCGGAAACTCCTACTGTCCCGGGACATACGGCTTGATGAAGTACTCGCCTTCGGTGATGATGTCCCTGATATTGACCTACTGGCGGCCTGTGGCATACCGGTGGCGATGGCTAACAGCGTGCCGGAGGTGAGGGCGGTTACCCGTTATTTTACTACCAGTAATGACGGGGACGGGGTAGCTATCGTGCTGGAGAAAATGCTGGAGGCAGGGCGTAAACCAGGCATAAAACGATGACTCCGTCCTTGCTTGTTCCTAGTGCTTGACACCCTTCACAACAGGCTGTAGAATCTCGGCAATCCTGAGGGATGAGGCCAAGATGACAACCGAACCTGAGCGGCAGGCACCACGGCGTAATCCTATCAACCTGGCTTTGGGAGGCTGGCAACCGGCGCGGCTGTTTTTCTGGCTTCAGCAGCGTCCGATTTTATTACTGGCCAGAATATCATTGTCGACGGCGGTTATTCTGTAATGTGAAGTGCCCGTATAACCGATGAGCGATCGGGATATGGGGCGTGTATACTGCTCAGACCTGAGTCGATAGCTTCAATTCAGAAGTCCTCTCGGCCCTTTTTTGACCACCTGAGGTCGATGATTGTGCTCCTTTAGGCCTTCCCTGCTTGGTCGTGTGTGTTATAGTTGGTTTAATTCAGCCTGGCGGGAAACGGCGGCATATATCTATGTCGCTGCGTCACCGCGTGAGAGTGACTATGAAAAAGGTCAAGAGAAATTTCTATTCATGGCTCATAGTGGTGGTGCTGGGGGCTGTGTTTATCACCATGGCGGTCACCAGCCTGGCCGGTCTTAACTGGTTCGCTCTTGAATATGGCTTCGCCTTTACTTACGTATCTCTGTTAATACCCATTTTCCTCGCATCGATTATTATTGCTGCCTGGAAATCTGGACTGAAAGCGGCACTAGCTATCTGTGTTGTCCTCGGGGTGTCGATGATGTCACTGGTCATGAGCAGTACACAGGGCCGTAGTTTCCTCAACGGGACCATTATCACTACGGCTGTTGGCATCGCTGCCAGTTTCTGGATTGACCGAGAGCGGAGAAGCCGAAAGCAGCATGAGCAGGTTACTGAAAGAGTCATTCATCGGGCAGATGAACTCCAACGGGAACTCAGGGAGCGACAGCGAGCTGAGCAGGAATTGCTCGAAAGTCGGCGAAGGTTCAGAGACTTGGCTAATCTCCTGCCGCAGGTTATCTGGGAAATCGATGCAGATGGTAACTTCGCTTTTATTAATAAACAGGCCTTCGAAACTTACGGCTATTCTAGAGGCGAAGTGAGCGGGACTCCAAATGTCCTTAATGCATTCATCCCTGAAGATAGAGACAGGGTGAAGAAGGATATCCAGAGGGTGTTGAGTGGGGAGGAACTGGGTGGAGTTGAGTACACCGCGTTGAAGAAAGACGGTAGCACTTTCCCGGTCCTGATATACGCGGCTCGAATTATGAGTGGAGACAGGCCTACTGGGTTAAGAGGCGTAACCATTGACATCACCGAGCGTAAACGTACAGAGGAGCAAATAGAGCATGCTGCCAAAGAGTGGCGGATGACGTTTGACTCCGCCACCAATCTGATTTCCATCCACGACCAGGACTTCAGACTGACTAGAGTGAACATGGCCTTTGCGGATGCCTTCCATACGAAGCCGCAGGAGCTCATTGGCCGGCCATGTTATCAGGTGGTACATGGGACAGACGGGCCTGTGCCAGGCTGCCCTCATATGCAGACGTTGATGACAAAGAAACCGGCTACGGCGGAGTTTTTTGATTCGCACCTTGGTATTCATCTTCAGGTATCTTCTTCGCCTGTGGTCGACGGGAGCGGTGAGCTTCTGTCCTGTGTCCACGTTGCCAGTGATATTACTGAACGGAAACAGGCAGAACAGGCCCTGCGAGAATCGGAAGAACGGTACCGCTTGCTTTTTGAGCGCTCCGGTGATGCTATCTTTCTTGTGGATCGGGAAACTGGGCGCTGCCTTGATGGTAATACTGCTGCCGAGCGTCTCACCGGCCATTCTGTGGCTGAACTCAGGAAAATGACGACAGATGATTTGCCGCCACTGGGTATGATACAGCGGCTCCAGAGATTGCCTGTAGTAGAGGATGCGCTTGATTACGGAGAGGTCACTTTTGTCAGGCCCGATGATACCCGCCGTACGGCTCTGCTGGCTGCTGCGCATCTCAGTGACCGACTTTCCTTCGGCATTGCTCGTGACATTACCGAGCGTAAAGAGATGGAAGAAGCATTACGTGAGTCTGAGCAAAACTTCCGTAATTCTCTGTATAGCTCTCCTCTGGGTGTTCGTATCGTTAGTCATGAGGGAGAACTGCTCTACGCTAACCGTGCTATTCTGGATACATACGGCTATGATGGCGTCCAAGAGTTGAGAGATACGCCGGCGAGCAAACGCTATACCATCGAGAGTTATAGGGAACACCTGGAAAGAAAAGAGAAGAGGCGAAGGGATGAGCCTGTTCCGTCTGAATATGAGGTGAGTATCATTCGTAAGGATGGCGAAGTCCGGCATCTGGTCGTATTCCGTGAGAAGGTAATCTGGGACGGAGAGGTCCAGTTTCAGGCGTTATATCAGGATGTTACCGAACTGCGAAAAGCTCAGGATCAGCTACAACAGTCTCAATTGCTGGCCTCCCTGGGTGAGATGACGGCTGGTATCGCCCACGAAGTGAACAATCCCCTGGGGAGTGTCCTGCTCTATTCTGAATTACTGATGGCGGGAGATGCTCCGAGACCCATCAAGAAAGACTTGAAGGTAATCCATGACGAAGCTAAGCGTGCCGCCAGGATTATGACTGATCTGTTGACCTACAGCCGGCGTATGGATTCTCAGGGACGTCGAATAGACCTGCACAAGGTACTGAAGAAAGTCATCGAGATGCGACGGTATGCGGAGACGGTACGGAACATCAGTGTAAATACTGACCTCTATGACGGACCACTCTACGTAACTGGTAATTCCTCCCAGATCGTGCAGCTTTTAATGAATCTTATGCTCAACGCGGAGGAAGCCCTTGAGGAATCGAATGGGGGAAATATCTCTGTCACCACCCGGACTAATGAGGAGTGGGCAAAGATATCGATTGCTGACAATGGCCCGGGAATACCTCAGGAAAATCTGCAGCAGATATTCTACCCGTTCTTCACCACCAAGCCGATAGGTAAAGGTACTGGTCTGGGACTGAGTACCTGCTATGGCATCGTCACCGCTCACAAAGGGCTGATTCGGGCTGAGAACAATAAAACGGGCGGTGCTACCTTCATTGTTGAATTACCGTTGGCCAAAGCCAGGAGACAAAGAAAATCCCGGAAGGCAGTAATGGCGGGCTGAGTTATTACCTGCCGTAGGCAGACTTTTTAGGGACTGTCCTATTCAGAGGAGCAGTCCCTAAATTGTCTAAGCAGGCAATCTGGTCCTCCCTCGGTTTGACAGCCACAGCTGTGTTGCCTTAATCTTTGCTCGATTTGGAATCCAAAGGCTAGGGATATAAGGCTCCCTGGGAAGGACTGAGGAACGAGATAGATTCTACTCTGGACGTCTTGATGCGGGGATAGTGCCGACTCTGCTATAATTCTCGTAGAACTTTTTTAGGAGGATTATTGATGCTAACCGTGCGTGAAGCAATACAAAAGCGTCGCAGTATCCGGAGTTTTAATCAGACACCCGTTCCGGATGAGATGATATTCGAGATGCTGGAAGCAGCTCGCCTGGCGCCGTCGGGGAGTAATGCGCAGCCCTGGCGGTTTGTCGTTGTAACTGATGCCGAGGAAAAGAAGGAGCTCCGCAAACTGTGTTTCGATCAGGCCTTTGTTGAGGAAGCTGGAGTGCTCTTTGTATTCTGTACTGACCTGTCGGTCTACTCGGGGAGGACAAGGCAGACGAGAATGCAGGAGATGATTAACGCTGGCGTGTTCGCCGACCGAGAACTTGATGATTCAAGAACCCAGCGTTATATCGAGATGCCTGACGAGTCTGACACAGCGTTCTACCTACCCATGGCCACGGCAAATACCTACATCGCCGTGGAGCATATAGTACTGACGGCGACTGCTCTGGGACTGGGGTCGTGCTGGGTGGGTGGTATTAGTGACCTGAAGGCGATTCGGGACATGTTGGGCATCCCCAGGGGGATTTTTGTACACGGATTGGTGGCTGTTGGCTATACCGACACCGAACCGAAGGCAAGACCACGACTTCCGTTAGATGAGATGCTGCTGCGACCTTTCCCGTCTTCCGTAGGCAGTCCTCATTAGCAGCGGACAGCCTACCTCCACTACGTACACAATGCTGATGCAGTACGATTTCGGCGGGACTATCATATTAAGCCGTCGTGTCAGGCCGGACATATGCTGGCTACAGGAGTATTGCCTGACCTGCTCAAGGAAGAGTCGGTCACGACCACTTCCTGTGATGATTTCTATGAGGTGATGCACGAGGTACAACATCTCGTTCAACCTGTTTTGCTTCATATTGCTTGACTCTTATATTGACAAGAGTAATATAATTAGCGCACGAATGAATTTGGACATGTTCTACTGTTCTGATAAATCGTAAGTGAATTCTATCCGTAACCGATGTTAATCAGCGTGCCCTGATGCTCTAGGAGAAGGGAGGTTTCAGGCAGTGAGTAAGATTTGTACTGCGGATAAGGCAATGGCCAGAGTCCACGACAGCGACATGATCGCTGCTCATAATTGGGGTATATCCGGGAGTCCTGGCTATCTATTCCGTGCCCTAGTTGAGCGCGGTGTGAAAGATCTGACACTTTGCATCCCCAACTTTATCCCCATGCCAGAAGGATTCGTGGAAAGAGGACTGACTGACCCGAGCATACTTCTACCCCAGGTAAGGAAGATAATTTCCCCATTTATCGGTGCCCGCGGTATCCTGAGTAACCTCAGCGAAACCTTCCTTAGTAATCTAGCCAAGGAGGGAAGGCTGGAGATTGAGACAAGTACCCATGGTATTCTTATGGAACGATTATATGCTGGTGCCACGGGGCTTGGTGGCATCTATAGCCCTGTTGGCGTCGACACAATTGTTGCAGAGGGTAAGGAGAAGCGTAATATTGATGAGGTAGATTATGTTTTCGAGAAACCGCTTCGCCCAGATGTTGGCCTGATAAAGGCAGATAAAGCAGATACGTTGGGTAACCTAGTATACCGGGGCTCTGCGAGAGGCGCGAATCCGTTAATTGCCATGGCCTCAAAATATACCATTGTTGAAGTCTTTGATGTGGTTGAACCGGGAGTGCTAGAACCGGAGATGATAGTAACCCCGGGTGTTTTTGTTGACTGCGTTGTCAGAATACCGGATGAAGATATATATAGCGGGAAAAGGCGTACTGAGTTAATACAACTTTTGGCTGAAGTCATGCTCGCTCGTGGGATGTAGGGCGAAACATCTACTACCTAAGGAGGTGAATTGTGAAAGACAGACTGACTGAGGAGTTGCTTGCCATTAGGGCTGCTCAGGAGATTAAACCAGGTGATTACTGCAACTTAGGTATCGGTCTTCCCCAGCTCTGTGCCTCACACGTGCCTGAAGGTGCTATTGTTCAAGCTGAAAACGGTACGCTCGGTTACGGCCCTCTGGTAGATCAGGACAATGTGGACAAGATGGACCTTGATTTCATAGACGCCGGTGGCAGTTTTTTTACCCCTGCTCCCGGAATGGCCTTTTTTGATATTCTGACTTCTTTTATGATGATTAGAAGTGGTCGACTGAAGAGTTTCCTGGGTGGGCTTCAAGTCTCAGAGAGGGGTGACCTGGCTATACACAGTCTCAGTAGCACGGACAAATTCCCGCAAATCGGCGGATCAATGGACCTAGCTTGGGGTGCAAAGCGTTTGATTGTCCTGATGACCCATAACACCAAGGATGGAGTATCAAAAATAGTGAAAGAGCTTACGCTGCCCATGAGTGCTAGAGCTTGTGTGGATCTTATTATTACTGACATAGCCGTAATTGAGGTGACGTCTGGTGGTCTGGTACTCAGGGAATGTGTTCCTGGGTGGACTCCAGAGGAAATCCAAGAGCAGACCGAAGCCCCTCTTAAGGTTGCCGATGATGTTAAGGAAATGGAGTTCTAGCGTGTTAGGACAAGTGTGAAAGAAACCTCAGGTTCCTCGTAATCCGGTGACTCACCTGCTTCGTCGATGTCAATCTCATCGATACGGACTTCGGAGAAATAGTCGAGATTCTCCAGGGTAGTTACACAATCGATTACGTCAGCAACCGTGTTGGCCTGTCCGCTTGCAACCACTCGGTCACCTTCGATCGAAATTGAAGTGGAATAGCCCAGGCGGCTGATAGTGTCATTCACCATTTCCAGCCTGTCGGCTGAATCCTTTGTCTAAGCCAGCATCTGTTTCTGTTGTTGCAGGGCCGTCAGGTCGGCGCTTAGCTGGATGATGGTTTCTTCGGTTAGCACTGCCGCGTCAGCTCCCAGAGCAAGTGTATGCGCCATTTGCAGACTGTCGATGAACAGGTAAGCAATACCGATGAGAAGAAGGTAGTTATTGTTCAGGTAGTGTCGCGAGGTCCAGACCAGGATCAAAATACCCAGTGCAAGGGCAATGCTGAACAGACTGGCAAGGCTGAGGAAAGTAGCATAGTAGTATAGGCTGACTGTATAGAGCCCTCCCAGGTCGAGTACTGTCAGTGAAACGGGTAGGTAGATGCTGTGGAGAGGTTTTCTCATAGGACTAGTTATTTCCTCCGACAGCAAGCAGGGCAGATTGCTCTGTGATGTGACCACTACCTTGGCAAGGTGGGCGTATTGCCGTGAGAGCACTATGTGGTTGGTCTGAGGACAATGGCAAAGCAATAAAGGACCTGTAACTCATCACCTACCTCCCATGCCACTGTACAGGTTTCCATTATTCGGGCCTTTTCTACCCGGATCCCCTTGAAATCGCTCTATGTTCAGTATGACCCGGTTAGAGCGCTAGTGCCTACACGATTATCGTAAGGTACGGTACTACCTGTTTACAATACGTTGACGCCCTTATTCCACCATTGCGATTTACGTACTTTAGAACTAGCTATGGAGGGAAAAGATTGGCACCACCTTCGCAAGGTGGTGCCTGAATTACTCCTGGCTGCGGGGTGGTTACTATTTAGAGTACACCGAGGACTGTATCCGGAATGGCTTCCCAGGCACGGCGTTCTTCATCATAGGGTGCTGCCACTACAGTACATTCCTCACCAAGGAGCATCGTTTCCCGGCGCTCGTTGTATAATGGCCATTTCCCGAGACCATCGCAGCTTGGGTCACCGGTACGGGCAAATGCCAGCCAGGCATCCTGAATATTTCTTTCGAGGGCATCAGCCTCGGGGCCGGAACCTGAGAAATCCTCAGTACGTGTGCCGAAAACGAATCCCAACTCCAGTGCGTGACAGGCGCCGAGAATACCGTCCCTCATTGGCGAGACCCAGGTGAACAGGTACATATAGGCAGGCTGACTACGGCGGGAGTGGCGCTCGGCGAGGCGGATAGCTGGTATTCGGAAACCTTTATCTGTCTGGAGAGCCATGAAAATCTCGGCCGGAGTGGTTGACATACCACGCCGTTGACGGGCCTTCCGGTAGCTTTCGATAAGGCCGGGTACATCCTCACCGGTAATCAGCTGCTGGTAACGGCTGAGCAGGCGAGACTCATCCATCTCGGAGACCGCCTCGTTCATGGCACTGAATAGCTTTGCTTCGTCAAGATTGGTGCCGACAATAATGGGGATATTGTCCGCTGAACCGCTGGTAACGGCATCTATTGGCAGATGTGGAAGTATCTTGCCATCGACCACTGGTCGGAGAGTCAGACCACCCAGGCCTGATTCCGGGTCGAGTGCTTTGCCAGCCAGCTCTCTCTGTCCTTTGAGCAGATGCTCAACATTGAGTGAACGAAGGCCATCGCTGTCGTTAGGGCTGATACCGAGTAGTTCGAGGAAAGTGCTGGCAACATGTCTGGCTGCATCTATATTACTGTATGCCGAGTGAGCGGCGCCGCTCTGAAGTATGGCCTTATGGAAGAGTCCCCTGGCTTTCGGTAAAGCCAGTAGCGAACCGACGCTGAACCCGCCGGCGGACTCACCGAATATGGTCACATTATCCGGGTCACCACCAAAGTTGGTGATGTTATCGTGTACCCACTCCAGAGCAAAGGCCTGGTCAAGCAAGCCCTCATTACCCGTGGCCGGAATCTTACCTCCGGTGACTTCGTTCAGGTTGAGGAAGCCAAGTACATTAAGGCGGTAATTGATGGTTACAATGACCGTGTCGCCCCCTGTCGAGAGGGTGCGGCCATTATAGGCCAGCGATGAACCGGAACCACTGGTAAAACCACCTCCATGAATCCAGACCATGACCGGGCGACGGGCATCATCCAGACCAGGTGTCCAGACATTCAGGTAGAGGCAGTCCTCATCCTGCGGTTCAGGTACAGGTGATTCAAGTAGCTGTAGTCCCATCAGGTTCTGGGGGGCGATGGAGGCCAGGCGTAGCGCTGGACGTACTTCGCTCCAGGGCTCGGGTGGTTCGGGGGGTAGCCAGCGTAACCTTCCCACCGGCGGAGCCGCATACGGCACGCCCCGAAAAGCATAAAGCCCTCTCCTGAAAATACCCTCTATTTTCCCGGAAGTAGTCTCGACGACTGCCGGAGTGTCTTCACTCATAGTTTTCTCCTCTTTTGCTCGAATTTATTCTAGTCATTGTGCCCGCCAGTGTCAATGTGAAGAGGTGTCGCCGATTACGTTACATCTCGGAGAAATTCCTTTGTGATACTTCTTCCCTGGGGGCGTATAATCCTATAAATAAGGGCGATATTATCCCGGTCATACTATATCTATTATTGGGCGGGATAGAGTGCCTGTAGTGTACAGGGAGGAAATCATGAAAGCGCGGTGGTTTAAATACACTGTCATTATAATGGCTCTGGCAGTGGTCGGTTCGATTATACCAGCCTGCCAACCAGCGCTTGCCGCCGAAAGTTACCTGGCAGTGGTACCGAGTGTCTTGCAGAGCGGCAGTACGCAGTCGGTTTCTCTGACCTTGTTCAATGGAGACCGTCTAGCCACCGATAAGATTGAGGTTGCACTGCTGAAAGATGGTAATGAGATTACGCAGGTAAGTAAAACTATTAGAGGTAAGGGAACGATAGAGTTGGATATCCCTGACATTGAAGAAGGCGAGTATCAGGTCCAGATAAAGGGAACGGGTTTTGAAGACGAGGCAACGGTGCTGGTTGACGCAAGCTTTATTGCCTTCATTGAGACCGACAAACCCATCTACAAACCGGGCCAGACCATCCACATCAGGACGATTACTCTGACTCCTGAGCTTAAACCTGTCGTCGGTCTGGTCACGGTGGAGGTTCTTGACGCCAAGGGTATCAAGATATTCCGTGAGGACGTAGAGACGGACGAATTCGGTATGACCAGCCTCGACCTGCCCATCTCCACCGAGCCCAACGAGGGTGTCTGGAAGATAACAGCCATCACCGAGGAAGGAAAGACACAGCTCGATGTCAGGGTTGAAAAGTACGTGCTCCCCAAGTACGAGGTGAAGGTGGAGTTTCCCAAGGAGTGGTTCCTGGTTGATGAACCTATCACGGGTACTATCCTGTCAGAGTACAGCTTCGGCAAGCCGGTCGAGGGAGAGCTTGAAATCAGGGCATCCCGTTATATCGGTGAGTGGCGAGAATACGCCACCTTCTATAAGGAGATTGACGGCGAGACGGACTTCGAGCTACCTGCGGTCGACTATGTTGCCGGAGTACCGGCAGCAGGTGGCCAGGGTAACGTGATACTTGACATAACCGTGAGGGAGAAGGCCACAGGGTACGAGGAGACTACCAGCCGGATGCTGACAGTGTCGGATTCTCCCCTTAACCTCCAGTTAATCCCTGATAGCATGGCCTTCAAGCCGGGTCTGCCCTTCGGTCTACTGATAATCACGGAAACCCCGGATAACCAACCGCTCGATTATGAGGTAGCACTGGAGCTGACCTACCTTGACAGCGATTACGATGAGATACAGGCCGAGGAGCAGCGGATTAATACCAGCAACGGTAAGGCGCTGTACAACACTAATCCTCCATCAGAAGCTGTCGCCCTGATGATAGACGCTTATGCTGATGGGACCCGGGATAGCCTGACGTTACAGGCTTCTTACTCACCCTCAGGCAACTTCATCCACGTGGAGCAGGTGAGTGAAGGCATCCCTGCCGTCGGCGAGGTAATTCAATTCAAGGTGAACTCCACCAGACGGGCATCTAACTTCTACTACGAAATTGTCTCCCGTGACAAGGTGGTCTATTCCGATTATACTACGAGCAGCGCGATTGCTTTCCGTACCACTCCCCTAATGACACCATCAGCCCGGTTGCTTGTTTACCAGATATTACCCAACAGCGAAGTGGCCGCCGATTACATCCCGTTTGATGTAAGCCCGGTATACCCCCATGAGGTAACCGCCGAGTTCAGCCAGGATGAAGCCGAACCTGGTGACGAAATTGATATTGATATCAGGACACAAGGTGAGTCCAAGGTCGGTATTGCCGCGGTGGACAGGTCTGTATATATCCTGGCCGAGAACCGCCTTAATCTGCAGCAGGTCTTTGCCAAGCTGGAACAACTTTATATGCAACCGCAGGTAGAGCTGCACGAGATCTCCATTTATCCCACGATAACTACCAGAGGGGCAATGGATGTCTTTGAGGATGCCGGTGTAGTGGTACTGAGCAACAGTAATATCCCGGATGGTAAGGAGTATGAGGCTGCCGGCAAAGGTGGTTTTTTCTGGGGTGATGGTCTGTGGAGGGACGATATGGCGGTTGCCGGAGAACAGGAAGAAGATGCTGGTTGGCCTCCAGCTCCGCAGGAGATCAATAGTGAAGCAGGCGGTGCCGGACTGGCCGAGGTGGAAAGAGTGCGACAGTTCTTCCCCGAGACCTGGCTCTGGATGGATGAGATAACTGATGCTGATGGGCGGTTGTCCATTGACGTAACAGTGCCGGATACAATCACCACCTGGATGCTGCGGGCTGTGGCGATATCAAAGGAAAACGGCCTCGGTATTGCTGAGGACGAACTGGTGGCATTTCAGCCCTTCTTCCTGACGATTGACCTGCCATACTCGGCGATAAGGGGAGAAGAGTTTCCTGTACAGGTGGCAATCTATAACTACCTCGACGAACCCCAGAGCGTGCTGGTGGAGATTGAAGAGGCTGCCTGGTTTAACCTACTGGATGAACCGAGTCAGACTGTGGAGATTGCCGCAAATGATATCGGCGAAGCCTCTTTCATGATAAGTCCGACAGAGCTGGGCATTAGTTCAGTAAAGGTAACGGCGCGGAGCTCGCAGGCGGCTGATGCTGTAATTAAACCATTGATAATTGAACCCGAGGGCGTCTCCCGTGAGGTAGTGAACAATCTGAATATTTCCGAGGGAGCCCCGAGCACGATATCGACGGACATTCCCTTCGATGCAGTTGATGGGTCCGGCCGAGCTTATCTCACAATCACCTCAAGCTATCTTACACAGACACTGGGGGGACTGGAAGAACTTATCCAGATGCCCTTTGGCTGTGGTGAGCAGAACATGCTGTTGCTGGCCCCCGATATCTACATCACCAAATACCTACAGGAGAGCGGACAGGTCAAGCCGGAGATAATGGCTAAGGCAGAGCTATTGATGATTACCGGCTACCAGAGAGAACTTACCTATCGACGCAGCGACGGCAGCTTTTCAGCCTTCGGTGAGAGCGATGAGATAGGCAGCCTCTGGCTGACTGCCTTCGTTCTCAAGACCTTCGCTCAAGCAACTGACCTTATATATATAGATGAAAGCGTTCTTAGCGAGGCTAAGGCGTGGATTATCAGTCACCAGAACGCAGACGGCTCTTTCGACCAGATTGGTTTTGTCCATCATCAAGAGATGCTCGGTGGCGTCAGTGGTAAGGACGCCCTGACTGCCTACGTGGCGATTGCTCTGATGGAGGCTGGGGATACTATTGGTGGTGCCAAAGCGGTTACCTACCTCGAGGACCAGCTCAGCGGTATGGATGATGTCTACACTCTGGCGCTAACTGCTTACGCTTTAGAGCTGGCAGGGAGTGCCAAGGTCGATGAAGCTTATCAGATACTGATGGACATGGCTCAGGAAGACGAGGATGGTCTGCACTGGGGTACTGGTGGGGACATCCTGCCGGAGCAGTCCAGAGGCTTCGCTCCAGGTATCGGTCGGAGCGCTGATGTTGAGACCACAGCTTATGCTAGCTTAACTCTAATTAAACACGGTGATAGCTTTAATGCTTCACGGGCAGCCAAGTGGTTGTCGTCCCGGCGTAATGCATACGGTGGCTATGGCTCAACCCAGGACACCGTAGTTGCCCTGCATGCTCTCACTGAGTATTCTACGGGCACCAGGGCTGACGTTGACCTGACGATAGACATCACGGGTGAGGGTATTGACGAGCAGGTACGACTGACCGCGGATAATTTTGATGTCCTCCAAGTGATTGAGATACCGGTCAACGAGGAGATTGAGATTACAGCCACCGGAGAAGGAGAAGCAGTTGCCCAGGTAGTGCGGCGCTTCAACCTGCTGCAAGCCGAGACCGGGACTAGCATTCTAAATATAGACGTTGAATATGACGCCACTGAGGTCGAGGTGAACGACCTGGTAACCGTCTCGGTGGAATTGGCCTTTAATCCACCCGAGCCGATGGAGGCAGGTATGGTGGTGGCCGATATCTCTGTGCCCACTGGCTTCACCGCCGTTATCGATACCATCGTTGCGGCTGTTGAGGGAGAGGTCAAAATAAAGCGATACGAGGTTGCCGGGCGTAAGATTATCTTCTACATCGAAAACATGCTTCCCGGTGAAAGCCTATCCTGGAGCTTCCAGGTGCAAGCGGCTTATCCGGTTAAGGCCAAAGGTGTCTCCTCCGAGGTCTATTCCTACTACCAACCGGATATCAGGGGAGAGACACTCGGAGAAAATATGACCGTTGCTGGGGACTAGGCTGGTGTTTGGCCGGATGGGTGTGCAACCAACCCGGTTGGGGTGGTAGTGTCCCCGGAACAAGGTGAGGTCGGAGGAATATCCCTCCGACCTCACTCTTTTATGCAATCAGTTGATGATTGCGTTATACTGGTAAAGATGAATCCCTACGACTATACCAGTAATGCTTCTCAATTTAACCTGCAACTGAAGAAAGAAAACACAGATTGGCGACATTACACAGTTGATTTTCCGGCGGCGTTTCCAACCCGGTACAAGGAGAATCACATCGCCAGGGGCGAATACTTCCAGCCCACAGGGACGGATACGGCACCGCTGGTGATTATGCTTCACGGTGTGGGTGACCACAGCGTTGTCCCGTGCAGGTTCCTGGCACGAAATCTGGCCAAACAGGGGATTGCCAGCTTGGTCCTGTACCTGGTTGTCCACTCCAGTCGGAAGTCTGAAGGATTGCGGAAAGGGATACGAAATCTCAGTGATGATGATTGGTTCGAGATATACAGGACATCGGTGATTGAGGTGCGTCAGATAGTGGACTGGGCGAGTAGCCGACCTGAGATTGATGAGGGAAGGATTGCTGTCTTCGGTATCAGTTTTGGTGGCTTTATTTCGGCGATTACCATGGGGATTGATGAGCGTATCCGTGCCGGTGTTTTTTTTGTTAGCGGGGGTAATTCGGGAAAAATTGCACATAAAGCCCGGTCAGGTGTTATCAGCCGGGGTTATCGCAGCAGTGAAGCAGAGTATATTAAAACCCAGGATAATTATGCCAGGTATCTGGCCGAGGTGGATGAGAATGGTTTTGAGGGTACTGTCCCAATAAGAAATAGCTTCCTGATGGACTCGATGACATATGCCCACCATCTCCGGCAACGGCCAGTACTGATGATAAACGCAAAGTGGGACGTGTTCATCCCTAGAGAAGCTACTGAGGATTTCTGGCAGAGATGCGGCCAACCGGAGATTGTCTGGCTCGCCGGGGGGCACTCCAGCATCTGGCTGTGGTATCCGCTTATCAAGCAGCGGATGAATTCTTTTCTCCGGTCGGCCTTCGGGATGTAGTGTATTGGTTGATATTGTTCCCATAGTGTCAGCAGACCTCCGTTTGACTTGTGGAGATAGCTGTATTACAGTTTATGCGGGGCAAGTAAACCGGGTGGCCGCTCGCCTGGGTAATTTTTACCCTGAGCGGGAGGAAAGTCCGAGCTCCACCGGGCTGGATGCTGGGTAACTCCCAGGGGGGGTGACCCCACGGAAAGTGCCACAGAAACACACCGCCAGCGGCCGGCCAAGTGTCGGTGCGGGTAAGGGTGAAATGGTGAGGTAAGAGCTCACCAGCGGCTGGACGACCAGTCGGCTGGGCAAACCCCATCCGGAGCAAGACCAAATAGAGGGAGATAAGGGTGCCCGGCCTATTCCCCGGGTTGGTCGCTTGACCCTGATGGTAACATTGGGGCTAGATAGATGGTCACCACTCTGATGATTCAGAGTACAGAACTCGGCTTACAGGTTTACTTGACCCGTCTTAGAATATCTTACGCTCCCGGCTTTCTCGGGAGGTCCACGGTCTTATTTCTTGTCCCGGTGCATATCCCTTTGAGTGGAGAGTGAAGTAATGTCAAAGAAGATAGTTACTACAGTAATGATAGTCATGGCACTGACGGTGAGTGCGGTCATTCCTCTTGGAACTGGCTGTTCGCTTATTACGGACCAGTCAACAACTGAGTCTGACCTGGACGTGGCTCTCCTTGAGGAAGTCTGGGATATTATTCGGGAAGAGTATGTTGAGCCTGACAAACTTGATGTTGAGACTCTGATTCAGGGGGCGGTCAAAGGTATGGTGGAAGCCCTTGACGACCCGTATAGTGTCTATATGGACCCAGACGATTATGAACTGTTTACCAGTGACCTGGCAGGTGAGTTCGAAGGGATAGGTGCCCATGTAGGAGAGCGTGACGGTCAGATTACGATTATTGCTCCCATCCCCGGTACGCCGGCGGATGAGGCTGGCCTTGAACCCGGTGATGTAATCGTGGGTGTAGATGGCGAGTCTACCGTCGGGTGGAGCGTACAGGATGCCGTTAATGTTATTCGTGGTCCCGGTGGGACTCCGGTCAGGCTCCTCATTCTCCGTGAAGGGGATACCGAACTGCTGGAGATTGAGATAATCAGGGCGGAGATTGAGGTGCCCAGTATTTACCTCGAGATGCGGGGAGACATTGCTCACATCATAATCGCCCAATTTACCGAGCGCACCAGTGAGGAACTATCAACGGCTCTTGATGTAGTTGCTAACCAGGAAGCCACTGGCGTCATCCTTGACCTGCGTAATAACCCGGGCGGCTTGTTATCCGCTGTAGTTGCTGTCGCCAGTCGCTTTTTAGATGAGGGCATAGTCGTCTCGGTGGTAGACAACAAAGGTAACAAGACTGATTCGCCTGTGGAAGATGGTGGCCAAGTTATTGAGCTACCCATAGTGGTGCTGGTGAACGAATATAGTGCCAGTGGCAGTGAAGTGCTGGCCGGTGCCTTGCAAGACTATGATCGGGCGGTTGTCGCTGGTGACATCACTTTTGGAAAAGGCAGCGTGAATATCCTGCGTCCGCTTTCCGGTGACTCTGGATTGTATATTACCATAGCTCGCTGGTACACGCCAGGAGGGCGACTCATCGAAGGAGAGGGGATTGAGCCAGATTTTGAAATTGACCCTGAGGAAGTCGACCCTGTCGAGTGGGCACTTGACTATTTGGAAAATCATATGTAACCATAGAACTGTTCGGCAGTGACCGTGGAAGGTGAGTAACATGGAAGCAAGGGAATCACTTCTCGGAGAATTCAGCGCTTTGCATGCTACGTATTCAAAGGCGAATGAACGGATGCTGATATTACAGGCTACGGCGATTGAAGGCCTACGGAAAATCGGGGCGGGGTGTTTGACCGAGGAAGCGAGGGCCGAGTTCATTTCTCTTGAGAAGGAGATTGGAGTGGCGTTGTCACGGATGCGAGCGATATGTGAAGCACTCCACTAAGGTTTATCTATATAGAGAGAGGCCAAGTACTCTGCGCTCCGAATGGAGAACACGTCTCTCCGTCCCCCCCTAGAAGCCGCGGAAACTCAGCCTCGACCCAATAATAGCATATATAGGACGGTTACTCAATCCCTTTTTCAATCAACTCAGGTCTTGCCCTGTCACTAAATACCCCTTTCTATTATATTCTCTCATGGAGAAGCCTCTTTTTTAGATATATTGCAAGTAGTAGCCAAGAAGGGACATACTGTGATATATTATTCTTTTTTGCGCTTTTATCATATTTGCTACAGGAACCAGAAGGAAAACAAGGAGATAGAAAGATGAGTGTCGAGTTCCGTCCCGCTACTAAAGAAGAAATGGAGCGGTTTCACTATGTGGCCGGCAATGCCCTCGTGTTCACCCAGAACCCGGATACCGCTAACACTATGCAACCCGAATTGACATACTGCGCCTTCGAAGATGGCAAGCTGGCGACTACCTACGCCGAATGGCCGCTTATGATGCGATTTAATGGGAGCAGCGCTCCAATTGCTGGTGTGACCTTTGTCGGTACACTTCCTATCTACCGCCGGCGTGGCTATCTTCGGAAAATAACAACCAGTCGTTTTGAGATTCTCCGTGAGCAGGGTGAAAGGGTAATTGCCGCCCTTTATGCTTCCCGGGCAGCGATTTATCAGCGTTATGGCTATGCTGTGGTATCTACGCAGAACTCCTATAACTTCGATCCCAGGTACCTGCAGTTCTCGGTTCCTCAGGCTGTTCCGGGTGCGTTTCGGGAACTTGCCGATGATGAGTTCCCATTACTGGTAGAACTCTACCGACATTTTCGAGCTGACAAGACTGGTTACATACATCGTCCGCGTGCTATGTGGGATTCTGGCGTATTGGTGCCTCCACCCACTGGAGGAATGTTGACTAAGGTTGTCTATCAGGAGGGTGACAAACCGCTGGGTCACCTAATATACGTTATGGAGTCTCCCCCGGGTGGAGAAGCTCCGGGACCAAATGCGCGCCTTACCATACGTGACCTTGTCTGGTTAACCCCGGCAGCTTACCGGGCAGCGTGGGACTACATCGCTAATATGGACCTGGTGAGTAACGTTGCTTGGTATCGTGTTCCCAGCGATGATCCGTTGTCGCACCTGCTGCTTGAGCCGCGAATGTTGCGTAAGACCTCAGGTGATGGTCTTTTGGGTCGTATTATTGATGTCGAGAAAGCATTGCCGCAACGTCAATACGATGAAGAAGGTACCCTTACCTTTGAAATCAGTGATGAACTCTGTCCCTGGAACCAGGGACGATGGAAATTAGAAGCCTCAACTGAGGGGAGTTCCGTTAGCCGTACCAAAGAGGACCCGCAGGTGACCATGCCAGTCAGTACCCTGGCGATGCTCATGTTTGGTCAGATAAGTACAAGTGAAGCAGCCTGGATGGCCCGCCTGGATGTCGGTGATAGTAGTGCTCTTCCGTTGTGGGATAAAGTGATGCGCACGAAATATCGTCCGTTCTGTGCTGACGGTTTCTGAAGAACTAATCCGTCTGGAAATTATGCCATAGGTTCGTTCGACGCTGGCTCAACTGGCTGGAGTTCGTCCATGCTTTCCAGATGGTCAACGTAGAGAACGCCGTTAATGTGGTCGATTTCATGCTCTAGGGCTTGTGCCAGGAGTTCATCGGCTCGTAACCGTATCTCTTTGCCGGTACGGTCCAGCCCCTTGACTCTGACTACCTCAGCCCTCTGGACCGGTGCGAAATATCCCGGGATACTGAGACAACCTTCATTGACGAGACGTTCGCCTGTTCTGCGTACTATCTGCGGATTTATCAGGGCGAGCTCTTCTTCCTCCGGCATACCGATAACAATCACGCGGAGGGGAACGCCTACCTGTGGCGCTGCCAGCCCGACACCCGACGCCGAGTGCATGGTCTCCACCATGTCGTTAATCAACTTATATATCGATTTATCAATAGACTTGACCCGTTTCGCCTTTTGTCGTAGTACCGGATCGGGCAGGGTACGAATCGCAAGCACTGCCATGTCTACCTGACTCCTTTATATACAAAATAGAGATTTACCTACCTTATATAATATATCTCTATAACCCCACCGGGTCAATGTCCATCGTCCAGCCTTGTGGTATGGATATCTGTGAAAGTATGGCTGAGGGGTCGGAGCTACGGAGCACCAGTTGCCAGCGGTACCGCCCCCTGCGGCGATGGATAAAAGCTGGTGCCGGGCCGATAAGGCTGAGGTCGGCGATTCCTCGTCTGTCCCGTTCTTCGATAATGCGTTGTTGCATACGCTCTGCTGCCTTCTGGCAAGCCGCATCGTTGGTATGGGTGTAAATGAGGCTGGCCAACCGGGTGAACGGCGGATTGTGTAGCTGTTGCCTGTAGGCGATTTCCTCACGGTATAAAGTGTCATAGTCGTGGTCAGCGGCTGCTTGGATGGCGTAGTGCTTTGGTGTGTATGTCTGAATAATCACCCGGCCCCCGAGAGCACTTCTGCCCGCCCGGCCAGCTACCTGGCTGAGCAACTGGAAAGTCCTTTCGCCCGCCCGGAAGTCAGGCAGGTTCAGACTTGTGTCGGCGCTGATAACGCCCACCAGAGTAACGCGGGGCAGGTCCAGCCCTTTAGCGACCATCTGCGTGCCGATGAGAATGTCGGCCTCATGCTTGCGGAACCTGTCCAGTATTACCTGGTGTGAGTTTTTACCCCGGGTAACGTCGCTATCCCAGCGTAATAATCGGGCACCTGGAAAGGCCTGTCTGGTCTCCTGCTCCAGCTTCTGGGTGCCGATTCCGAGGTACCTTATCCGGCGGCTTTCACAACGAGGACAGGTCTGTGGCGTCGGTGACTGCTGGTTACACTGGTGGCAGAGCAGTATGTCTTCAGCGAGGTGATAGCTGAGCGGTATTTCACAGCGGCGGCAGGCGAGCACGTAACCGCAATCACGGCACTGGACAGAGTTAGCTGCCCCGCGTCGGTTGAGGAAAAGGATTGCCTGTTCGCCATTGGCCAGGACTGTCTCAATTGCCCCCGACAGGTCGGTACTGAAGATGCTCCGGTTTCCCCTTTTCAGTTCCTCCCTGAGGTCGACCACCTCGGTTCGGGGTAGCGAGGGACCCCCGCCAGCGACGACACGTTCGGGGAGGCGGAGCAGGTGGTAGTTCCCTTGTTGGGCGTGGTAATATGTCTCGATATCCGGAGTGGCACTGCCGAGAATGACGACCGCCCCGGTAAACTCAGCCAGCTTAATAGCGACATCTCGGGTATGGTAGCGTGGCGATTGTTCCTGCTGCTTGTAGGTCCATTCGTGCTCTTCGTCCATGACAATCAGACCCAGGTCTGGTTGTGGTGCGAAAACAGCACTCCTTGGCCCGATAATGACGTCGAAATCACCATCGCTGATAGACTGCCACTCGTCGAACTGCTCCCGCAGAGAGAGCTGGCTGTGGAGCACGGCCACCCGGTTGGGGAAACGGGCAGCGAAGCGTTCTATTGTCTGCGGCGTCAGCGAAATCTCCGGCACAAGGACAATACCTCGCTTACCCAGCCTGACAGTTTCTGCCAGGGCTTGCAGATATACTTCTGTTTTACCGCTACCGGTAACACCGTGGAGCAGAAAAACTTGTGGAGAGGTAGACCTTTTTTCTGTCAGGCTAGACCAGATAGAGCGAAAGGCGGATTCCTGGGCAGAGGTGAGGTGTAGTGGTTGTGTTGGGGTTATTCCCTGGTGGGTGAAGGGCTGCTTCCTTACCTCAACTCGCTGGATTTTCACCAGCCCTTTCTTCTCTAGGGCATCAGCCGCTGCTTTGCTACTGCCGGTATTATGCCTCGCTTGTGAAATCGATACCGGCTCCTGCTGCTGAGCCAGAAAATCAAGCAGGGCTGCTTGCCTGCTGGTGCCTTGTCCTCGCAGTTTTACGGCTTCTTGACGGGCTTCATCTGTGTTGATGTTAAGGCTGAGATAACTCTCTATCTTTGGTCTGACCCTGACCTTTTCCAGCTCATAGCTTCGGGTGACAAGACCGCTTCTCACCAGTTGCGTCACTGTTGTTTGCGCCTTCTTCTTACCCAGTGCCCTTTCCAGTGCGCTAAGGTTGACCGGACCACGCCGGGCAAGCCTGAGGACCTGTCGCTGCGGTTGAGTGTGAGAGGCGGAGGCGTACTCTTGGTCGGTTGATGAGATGAGAGTTATCGTTCTCCGCTCGAAGCCGGGTGGCAGCATTGGCGAAATAGCATCGAAGAGTGGTGACAGGTAGTGGTCGCTGAGCCATCGGGCAAGTGCCACTTGGTCTGGAGACAAGAAGGGGTGGGGGTCAATCGTGCCGATAATTTCCCGGGTTTCCTCGACCGCCGGGTAGTCTGTCAATTCGAGGACAATACCCTGGAGGGTTTTACTACCGAAGGGCACCCAGACGGCCTGCCCGGTGTCGATGCTTAACCCCGGGGGTACTGCATAGCTGAAAGTTCGGCGCTGGGCCGCCGGTGAATTAACACTAACCTCGGCATACCTCATCCTGTACCCCGCGAGGTAGCTCGGTCTTAATTATCCCCCTTGGGCTTTCCTTTGGGGGTCCTTCTCTCTTTGATGCGGGCCTTCTTGGCGCTGAGTCCGCGTAGATAGTACAATTTGGCCCGACGCACCTTGCCGTGTCGGACTACTTCGACCTTCTCGACGAGGGGTGAATACAAAGGAAAAGTCCGCTCGACACCGACCCCGTAGGCAACCCGCCTGACTGTGAAGCTGGAGCCAGCCCCGCTATTACGTATCCGGATAACTACACCCTGAAATACCTGGATACGCTCTTTATCTCCTTCAACAACCTTGGAGCTGACCTTGATCGTGTCACCGGGGGCCAGAGTCGGGATATTGGGGTTCGGTTTGGATTCAAACAGTGTCTCAACATTCATCTTACAAGACTCCCTGTGGTTAGTGGATTTGCCGCAACCCCTATCGAGGTTGCTTCAACCGCTCGATTAAGCGTTCTTCCTTATTATCCAGTCGCGCCCGTTCCAGCATTTCGGGACGACGCTTCAGAGTTCGTATAATTGCCTGCTCGCGGCGCCACTCGGCAATGTGGGCGTGGTTCCCTGAGAGCAAGACTTCTGGCACCGGCCAGTCCCGGTATACCGGGGGCCGGGTGTATTGGGGGTATTCTAATAAACCGGTGGCATGAGACTCGTCCAGTGAAGACTTCTCTGAGCCAAGTACTCCTGGCAGTAATCTGATTACAGCGTCGATAATGACCATTGCCGCTAGTTCACCACCTCCGAGGACGTAATCACCGATACTGATTTCGTCGGTGACCAGATATTCACGTACCCGCTCATCTATACCCTCGTAACGCCCGCAGATCAGGACAATCTGAGGGTGACGGGAAAGCTCTTCGGCAATCGGCTGGGAGAAAAGGCGTCCCTGCGGGGTGAGCAGAATAATGGGCAGTGTTGCGGCTTGCTCCGAAGGCATCTCGGATTGTAGTGACTCCACTGTCTCGAAGATTGGCTCCGGCTTGAGTACCATACCGGCGCCGCCGCCATAGGGATAATCGTCGACCGTATGGTGTCGGTCATGAGTATGATCGCGGATATTGTGCAGGTTAACGGCGACCAGCCCGCGAGAGTCCGCCCGCTGAAAGAGCCCTGTGCTTAATGGTCCCTGAAACATCTCAGGGAACAGAGTCAGGATGTCAAATTGCATCAAACTATGTCCTCTCGATCTGGTGAACCCCGGCTCAGTTGCATTCTGTTCTCGAGCACTCTGGTGCTTGGAAGACAGTGAGGATATCATCGTGTATCAGTACTCTACGAAAGCCACTGTCTCATTCTACCATAAAAAAGACCATAGAAAAAACGGTGGATTTTGAGAGTAAAGCTGTGGATTTCACCAATTATTTTCAACGAATTTCAAAAAGGGTATTGACAAATGGATTTTTGTGTGGCAGAATGGTGAGAATTAGTGAATTGTGGGGGAAAGTGGGGAGGATTTAGCTTGGATAGTAACCGGAAACTTGAAACCCTGGGCCAAACGAGCCGGGAGTGAGTAAATGTTTCTCGGTGAATATGAATACAAAATAGATGATAAGGGCAGGGTGCCCGTCCCTCCGAAGTTCAGGAGAGAACTTAAAGATGGTCTAGTACTGGCGCCCGGGCCCGAGTCTTGTATTGTAGCCTACGGTCTGGTTGAGTGGAAGAAAATGGCTGAGACTCTGACCGCTGGTTCGTTGGCACCATCCAAGTTAAGGAGACTGGGTCGGGCTACTTTTGCGACAGCGTTCAGCCTGAATCTCGATGGGCAGGGAAGGGTGGCTCTGCCAATTACATTAAGGCAGTACGCACAGATTGAAGATGAGCTGGTTGTCATCGGGGCAAACACCTACTTTGAAATGTGGAACAGAGAGTTATGGATGGCGGAGAAGGCCGACGCTCAGGAACAAGCCTGGCAGATTATTGAAGGTCTTGAACGACGTTGAGGAGCTTAGGAGTATTGGCACCAACCCACACGCCGGTCCTGGTCCGGGAAGTTATTGAGGCGCTGGCTGTCCAACCCGGAGGACGTTACATTGACTGTACCGTCGGCGGAGGTGGGCATGCGATTGCTATCCTGGAGAATAGCTCGCCAGGAGGGCAGTTGTTGGGTCTGGATGCCGACCCTGATGCCATTGTTGTTGCCCGTGTGCGACTTAAGGCCTATTGTGAAACTACCCTGCTCCGCAACGAGAATTTCGCTAACCTACTAAGCATCGCTGAAGAACATGGTTTTTACCCGGTAAATGGCATCCTGTTTGACCTGGGGCTATCGTCTTTCCAACTAAGCAGTGATGCCCGGGGCTTCAGCTTCCAGCGTGAGTCTGCCCTGGATATGCGTCTTAGTCCCGAACAAGAAGCTACCGCTGAGGATATCATCAACCAACTTCCCGAGACTGAACTTGCCCATCTGATAAGAACATATGGTGAGGAAACTTATAGCCATAAGATAGCACATCGTATTGTCGAGGAACGACCTATCAAGACGACACTTCAGCTTGCCAGAACAATTGAGCTGGCAGTTGGTGGGAGGAGGGGTAAAATTCATCCGGCCACCAAGACGTTTCAGGCATTGCGGATTGTCGTGAATCGAGAGCTTCAATACCTGGAGGCTGGTTTGGAGCAGGCGCTGGGCTTGCTGGGATTTGGCGGACGGCTGGTTGTCATCAGCTACCACTCTCTGGAGGATCGCATTGTAAAGCAGTTCACCCAGCGGGAGTCAAGTGACTGCATCTGCACGCCAGATATACCTGTCTGCATTTGCGGACATAAGGCCAGTCTTAGTTTGGTCAATAAACGGGTGATTACTCCTACTGCCGACGAAGTCCAGCTTAATCCGCGTAGTCGGAGTGCTAAGTTAAGAGCAGCCGAGCGTATTACTGAATGGAATAATCCGACCGGAGTAACGAATGGACAGGATTCCGGTTTAGCAGGGACGATGCGTTTTTCAGAAAATTGACAGGCAGGAAATCCTGCCCGAAAAGGGGGGATATTTGAAATGTGAAAATGCAAACAGGCTCAATGGGACAAAACGTACCATAGTAAGGAGGGGTGAATGAGCAAGCGGAATACATTATGTGCTATAGATGTTGGCACCACCAAAGTCTGTACCATCGTAGCTGAGGTAAATGAGGGTGGTCTCATGCGAGTCGCCGGGGTGGGCTTAACCCCGTCTACGGGACTGCATAAGGGACTGGTGGTCAACATCAATGAGGCTAAAGAATCGATCCGCGAGTCAGTAAGAAAAGCGGAACACGCCAGTGGCTACAAGATCGAAACGGCCTATGTTGGCGTTACCGGGAGACACATCAGTGCACGTAACAATCGAGGGGTTGTTGCTATCACGCGGAATGACCGGTTAGTACGCTCGGATGACCTGAAGCGGGTTCTGCAGACTGCCCAGAGCGTGAACCTTTCCAATGAAGAGCGGTTGCTACACCTTATCCCGAGAGGCTATACGGTTGATGGTCAGGAAGGGGTCAGGAATCCGGTAGGCATGTATGGTTTCAGGCTGGATGTTGAGACCCACGTCATTACTGCCGCTATCTCCTCTGTGCAAAACCTGGTCAAGTGCATTCGCGCTGTTGGTGTTGATATTGATGACCTTGTCTTTGAGCCGCTGGCCAGTAGCGAGGCTGTGCTGAGTGATGACGAGAAAGAGGCCGGAGTCATTCTGGCCGACATCGGTGGAGGCACGACGGACATCTCTGTTTTCAAGAATGGAAGCATCTGGCATAGTGCCATTATACCGGTAGCTGGCTACCAGTTTACCCGTGACATTGCCATCGGCCTGGGTCTACCATTTGAGGTGGCCGAGGAGATGAAGAGGAAGTATGGCAGCGTCATGCCAGTCTACGAAGGCGGGACTTCGGATACTGATGCTATTGCACAGAATGGCCATAGTATTTCCTACCAGGGTCTGTGCGATGTTATCCGTGCCAGGGTTGAGGAACTCATAAGACTGATCATGCTGGAACTACCGCGCAATGAAATGCCGTCGTTGGTTCCGGCTGGCCTGGTGCTTACCGGGGGCAGTTCTAACCTTTCGGGTATTGATGTTCTTGGACGTGAAATAGTACGACTTCCGGTAAGGATTGGCACTCCGGTCAGTATCCATGGTATTTCCGACGTCCTGCAAGACCCTGCATATGCTACCAGCGTTGGTCTCTTGCTCTGGGGTCTGAAGCCCAAGAGTGCCCCCAGCTGGAAGACCAGCATGTTTGGCAGTAACTTGCGGAATCTGGTTTCCCGAATCAGGCGTTTATTTAAGTAGCTAGTTGCGAAACAGATATCGAGAAAAGAGGAGGAGAAGATGGCAAAAACTAGTTTTGCTCCAAATCCGGCAAAGATAAAAGTCATCGGCCTTGGTGGTGGCGGTTGCAATGCAATCACCCGTATGGTAAGGGATGGTATTCGGGGCGTGGAGTTCATTGCGATGAATACCGACGCACAGGCTCTAGCGATTACTGAGGCTCCGATGCGCGTCCAACTCGGTGAGAAACTGGTCAAAGGATTAGGCGTTGGGGGTGACCCAGTGCAGGGCCAGAAGGCAGCCGAGGAAAGCCGTGACCAGATCAGGGAGTTCGTCACCGGGGCCGACATGATATTTATCACTGCTGGTATGGGTGGTGGTAGCGGTACCGGCGCTGCTCCAGTGATTGCTGAGCTTGCCATGCAGGCTGGTGCTTTAACCATCGCCGTGGTAACCAAACCGTTTGAATTTGAGGGCGCACACCGTTCTCAGGTGGCAAACGAAGGTGTGGCCAGGCTGTTAGACAAAGTGGTTGATACCCTGATAATTATCCCGAATGACCGGCTGCTGGAACTCTGTGACCCGAAGACGGGAGTGGATGAAGCCTTCAAACTCGCCGATGATGTTCTCAGTCATGGTGTTCAGGCAATCGCCCAGGTTATCACTGTTCCTGGAGTAATCAATCTTGACTTTGCTGATGTCAAGGCAGTGATGAAAGATGCCGGACCGGCCTGGATGTCGATCGGTAAGGGGAGTGGTCAGAACCGGGCAATTGACGCTGCCAAGGAAGCCCTGGCCAGTCCTCTGCTGGATGTTTCAGTAGGCGGTTCTAAAGGGGTGCTGTTCAATGTTGTTGGTGGTGAAAGTCTTTCCCTGTTCGAGGTTAATGAAGCCGCTGAGGTAATCAAAAATGCGGTGGACCCTGAAGCCAACATCATCTTCGGCGTTGTTCATGACCCCACAATGGACAAGGAGATAAAGATCACACTGATTGCCACCGGATTTACTGCCAAGAACGAAATGCCCGGTGACAACAAAGAAGACGAAATAACAGAATTTCTCAAGGAGTGGAAGAGCGAAGACCAACTAGATATTCCTGCATTCCTCCGCCGTCCACTTTATAACCAGCGACGTCTCTCCGTCCCCCCTAAGACCAGCAGCCCGTCGGTTCGACGGTTCGCCCAATAGTCGGCGGGTTGCTGGCCAAGGATATAGTTTTGGGCCGGGGCACTAACCAACCTGACCCCGGCCCATAACAGGCCTGCAAAGTAGGAGGTCAACCGCAAGTTACTGTTTGCGGTTGATCTGTCGTGTAACCGTGTTCGGGCAGAACATGGTCTATTTCTGCGGCCTTTGCGATTATCGCCTGCGCATCTTTTAACTCACTCTCGATTTCTTTGAACTAATGGACCAAATTTATCACTTTTTCCCTCCCAGAAGTACTTGACAAACACCATATATTGTGGTTTAATGACAGTCTGTCTCTACATATAGTTATTTGAAGCAGTAAATAGTGATTGTCATGAACTGTCCTTATTGTGCTTATGATGATTCTCGGGTTCTGGATTCTCGCGATGTCGATGAAGGAATACGTCGCCGTCGCCAGTGCCTGAGTTGTGAGTCGCGTTTCACCACCTATGAGCGGATTCTGCCAGTCAGCCTGTTCGTCATGAAGAAAGACAACCGACGAGAGTTGTTTGACCGGCAGAAGGTGCTTAATGGGATTCGTAAGGCCTGTGAGAAACGTCCGCTACCAGCTGATACGGTGGACAAGCTGGCCGATGATATCGAATCTGAGCTTTATCGTTTGGGAAGAGCCGAAGTAGCCAGCCGGCTGGTCGGTGATATGGTTATGAGACGGCTAAGAGACCTTGACCATATTGCCTATATCCGTTTTGCTAGCGTTTACCGGGAGTTTACTGATATTACAGCCCTGAAGGAAGAGGTAGACACGCTGTTAGATAACAAGGCTCAATCAATTCCGTCAACAGCACAATTACCTCTGATGCCTGACGAAGAATTGGAAGTGGTAACCGGGCAGCGTCGGAGGAATCGTAGATGAGTACGTCGGAGGAGAAGGGTCGCCAGAAGATAAGCCAGCTGAGCAGCACCCAGATTGCCCGGGCTACCTTTGCCGCTGCCGAGAGTATGGGCATATCCGACAGGAACCGGATTGAACAGCTCACGAGGCAGGTAATCGAGCGGCTGGAGCAAAGACGGACAGTTATCAGCCGGGGGAATATAGGTCCGGCCCAGCCATTCCCGGGTATGGAAGACCTGATGCCCAAGTCTTTTCGCCAGCAGAAGCACCTGACCAGTGAGTCCGAAATCCTGGCGCTGGTAAAGGAGTTTCTTGATGCCGGAGAACCGGCGCAGATGGAGGAGGTCAAGTCAACAGTGAAGGTTAGAAAGAACGTGGACATCGAAAGACCGCCAGTTTCCGGCATAGAGCTCACAGAAAATGCCCTTCGGGTACTGGAGAAAAGATATCTCAGCAAGGACAGGGAGGGCAAGGTCAATGAAGAGCCTGAAGAATTGTTCCACCGGGTAGCTCGGGCCATCGCTGCGGCTGAGGCTAACTATGGTTCCAGTGCCGATGTGGAAGGCTGGGAGGCAGAGTTCTATCGTATAATGACCAGCCTGGAGTTCTTACCTAACTCACCGACCCTGATGAACGCTGGCCGTGAGCTGGGACAGCTCTCCGCCTGTTTCGTGCTGCCGGTCGAGGACTCGATGGAGTCGATATTTGATGCCGTAAAAAACACGGCCCTTATCCATAAGAGCGGTGGCGGGACCGGTTTTTCCTTCTCCCGACTCCGCCCTGCAACTGACCGGGTCGGGTCTACCGGAGGTGTTGCCAGTGGTCCGGTATCTTTTATGCGGGCCTTCGATACTGCTACCGATGTTATCAAGCAGGGAGGGATGCGCCGGGGGGCTAATATGGCAATCCTGAGGGTAGATCACCCCGATATAGAGCTATTTATCAGGGCCAAGGACGACCCCACGGCTTTCACCAACTTCAATCTCTCCGTGGCGGTTACCAACGAGTTCATGGAAGCCGTTAAGACTGGAAATGAGTATGACCTGATAAATCCACGGACCGGCGAAGTTACGGGCAAGCTGAATGCTAAAGAGGTATTTGACATAATCGTGGCTAACGCCTGGAAAACGGGTGACCCTGGCGTAGTCTTCATTGACCGCATAAATCATGACAATCCGACGCCTCAGCTGGGTGCTATTGAGAGCACCAATCCCTGTGGTGAACAACCTTTACTCCCTTATGAGTCCTGTAATCTTGGCTCCATTAATCTGGCGAAGATGATCAAAACAACCGACGACAAAGTAGAGATAGATTATCCTCGTCTGGCAGAAACAGTCAGGACAGCGGTGAGGTTCCTTGACAATGTTATCGATGTGAATGAGTTCCCGATAACGGAGATAGCCGAGATGACACGGAAATCACGAAAAGTCGGACTGGGGGTAATGGGCTTCGCCGATATGCTGATTCAACTTGGCCTGCCCTATGACTCCGAGGAGGCATTGCAGGTTGCTTCGGAGGTAATGCGTTTCCTGAGTGAGGAGTCGGACCGGGCTTCGGTTGAGCTGGCAAAAGAGCGCGGGGTATTCCCTGCCTTCGAGGGCAGCATCTATGATGCCCCGGACGCTCCCAGGGTGAGGAATGCCTCACGCACCACCATCGCCCCGACCGGCACACTGTCGATTATTGCCGGTTGCTCCAGTGGGATTGAGCCCCTTTTCGCCCTGAGCTATGTCCGTAATATCTTGGACGGTGCCCACATGGTGGAGGTTAATCCCTACTTTGAAAAAGTAGCCGGAAGTGGGGACTTTTATTCCGAAGAGCTTATGAAGAAACTGGCCACCGGCACGCAGCTTCACACTATTGATGGTGTTCCTGACAATATCAAGCGACTGTTCGTGACGGCGCACGAGGTCAATCCCGAGTGTCATGTTCGGATGCAGGCTGCATTCCAGAAACACACTAACAATGCTGTATCGAAGACGGTGAACTTTCCCCACGAGGCTACTGAAGAGGACATTGCCAGTGTCTATCTCATGGCCTATAAAGAAGGGCTGAAGGGGATAACCATTTACCGGGACGGTAGCCGCGAGGGGCAGCCTATGAGCACCGGTGCTTCAGAAAAGACAGAGGGCGTAACGCTTGCCCCCCGCAAGCGGGCAAAGACGACCACCGGCGTTACCGAAAGGGTTCATACCGGCTGTGGTTCGCTGTATGTAACGGTTAATTACGATGACCACGGCATCTGCGAGGTCTTCACTACCCTGGGTAAATCAGGCGGGTGTGCCTCTGCCCAGCTTGAGGCTATCTGCCGACTTATTACATTAGCATTCCGTTCCGGGGTAGATATGGAGGCGGTAATCAAGCACCTCCGTGGCATTCGCTGTCCTTCAATTGCCTGGGAAGAGGGCAAGGCGGTGCTTTCCTGTGCAGATGCTATTGCCGGAGTTCTCGAAAAGCACGTACAGGGTGACGACTATGACGAAGACAGTGAGAACGAGGCAGTCGCACAGGACTACGGTCTGATACGTAATATTGCCGGACAGTGTCCCGATTGCGGTGGTCTGTTGGCCTATGAAGAGGGCTGCTTCAAGTGCCCCGGGTGTGGCTATACGAAATGTTAAAGTGGCCCTGCCTACTCCCTCTCCCCGGACGCAAATGCAATAGCGTATTCTCTTGAATGAGAAAGGCTGATGGCCAGTCCCTTCAGACCTAGGTCACCGGCTTTTTCTTGTGCTCCACGGTAGAGGTTGACCAGCGGTTTACCGCTTGGTTCGGCCAGTACCTCTATGTCCTTCCAGCCGATGCCACGCATGCCTGTCCCCAGGGCTTTCACGGCTGCTTCCTTACCAGCGAAGCGGACGGCCAGGGATTCCGGCTTACTACGGCAGAGATTGAGCTCTGCCGCAGTGTATATCCGGTGCAGGAATCTATCCCCCCACCTTTCGATGGCTTGCTGGATACGGTCTATCTCTATAATATCGACACCGATATATTGCATCGTCTGTATATATAAAAAGTGTCAGCGTGATGACATATTCTAACACGTGGCAAACCGGTTGTCTCTGGTGATGTGAAGTAATCCCAAGTCGGTAGAAAGGTAGCTATTCTTCGTCTTCGGAGGGGTAGGGGGGCTCAAGGACAAGTCGTTCAAGGACTTCATACCAGCTAGAGTTTATGGCATACACGTTATTGGATTCGGCCAGCCGGATGTAGTAGATACTGCCATCTGGATTTGCATCCCCCGCCTCGATATTTGTAATCTCTTCGTCCTCCGTGGTAAGGATTATTTTCATTGATGGTGAGGTTAATCCGAAGTCTGTCAGACGTTCCTCAGTGGCATCTTCGGCAATGATTTTTTCCAAGAGCGGGCCGCTAAGAATAAGGGGAATACCGCCTCCCCATCTGTCCGAGTCGACTTGAGTATCTGTCAGGTCATCGAAGTACCATTGCCGGTCTTCGTGCTTGATAAACGATTCACGCATGTCCAGCCGGGGTAGCTCTATCAGGACGTGTTCCAGCTCCTCCATCTCGAACGCCCAGACACGTGGTTTTGGGTCTGGCGTTGGTGGAGGTTCTTCGACCGGACGAGTGGCGAAGTAGACGGCTGTGGCAACAGCCAGAATAGCTACCAGTATCAGGATACTTCTCAGTTTCAAAGGTTTACTCCAACATTAAATGTCTTGTCAGAACTACCTTCGTCGCCACCAGACAATCGTACCGGCTACGAGCAGCAGTAATGGCAGCAGCCCGATACTGGAGATGGTGATAAACGTGGTGACCTCCGGGCCGATGATAAGGGGGCGGGATTGCAGGATCTTGCGGTCCATTGAAATCAGTTCCGTTCCGGCGGTGAGGAATTCTATCGAACTGAGGAAGAAATCACTATTGTTGTCGTTCTGGATATGCGTGTTGGTGGCGAAGTCAGAATCGCCTATGACCAGTAGGCGAGGACCATCGGGCACAGCGGCCAGGTCATCTCCAGACTCTTCGATTCGAACGGACTCAACCAGATAGCTAATAGTAAGAGGGCCCTCGATGTCAACTCCTTCGTCTAACTCTGGTTCCAGGCTGGAGCCAGAGTTCTCCAGCCAGCTGTCCTCGCTTGTTATAGCCAGCGCAGAAATCTGGATTACCCTTTCCGCTTCCTCGTTTATCCAGACGGGTTCGCGGTTTTCCTCCGGGCCTACCAGCCCGATTTCGTATCCCTCAAGGGGAGTACTGATACTGGTAGTGCCCGGGAAGTAAAGGGTCGCTAAGCCGAAGGAATTTTGCTGTCCCGGCACCCTGGGACTGTCCCGACCAATTGAGGCCACGTAGGATGTACCGCCCTCCCAGACGAACCCCTGCTCTATCTGAACTCCCCAGGGTTGCAACAACTGCTCGAAGCTCTCCGGTGAGGCAGGATTGACCAGAATCATCAGCCGTCCGTCACGTCCCAGGTATTCCTCGATAATGTTTATCTCGGCGCTGCTCAGGGGGATCTGCGGCGCGGCTATTATCAGCGCGGAAGCATCATCGGGTACGGCACCCGCAGTCAGGAGGTTGATAGGCACAGTCTTGTAGAGGTTGTCACGCAGTCCGTCGCTGGCAGTGCTATAGCCTGCAGCCGATGTATTAGTAATGTCAACCTCCCCGTGACCGGTGACAAAGTAGGCTACTTTCTGGACTGTACCGGTGACCTCAAGAATAGCACTGGTAAAGTCATGCTCGGCATCCTCCACAAATGATCCGAGACTGGGGGGGATTAGAATGATACGCTGGCCAAATTCACCTATAAATACTATTGATTGGGCTGGAATACCGAACACCATGTAAAAGAATTCGTGGTACTCCTTGACGCCGTACTCCCTGGCCTCCTCCGGGTGTATGTCGGGGTCAATTGTCCTCACGGTCAGCTTGTCGGTGTAGACTTCATACTTGTCAAGCAGGCTGGTAGCATAGACGGTGCCGCCGATCGGGTCATCAGGTACGAAGAACTGGATAATCTCGACTTCCTGGTCAAGATTGTCCAAGACCTCCTTCGTCTGGGATGTCAGCACATATTGCGACAAGCCTGTAACATCCCATTGCTGGTGATTGGCATAGCTGATGGCATTGACCAAGAGGATAATTCCGATGAATACCGAGACCATGATGGTAGCGCCTGTGCTAAACCTGCCTCTTCGGCTTGATATAGCCTTGCCGACTTGACGGTAATCGAGGACAAGGGCAGTAATTATTAATATTGCTCCCAGGGCAAGGATGCCCCATGAAACAGCACGTAGTTGGGGCAGGATAATGGTGAGTATCCAACCGATGAACAGGCTGGCCAGTCCGAGGAGTGCCATCAGTCCGGTTGGCATTAGCTCCACCTGCCGGTCTCAATGGATCTTGTCGTCAGAAAAAGAAACATGGCAGTGACACTCAGGTAGTAGATGACTGCCCTGGTATCAATTATACCTCCTATGAAAGCCTGAAAGTGTGAAGATAACGAAATGTAGGAGAGTATATTACCAGCAGCGCCGCCTATAGCATCACCGGCCATACCTATAAAGTAGAGAATGGCCAGCATGCCGCCGGCGATGACAGCGGCTACTATCTGATTAGAGGTAACGGACGAGGCGAACAGCCCGATGGATAGTGAGGCTGCACCGAGAAGGAAGAGGCCAATATAGCCGGTAATAATCGGGCCGATATCCGGGTCACCGAATGCCAAGAGGATTAATGGGAAGTAGAGGGTCAAAACTAGCATGGAAACCAGCATTCCGAGGCTTCCGAGGAACTTACCTAGCACCACCTCGCTGTCCCTGAGGGGGGCGGTGAGGAGTAGCTCCCAGGTACCAAGCTTCTTCTCCTCGGCTATGAGGCGCATTGCCAGTGCTGCCGCAAACAACATCAGGACGAGATTACCCCATATGTCCAGGTATCCGACGATAGTCGTATCCGAATAATCGATGTCGTTAAGATACCATATGAAGAGGGCTCCCACGAGTGCCAGAAAGACACAAGCGACAATATAGGCCATTGGAGATGTCAAGTACGACCTGAATTCCCTGCGAGCGATGAGCATCGTATTCTTCACTCTTCAAGCTCCTCGTCATCAGCGAATTCTTCAGACGTTAGCTGGAGAAAGATATCCTCCAGGCTCATGTCTACTGCACCCATAGAGAGTATTGTCCAGCCCCCCTGAACGATGGCTGCCATCAGGTTGCTACGGAGGTCCTGATCCGCCGGACATTCTACAATATGGTAGGGTTTCTCGTAGCGTACCCGGCTGACACCTCGTACCCGCTGAAGCTTTCTGGTGACTGCGCTAGTCGGTCCCTGCACTTCCAGCTGTATATTCTGGGAGCCTTTCAGTACAGTAGAAAGGTTCTCTATCCTGTCCTCGGCAACAATCTGTCCCTCGTGGATGATAACCACCCGGTCACAGACCATACTAACTTCCGGCAGGATATGGCTGGAGATAAGAATGGTATGCTCTTCACCCAGGTCCTTGATAAGCTGTCTGGTCTGGGCTACCTGAATGGGGTCGATGCCAAGAGTTGGTTCGTCTAGAATCATCACTTCCGGCTCGTGGATGATTGCCTGAGCGACGCCAACACGTTGACGAAAACCCCGGGATAATTTTCCGATGAGCACATCTATGTACTCTTCTAGGTGGCATAGCTCTACGACATCGTCAATCCTATCCTCAATTCGGTACTTGTCCAGGCCCCTCAATCTGCCGGCAAAATCCAGATAGGAGCGGACGGTGACATCGGTATAGAGTGGGATTGCTTCCGGCAGATAACCTATATGTCGTCGTCCCTCCAGGGAGTTTGTGGCCATGTTGCAATCAGCTACCCAGGCGTCACCACTGGTGGGCATCAGGAACCCTGTGAGAATACGCATCGTGGTTGTTTTCCCGGCACCATTTGGGCCGAGGAGACCAACAATTTCTCCTTTGGCCACATTAAAGCTGATATCGTCTACGGCGAGGCGTTCGCCGTAGTATTTTGTGAGGTTTTGAACCCTTATCACTCCCTGCTGTCCACCTTACTTCCCTGAACTCGGTATATATAGCTCTCTCAATCTTTTTCTATCTGTAAGTATATCCAGGCTCTGGTTTCGTTGTCATCGACGAACCTTTCTTGATCGAGGGCATCCAGTTCCATAAACAACCATTCTTGATATATCCTGTTTTTTACCTCCTCCAGCTTGTCCTCTTCTACCGGTCGGTCAGCCTGCCTTTCCACAACCAGGCAGATGGCAAAGGTTTGTGCCTGATCATCTAGCCCTATTATCTCGCTGACCTGGCCAACCTCAAGGTTGAATGCTACATATTCGAGTTCTTCGTGGAGACCTCCTAGATAAGGCCACCAGCCGATATCTCCACCCTGCTCCGCCGACTCCTCGTCAAACGATAGCTCTCGAGCGACCTCTGAGAAATCCTCCCCATCTTCGATTCTGGCTACTGCAGCCTCTGCGTCATCGTAAGAAGACAGGAAAATGGCATACAGGTGGACTTGCTCGACTGTGTCGGGTACCCCCATAGTTAAATACTCCATCAGTCGACCTTCCAGCATATAGGTTTCTATCAACTCACGATATTCAGCATCTGAGAGCTGGGTTTCATTTAGTCGGTCGCGGTACCATGCCTGGAATTCGATCTCGGAGATGGTCTCATTCTCACCCCGGGCACTATCCCTGAGCCTCTCATCGACTTCATCTGGGGTGACCTCGATGCCGTAACTGGGTGCTGTCTGCCTGATGAATTCTTCTATAGTGATGGTTATCAACATGCTTTCGACATCATAGGTCTTATAGGGATACTTCAGCCTCCGGATAAGGTAGTCCATACTAATGGTCTCGTCATTAATCCTGAGGACAGGACGCCACTGGTCTTTCCAAACGAGAAAATAGATGCTGACAACGACAACGATAGCGATAACGACCACAAAAATCGTGGTGACGATAATTGCGGTTCTTCTGCCCGAAGGCCTCTTTTTTTCCAGTGGTGGCCTAGGAGTTCTTGCTATTGCCCTTCTGACGGAGCGTCTTCTGGCCAATTGAAATTCGCCTTTTCTAGATTATTTAGAAGGCTGCGGGCCTACCCGATGACGCAACACCCCCGTGGTGCTAACTGAAATGGTAACCCTGGGTAGACACTTCGCCAACGTAGCATAGAATTGCTAAGAAGTCGTTAAGATTAACTTCAACTATCCTGGATATCTGGCCGGCAGTTGGCTGCGATCCGAAAAACCGATAGTCTACTTGACCAGGTGACATGCCACCCAATGCTCCCCACCCATGTTGATCAGTTGTGGCATTTCTTGCTTGCAGATATCAATTGCCTGCTGACATCTCGGATGAAAATTACAGCCGGGAGGAGGCATAATCGGGCTGGGTACATCACCAGTCAGAATGATCCGTTCCCGTGTACGGTCGACAACCGGGTCGGGTATCGGGACCGCTGAAAGTAACGCCACTGTGTACGGATGTAGCGGATTGGAATAGAGTTCATCACTGTCCGTTATCTCTACAAGCTTGCCCAGGTACATTACGGCTACTCGGTCGCTGATATTTCGGACGACCGAAAGGTCATGAGCGATGAACAGGTAGGTGAGAGAAAGCTCCTCACGGAGCCTTGCTAGGAGTATAATAATCTGCGCCTGGATGGAAACATCAAGCGCTGATACAGGCTCGTCACAGACGATAAAGCTGGGTCTCACTGCCAGAGCCCGGGCAATCCCGATACGCTGCCGTTGGCCGCCACTGAACTCATGTGGGAAGC
>CP070842.1:801180-824467 GCA_020342155.1 Dehalococcoidales bacterium
CCTGAAGGCGAGCTGGCACCGAGGGATGTAGTCGCCCGGAGCATATCAAGAGAGATGGAAAAGACAGGTTCGGACCACGTCTTTATCGACGTCACCCATCTGCCAAGACATCTGATCCTGACCCGGTTTCCCCATATATATCAGTTCTGTCTTGACCACGGCCTGGATATCACCCAGACACCGGCACCAGTCGCGCCAGCCGCCCACTATACAATGGGAGGTGTCAAGGTCAACACCTGGGGAGAGACGAACATCGCTGGCCTATTCGCTACCGGTGAGGTAGCCTGTACCGGGGTCCACGGGGCAAACCGCTTGGCCTCTAACTCCATGCTGGAGGTGCTTGTCTTCAGCAAGCGAATCACCGAGAAGGCCAGTCATGGGGCAGATGCGCAGGCAGTCGGTCAGGATAAGCGTCGAGTAGTACAACACAAGCTGGACCAGTGGCCAGCTGGAAAAGTGACTTCACCACCCGCTCCCGTCGATGTGCAGACGCTCCTCTGGGACAGAGTGGGCATTATGCGTTGTAAGGAATCACTTACAGCAGCGGCAGAAACCCTGGCTGCCTGGCAAAAGGTCCTGCCCCCGCCTGGCGACCGCCCTTCTTACGAATTGAGAAACCTGGTACTAGCCGGCCGACTGATGACTGAGGCCGCCCTTCTCCGCGAAGAGAGCCGTGGCGCTCACTTCCGTACCGACTTCCCGCAGGCTTCTGCGGACTGGCTGCATCACTTAGTATTCACCAACGGGCAATAAAAATGGCAGATAAATCACTAACACCAGAAGAGCAGATTGACCGCATTATAGACCTGGCCCTGATTGAGGATACCAGCCAGGGAGATGTTACCAGTGAGGCTCTGATTCCAGCGATCCTCTTGGGAACGGCTACCATACAGGCCAAGGCCGAAGGAATTCTGGCAGGCACAGAGGTAGCCGGCAGAGTATTTTTCAGGATTGATCCATCACTCGAAATAACGGTACTCATTCCTGACGGGAGTACAATCAAGCCGGGAGATAGAATCGCCACCGTCTCCGGCAGGGTCATCAGTATTCTCAAGGCCGAGCGGGTAATGCTCAACTTCCTACAACGGCTGAGCGGTGTCGCCACACTGACAGCCCAATACGTATCGCGGGTCGAAGGACTGCCTGTCACGATAGTTGACACCCGCAAGACCACCCCCGGACTCAGGATGCTGGAAAAGCATGCGGTGCGTATGGGAGGCGGCGAAAACCATCCAGTCCGTCTCCACCTCGGTGACGGCATCCTGATAAAGGACAATCACCTAGCAGCATTGCGCGCCCTCGGTAAAAACCTGAAGGATATCATAACCAAGACCAGGCAGAACGCTCCCGAGGGCATGAAGGTTGAAGTAGAGGTCACCAGCGTTGAAGAGGCCAAAGAGGCGGCCGAGGTCGGAGTAGACATCGTCATGCTGGACAATATGAGCCCGGAGGAGATGCGCCGCGCTGTTAGCCAGATGCCGGAGGGGGTCAAGATGGAGGCCTCGGGTGGGATAAACCTGGAAAACGTCCAAGCCGTGGCTGAGACCGGGGTCGATATAATTTCACTAGGAACACTAACTCACTCGGCGGAGGCGCTGGACATCAGCCTCGAACTTGAGCCGGAGACGCTGAAACTCCTCTAAATAAGGACGTCTCTACTGCGGCTTCCGGGCGTGTGCCAGATAGCTGTCGCTACCATTCTCAATGGCAATATCAGAAAACCCGGCTGTCGATAGCATAGACCTCATTTCATCGGCATCCGGAATGGTATCGTGCTTTACAACATCCATTTGCCCGTGAACCTCGTTTATATGGGCCCGGCTTGACGTGTGGCAGATGAGCAACCAGCCACCACGCCTGATGACCCGGTATGCTTCCTGTAACGCCTGCAATCTATCCTGGAAGTGGGGGAAGCTGGAATAGCAGACCACGGTATCAAAGATTTCATCACCCAGGGGAAGGCTCATAATATCGGCGTAGATGTAGCTGATATTACCCTGAAAACCCTTGTCCTTCGCCCGGAGTAGCATCTGGTCGGCGATATCAATGGCAACTACCCTGCCATCGCCACCGATCAGGTTAAGCATATAGGGTAAGAAGACCCCGGTGCCGGTGCCGACGTCGAGTATAGTCGCACCCGGCTCAAGATGCAGGCGTGTAGCCATCCGCGTCAGCTTGGTGACGTCCTTTTCAGCCACGGTCTCGTCCCAGATATCGACCCTGCCATTGAAGAAGGCACGGAGAGAGAGGCTATTTTTCAGCAAGGGACTTCTCCTGCCAGTGTTTTACTTTTCGCTTCGGTGAAAAAACAGCGGCAATTATAAAGATTACAGACGAAGTAATCACAATGGTAGCACCACTGGGCCAATCGAGGAAGTAGGAAATCAACAAGCCGACCCATCCGGAAAGGACTCCGAAAACCGCCGAAAGGATAAACATCCGTTTCATGTTGTAGGTAAGCTGGTAAGCTGCCGCCGCCGGATTCAGAATCAGGCTAAAGATGAGAAGCCCCCCGATAGAACGCAACGACGCCGTAACCGTAGCACCGGTAAGAAAGAGGACTCCGTAAAGAATGATTGTCGCCGGCAGGCCGACTGACAGAGCAATACTACGATTGAAAACAGATGCCTGAATCTCCTTGAAGAAGATGACGACCAGCCCGACGACGACCACAGCTACCACTGCCAACAGGATGATATCACCAGTGGTATTGGTGAGGATACTCCCCCAGAGCAGGTCGAGGGCGCTGGATCTGGAACCGGGTATCAGTCCGAGAAACAGAAAGGCAATCCCCAGCATCAGTGAGAAGATAATCCCCAGCAAGGTATCCGGACTGAACTGACCGCGGTCGGCAAGAGGGCCGACAATGGCGGCGGCGAGCAGGCTGAAGGCAAAGGCACCTATCAGAGGGTCGAACCCCACCCAGAGGGCGAGCAGTGCCCCGGCAAAGGCGGCGTGTGACATGGTCACGCCGATGAAGGGCATATGCATTAATACCACAAAAACACCCACGGTGGCACAGGCAATACCACCGAGAAAGGCGGAAATGAAGGCGTTCTGCATGAACTGGTAGCCGAAAATGGATAAATCCAAGCCTGTTACTCCTTAACGTGCATATGGGGGTGGCGTTCCTCAACCACCGATTCGGGTAAATCATAGAGCCGACTGAGGTTACTGGTAGAGATAAGCTGGTCAGGGGGGCCATCATCCACAATCAAGCCGTCCTTCATCAGCACGACGCGGTCGCAGGTGTGAGGTAGAGCATCAAGGTCGTGCGTAACAAACAGGGTGGTCAGTTTCCGTAAGTCATGAATTTCTTTGACCAGTTCTAGTATCTCGGACTGTGCCTTCCAGTCCAGCGAGGCTGTCGGTTCGTCGAGCAGAAATAGCTCCGGCTCCTGGGCCAGGCAGCGGGCAATGGCTACCCGTTGCTGCTCACCACCGGACAAGTGCCCGATGGGGCGCCGGGCGAGATGGGACATACCCACCAGCTCCAGCATCTCGTCCACGATTTGCCAGTCACCCTTGTCCGGCCTCCTGAACAGACCGAGGACACCGAAGCGGCCTATCATCACCACTTCACGGACATCCATCGGCATTCGCGGGTCGATGTTCTCGACCTGGGCTACGTAACCGACCCTCTTTCTCAGGGAACGACCGTTGCCCGGTCGCAGGGGGTCTCCGAGTACTGTTACCCGTCCACTGAGCAGTTTCCCCATCCCGTTAACCACAGTGAGCAGGGTGGTTTTTCCAGCACCGTTTGGCCCGATAATACCGACAAACTCCCCGGCTGTTACCTCGAGCGACACCCCCCGCAGGGCGACATCCTCACGGTAGGAGACCACGGCATCTTTGATGGAAATCATAGTACCGGCCATTTTTACGCTACGGAGCCATTTCCTCCAGTAATAAATCAATATTATAGTCTATCGCCTCTTCCCACGTCTCGGTGTCATTATAGCCACCGGGGAAATTAGAAAAGATGACACGGGCGCAGTCAAGCTCGTCGGCGATTGCTTCGCCGGCGTCACGTCCGCTCTGGAGGTTGTCGATAACAAGCTCTACATTCTCTGCCCGCCCCGTGTCTATCAGTTCCTGCGTATCCTGAGGCGTCAACTCAGCGGGTCCGTAGGACGCCACCACCTGCAAACCAACCCACTCCGCAAATCCGACCTGCCAGTAAGTACACAGCGTAATAGCCCCGGGCACATTGGTGTCACTCAACCTGGCCAGGATTTCATTCCCTTTTTCCAGAACAGCTGCCTTGTAATCTTCGGCTGACTGCTCGTAGGTAGTGGCATTACTGATATCGATGTCGCTTAAAAAAGCCGCCACCAGTTCCGTCGCCGCAATCTGCACCGGTGGTGTCATCCAGTTACCCGCCACCTCAATCTTAACCACGGTCAGGTCAGGATTGTCAGTTGCTTCAATCAGGTCCGGCACAAATGTTTCACCCGGCCAGCCGTGGTAGAGAAAGAGGTCAGCATCAGCCAGATTCTGGATGTCCTGCGGACTGGCATCAAAGTCGCCCGGATGCTGAGACCCCAGAATAAGACTGGTCACATCGACCAGGTCACCACCAACCTGCTCCACAATATAAGTTAGCAGCGAGGTGGTAGTGATTACCTGGAGTTTCGAGGTATCCGTTGATGTACAGCCTCCGAGGAACGAAGAAGTAACCAGCCCGATGACCACGATACCCGTTATCAGGACGCTTAGCTCTTTCATGACTTTTTCTCCTTTATATATTACGTACAATTAGTTGCAATTGCAACAATATGCAATAATCTATCAATAACATATAGTCGAACGGCTATTATGCGGATTCTCCTCCGACCAGGCGCTATTTCCTCAAGAATCTTCCAGCAAGATGCTGTGGGCCACTAGGTCAATTTGTTTAATACGGGCTTTAATCTCTTTCTGCTCCCCAAAGAGGGTTTTCAACTGGAGCTTCCCGTCGTCAACAATAACAGAGGCAACCTCATCAAGGAGAGTTTCTTTCTTGCCACCCCGTTCAAAATACACCTTAGACAGGCACATTTCAGGCCTCCCTTTCCTCCAGTTTCTCCTGTGCCCGTGACAGGAACTGGCTGGCTTTGTCCATCTCCTCAGAAGCCTGACGCAGGTCCTCACCGATATCGCCCAGTCCGGTTACTCTGGCTGCCCATTCCCGGAACTCCTGGCTGTGTTCCTGGTTATGCTCTACCCAGTAACCCAGCAGGGTCTTGAGCTTAGTCAGGTCATTGTTACTCAACAGCATCCTCCATTAACTATTTATTCACCGGTAACCGGTCACATGAACTACCGCCTACAATCGACACAGCGTCCATGAATGGCCAGGTGTCTCAGGTCGGCAATGAAATTGTGCTCTCGAAGGAGAGCGTCCTGGAGCGGCCCCAGAAGCGATTCATCAAGATCAATCATGGCGCCACATTCCTGGCAGACAAGATGGTGATGGTGTCCTTTGTCGGCCGGATGGTAGCGTACCCGACCTCCTCCGAGGTCGGTCTCAGTCACCAGACCGAGACGCTTCAATAATTCCAGGGTACGGTAGACTGTGGAGATATTGACATTGGGATATCTGACCACCACCTGAGAATAGATTTCCTCAGCACTGATGTGGTCCTCGCTGTTCTCTATAGCTGACACCACCATCAGACGCTGAGGCGTCAACCGATACCCCTGCTTGCTTAGCGCACTGATTATATCGTGGACATACTCCATATGGCGTCACCCGGCTTCTGGTAGTCTCCCGAAAAAATCATACCAGAACCGGTTGATAATTGCAAGTAGTTGCAGTTACAATTATTTGCAATAGACAAACCGCAAGCTATCTCGTAATTGAGTACCTGTTTGAGCGCTTTCCGGCCCTTTATATCTGGCTGTAACCGCTTCCAGCACGGTCAATACCGGCGCCCCGACCTTCCTCTATCCAGCCAAACTCCTTGAGAATCTGCTGGCTGTAGGTGACCCGTCCGGTCACCTTATCGAGAGGCTCAGAAGCCAGGAGAAGAATTGCCCTGGCCATTACCTCGGGTGGCTCACCCCGGGGGTCGTCCATACCACTGACCAGCTTATGGTATACGGTGCCGGGTGTTGGCACGACCAGTGACGGAGAGACACAGGTGACTGATACAGCGTATTGATATACTTCCTGGGCAAGCCCCTGCGTAAACCGCTCCAGGGCTGCTTTTTCGGCACCGTAGCAGGTACCACCGCGCTCTCCACCGGCCGATTCTTCATAGGGACCACGCCCCGGGCCAATAGCTGCCCCGGAGGACACATTAACGATAGACCCACTACGCCGCTCCACCATGTCCTGCAATACCGCCTGGCTGAGAATAAAAGCACCGTGGAAGTTGACTGCGAAAGAACGCAGCCACCGGCGTACGGGATAGTCCTTGACCGGTATGAAGTAGGTCAGCGCGGCGTTGTTGACCAGGACATCGACCGGACCAAAGGTCTCCTTAGTCTTCGCAACCAGGTCAAGGCAACTCTCCTCTTTAGAGATATCAGTCGGTACAGCGATTGCTGTACCACCGGCGGCCTCAATTTCTGACACCGTGGTTGCCAGCGAGCCCTCCAAGACGTGGTCACCCTCGCCCATGGTACGTGCCGCACAGGCCACTTTAGCCCCCTCAGCAGAGAACATTATGGCCGTCGCCTTACCGATACCACGACTGGCACCGGTAACGATTGCCACCTTACCATCAAGCTTTCCCATAAGATTGACCTCCTTTGCTTTCCCTATCAGTACGGATTTTAACCCGGTTATGCATTTCTGGGGAGATGCCTGTCACGGCTATCCAGCATAATGGTCACAGGGCCGTCGTTGTGTATCTCGACCTGCATGGACTGCTGGAAGCGTCCGGTAGCCACCCGGAGCCCGGCGGCGCTGGACTGCTCCACGTACTGCTGGAACAGCTCCTCAGCCAGGTCGGGTGGAGCGGCGTCGGTGAAGCTGGGGCGACGTCCTTTGCGGGTACTGGCGAGCAAGGTGAACTGACTGACAAGGAGCAATTCTCCTTTAACATCCAGAGCGGATAGATTGAATTTCCCTTCTTCATCTGAGAAGATGCGCAGGCCAACCATCTTCTGCACCAGGTACTCGACATCCTCCTCGGTATCCCCGGCAGCCACCCCGACAAAGAGCACCAGTCCCCGCCCAATGCTGCCGACCACCTTCCCGCCAACACTGACCGAGGCATGGCTAACCCGTTGCAGCAGTGCCTTCACTCCCGGTCTCCTTTGCCCCTTCACCGGCAGACGACTTCTCTCCACCGGAATCGGACTTAGCGTTAGATTCACGGTCACCATCACCTCCACGGCTGCGGCTGTCTGTCACATAAAAACCACTCCCCTTGAAGATGATTGGCGCCGGGTAAAACACCCGCCGACTGGTACCCTGGCACTTGGGGCATTCTGCCAGTGGGGCATCATTAAATCCCTGGCGCTTGTCAAAGCGGTGGTGGCATAAATTACACTCGTACTCGTAGGTGGGCACAGTCTCACCTCACAGGATATGTTTTGAAAAAATTCCGCATGCAACCAGATTGATTATACCTTTTTCCGCTTCCATCTGCCAAATCGGAAGTATGTAATAACGAGGATGGCCTGGGCAACAAAGCCACTCACCAGTGCCCAGCGTACCCCTTCGACGTCGAGATTACCAACCCGGGGCAGGAAGTATGCCAGCGGTACCGTGACTGCCCAGGCAGCAATTATACCGAAGACCATTGGTGGTACAGTATCACCAGCGCCAGAAAGTGACTGCATCAGGACTGTGCCTACCCCGAGGAAGATGTAACCGGCGGCTGCTATCCTCAGGAATGTGCTTGTCGTGGCTACCAGGTCTGGCTCGGAATTGAAGATGCGTACTATGTTCTCCGCCCAGAAAAAAACCGCCGCCGAGCAGATAATCATCAGGCCTGCGGACAGCGCAGCAGCCTGCCAGCTACTGCGCTCGGCCCGTCCCGGCTGGTCAGCCCCCAGGTTCTGCCCCGCCAGCACACCGGAACTCAATCCCAGCCCGAGGTTCACCGGCATCAGCACCATCTCCACCCGCTGCTGTACGGAATGTGCTGCCACTGCCGTGCGACCAAATGCACTTACCAGTCCAGCGATAACTATCATACTGAGTGAGCGCTGCATACCCATTACCGAGGCCGGAATGCCAATCTTCACCATACGCCAGACCATAGCGAGGTCGACCCGGAAACCACGCATGGTTAGACGGAGTCGACCCGGCCCCACGACGAAAACACGCCATACAGCCATAAAGCCGAGTACCCGTCCCGGGAGACTACGCCCTGGAGTGGCGCCAGCCCACCCCAGCAGCCACCGCTTCGGGTTGAAAGATACTGCCCATCCCACGTAGAGTGCCCAGAGGACAAGGACCATGCCCGTGGCCCGGGAGATGACGTTGGCAATGGCTGCCCCGTTCGAACCCATCTGGGGAAATCCCCATTCACCAAGCACCAGGGCATAACACAGAGGAATGTGTAGGATCCGGTAGAATATGGTAATGACCAAGGGGGTTGTCGCGTCCCCGGAGGCCTGAATTATGCTGTAGCCCATGTTCCAGAAGGCCACCGTCACCGAGCCAAGGCCAAACATAATGCGCATGTAGTCGGCTCCAATTGCGACGACATCGGGGGTGAATCCCATCAACGTCAGTACCTTTTCGGCAAAAACAACACCGAGCACTGCCATAACAACTGTGTATGCGACACTTACGACGAAGGCCTGCTGGGCAGCGTAGTTAGCCCCTTCGACATCACGGGCACCGATGTAACGGGCTACCAGAGCGCGCGTTCCTATGCTGAGGCCTGTCATTATCATCATCTGGACGCCGGCGTAGATACCAGCGACCCCGATTCCGGCAATGGCTGCCTCTCCAAGCCTGCCCACCCAGACCATGTCAATGCTGATGCCGATCATGTAGAGGCCTTCGGTCACCATCATCGGCCAGGATAGAACCAGGAGGTTACGGGTAACGCTACCCTGTGTCCAGTCCCGCTCACCAGGTCTTGCTGCTCGACTTCCTGTCCCCTCCATGGCATCCGCTACTCCCTACTAATCCATGAGTGGACTCGCTGCTAGCTAGACTCTTTTACGCTTCCACCTGCCGGCCTTGAAATATATCGCGTATGTGATGGCTCTGAGTACGATGGCAGTCACTACCCCCCACCGTACCCCATAGACGCCGATTGGAGTATATTTCGGTATGAAGTACGCCATTGGTACCTGTACCAGCCACATCGTGAGTAGCGTGGTCACCATTGGGACAAGAGTATCACCGACACCATTCAGGCACTGGACCAGCACCTGCACGAGACCAAAGAACATGAAGCTGACAATTTCAATCCGGAGGAAATCGCCACCCAGTGCTCTCGTGGCCGGATCAGAGCTAAAGATGCCGATTATGTCTTCGGCCCACACAAACACAATTGCCGAGGCAACTACCATTAAGACCGAAAACAGGCCAACTGCAATCCAGCCCGTTCTCTCGGCACGTTCTGGCTGCCGCGCTCCCAGGTTCTGACCGGCGAGCACACCAGCCGCCTGACCAAGCCCCATACCGGGCATATGGAAGAACATCCCCACCCGCTGAATTAGAGTATGGGCGGTAACGGCTGTGGTACCAAACGGGGACACGAAACCGACCAGAAGTACGTTAGCAAAACTCCGCTCGATTCCCGTAACTGACGCCGGGATACCAATCCGGACGATTCGCCATATCATGCTCCGGTCGAGACTGAAGCCTCTGAGACTCATCCGCAGGCGTGAGGGGCCCATTCGGAAGAGTCGCCAGATGGCAAGGAGTCCGAACGTTTGACCGACGGTTCCCAGATTACTGTCTCTGGCCGACTGCCGCCACCGGGCTCGGTCAAATCCGACTGACCTACCGGAAAAAAGAGCCCAGAATCCGACCGTAGCTCCCAGACCCTGAGAGATAACGTTGGTCAGGGCAGCACCGGTTACTCCCATACGGGGAAATATCCACCATCCTAGGACAAGGAACGGGCAGAGTGCTACATGAATCACCCGGAAGGCGACCGAGGCCAGCATCGGCGTCATGGCATCACCTGAAGCCTGCATGATACCTTCGCCCATCATCCGGAAGGACATCGCCACCGAACCAATAAACATAACGCGCATGTAGGCAGCCCCCTCGGCAACAACGGCCTCCTCCAGTCCGAAAGCACGCATTATCGGTTCAGCCAGGGCAATGCCGATTATGGCCAGTGATGTAGAGAAGACGGTGCTGATGACAAAGGCCTGCTGTGCTACGTGATTAGCGCCCTCTATGTCACGGCCACCGACAAAGCGGGCAACCATTGCCCTGGTACCAGTGGTAAGTCCCATCCGGGCCGAGTTCACCACCATAACGGCGGTACCGGCTACGCCCACACCGGCAAGCGACGCCTCTCCCAGCCTGCCCACCCATATCAAGTCAATCGTCGGGCCCATCATCATCAGGACGGCACTAACGGACATCGGCCATCCCAGAGAGAGCAGATTCTTCAGGATGCTGCCCTTGGTCCAGTCCCTGGCAAAAGCACCACGTCTACCACCGTATGCTTCGGTCTCTAAGTTCTCTTCGTTCGCTTCCATCTCTCTCCGCAGCTAGACTTGCTTCCGCTTCCATCTTCCGGTACGGAAATAGGCCAGGAAAAGCACCGATCCTGCAATAAAGCCGGAGGAAATCGCCCAGCGTACGCCGTACACTCCCAGGTCTCCTACATTTGGCAGGAAGAAAGCTAGCGGCAGCTGCACTCCCCAGGCTGTTATCAGGCTGATTATCATTGGTGGTACGGTATCACCGGCTCCAGACAATACGTTCATCAGTGTGGCGACGAAGCCCATCAAGACATAACCAGCCGTGGCAATCCTCACGTAAGTGACGGCTATCTCGAGCACCTCTGGTTCCGAGTTAAAGATACGCACGATCTGAGAAGGCCAGAGCAGCAGGACGAGCGAGAAGGTTATCATAAAAACTTCGGATATTATCAGAGATATCCAGGCGCTCCTCTCAGCCCGTTCCGGTTTCTGCGCCCCCAGGTTCTGCCCCGCGAGCACACCGGCTGCCTGGCCAAAAGCCATACCCGGTATGAAGAGGACCATCTCGGTTCGCTGAACGATTGTATGGGAAGCCACCGCAAACTTGCCGAAAGGGCTGACGAACTTCATAAGGATGAACTGGCCCAGGGTACGCTGCATGCCTGAGACCATTGCCGGTGCGCCGATTCTGATAATACGCCAGATAATGGTAAAATCAAACCGGAAATTCTTGAAGCTTAGCCGCATACGTGATGGCCCATGGCGCGGAATCCACCAGAAGTAACGTGAGCCGGTGGGACGGCCAGCCTCATCCTGCCCCGACCGGCCGATGAAGGAGAGAGCGCGCCCATTTAAGAGATACCCTAGCGCCAGCACCACGCCAAGGCTCTGTGAGATGACATTTGTCAGAGCAGCACCCGTGACCCCCATCTCAGGGAATATCCACCAGCCAAAGATGAGGAAGGGACAGAGAGCGACATGGATTATTCGGTATATGGTAGCGGTTACCATGGGTGTGATAGCATCCCCCGACGCCTGCATGACACCCTCCACCATGATGCGGAATGATACTGCCGCCATACCGATAAACTGGATTCGCAGGTAATCTACTCCCTCAGTCATGACATCAGGGTCCAGGTCGAATATACCGAGTATCTGTTCAGCGAGGAAGATGCCAATTACCGCCATCAGTAGTGCAAATCCGCCACTGATAACGAAGCCTTGTTGTGCCACGTGATTGGCACTATCAATATCCCGGGCACCAATAAACCGGGCTATCAGGGCCCTCATACCCATAGCTAAGCCCATCATGGCACCCATGGTGAGCTGCACCGTAATTCCAGCAACCCCAACACCAGCCACCGAAGCTGACCCGAGTCTGCCCACCCATATCATGTCTATGGTGGGTCCGAGCATCATCAGCGAACTACTGACAACCATGGGCCATGATAATTTCAGGAGGTTTCCAAAGATACTGCCCTGGGTCCAGTCACGGCCGAAGGCACCCGGCCCTCCACCGTATCCCCCAGCCACTCCCCTGCCCCCGGTCCAGCTACTATTACCTGATTGCTCCACTGCTCCCTACTTCGCTAAAACAAATAATCCCTGGTCCCACACCCAGGGTACGAAAGCCCATTAATCCCAATATACTGCCGCCCACTGGGTGGCCAAAACGCTCAAGCCGGTAAGCTCAACAGTTCTGCCTGCTCAATTGCTCCAGCCACCACAAAGAGCGAGCCGGTTACGCAAATCAGGTCCCTGTCCCCCGCCCGGTCTAGGGCAAGAGGCAGAGCAATCGAGATATCGTCCGTTTCCGCAGCCTCGATACCATGTCTGGCGAACTCAGCCACTATCGGGGCGGTAGCCATCGCTCGGGGATGAATCGAGCGAGTAACAATCACCCAGTCAAAGAAAAGCGCCAACTCCGAGACTACTCCGCTGAGGTCCTTGTCCGCGGAGAGTCCTATAATCAAAATAGCACGGTCAAAATCAAAGTAATGCTCGAGTGACTGCCTCAGTCTGCGGACGGAATCGGTGTTATGAGCGCCATCAACCACGATAAGGGGTCTATGACTCAGAATCTGGAGTCGGCCTTCCCATTGCACCTTCGACAGTCCGTTCTGGATACTCTCTACAGTTATTTTCGGGCTACGCCCCGCCAGCACCTCCAACGCGGCTACTGCTACCGCGGCGTTGTCCAGTTGGTATTGCCCCAGCAAAGGTATCGAGAGTGCGTAGCTATCCTGCTGCCCCTTGACCTGTAGGAGCTGTCTCTCCAATTCATAACGGGGACTGTGCCAGGTGACATCCCGGCCTATCCTGATTAGCTCTGCCTTGTGGGTACGGCATACCTCCTCAAAGACGCGGTCTACTTCCTCAACCTGGGGAGAAGTCACCACAGGAATGCCGTCCTTGATAATCCCGGCCTTCTCCACAGCAATCTCAGCCAGGGTATTGCCCAGAACCTCGGTATGCTCAAGGCTGATTGATGTGATGACACAGACTTCGGGATGGACAACATTGGTGGCATCGAGCCGGCCACCCAGCCCCACCTCTATCACCTGGAAGTCGACCTTCTTACGGGCAAAATAGACGAATCCCAGCGCCGTTAGTATTTCAAAAGTGGTCAACGTGCCGTAAGTGGCAGCCCGGTTCACAGCCTCAATCTCCAGGCGTATTTCGTCCACCAAGGCAACTAGCTCCTCATCGGATATCATTTCCCAGTCCACCCGCATACGCTCGTTTAATACGTGCAGATGCGGTGAGGTGAAGAGACCGGTGGTATATCCGGCGGTAGTCAGTGCGGAGGCCACCATGGCGGCGACACTCCCCTTCCCCTTGGAACCGGCGATATGGACAGTACGGGGCTTTAGGTGGGGATTGTCCAGCCGCCCCAGCAACTCGTCCATACGCCGCAGGTCGTAAGTAGCCCGCGTGCGAGGACCGGGTTGCCTCTCGTAGTCGATGAAGCTGTAGATGTAGTCTAGTGCCTGCTGATAGCGACTGTCCATCTGCCTGACCTCAAACCTGGCGTTAAAAACGAAGGGGGAACAGCCACTGACTCTGCCCCCCGTCATCTTCAGAGAAATACCCGCCTAGAATTATATCACCAATATCGAAAAGGCCACAACCTGAGAAAGTCCTAGTTCATTGGATGAGTACTACCGTGCGACGAATTGATCCAGCCTTACCGCAGCCACGATGGTGCCCGTTTGATAATCCGTAGTCTGCTGTGCTATCCTAGTCTTGTCCTCCCCACTACCAGTATATATTGGAAATCCACAGGGACTATTGAGCAACGGCGTGACAGAATCCAAACAGAACCAGGTCTTTGTGACGACGGAACGGTGCAAGGGCTGCCGCTTCTGTATCGAGTTTTGCCCGCAACACCTCCTCTACGAAAGTGACGAGACCAATAGCAAGGGGTACCACATTGTTCATATGGACGATAATGGAAAATGCATTGGCTGTGAAATGTGCAGCATGGTATGCCCCGAATTTGCCATTCATATTGTCACTGCCGACGAGGAACCGGAACAGGGGGAAGGGTAGTGTCTGACAGAGACCATCTGGAGGGAGAACACTTCATGAGCGGTGACGATGCTTGCGCCGAAGGGGCTATCAGCGCTGACTGTCGTTTCTTCGCCGGCTACCCCATTACTCCGGCTACCGAGATTGCCGAACGAATGTCAGATCGCCTGCCGGAGGTCGGTGGCACCTATATACAGATGGAGGACGAACTCGGGTCTATGGCTGCCGTCCTCGGGGCCTCCTGGGGTAATGCCAAGGCAATGACGGCTACCTCCGGCCCGGGATTCAGCCTGATGATGGAGAACATCGGCCTCGGCGTCATGCTGGAGACTCCCTGCGTCGTAGTGAATGTGCAGCGTGCCGGGCCGTCGACCGGACTGCCGACAATGGTTGGGCAGGGAGACATTATGCAGGCACGCTGGGGCAGCCATGGCTGCTACAGTATCATCGCCATCTCTCCCAGCTCTGCGCAGGAAGTGTTTGACATGACGATAAAAGCATTCAATCTCGCAGAGAGATTCCGCCTGCCAGTGCTCATGATGATGGATGGAGCCGTGGGACACATGTATGAGAAGGTGGTAATACCACCGCTGAGCGAGATACATCTCATAACACGACGTCGACCCGATGTCTCACCCGGAGAATACTGGCCTTACGTGCCCGATGATGACCTCATCCCACCAATGGCCGACACCGGTGAAGGCTACCGGTTTCATGTCACCGGGCTGACACATGACGAACGAGGGTACCCGGCCATGAACCCCGAGGCGCAGGACAAGCTTGTACGGCGTCTAGTAGAGAAGGTAGAACGGCACCGAAACGAGATTATCGAGCTGGAAGAGGATGGTATTGATGACGCCGAGGTAGTCGTCTGTGCTTACGGGATTACGGCGCGGGTAGCCATGATTGCGGTGGAGCGTGCCCGGCAAGCAGGAATTCGAGTTGGTATGCTCCGGCTGATTACGATATGGCCGTTTCCTGAGGACAAGATAAAGAGGCTCGCCGGGCAGGTCAAGTCCTTCGTAGTGCCCGAGATTAACTATGGACAGATTTCTCTCGAGGTAGAGCGGAGCGTTGCTGGAATGTCCAAGGTAGTCCTGGTGCCCCACATGGGGGGTGATGTACATGACCCTGAGACGATACTTGAGGCTATCAGGCAGGTGGTAAAATGAACGTACCAGTAGTGACCGGTGAAACCACAGAGAAACATCCCCTGGAGGACTACCTTAGGTTTGACAGACTGCCCCACATCTGGTGCCCTGGCTGCGGTCTCGGGACTGTTCTCGGTGCCTTTCTCAGGGGTCTACTTCAATCAGGACTGACGCCAGACAAGGTAGCCGTCGTCTCCGGCATTGGTTGTACTGGCCGGTCAGCGGGATACATCAAGCTGGACTCCTTCCACACCACCCACGGAAGGGCGATAGCCTTCGCCACCGGCCTGAAGCTGGCCAAGCCGGAACTAAAGGTGGTCGTCTTCAGCGGTGACGGTGATTTAGCCGCAATCGGTGGAAACCACCTCATCCACGCCGGACGCCGGAACATCGACCTGACCGTGTTATGCGTCAACAATTTCAACTACGGAATGACGGGCGGGCAGTTCGGACCGACGACTCCTGTGGCAGCACGCTCAACGACATCACGCACCGGCAACATCGAAAACCCGTTTAACATGTCGGCACTGGCTGCGGCCAGCGGCGCTACCTACGTTGCCCGTTGGACAGCTGCCCAGGTACACCAGATGGAGAGGTCCATCACAGAAGCCCTGCTAAAGAGGGGGTTCAGCTTTGTTGAGGTAATCTCCCCCTGTCCTACATACTACGGTCGGATGAACCGTCTGCCAACCGGCCTCGACCAGATGCGGTACTACCGCAGTAACAGTGTTGTCAGGCACGGTACCAATCCGAACGAGGTGGGGGTAGGTGTCGACGGCCAGATAGTGACCGGCAAGTTCATCGATATTGAGCGTCCATACCTGCCCAGTTCTGGGGACGGAAACAATGGCGGCTAAGCACGAGATAAGGCTCTGTGGTTTTGGCGGGCAGGGTGTTATTCTGGCTGGCTATATCATCGGGCAGGCAGCTGCTGTTTACGAGGGTATTAATGCGGTCTTTACCCAGGACTACGGCCCGGAAGCCCGTGGGGGTGCCTGCCGGGCGGATGTTATCCTCTCTGAGGAACCGGTGCACTATCCCTATATAGACACCCCCTCGGTGCTGGTGATAATGTCACAGGCAGCCTATGATAAGTATTTCTCCGGTATCTCCGCAGATACACTGGTTATTATCGATGAGGACCTGGTTACGACATCGGACACGGGAGGCCGCCGGGTGCTGGGGGTACCGGCGAACCGCCTCGCCGAAGAGCTGGGCAGGGTAACCATAACCAATGTGGTGATGCTGGGATTCCTTACCGCCGTCACGGATATGCTGTCGGCGGACGCAGTGAAGAAGTCAATACTGGCCTCCGTCCCCGAGGGGACTGGAGATTTGAACCTGAGCGCCTTTGAAAAAGGCTTCGAGTACGCCAGGGCAACGGCGAGTTGACGCAATGAAGAGAGCTAGAGTTGGCATCATCAATGTTACCGGCTACGTCGGCGTTGAGTTGGCGCGATTGCTGCACCAGCACCCGGAAGTGGAACTGACCTCGGTTACGGGACGGAGCGCCGCCGGGCAGAAGCTGAGTGCAGTCTTCCCTCACCTGGCAAGCATCGACCTGACGATCGAGCCCGAATTGGGGGAGGTCGACCTTGCCTTCTCGGCGATGCCTCACAAGGAGAGTGCCGTAGTTATAGTGCCGCTACTCAAGAGTGGTATCAAGGTTATCGACGCCAGTGCCGATTTCCGACTCAAGGACGCTGCTGAATACGAGCACCGCTACAATGTCACCCATCCGGCACCTGAGCTGCTCAAGCAGTCCGTCTACGGTCTACCGGAGCTTCATCGACCTGAGATTACGTCCGCCCAACTGGTATCCATCCCTGGCTGCTACCCCACCGGTGCTATTCTTGCCCTGGCACCGGTAGTCAAGGGAGGCTTAATTGAGCCGGAGGTTATTGTGGACAGCAAGTCGGGGACATCGGGGGCCGGACGGGCACCCACACAGGGAACCCACTACTCGGAGGTCAACGAGGACATCACTGCCTATGCCCTGGAGGGACACCGCCACCTACCTGAGATAACCCAGGAGTTGAAGCAGCTCCGTCCCCGTCAGCCGCTCTCGGTGACCTTTGTCCCGCACCTGACACCGATGACACGCGGTATCTTGACCACCTGCTATGCCACGCTGTCTCCCGGCAAGATTCCACCCAACGAGAGGGGCCGAGAAGAACTACGCGAGCTTTTCCAGGACTTCTACAAGGACAAGCCATTCGTCCGGATAGCAGAGACATCCCCCCACACCAAGCACACCTGGGGAAGTAATATGTGCCTCATTTATCCCACTATTGCCCCGGATACAGGCAGGCTCGTCATCATCAGCTGCCTCGATAACCTGGTGAAGGGTGCTGCCGGGGGAGGCGTCCAGAACATGAATATCATGCTCGGCCTGCCCGAGGTAACCGGCCTCCAGGCACCGGCGGTCTACCCGTAGCTACCTGCTATTGCGGAGACGCAGTGATGGAGCCATCCGGGGAGAGAAAGAGCCTGATACACTGTGAAGCAGTCTGCATTAGAACGAGGTGCACCTGATGAACAGTAAAGCGGTAAATATCAACTATAAAGGCACATTCCCCGCTATCACCGGGCCGATACCGGTCACAGAGGATTCGTATTCCTTTAATGCGGCCAACCGGCAGTACGTCCCGATTGATCTGGCTTCGTATGGATACGTCGAAGAAGAGTTCTTCGTGAGCGGCCTGGCCAATGTCTACCAGTGGTACGACAGCGGTACCATTCCCGCTACGGTCAAGACACCTGATGCCCCGTACACAACCCGGATTCTGGTGCATCGTCCGGTAGACCCGGCACAGTTCAGTGGTAACGTGATTGTAGAGATATTCAACTGGGCCAGGAACTACGATAATCCCTGGGGTGGGTGGGCGGAATCCTACGAATATTTCCTTGCACATGGTGATGCCTGGGCGGGAATTACCATCAGGCCGGCCAATGTGGTAGGACTGAAGAATTTCAATCCGGAGCGATATGCCCCCCTGTCGTTTGCCAATCCCTTGCCGCCTGATAAAGCACCCCCAGACTCGGGTGCGTATCCCGGTCCTTCCTCTCCATTGATGGAAAGCGGGCTAATCTGGGATATCATCAGTCATGTGGGCGCTATCATGAAGAGCAATGATTTGACCAGTCCGATGGCCGGATATAAGGTTGAATATGTCTATGCAACTGGCGCCACTGGCGGTGACCTCTCGGCGTATGTTAGCGCCATCCACCCGCTGGCAGTATTGGACAACGGCAAGCCCATCTATGATGGCTATCTCATCAAATGCACCGGCGTTCCCGGTAGTATCAACCAGAGCGAACCCAGAATGCCTCCCGATGACCCACGCTGCCAGCTATACGTTGATGTCCCGGTAATCCGTGTGATGACCCAGGGCGATATTTTAGGCAGGGGCTTTCATCCAGACTGGTCGTGGGTGTACCGCCAGCCGGACAGCGACGAACCGGGAAAGCAGTTCAGGCTATATGAGGTTGCAGGCTCCTATATCGGCATCCAGTATTCACTTCTTTCTAATCCGTGTGAGGAGGACGTGGCTGCCGCTAAAGGAATCTGGACGGGACCTTTCGCGGTGCTGGAACATGAATTTCCGCTGCAATATATTATGAATGGTGCTTTCGCCAATCTCGACCTGTGGGTGCGTGAAGGGGTACCGCCACCACGGGCGGAGAGACTCGCCACGACTGGTGAGTATCCGGACGTAGCCTTTGAACTCGATGAGTTTGGCAACATCAAGGGAGGTGTCCGCACTCCCTATGTCGATGTCCCCACGGTGACTTATACCTGGAACGGCAAGGTGACCCCCTTTGATGATGCACTCCTCAAGAAATTATATCCCAGCCGCAAATATTATGTTAATCAGGTCATCAAGAATACTGATACCCTGCTCAAAGACCGTTGGGTGACCGGGGTTGATGCGGAGAAAATCAAGCAGCAGGCTCACGAAACCAGCCAGAAGTTTGCTTGGGGGTAATTGACAGGGTAGCCGGTTACAGGAGGTTCACGAGGGTGATAAATGTTGCGATAGTCGGATATGGTAACCTGGGACATGGTGTCAGGACTTCCGTGGAAAGAAACCCGGATATGGAGCTAGTAGCCATCTTTACCCGAAGACCCGCTCAGGTGCAGGAAGAGGTTCGTGGTACTCCGGTACTCGATAGCCAGGAAGATGTGGCTACCACAGATGTACAGATAGATGTGGTGATTCTGTGTGGTGGCTCGAAAGAGGACACGCCTGTCCAGGGGCCGTTGTTCATACGAAGGTTCAACACCGTTGATAGCTTTGATACCCATGCCGATATTCCCGATTATTTCAACCGGATGGATGATGTCGCCAGGGAATTTGGCAATGTAGCCGTTATTTCGGCCGGCTGGGACCCTGGCATTTTTTCGCTGGAAAGGGTGATTGGTGATGCTTTTTTGCCTGTAAGTAAAGGATACACCTTCTGGGGGTCGGGGGTCAGCCAGGGCCATTCTGACGCTGCGAGGAAGGTAAGTGGCGTTGTCGATGCCAGGCAGTACACCATTCCGCTCGAGAGTGCCATCGAGCAGGTCAGAGAGGGCACGACGCCCGGCTTCTCCAAGAGGGAGATGCATAAGCGCGTAGTATACGTGATCGCTGAGGATGACTCGGAGCAAGACAGAATCAGAAGAGAGATTGCGGAAATGCCCAACTACTTCGCCGAATATGATACCGAAGTCATATTTATTACCGGTGAGGAGATGCAAAGAGACCACGCTGCGTATCCCCATGGCGGGTTTGTCCTGACATCGGGGCAAACGGGCAAAGATAACAGGCAGATACTCGAGTATAAATGCCAGCTGGAGAGTAATCCGGAGTTTACAGGTAGTATTCTGGTAGCCTGTGCCCGCGCCGCCTTCAGGTTGAAGCAAAGTGGACAAAAGGGGGCGTTCACGATGCTGGATATTCCTCCTGCCCTGCTCAGCCAGCACTCAGGTGATGTTCTTAGAAGCAGCTTCATGTAGGTTGGCTTCGGGTCAGGATTCCAAATGTCGTAGAACGTGGAGGTTATGATACGTATTCTGGCGTTGCACCAGGGGCATTACGGTGAGAGGATAGTCGAACATATTAGAAAATCGGCACCGTCTGACTGGGTGGTCGAGGTTATCGTTCCGCCACGCGTACTGCCTGCTATCATAGATGACCCCGAGGATTTCATACCTGCGGATATATCACAGGCCGATCTCCTGCTGGCCCTGAGTGAGTCTCCTGAAACAGCCCAGCTCGTGCCTGCGATTGCCAGGCTCTCAGGGGTTGGGGCGGTGATTATGCCTGTCGATAACTCGGCATGGCTGCCCCTCGGTTTAAAGAACCAGCTGGAGCGCGAGATTGCCGGGCTGGGGATTGTGGCTGTCTTTCCCAAAACGTTCTGCACCCTGACCGAGAACACCACTGGCTACGGCGACGACCTTGAGACGTATGACAACGAGTATATTGCTGCCTTTGCTAAATACTTTGGTTGGCCTAAGCTCAAGATAGAGGTCGATGCGGCGGGTGATAAAATAGTGCGGGTCGAAGTGGAGCGGAGCGCCCCCTGCGGCTCCACTCACTATGTTGCCGAGAAACTGGTCGGTGTCCCGGTTGCGGAGGCGGTACCGCAGGCGGGCCTGCACGCCCATCATTATCCCTGCCTGGCGTCTATGCAGATGGAACCCACGGGCGACACGCTGATGCATATCTCGGGGTATGTGGTGAATGATGAGGTAGAGCGGGAGCTCAGACGATTGCGTGGGTTATAAGTCCCCTACGCCCCCAGAATCTCCTTGTGCCTCAGCGCTCTCTCCAGCGACGGCTGCATCTTCATCTCGCGGAACTCGTTGATGGCGAAGTCCAGGTGCTCTAAAGCCTCTGATTTCTCATCGGGGTAGTGCTCAAGTAATAACTCTGCGAGCTGGAGGCGGGTGAGGGCCATTTCCGGGCGGAACCTCATCTCGGAGCAGACCCTGATGGCTTCCTGGTAGTGTTGGCGGGCTTCATCTGGTTTGCCGAGGAGGGCGGCGGTAGCTCCGAGGTGGCGGGCCGTACAGGTCGCCCATACTGTACCGGCTGTTAACACACCGGTGCCAGCCAGCCGCTGTGATAGCAATGCGGCTACATTACTCTGTTTGACTAGGACAGCAACTTCGAGAAGTACAATGTCCCACCAATCTGGGGTCTCATCCTCACTTGAGCCTATGTCGTGACGTGGTGTTACAAGCTGCATCAATATCTGTTCGGCTTCATCTTTGCGGCCTAGATATGCAAGAAAGAGCATCCTAGTTAATATCGATGTTACCAGTTGAGTACCGCGTTGGAGAGCGTCATGGGCAGTTTCAAGGTCCCTTCCCTGATAAAGCAGACGCCTTAAGCCGGTAACTCGTTCTTCTCCGCGACGAAGCCCCCACCGAACATCATCAGCAAGCGTGTTATGACGTTCTACTATTTCTGCAGCCTTATCAAAGCGCCCGTCCATGGTGGCTAGGAGAAACTCATGTTGCATTGATGTTAGCAATATATCTACCTGTCCACTAATATGCGCTAGATTTTGGAATTCACCAATTGCCTTCTCTGCACGTTCACGTTGTCCTGCACGAAAATAGACTTGAGCTGCCATGTTGAGACCTACTGCTATGTTTATAAGACTTACTTTTTCCCGTGATGCCTGCATCAGTTCATCCGCTAGACGCACGCACTCCTCAATGTGCTGTGGTGCATTCGCAATATATAAATACGCCTGTGCAGCAGCCCGGAATAAGAATAGGTCATCTAACTGGCGAGCTAAGTCAAGGGCTTGTCTCGCGAAACGCAGGCCTGACCGTAGATGACCGGTATTGAATCGTACCAGTCCCAGAGTTACGTCAGCCTGGACACGCTCTGCCGTATCCGGATTGGCATAATAGTCAGCCCGTTCAGCCCATTGGGCTGCCTCAGGGGTAGTATATGCGTCTCCAGCTCCGTAGAACGCCAGTGCTTCGTCAGCCAGCCTGCACGCCTTGGAAGCACGTTCATTATCGCTAATAGCTTCCGCTAAAGATAGTGCCGCCGGTGCCTCTACATCAAGAACATGTCGAGATTGTCCTGCATCTAGCACAGCATGACCTAATGTCAGCATCAGGTCACACTGCTTGGTCTTGTCCTCCGGGTCAAGCACCTCCTGCACCTTGAGTGCTTGTTCCAGAAGCCGCACCGCTTCACTATATGCATAGACACTACTTGCCCGCTCGGCAGCCATCTCGCCGTAGCTCACTGACTTAGCCAGGTCAACCGGGTCAGAAGAACAGGAGAAGTGCTCCGCCAGCTCGGCGGCGTGCTCCTCAAGTCGCTTTTCGTAAATTTCTTCCAGTGCTTTACCTACCTGCTGGTGGAGTCTTATCCGGCGCGGAGCGATTATCTCTTCATAGAGCGTCTGGCGGAAGAAGGCGTGGGTGAAACGGTAGCTCACCGCTGCTCCTACCATGGACCGTTCCTCCACCACAGCAGCCCCCTTAGCCTCCTCCAGGGCAGCAAAGAGCTCATCATCGGATACATCAGCTACTTTCTGCAAGACCGCCAGCCGGAAGTCCCTACCAATTACGGAGGCAATCGAGAGAATTCGGTTACATTCCTGACTCAAACCAGAGAGGCGCTTGCCAACCACATCTCGCAATCCTTCAGGTATACTCATCTCCAACGGGGTATCCCTGGTAGCCCGCCACTGCCCTCCTTCCCGACTGATGAGACCTTCTTCGACGATATACCTTACTACCTCCTGCACGAAGAGTGGGTTTCCTTCGGTCTGGCGGTGCACCGCCTCAGCCAAGCTCCAGGGCACCTCCTCCGTGGTGATACTCTCCAGCATCCGTCTTACTTCATCGGCATTGAGGCCCCGCAGAAGGACACGGTCAAAGGTAGCAACACGCCTTAACTCGGCCAAAGCAGCCGACAAGGGATGAGTCCTGTCTACCTCAACATCACGATAGGTGCCAACAATCAGTAGCCTGGCACCTGACAGGTTACGGGAGACATGGGTCAGCATCTCCAGTGTAC
>CP070842.1:824567-863903 GCA_020342155.1 Dehalococcoidales bacterium
GATGTACTCTCCGATTCATGCGGGATTGGAGCTGACTTATACGCGGTATCGGGGAGACGGCCAGAAGCTTGGCACAAGCCAGGGCATTTATGGTGTAACGAATAATGACGGCAAATGGGGAATCCAGCTCTCTTCATTGCTGTACACACAAGCGGGCTGGGAAAATGTTGCGCGCAATGACGTAGAGGCCGTGCTGTATAACAACGAGCGCAATACGATGTGGGGCTATAATATCATTCCCTGGCCGGGTGTAGGCTCGACACAGGAACTGATTGACCTGCGAGGTCTGGGAGGCTCGGCCGAGGAGGGAGAGGAGGTCGTCGAACTGCGAACGGCCAATATGCGTTTGCCGTGGACAGTGCAATGGTTGTACTCCTCTCGTGCGGGCGCTCCCATGTCTCCCTACAACTACAAGGGCGTTAAGGACCGGCTGCGCGTCGCTGAACCTGGGACGACGAGACGGACTGGCGGGGTCAATGGCGGTAGCACCGACGGGATCCTGGGCAATTCCCCTCTGATTGGCGACGAGGAGACGCCAGGTTTATTCTTCAGTGTTGCCGGACAGGGGGTGGGTCGCTGGGCCTATTCGCTGCCGCTGCATGATGCACGAGTGCTGCACGCTTCTATGAACAAGGCCCACATCATCGGTGGCTACGTCCGTTTTACCGCCGATGGTCACCAATCATGTGAGCTCCGGAGTTTGGGTATTTTGGCGTACCGGCGGGGTCGCTGGGCCAACGCCGGTGGCCTCGGCGGGATGGTCCGTCGTGATTGCACGAATGACCCCATACAAGAAGCGTAGTGACACTGGTTGCTATTGACGTGGAAAGCGATTTGAAACGGCACGGCTTCGGTCGTGCCCTTACTCGCGGGAGTGATTTTACTGGATTTATTCAATAACTACAGTTGGTCCTGTCGCGTATTTTTCTAAAGCATCTTCATCAAGCTCTACCCCCCATCCCGGGCCGGTTGGGACTGTGGCTGTGCCGTTGCTGTAATCCAGACGTTCTTTAATCAGGTCATCCTCCATCATGAGATGACCGAAAAGCTCAACGGCATGGCCCAGTGCATGGTATTTAGCGGCCGCGATATGAATATGCATGGCCGAAGCGATTCCCAGGGGTTGATTGTGTAGGACTGCTCCCAATCCTTCCATTTCAGCGTAGGAGATGGCCCGCAGCATATTGGTTACACCTCCGGGACGTTCGGAATTCAGGCCGACAATGTTTATTCCGCCCATTTTTACCAGGGAGGCAATATCCTGAAGTGAAAAGCAGCCTTCATGGGCCATGATAGGTATACTGACTCTTTGCTGAACATAGGCCATGCCATTATAGTTAGAAGCGGCTACCGGTTGTTCAGCAAAGTCAATGCCATAGGGTTCAATGGCCTTGATAGCGCGGACCGCTTCAGGCGGCTGCCTGTATGCCTGGTTGTAATCAACCCTCAAACGGACCTCAGGGCCTAAAGCCTCACGTATACAGGAGACAATCTCTAAGTCATTTTCAATGCTTCTTCCAAGCTTAAGACGAAAAGTCCGTATACCCCGTTCATAAAATGTCCGGCAGAGATCGATCATGGTTGCAGCATCCGAAAGCGCAATGAGCGCGGCCAGCGGGACTTCATCCACACATTTTCCACCAAAGAAATCATGGGCTGGCCGGCCGGTTATCTGGCCCATCAGGTCGTAGCAGGTCATATCGAGCAAGCCCTTGGCTACGTCACTGCGGTTGACATTGATATCCATGCGGTGCCGGATAGCCTCCACGTTAAAAGGACTTTCACCGATAACATAACCGCCCAGGGATTTTTTGATTATATCAACCAGTTGTTCCGGAGAAACACCTGTCTCGGGCAGCCAAACAAAGGCTTCGCCAACACCGCTTTTTCCATCGTCGCTAGTCAGCCGACAGATGACAAAGTCACCACCAAGCCACTCCTCTTCGGAACCAATGGCCATCCCCAGCCCACCTTCGGTGCCCTTCATAGATTCCTGTACGTGCTCATGAAAGGGAACAAATAATGGTGTCAGCTCAACTCGTACTATTCTGGACATGTTCAAACCTCCTGTTTGTTATCCTGGTAATCTTTATGAAAATCTCAGTGCGGGTTTATTTTCCCATACCAATCGCTCTTCCTTTCGAGGGCCATTTTCAACCCTGCACGGCCTAGATTTCTTTTTGCTTGCTCCGTGCGAAATGTATTTATGACTCTTCGAGACTGTTTAGTGTAGTCGGCACTAACTCTGATAGTGCAGGGTGAATATGGATTCCCTGGTTTATCTCTTCGATGTGTCCCCCGGAGGTCATTGCGTTGACAATCTCCTGGATGAGCTCCGGTGCGGACGGCCCTATAATGTGACAACCTAATATCCTGTCGGTCCCTTTTTCCACGATAGCTTTAGCGTAACCTTCCTTTTCCAGCATTGCCTCGCCCTTGCCGATGTCAAAGTATTTTGTCCTGCCCACTATGATTTCGTGATTCTTCTTTGCTTCCTCTTCCTTCAATCCTACTACTGCAATTTGAGGATGTGAGTAAACAGCATGAGGAACAGCGGTGTAGTCTACTTTCAGCCTGGTACCATAGAATACATTCTGCGCCACTATAGCAGCTTCTCTATTGGCCATATGAGTAAACATTTGCTGTCCATTCGCATCTCCTACGGCGTAGATGTTTTTCTTGCTTGTCTCCATGTACTCATTCACCTTAATGAAATCCCTGTTATCTAACTCGACCCCTGTAGCCTCCACTTTCAACAGGTCAGCGTTAGACCTCCTGCCCACGGCCATCATAATCTTTTGGGCTGTTAATTCGCTTTCTTCCCCGCTCTTTTTATCAACTATTACTACAGAGATACCGTTCCGGTTTTTCCTCACTTCTTCAGCTTGAGCATTGGTATAAACCGCCATGCGCTTGCTCAGTTCACTTTTCAGAAGGCCTGAGATTTCCGGTTCCTCGGATAGGACCAACCTGTCTGCCATTTCAATAATCGTGACCCTTGTGCCCATAGCTGCAAAGAAGTGTCCGTACTCAACAGCAATATATCCTCCGCCGATAATAATCAGGCTATCCGGTCTATCTTTAAGCTCAAGTGCCGATTCATTTGTGAGGTAATCTATATTCTCTAGCCCTTTTATCGGCGGTATGAAAGGCCTCGAGCCTGAGGCAATGAAAATATTCTCCCCTTTAAGCTTATTTCCGTTTACATCAAGGGTATAATCACTGACGAATTGACATTCACCCTCGTAGAAATCCAGGTTCTTCTGTTCTTTGATTCCTTCTCTAATATAGACCTGGCTTTCCTGCCTGCTCTTCCTCATACGCTCCATTACAGCGCGAAAATCGATGTTTTTTATCTCCGCATCGATGCCCAGCTTTTTGCTTTCCTCTATTTCTAATATTCTGTCCGCTACAAAAATCAGCGTTTTAGAGGGTATGCAGCCCAAGTTGAGACAGGTTCCCCCAATAAGGGGGCCTTTATCTATAAGGGCCGTCTTAAGCCCCTTGGATGCAGCCTCATCTGAAATGAGCGTACCACAGCCAGACCCGATGACGACAACGTCGTAATTGCTCATAACTATGTACCTCCCTGCTTCTAAAGTATCAGGTAATGTTTAAATCAGTCAGACCGACTCGATTGCCGTTTTCTGTTCTGTAGTCGTTATAATATTGTTGATTTACTACATAGTCAAATTGTCTCCCCGAGGATTTTATCAAAGAACAAACCGTTGGCCTAGATGCAGAATAGTGCCATCATTTCCATTCGAATATTAACAGGCTATAATAAAGCATAAAGTTAAAACGGGCTTAATTTTGGAGTTATTTCTGTACCTACACGCTGTTATCGAAGCTTTCCGGCGATGAGAGGATAAAAGATGAAAAAGACAGTGTTTATTGATGGCCAGCATGGTACCACTGGTCTAAAAATACATGAACGGTTGAACGATAGAAAAGATATTGAGCTTGTTGAGATATTGGTAGAGAAACGCAAGGACCCTGAGGCCAAGAAAAAAATGCTTAACGAAGCGGACATCGTTTTTCTTTGCCTGCCGGATGATGCTGCACGCGAATCTGTCAGCCTGATTAAGAACGAATCAGTCTGCATTATAGACGGCTCAACGGCTCACCGGGTGACAGAGGGCTGGGTTTACGGCCTGCCCGAACTCAAGAAAGAACAGCGCACCCTGATAAAGAATTCGAAGAGAATTACCGTGCCCGGCTGCCATGCCACCGGTTTTATTTCGATACTCTATCCGCTTGTGGCGAATGGTATTGTTACTCTTGATTACCCGATTACCAGCTATGCCATTGTTGGCTATAGCGGTGGCGGCAAAGCCATGATTGCCGATTATGAGAGTGAGGGCGCGCCCGACTACATAAAATACCCCCTCCCATATTCACTCGCATTGAATCACAAACACCTTCCTGAAATGACTAAAGTTGTCGGCCTGGCTCAATCGCCCCTTCTCACTCCAATTGTGACCAATGTATATAATGGCGAAATAATCTCCATCCCGCTTATGACGAGCTATTTTAAAAAGGCACTGTCTGCTGCGGATATCAGGGCAGTACTGGCTGAGTATTATGCTGGAGAGCGGTTTGTCAAAGTGATGCCTTATCCGCCGGATGATTTCCTGAAAGACGGTTCTATGACTTTCGCAGACTGTAATGGTACCAATAATCTCGAAATATTCGTATTCGGTAGCGAGGAAAGAATTTTGCTATCGGCGCGTTATGATAACCTGGGTAAAGGATCCTCAGGTACGGCCGTACAGAATATGAACCTGGTATTGGGTATGGACGAAGCTACAGGTCTATGACGACAGGCAATTATCACCATAAACAGGGTAAAGGGAAAGAAATGTAGGGTGCTTCTAAGTGTAGCCTTTCAGATTATCTCCTGCTCTTTCATTGCTTTTAATTTCGAAGGCCCAAATCCCGTATACTTAAGAAAGATGTGCTCGTTGTCATAGCCAACCGGCCGGCATACCCATTTCGTCCTTATTGGTGTTTCGGTCATCTTGTGTTGCGTCTGAGCCGCAATCACTTCACCATATACAGGGTCTACAATCGGCGTGAATATCCCCCTGTCCAGCCAGTTGGTATCTTTCATGGTCTCCTCCGGGGAGCAAATTGGTGCTACCACAGGGGTAATAGGAGCCAGACGACCTGTCTTTGAGTATTCAATAGACATTGTTACCAGTTCGTCATTGGTATATTTACGTGTTTCGGCAAAGATTAGAGGCCCCCATTTTAGTTGCTCTTCCATAACGCCGAATGGTACCATGCTTGTCCACTCTCCTGCGCCCCAATCATCCCACTTCCCCAGCATGTCTGCGAAGGCCTGCCACATCTCTAGTCTCAAGCCCCCTAGGAAGACACCACCATCCTTGGTCGGTGCAAAACAGTAAAGCCATAGAGCAGGATCCAGACTTCCGCAGCGCTCATTGATGTGTCCATCCAGCTGGTGCCACAGGTGCGCATAGTCGTCAAAGGCGGTGTAGGCCTCGGTAGTGGCCATATCCAGTGCCTGGCCCTCTCCAGTCATCCGTCGCCAGTGCAAAGCGGACAGAATACCAACCGCCATAAATGTACCTGATTGGCACCAACCTATCCAGGGACCGGCTTTGGTAGGTATCGCCCAGGGGTAATCGTCATAAGTCTTTCCTTCGGGCATTACTTCCCCTGTATCATACTGAATATCTGACCTGGCCTGAATGATGTTGTCATAGTCTGGCTGCTTACTCTGGCTCCTGGGCCCAAACTGTCCGAAGGGTGTTATCGAGGCGAATATCAGCCTGGGGTTAATCTCCTTCAGTTGCTCATAGCCAACGCCCCACTCGTCCATCACCCCGGGTCGGTAAGTCTCTATAAGCACATCAGCCTGAGCGGCCAAACCCTTGAGTATCTCCCGTGCTTCCGCTTTCTCCAGGTTAAGGCTGATATGGAATTTGTTTCTGCCCTCGGTCAGGTAGTTAAGGCCTTCACCTTCATGTAGTATGCCAAAAGGGGTACAGGTCCTTATGAAATCACCTTCGGGAGGCTCTATCCTCACAACCTCAGCGCCAAATTCAGCCAAGAGCGAAGAGCAGTAGCAACCGGCAAAGCTCTTATTGCTCAGGTCCAGAATAGTAATATCGTCTAGAGCTTCGGGCCTGGTGTGAGCAATTCTTGGGTCATCCTGCTCTTTAACCCACTCTACCCAATCTGATTTTTCTTTCTCTGCCATTATAATCTCCTTCTCTTGTAGGCATTAGCCAAGTACAGTTCTTACCTTTTCATGATAAGGCCGGCTTTGCCATCCCAATCAGGTGGTGGTCGGCGTCCCACCATATCGAACCACTTACCTAGGGCGCCGCACTCGTACAACTTTTTAATATCATCATCACTTTTACCAAGGATGTTTCTTGCCACAAATTCGTTGTCAAATCCTACTGGCCTGGCCGTCCACTTTCTTTTTGGAGGTGTCCGGGACATCATGACAGGAAATTCATGGTCTAGGTACTCACCGTATATCGGGTCGTCAATATCGGTCATGAATCCCCGCTCCCGGAAATGCTCGTCCTGTACAATATCCCTGGCATTGTAGACGTGCGAGGCAGCGAAGCCGTATTCCTCAGCCAGTGCCTCAAGTTCCTGAGACGTCTTGGTTCTTACCCAGTCAGCGATAATCTTGAGAATCTCAGTGGCATTCTCATCTTTCAACCGAGTCAGATGCTCTTTGAATCTGGGATTTTCAGCCAGTTCAGGCTTACCCATAGCAGTACACAAACCCTTAAACTCTTCGGGAGCCGGTGCTGCTAAAGCAACGAAGATATCATCTTTGCTGCGGAAGGTATCGGCGGGACATATGGATACATCCCTGTTCCCCGCTGGCATGGCCCCCTTGCCGGTAACCTGCTGATAAGGCCAGACCCAGGACATAGTCCTCATGATATTCTCGCTCTGCGATAGCTCAATAAACTGTCCTTTGCCGGTCCTCTCACGGTAGTGAAGTGCAGATAGTACCGCGACCTCACCCATTAAAGCTCCATAATCATCACAGATAAACAGCCTGTTCTTAAGTGGTGGCTGACCGGGGAAACTTGACATCCAGGCATATCCCGAAAAAGCCTGAGCGGCACCATCGTTAGAAGGTCTATTTTCCTCAGCATATTGGCCCCACTGACCGAAACCATTCTTTGAGATGAAAATAATGCTCGGATTAATCTCCTTGATTTGCCGGTAGCCAACGTTCCAACTCTCCATTATTCCCGGTCTCAGATTATCCTCTATAATGTCAGCCTTGGCCGCGAGTTCACGAAATACCTCTTGCGCTTCGGGCTTATGCAGGTCCAGACCTATCCAGTACTTGTTGGGATTGAGATGTATGAGGCCGGGACTCTGTTCCTTCCAGATAGGAATTAAGGAGCGAGTGACATCGCCCAAGGGTGGTATTTCGCATTTGATGACTTCAGCACCCAGTTGTCCCAGGATTGCCGGTCCTAACGGACCAAATACAAGGGTGCATACCTCTAATACCCTGAGCCCCTTTAGTGGGGACGGTTTGAAGCGTTTATTTTCCTTGTAATCTTTCCATGTATCTTCTGCCATAGTAACGTCCTACCTCCTTTTCCATTTCTCCTGTGGGTTGTATGTGATATAGTCGGTGCTGAACAACCCGCCAGCCTAATCGATGTTCCCCCTGTTATGAACCGCTTCTATGATACATAAATAAATAGAGCACCTTTTCCCGTTGGGATGATGGTACTCTTTAAGCAATTGGTGCGGTTATATTAGAACCTTGGTTTCCAGTTGTCAAATAGTTACTAAAGAATGGCACGTTTGACCGGTTCATGCTAACTCATACCCTAAATTATGTGAGAATTCGAGTAAATGGGCCGCTTCCAGCACAATATTGCATACTTTTCACTTTGTAAAAACTGGAATCTAACGGTACCTGTCCGAAATTAAATCACGCCGGCTCTATTCAGTTCATCGATTTCCGCGTCGGCCATCCCTAGGAGCTGGCTCAGGACATCCTGAGTGTGCTCCCCCAAATCCGGAGAAGCCTTTTCCACCTTATATTGTGTTCTGGAGAATCGAAAAGGCGTATTGACGACCTTGAAATCACCTGCTGTTGGATGATGGACGTCGATAATCATGTCTCTGGCTGCAATATGCGGGTCGTCTGCTACCTGGGGAATCGTGTTTACCGGGCCGCAGGGTATTTCTACTTTTTCCAGCTCGCTGACCCATTCCTCGGTGGTTCTGGTTATTATAGCTTCTCTCAGAATTGGTTCCAGCACTTGATAATTCTGAGTACGCAACCAGCCATTTCGAAACCGTGGGTCATCCATAATATCAAGGCGGTTGATGATGGCGCAGAAGAGAGGCCACTGATCCTTGATTCCACCCCTGAGAGCGATGGCTACATAACCATCCCTTGTTTGGAATGCTTGAAACGGCGCTATCACAGGGTGCCTTGTACCGAGAGCGCGTGGTACCTCACCAGTGTTAAGATAACGGACAAAGGCGTTTTCTTGAACCGCCACCTGACAGTCTAGCATGCTGATATCTACCAGCTGTCCTTCTCCACTGGTCTGGCGCTCCTGCAGGGCAGCTAAAGCGGCAACGCATAAGAACAGACCAGCGGCAATATCGCCGTATGATGCTCCCGGTCTCACCGGTGGTCCTCCTTCCTCGCCAGTGATGCTCATGATTCCTCCCATGGCCTGAATGATGATGTCGAAGGCCGGTTTGCTTGTGTACGGCCCATACTGACCAAAACCTGAGCCAGCAACGTATATTATACGAGGATTATGCTCCCGTACTTGTTCGTAGCCCAGACCCAGTTTCTCCATTGTGCCCGGCGTGTAATTCTCGACCAGTAAATCTGCGGTTTGCACCAGTCTTAAGAACAACTTAATCCCTTTCTCAGTAGCTAGATTCAGTGTAATGCTTTTCTTACCACGGTTGAGGCTCAGGAAGTAGGTGCTTAATCCACGGACAAGAGGACCATTGCCCCTGGCAATTTCACCCACCTCCGGTCTCTCGATCTTGATAACCTCAGCTCCCATATCACTGAGCAACATGGTAGCAAAAGGTCCGAACAATACCTGTGTCAGGTCAAGAACTCTAATTCCTTTGAGCGGACCAGCCATATTTCACCTCGTACATCAACTATATTTGTTATTTCCTGGTTTCCAGCATAATAACTCATGGGCCGCTATGTTTCCACCTTCAAATCTGAACCACAGTTCGTCACCGCCCTGGGTGCCGCTATAATGGCGGAGGACACCATCATGCATATAGCTGTTTGACATCGCTTGTCTTTTCGTGGGGATGATGCGCATCAAAAGAGGAACCTTTTTCCCACCGCGGATAAAAAAATACAATAAGGTGTATTGTTATACCGTAAATCTAAACTCCCTGTAATTCTTGACAATCAGCGAGTAGATGCCTAAGATGGGCATGCTTAGGAGGTGCATATGAAAAGGTCACTAATATTAACAATATTAGTAGTACTTGCAGTCATGGGATTATCAGTAGGCTGTGGATTTGTAACAGGTTCTGGAAACCTGGTAAGTGATACCTATGACTTCAGTGATTTCACTATAGTCGAAGCACATAACGGCTTCCAGTTAGAGATAACTAGATCGACTGCTTTTGGCATAGAAATCACCACCGACGATAATGTACAGGAATATCTCGAAGTAAATAAATCCGGTGATACGTTGATTATCAGATTAAGGGGTAACCGCCTCTATAGCTCGGTTACTCTTGAAGCCAGTATCACCATGCCTGAGCTTTATGGGATAGATCTATCCGGGGGCTCTCGAGCCAGTATTACTGACTTTAGCTCATCACACGATCTCTCGGTTGAACTATCGGGTGGCAGCCGGATATCCGGCGAAATAACAGCAGCTGATACCGATTTCGAACTGTCCGGTGGTAGCCGGGTTGACCTGGCAGGTTCGGCCAATGATCTGGTTGTAGATGGCTCAGGTGGTAGCCAATTGGACCTGGAGAGCTTTCCTGTCGATAATGCTCGTATTGAGCTAAGCGGTGGTGGAAGTGCAACCGTCAATCTAGATGGCAGGCTGGATGTTGACCTCAGCGGTGGCTCAAGGGTTCTCTACGTCGGTAATCCTACCATAGGCGACCGAGATCTATCTGGCGGCTCGACCGTCAGCAATAAATAAGGTTAACCAGAAAACAATAGATGTCAGAAGAAACACGAAGATACCCGCTACTCACTACGCTAATGACGTATACCCGATTGCCGTGGTATTGGACCACCATCATTGTCACTGTATTATCGCTCCTACTGTTACTACTTGCAGCATTACTGGATGGCAAACTTAGCGATGTGCCAGGGTGGAATTTCTGGCGTATAAGTATCGATGGAATTGTTACCGTCATATATATCCTGGCAATATACCCATTTATGGCAAGACTGCGTGAGCGGGCTATCCAGACTTTTCGGCCACTTTTATCCCTGGAAAACGATGTTTTCGACAAGGTTACGACAGGTATTTCCAGGCCGAACCGTCGCTGGGAATGGGCAGCCGTATTTCTTGGAATTGCAATAACTGGTAGTCTGGGACAACCGTGGAAAATGGATTGGATTTCCTAATTCCGGGCATTCCGAACCAGGGCATAGAGAAGACATCCACAATAGAAGGTCGCGGAAAACTGTGTGTTACCATAAAACCCGTGAATTCTATTAGCTCGTGCCATTTGGCTAAAGGGATAGCCCGCTTTCCTGTTAAGTACGGTTGTGCATTTATATGCACAGCCAAGGAAGCATGCGTTCTATCAATTAGGTAATCTGCGCCATTGACATGATCAAGGTGTGAGTGCGTAAGTACAATCAGTTTGATATCTTCAACATCTCGACCTAGTGTGTTGCGTACAAAGGTTAGAATAGTCTTAGCGTCCGAGGGGAAACAAACGTCAACTACTGCTATTGAGTCACCATCAATTACATATGACGGACTCGCCCTACCGGATATTATGTTGATATTACTGTATTGTATCGGAATCACTGTTATAAACGAATTCACTTTCACTGGTATTATACCATGAGTCCCTTTCGTTCCAGGACAGGCATAGAAAGTAGATTTTTAAAGTTCGATCTGGTATAGTCAACCGCCAGTGTGATTTATGCTGACCGTGGAGTCTTTGGTGAGTAAATTCGCCCGGTCAGCTTACGTGCATAACCATATTGTAAGCGCGGTATATTGACGTATTGGCAACCGCACGGTATATTTCCATTGTATTTAACTTCCGTCGTGTGGAGTGGTAAAGGTAGCTGATTAACGACATCTATGGAGGAATATTAAAATGGTTCAGGCCCTCGAAGGGATTAAGGTAATGGAGACGGCATCAGTCTATGCCGGACCAATGGCCGGCAGGCTTTTAGCTGACTGGGGTGCGGACGTAGTCCACATCGAGCACCCGGTCAGGGGCGATATAGCGAGGAGTGAGTCTTCCAAGCGTGGCGGTAAGATAATACAGTCGGACATTAACTACCGCTTCGAGAACTTTAATAGGAACAAGCGGAGTATCACCCTTGACCTGTCTCTTGAAACGGGACGGCAGGTCGTCCATAAACTGTTGGAAACAGCAGACGTTTATATATCCAACTTTCGACCACGCGAGCTTAAGGCTTACGAGCTGGAATACGAGACATTGAGCCAGCTCAATCCGGGTATCATCCACGCTAACGTCTGTGGTTACGGTAAGAAAGGCCCGGATAGGGACCTTCCCGGCTACGAATTTACCAGCTACTTCCCGAGGACCGGAATGCTGCATGTCCTGCAGACACCGGGGGCAGGCCCGGGATTACCGCCTTATGGGCTGGGTGATAATGTTGCCGGAATGACCCTAGCCTGCGGTATCATGACTGCCCTGTTCATTCGGGAGCGAACGGGAGTCGGGCAAGAGGTGGATGTATCACTCTTCCAGGCTGGGGTCTATGCCCTATCTCTGGACATCGCCGGGTCGCTGGTTACCGGTCAAGACCGGCAGCAGGTAGAAACGAGAGATGTGGCCAATCCGCTGGTCTCCCCGTACCGCACTAAGGATAACAGGTGGCTGTATCTCGGTGTTTCGCAGCCGGACCTTTACTGGTCACGTTTCTGTCGGGCGATAGGCCGCGAAGACCTGGAACATAACCCCAGGTTCGCCACTTTCGATCTGAGGATAGAGAACCATATCGCCCTGAACCAAATCCTGGAGGAGGTCTTCCAAGACCGGATCCTTGACGAGTGGAAAGCACCGCTTAATGAGGCTGGGTTGCCCTGGTCACCGGTGCAGAATTTACCTGAGACCACCGCCGACCCGCAAGCGCGAGCCAATGACTTCTATGTTGCCTATGACCACCCGACGTACGGCCATATCGAGGGTGTGGCCAACCCGATACAGCTCAGTAAAATCACCGTTGGAGTTACCCGGCCAGCCCCCGAGCTCGGTCAGCACACTGAGGAGGTACTTCTTGAACATAATTACACCTGGGAAGATATCGAGCGATTCAAGCAACAAGGGGTAATTGGTTAGAGGACTATAGTAACATTCTTGTAGAATATTGGGGTCGCTTCTCCTTGACAGGGTAAGGGCAGTATAATAACCTTCTGAAACAATTGAAGCAAAAGAGTCACCAGTGTGAAACTCAAGCTAGAGAGGGGAAGAAATGAGTGATTTAGTTCTGGCAGAGACGAAAGAGTATGTCTGTACCGTTACGCTCAATCGACCTGACAAGCGAAATGCATTGAACCCTGAGTTGCTGCGTCTTCTTAAAGATACTTTTCAGAGTATACAGCCGGGGGGAGACGTCAGAGCAGTGGTTCTTCGCGGTATGGGAGAGAAGGCTTTTTGTGCCGGGGCAGACCTTACGGCCGTGCTGTCTGAGGAGGGTGGGGGTGATATTATTCAGGACACAATAGAAAGTGTCATTGCCTGTCCCTGCCCGGTTATCGCTATGATTTATGGATACGCCGTGGGGGCAGGGTGTGACCTGGCGGCGGCTTGCGACTTTAGAATAATTGCCGACTCAGCCCGGATGGGGATAAATCCAGTCAAAATCGGATTAGTATATGCCCCGAAGGCTATAGCACGATTTATCAACCTTATTGGCCCGGGTTATACCAGGGAGCTGTTCTTCACCGGCAGGTTTTTTACGGCTCAGAGAGCTGAGGAGATGGGACTGGTAAATTACGTTGTCCCGGAGGACGAACTGTTATCTACCACCTACTCCCTGGCCCGGGAAATCGCTGAAAATGCCCCACTGGCCGTAGCCGGGGCCAAGTCTGTCATCAATAAGCTCCTCCATAGACAGCTGAGCCCGGAAGACGAAGCAGAAATGCGGACTATCGTAAGACATGCCCGGCAGACCGAAGACATGAAAGAAGGGGTGCAGGCCTTTGCCGAGAGACGCAAACCAGAATTCCGAGGGAAATAACACGCCCCAGGATTACGTCTTCAGTTATGAACTTGACCCAGAATCAGAGCACCATCCGGTATACCATCATCGCCTTGCTGAACTGGTAAGGGTAATTCTGGAGCACATGCTTAATGTCGTTACGCCCTTGAAAGCGGGCGAAGACGTCAAGATTGATGGTTTTAGATGGCTAATGGACAGAGATAACGCTTATCAGGTATTACCTGAGACTGATAGCCGTTCACGCTCCTCTAAAGCTGTGTTTTGTGAACCCCGGATAGACCTAATCAAGAAGCTGGCAGAGTCTCTTCTGACAATGGTCGAATTTGAGCAAGAAGGTAAAACAGTAAAGGTGGACGGCTTCAGACTGAAGAACCTTCAGGACTGGCTGGTCCCCAGCGTGGGCGACCCACGCGAAGTTTTTGAATATACTGGTAGCCATTGCCGTTGTGATTGCGTTTTTTGCTGTAACAAAGGTAATCTCCCTTCTGTAGCTGTAGGCAATGACCTGGGCCGGACAGCTGAAGATGAGTTCGAAGAAATAAGGACCAGAATAAAATATTTCCCGTCAGAAGCCGGAAAGGCTTTGTTCCCTAGGCTGGGTTGTGTTTATGAGGTAACAGAACACCCATATTTTGTGGATGTGCTTTATCTATTGAGAGAGAAGACTTCTCAGCCATTCAAGATTACTACCAATGGCTGCAACCTGTCGCCTGAGACAGTTGTCGAGCTAGCCAGGCTTAAGCCCATTTATCTATATCTTTCCCTGAATAGCTCCTCAGCCCTGCGCCGCCAAAGGCTTATGAGAGACCCTGAACCGGAGACAGCTATTAGCGCCTTGCCTTTACTTCGGCAACAGCGTATACCATACGCAACCGTAATTGTGCCCTGGCCAGTAGATACGGTAGACGAGATGCTGGAGGACCTTTCTTCTACGGTAGCTTATGCTGCCAGGCATGAGACACACCTTGTCCAAGTGAACCTACCGGGATATACCAGCCATTTCTCATCCTCTGAGATTTTTGACCTCCCCCAACTCTGGCAGGCGGTTATTACACGAGTGAGAGAACTCAGGGAGGAGCACGACTACCCGATTGTGACTATGCCGACTTTATACGAGGAAAACATCTACCAGCCGCGTAAAAACCTGCCTCAAATATTAGGCCTGGTGAAGAACTCTCCCGCTTATCTCGGTGGACTCAGAAGAGGGGACGTGATTCTGCGGATAAACAGCGTACTTATTCGTGATAGACCACAGGCTCGCGACATCCTTTCAGTCCTCCAGCAGAGCGAGGCGAAGACGGTCAATCTTCGAGTACAAAGGGAGCGCCAGACTCTCGAAATAGGTTTAGATTTGACCAGATATTCTTACCCTTACTCCAGAGACATAGATACTTATTTAGGTGTCATCTTTCCCGGTACCGGGCTCAGGATGAGTGATATTGAAAGCCTGAGGGAGACGATAGAATCTCACCAGGCTAAGCGAGTCCTGTTCCTTTCTTCAGAATTAATGAGGCCCACGTTCGAGCAGTGTCTGGCTGAATCACACCTATTTGGTGATAGCCAGCTTGATATAGACATTGAGGTTCCCCAGAACCGTTTCTTTGGTGGTAATATATTTATGGGCGACCTGCTGGTGGTCCAGGACTTTATTGACTGCATCAAAGACTATACAAAACAGAAGGGTAATAGACCAGACCTGGCAATAATCCCGTCCTCGCCATTTAGTCTCAGTGGTTGGGGTAGGGACCTTACCGGTAGGGTATATCTTGATATAGAAAGGGTAACGGGAATACCCGTCGAGCTTCTTCATTGTGCTACCATATATGAGTAAGAAACAGGTACCTGTTATTGACATAAAGTTAGTGAACTAGGTTAGAGGTGAACCCTGGCGTATGGGAGACCTGTAAATATGGAATTAGTGGAGCAAATGCTTAGAGGGAGCATGGCTTCCTTAGCACGACTGGTCAGCCTGATAGAGGGAGGAAGTAGTGAAGTATCCCAAGTAATGAAGCTGGTCTATCCCCATACGGGAAAAGCTTACCGTATTGGCCTGACCGGACCTCCCGGACTGGGTAAGAGTACCATCGTCGATAAGCTAACGGCCGTGGCCAGAAGTCAGGGTTTAGGGGTGGGAATAATTGCGGTGGACCCCACCAGCCCATTTTCTGGAGGTGCATTGCTGGGTGATAGAATCAGGATGCAGCAGCATTATCTCGATGAAGGCGTTTTTATTCGTAGTATGGCAACTCGTGGCAGTCTAGGAGGCTTGCCCAGAACTGTTAGCGAGGTAATCAGTGTAATTGATGCCTCTGGTAAGGATATTATTCTGATAGAGACGGTAGGAGTAGGGCAAAGCGAACTGGATATTATTAAGAACGTAGATACGGCAATTGTTGTCCTGGCTCCTGAGTCTGGGGACAATATACAGACCATGAAAGCGGGCTTGCTTGAGATAGCTGATATATTCGTGATTAATAAGGCTGACCGTCCGGGCGCTGATGGCCTCATCGGGGAGATGCAGGCCATGCTTCAGCTTAGTAACGAGCGAACGCAGTGGGAGATACCTATAGTAGCTACTGAAGCAGTTAACAACGTGGGTATTGAGGAGCTTTACCGGCAAATTCAACTACATCGTGAAGCCCTTAATGAGATGGGTTTACTTGCCCAGCGGCGTCAACAGCAGCGTCGGGAACAGTTCATAAACACGCTAGAGAAGAAAATCAGTGCCGAACTGTTTGAGATTATCAAGCAGGATGGTCAATTAAATCAGTACGTTGATGAGGTAGAGAAGGGGGAAATCGACCCCTATTCAGCCGCCGATGAGATTTTGAATTCAAAAACTCTATTAACTACCCTGTCACATCAGTTAGCACAGAGAAAGCGGCCTAGTAACCAGGGAACACAGGAGGGATAGCCAGATGAAAGCGACCAAAAAGCTCGCCGAGTTTATACACGATTTGAGTTATGAGGACCTCTCAGCCGATGCGATAGCAAAGGCAAAGCTGTGCCTGATGGACTGGGTAGGGGTCACGGTGGGAGGATATGCTGGTGGGCGGAGTGACATGGACCCTATGATTGACTCTCTTCAACCGTTTTTTGGTCAACGACAAGCAACCCTGATCACTAAGAAAAGGAAAGTGGATACTATCAATGCGGCTTTAATCAACGGGACTGCTGGTCACTATTTAGACTATGACGATATTCAATCGGGGATGTCGGGGCATCCCTCCGTACCGGTGATACCGGCTGCCCTGGCGATGGGCGAGTACCGCAAGGTTGACGGCAAGAGGTTTATCGCAGCAGTAGCGGCTGGATTCGAGGCTGAATGCAGGATCGGGGAAGCGATTAACCCGGAGCATTATGGAAGCGGCTGGCACGCTACATCGACCCTGGGGTGTTTCGGAGCCGGCGCGGCCGTTGCCAATATGATTGGTCTGGATGCTAAGAAGATAGTTTCGACTCTGGGTATTGCCGGTACTCAGGCATTCGGTGTGCGGCAATCATTTGGCACCATGTGTAAACCATTCCATGCCGGTAAAGCCGCCAGCAATGGACTTCTGGCGGCCATTCTGGCTGAAGGCGGTTTTACGGCTCCACAGGAAATCCTCGAAGGCGTCGATGGGTTTGGTAAGATATATTCCACAAAATTTGATGAAACAAAGATAGATAACCTGGGACAACCCTTTAGAATAGAGCAGGTCGTCTACAAGCGTTATGCCTCGTGTTACTTCAGTCACGCCACTGTCCGTTGCATGCTGGAAATCGGGAAAAAGCATAACCCCGCATTTTCGAAGGTAGATAAAATAATGGTGAAAGTGGGTCCGTTGGCTATTGAGGTTGCCGGTAACCCTGCTCCCCAAACCGGATTGGAGGGGAAGTTTAGTCTCAGCTACTGTGCTGTACTGGCTCTGGTAAAGGGCCAGGCATTAGAGTCCGACTTCACAGATGAGCTGGTAAACGATCCGGAAATCAAGGATTTGGTAGCTAAGGTCGTTACGGTAGCCGAAGACTCGTTTACGGCGCTGGAGTCAGAGATTTGTATTGTAATGTCAGATGGTCCGGAAATTAAGGAAAAGACTGATCTAATCAGTGAGCGTGCCGTATCTGTGGCTGAATGGGAATCCATACTGGAAGCAAAGTCCGCTAATCTTCTTCGGAGCAGTTACCCTTCAGGAAGAGTTCAGGACGTGATTACGGCTATCAGAGGATTAGAGGAAATTGATGATATCGGGAAGGTCGCCGACCTTCTGAGTTAATAAATACCAAGACTACTCGCTGGCTACGCTCTGGTGACCTCGGGTTTTCGCGTTCTTACGTACATAGTCGGCGATTTCACCGACCATTGTCCCCGGAGTGAATATCTCACTAACCCCCTTTTCTTTCAGGAATGGTATGTCCTCTTTGGGGATGTTTCCTCCACCGATAACCAGGATGTCTTCTATTGCCTGCTCTTTCAGGAGTTCTACCACCCGGGGAAAGAGGTATTTATGAGCGCCTGATAAGCAACTTAGGCCTATCACATCCACGTCCTCTTGTATCGCGGCACGGACAATCTGCTCGGGGGTTTGCCTTAATCCGGTATAGATAGTCTCCATGCCTTCATCTCTTAATCCCAGGGCAATTACCTTGGCTCCCCGGTCATGCCCATCCAACCCCGGCTTGGCCATCAGAACCCTGATTTTCCTTTCGTCATTCATCTTGCTTTCCTTCCCCTTCTCTGGCTAACTGTTCTTCCAGACGGCGGGCCGCCGGGTCAATAGATGTTTTCCGTACCCGGCGCTCCATCTCCTCCCGGTGCTCCTCTTCTTCCTCCCGCAGTTTTCTTATCTTCTCTTCGGAATAACCCAGGATTCCACTCAAGACGTCAATGTTGTGTTGCCCCATAGTCGGGGGTGCGGCATGGTCACTCTCGTCAATAGCGGGCATTTTAATCGGATTGCCAGCCAGTCTTATCTCTCCACCCAGAGAGTGGGGCAGCGACAGTATCATGTTACGGTGTAATACCTGGGGGTCAGCTGCTGCCTCAGCGAGGTTATTGATTGGAGCGCAGGCCATGTCTTCAGCGTTAAATAGTTCCAGCCAGTCCGAAGCGGGAGCCTTTGCCAGGTATTCTTCTATGGTACGGTTGAATTCCTCACGGTGCTCTACCCTGTCTTTACCACTCTTGAACCTCGGATCCTCTATCATCCATTCTGCCCCGATTGCTCTGGCCAACCTCGGCCAGACGGGACCAATGGCAATATAGCTATCATCCTTGCATTTATAGACACCGTAAGGCAGTATTGCCAGGTGGCCTGAACCTAAAGGCTGCGGGATAATGCCTGAGCAGAAGTAGTAGGAAAGCTCATAGGCGAGAAGTGTGATGCTGCTATCCAGTAAGCTGACATCTATCTTTTCTCCCTCACCGGTGCGTTCTCGTCGTGTAAGGGCTGAGGTTACTCCCAGCGCACCAAACATGCCACCCGCCATGTCAATGATAGGTGGACCGGGTCTAACGGGACGTCCTCCGGGCTCACCCGTAATACTCATTACGCCGCTCAAAGCCAGGGCAGTTATATCATAAGAAGGTCGTTCGGCATAAGGGCCAGTGGCGCCATAACCGCTGACCGAGCAGGAGATAATACCAGGATTAATCTTCTTCAGGGTCTCGTAGTCAAAACCTAGGCGTTTCATCACTCCGGGACGGAAGTTGTCCCAGACTACATCGGAGATTTTGACCAGGTCGTAAATTGCTTCTCTACCTGAATCGGTCGCCAGGTCCAGAATTATTCCCTTCTTGTTACGGTTAAAGGCCATATAATAGAACAGCTCGCCCTCATGGTCGGGGCCGGCAACCTTACGACTCGGGTCCCCGATAGGCGACTCAATCTTGATGACTTCAGCCCCTAAATCAGCTAATAGCATGGTCCCGAAAGGACCGGCGATAGCGCGGGAGAAATCTACGATCCTGTATCCTGATAAGGGTCCTTTCATTTTTTCACTCCTGTTCTTTTACTAGAGAGACACTGGCTCATATTCCCCGAAAACTTCCCTGAGAACATCACACATTTCCTGCTCGCTGACATAGGCCTTGGCACACTCTATGAAGTGGGGGATTAGATTCTCCTCTTCTTTCTTTGCCTTGGTTTTAAGCTTTTTTAATAACTGTGCCACGGCACGGTTGTCCCGACTCTTCTTCAACTCGGTAAGGTTTTTAATTTGCTTTTCCTCTGCCTGGTCTCTCCTAACCGGATCATAGACATGCGGAACCAAATGGTTAATCTCGAGTTCCAGTTCATCTTCACCGACAAAACAGTTAACCCCCACCATTAAGTCCTCGCCGCTCTCTATCCTTTTTTGACGCGCGTGGGCACTCTTAGCTACCTCCCTTTGCATGTAGCCATTCTCGATTGCAGCAACGGCTCCACCCATGGCTTCTATTTTGTCCAGTTCTTTCCGGGCGGCCTCTTCAATCTCATCAGTTAGAGATTCTATATAGTAAGACCCGGCCAGGGGGTCGCGGACCTCGCCTAGCTTTGCTTCATAATGCACAATCCTGGTAGCATCTCTGGCTAGCTGGGATGACTCCAGACCACGTCCCATTACCAATGGCTCATCATAGGGAGGATAAGCAGTCCCCTCTCCGCCACTAAGGGCCGAAGCAACCGCACCGATTACCGAGCGAGTCAGGTTATTAAGGGGGCGCTGGACAGTGGTGTTCTCACAGCCTATTTGAGCACCCATGCGACCTCCACGGAGGAGCATACTTCGCTGGCTTTTGGCTCCGAACTTCTCTTTGACTATCCTGGCATACATCCTTCGAGATGCACGGTGGAAGGCAATCTCCTTGAACATCTCCATACTTCCACCAAACTGGTTAATGGTAAACCTGGGAGCGAAAGAGTCGACGTCTAAACCGGCATTAACCCCTTCCTGCAAATAGGCAATCAGTATTGCCATACTGAAAGCCAGGTCCTGCTCTCTGGTAGCTCCGGCTCCCCTGATATGGTAGCCTCCGGCACTGGTGATATTTATCCGGGGGCAATACTTGTTGAAGAATACCATGCTATCACGGAACATTCTCATTGAGGGTCTGGGTGGGAAGATATAGGTGCCCCGGGCTATAAATTCTTTCAGGATGTCGTTCTGCGGGGTCGCCCTCAGCTTATCCAGGGGTATTCCCCTCTTTTCTGCCAGGGCAAAGTACATGGCTATAAGGATATTGGCCGGGGCATTGATGGTGAAGTTTGAGGCAATTCTATCGAGTTCTGTTTCTCCTTGAAACGGTTCATAGATAATCTCGAAGTCCCTCAAGGTATCAACAGTCACACCGACTTTGCCCACATCACCACGAATCATGGGATTATCGGAGTCATAGCCACACTGAGTAGGCAGGTCGAAGGCTAGATTGGGTCCTCCCCTATCCCCCCGTTTTTGCATCTCCTTGTAGTAGTCTCTGGTATCCTCGGCTGTTCCATAACCTGAATAACCAGCCGCCCTCACCAGTCGAGGACCCGCAGGCCTACCTCTTCTTTGAGCTGTAGCTCTGCCGACCCTGGGAGCCGGCATACCGGGTTGCGCGGCATAGATACCTGCCGTGAAGGGATACTCTCCGGGAAAGCCGACCTTACTGAGAAAGTCGAAGCCCTCGGTATCAGCCGGGGTATAGGACTTGGTCGGGGATTCCTTTAGCCCAAAACCCTCCAGGGCCGGCTTCAAGACCTTCTCTTCCCACTCCTGCTTTCTTTTCTTTACTTTCTCTATATCGCTACTCATCTCCCCACCTCTCTAGTAAAGATTCCATCTATTTGTTGAGAATTTAAGCCTACCATAGGGCTGGCGGGTTAGCAACTGTTCGCTGAGGACCTTTTGCCACCCCGAAAGATAGTGTGGTACTATTCGGTATCCCCTGAAGCTGAGTCCTGCAAAAGGGGACAGGTCTATCAAGTCTATAAAGCAGACTATGGAACGCTGGCAGTTAAAAGACAGGTTCATCGGTTATCTGGCCACGGGGCTTCTGGTCCTGGCGACCAGCTTATGGGTGTACTGGGGCGTGGAGGGGATGTATCGGGAGGGTTGGTGGGAGGCCTGGTATTACCGGGCTCTCTATCTGGTCCCCGGGATTATCTGTCTGGGCTTGACCCTGTCAGCCTTAGCGTGGCCCTGGATTGGGGGCGGTCTACTCGTCATTATCGGTGGTGGTTTTACTGGCTGGTGGTGGTGGTATATCTCAGACACGGTCGGCCTGACTTTAGAGCGGGCGCTAGTCACGTTTGCCGTTAGTGGTGTGCCGGTAATTGCTGGAATACTTATCCTTATAGATGCATACCGTCGGACGCGGTTACACTCTGAGACGCCGTTACCGCTCCACAAGTGGCCCTACCGCAATATGCGGTATTTAGTGGCTGTCGGGGTCCCACTGCTGGTGGCGGTTGTTCTCGCCATCGTAATCCCTCTCACGGAACCTCACAGGGCTATTGTCACTAGCGGAGAGCCTGGGGATTATAGCGAGAGCGACCAGTTTAGAAATCTAACCGTACAGTTTGTAAGAACGGTAGCAGAAGACTATTTCACTCAGCGGCAGACACAATACCCGGAGGAACTAAGAGTTGAAGGTAACTGGGACCTTAATATTACTATATACCACCAGGGGACAGTAAAAGGGGGTGGGGAATATCAGGCGAATAATGAGGAATTGTCCCTAGCATTAGAGCAGGCTACCCGGAACGCACTTGAGGGAAGTCACCAGGACTTGAATGAGGAAGACCTTGAAGACGTAAGGTTCCTAGTCAATTTCTCGATTAGTACCTCCTTCTCTGACCAGGTCGATACGCTATTCTCTCTCTTTCCTTTCTATAATTACGGCCTTAATCGTTCATTCTCCGAGTATGAACAGGCCTTCTCTTTTATTGAGTATAACGGAGAAGGGAAAGAACTTATTGAGGACCTGGTGATAATCCGCAGTCTGGATAAGGAACTGATTCTTGGAAAGATTGAGCAGGGGAAGGAATTTCTTTTCGGCACGGAACACCCGGATGAACATGGATTTTATAAATATATATATATGGACGAAGAATTAGGTGATAGACTGCATACCGTGTATTCGGCCTCGATAATATACACGTTTCTGAAGCTCTACGATTATGATCAAGATGAAAGAATTATAGAGAGCGTACCGGACTGGGCGGATTTCCTTCTGGCCATGCAAAGTAAAGAGGAAAAAACACTTGGTGCATTTCACTATTCCTATTATTTTGAGACTGGTGAAAAACAGCAAAGATTTGTAGTGGGAACGACCGCCTTGAGCATATTTACACTACTGGACTTATACGAGCGAACCGGCGATTCGCGATATCTGGATTCAGCAAAACTTGGGGGTGACTGGCTTACCACGATGCAAAAATCTGATGGAGTGATGAAGGCCTATATTAGATATGATTCTGGTGTTGAAAGGTGGCTGTACGGTAGTAGTGAATCACTTCTTTATAATGGCCAGGTCCTCGCGGCTCTTTCCCGACTCTATATAGCCACTGGAGAGCAAAAATACTACGATACCGCTGAGAAAATCGCTGGGCATTTCTGCGAGAGGGTTGAGAACGAGGGCTGTTATCTGGGAGATGACTATCGCAGTAAAAACCCCATTTCGAGTGCCTGGGTAATAATGTCTCTGCTTGATTTCTACAAGATAAACCGGGAGGATTATCATAAAGATATAATCCTCAGATGTGGTAATGACCTGTTAGAAAGACAAGAAACAGATGTGAGTAATCCCGTATATTACGGGAGTTGGCATGGGGCATATTCAACGAGTGGAAACGGCTGGTTAGCTGAAGTAGCGATGGAGATGTACTTTTTTTGCCGGGAACAGGATGCGGATGGATGTGAGAGATACAAAGATGCCTTGGTAAGAGTTATATTATGGATAATCCAGAATACCTACTCAGCAGAGAACACCTTTTTCCTTGAGGAACCCGAGAGAGCCATCGGCGGCATCTTCTGGAACTACGAGAATAGATATGTCAGGACCGATTCGTTATGCCACGGTTTGAATGCCTACATTGGTATACTGGATGATTTAGAAGATGGTGTATTGCTTTCAATTCCTGAGGAGCTCTTCAGGGTAATCCTGGACAGGCTAAGAAACTGAACCCTACTCGCCTGCCAGGTCTATAGCCCCCAGGTTATTTCCCGCGGTAACTCTTGACTTCAGTGATTTCACAAATTATTCTGAACTCTTACGTACTCTATCTGTATGAGGTACTTTGAGAACCTCGATACAAGAAACGAATCATTGAAGTGAGTGGGAGCGTGAAATCAGAATATCTCAGGTTTCGTAGAACGAGCTCTCTATCGCTTAGGCGAGTCAACAAGCGTAGGATACTGCTATTCATAATATCTATGTTTGTCTGTCTTTCTATTATCGGATGTTCTTGTGGTGAAGATTCTGATGCTGAACCAACTCCTTACTTTCCGGTACAGAAAGAGCCTGGATTTATTTATATGGAGGCACGCATAGAGGGAAGATTGATACTTTCTGAGGGTTGTTTACGCTTGACGCAGGTCTTCAGTAGAAGCTATCTAATTATTTGGCCTTACGGCTACGAACTTCGCTTAGAAGATAAGACTATTCAGGTTCTTAACGCTGATGGCCAGGTTGTGGCCTGTGTGGGTGATTGGATAGTACTTGGCGGTGGTGTAAGTGATTCAATAGAAGTTATCGAGAACTGCATCGGTCAGCCTTTACCACCTGACTGCACTGGCCCTTATTGGATTGCCGGCGCAATTAATGAGTAGCTACTATCTTCGGATTTCTTACCATATTTACTTGCCGACTAAACGACTTGCTGTAAAGCTGGCGGTTTCTTCGGTAGCCTACCGGTTTATGGATACAATGGTGAAGAGGCCTTCATGAGGCGGGTCATGTGTCTCATCTCGGCGACCCGTTTCCCACTTTCTACCTCATCCAGATAAGTATCAACCCAGTAGAACTCAGTCTTCGAACTGGTGCCCACGCATGCCAGCTTGCCACCTGCCCGATAGGGTACATCGACCTTTACCGGCCCGTTCACATTACGCAATTCGGTAGCGCCGAAGAAGCCTACCGCTTCTTGGGCACGCTCGGGATTTATCATCATGGCACGGTGCATCAGGCTGGGTGGGGCGATAGCACCACCCCAAGGTGAATCACCCTTGTACCAGTCCAGGGTGTCAGTAATTGTTTCCAGTGACCTGGCTACCATTTCTTGAGTAATGATAAAGTCCCGCGATGGTAATTCGTCCCCTGCTTTAAGCCCGGCAAGAATGCGTAATTCCCCTGGTGCAGCGTTCTTAAGCTCAATTGCCTGCACATAGGGAAGCTCCTCAGGCTCACCTATCGCTACCGTTCCTGTTCCTACCGTGTGCCCATCCTGCGACTCAGCCCATGCCTCCACCTGCGCATCCTTCACCCCCTCCGGTGGAATGCCAATGACGCCTCTTACCTGCTCACCGTCTACTAAGGCATAGGTGTAGAATATGCTGAGGGAGCCTTTCTCGAACCACTGCTGGCCAAAGGTTTTCAGTATTAACGGCGGAAAGAGGTTAAGGTGAACGATACCCACCACAGCTCCTCCCCGCATTCCCAAATTTTGTGCTACATCGTCATCATGGATTGAGCCTCTGGCACCACTCGCCGCGTTTACCGCTCGCCTCCACCCTCCATAGAGATTTCCCTCTTTAATCTCAGTATCATCAGGCATCACTATTCTCCTTTCTCATGTATAACTGGCAACATCACCTGTTGTCTATAGCTGTAATGCTAAGCCTTTTACTTATTTCATGTCAAGGTAACTTGCTGAGGGGATAACCCTCCCCCCAACCCCTTGTTTAACATCACATTGGTTCCTTTATAGGCATCTCTTCTATTGACAACGACCCTCCAAAAGACTATAGTTTTATCCCAGCACAATGCTAATATCTACACTATTAAAACTTAACCATACCCGACCTTAACACAAATGAGCATCCGACTGATAAAACGGAGAGGAAGATGACGAGGGCACTGGAAGCGCTGCATTGAGTCTACCAGTCCCCTTTTTATTTCGAAGAGGAGGTGACGCCATGGGGGTCCAACATATACCGTGTTGTCCGGAATGTGGCATCGAGTTAAAACCAAATGCCAACTTCTGCACTAAGTGTGGTACCCGTATTAGCGAGGATGAGAAGGAGGAGCCGGCTGTCTCGGTAGATAAGGCTACTGAGGCTGCCGAGACTGTCCAACAAGTGTCACTTTGCCCGGAATGTGGCATCGAGTTGAGATCAAATACAAACTTCTGTACTAAGTGTGGTACCCGTATTAGTGAGGGTGAGAAGGAGAAACCGGCTGTCTTGGTAGAGAAGGTCACTGAGGCTGCCGAGACCGTCCAACAAGCACCAGTTTGTCCGGAATGTGGCATTGAGTTAAGACCAAATGCCAACTTCTGCGATAAGTGTGGCATCCGTATTAATAAGGGTGAGAAGGTTAAAGAAAAGGTTAAAGAAGCTGAGGAGAAGGCGAAGAGAGAAGCTGAGGAAGCCAGGAAGGTTAAAGAAGCTGAGGAGAAGGCGAAGAGAGAAGCTGAGGAAGCCAGGAAGGCTAAAGAAGCTGAGGAGAAGTCGAAGAGAGAAGCTGAGGAAGCGAGGAAGGCCAAAGAAGCTGAGGAGAAGGCGAAGAGGGAAGCTGAGGAGAAGGCGAAGAGGGAAGCTGAGGAAGCCAGGAAAGCTAAAGAAGCTGAGGAGAAGGCTACTGAGGCTGCCGAGACCGTCCAACAAGTGCCACTTTGCCCGGAATGTGGCACTGAGTTAAGACCAAATGCCAACTTCTGCATTAAGTGTGGTACCCATATTAGCGAGGGTGAGAAGGAGAAATAGAAGGCTTCGATAGTTGAACGATACCTAAGATAAATACCATCGGTATCTTTCAGCTTCTCTGACTATATAACTAGTGGTCAAGGCCCAGTAAATCGCATAACTGGGCAGGAGTGTATTTGCCAGGAGGCTCATGGTTAGCAGCCATTTCTTGAGAAATATGCATTAGTGCTTCATTTACAGGGGCCTGCATGCCAAGTTTCTTAGCCAACCGTACAATTTCACCATTAAGAAACTCAGTCTCGACTGTACCCTGTCCACGGGCCAGGCTTTGCCATGTTGAACTCTGGGCCTCGGTATTGATTCTGCCGCGTAATGGCTCAGTAATTGCTGGCCACTCTTGGGCCACTTCTTCTGCTGGTATGAAGCGAATATCTGCTTTTTTCAGAACTTCTCGGAACTCCTGCCTCGCGGCACGGATTATGGGCTCGATATCGTTCCCTCTTACATTGGTAATAGCACCGATGGCATTATTCAGATTTCCCAACAGTTTACCCCACTTGTAGGGCATGACGTCAGGAGTTGTCTTGACGTAGAAGCTGGCGGTGCGTAACTGTGTTGCTACCAGCTCAACCAGTTCATCGGTTCCCTCAGGATAGCACCCAGTGATGAGCCAACCCGGTGGATCGCGGCGAGCAATCACCTCGCCTTCGGTGAGGTAAACTGCACCCACTCGTACCATTACGCCATACACTCTTGGAAAGTGCTGGACTACAATCTCTTCATTCCGTACCCCGTTCTGTAAACAGAAAATCGGCAAGTCTTCAGTCACTGCCTTCAGGTCACGCAGAGCTTCTTCGGTGGATTGACCTTTCACACAGAGTAAGACCACATCATCAAACTTATAATCAATCTGGTCGGGTTCGGTGACAGCCGGTATCTGTAAAGTGTAGGTACCGGTAGGTGTGATAAGACGGAGGCCATGCTCACTAATAGCTTGTACATGGCCAGGTCGACCAACTAAAACTACATCATGTCCGGTACGCGCCAGATGCCCCCCTACGACACATCCAATACCTCCAGCCCCATAAATAATCAGTCGCATGCTTTACTCCTATCTTCTTGAGCCTAGTAACTCGTGTAAATGTCTGCCAGAGGTATGAGGAACCCCTATCAGTGGTCAATAGACCTTCATGACCTACAAGAGTTGTGTGCTGAAGGGCACCTCTCTTATTTCAGTATTCGGGACGCTCTTGTCTCTGTGGAATTCCTGCCGCAGTTATTTATTACTCCGGCAGTACCGGTGCACCAATCATCTCTTTCAGCAGGGACCTCACTTGGGTCGGGGAGCCGAGACAAAATCTGGCGCCGGACGCGCCAAAGCCGACCTTGATTGACCACGCCGTTACGGGGAGTACGCGAAAAACATCTTCGTCAGTCGGGTCATCTCCGGCTGCCAGTATAAAGTCCCACTTCCTATTTAATATCCATCGCGAAGCTGCCTGTCCCTTATTCACACCGGCATTCTTTACCTCAACCACTCTGCTGCCTTCCAACACCTGTAGGTTGAGATTGGTCGTGAGTTGTAGGAGTTCTTTCACCAGTTCTCTGGCTCGCACTTCACCAAGCGTGGGATTACACCTTCTATGGTGCCAGACCAGGGAAAACACCTTTTCCTCGATAAATGAACCGGGGGTTCTATCCACCCAGAGTTCGAGGATTGGACGTACTTCTTCCTTCCATTCATTGGTTATTACCAGCGTCTGATTCCAATCACCGTCGTTGTCTTTGACCCACACGCCATGTTCAGCGACCAATTCGATATTCATATTACCAAACCATTCGTCTATAGAGTCCTTCTCCCGTCCGCTGATAAGTACCACTTGATTACGGGTGTCTCCAGCGAGTTCCTGGAGCAACATTATGACCTCATCACTTGGCCTTGCCCACGCCGGCCTTCCCGCAAAGGATACAAGCGTGCCATCGTAATCGAGTAATATCAGCCTTCGGTTACTTTGTCGGAAGTCACTGACCAGCTTACTTTGGTCTTGGGAGGTCAGTGTTTTCACCTCCGCCTCTTCTTGCAGTTTCTTGGTCTGGAGCAGCCTGTCGATAAACTCCTCGGCCCATCGCTGCACGTTATAGCGCATCAGGCGTTTCTGCATCGTCCTGTTATCTTCAATCTGGTCTTCGATTGGCATTTCCAGGGCTCTTTCCAGCGCCTGCACCATCTCTTCTTGATTATTGACATTCACTACGATGGCCTCTCCCAACTCCCTTGCAGCTCCGGCGGTCTCACTAAGGATAAGTACTCCTTTGCCGTCTGACCGGGTCGCTATGTATTCCTTCGCAATGAGATTCATCCCGTCTCTCACGGGGGTCACCAGCGCGATGTCAGCGATGCGGTACATGGCCACAAGCGAGTGGAAAGGTAGAGAGCGATAGAGATACCAGATGGGAGTCCAGCCCATGGTGCCGTATTTTCCGTTGATAGCGCCGACAAGCTCATCTATTTCACTTTTAAGCAGGGCATATTGTTCCACCAGCGTCCGGGATGGGACTACAACCAGAACAAGAACCAGCCTTTCTCTCTGGCCCGGATGCCTTTCCAGAAATAGGTTATAGGCTGCCAATCGCTCAAGAATACCCTTGGTGTAGTCAAGACGGTCTATTGACAGGATTACCTTACGGGCCCCCAGCCTCTCGCGGAAATAACCTGCCTCCGAACGCACTTTGCGGTTTCGGGCGGCACTGGAATAGCGCTCATAGTCGATTCCCATGGGGAAGATATCTGCTTTGACTAGACGGTCATCGGCGGTGATTTGCCCCATGGTAGCCTCGTGGCCCAGCAGATTACGAACACTATCAAGAAAATGCCCTGCATAATCATAGGTATGAAAGCCTACCAGGTCTGCTCCCAGAAGTCCGTGCAAGATTTCACTGCGCCAAGGGAGCAGGCGAAACACTTCAAGGGATGGGAAGGGAATGTGCAGGAAAAACCCTATCGTAGCGTTCTCCAGCTTCCTCCTGATGAGTTGTGGCAGCAGCATAAGATGATAATCATGTACCCAGATGATGTCATCGTCCCGGGCAACTTTCACGACTGCCTTAGCGAAGGCTTCGTTGACTCGTGTATAAGCCCGCCATGAGTCGGTATCATATAATGCATACAAGGGGAAGTAGTGAAAAAGGGGCCAGATAGTCTTATTAGAGAATTCGTGATAGTAACCTTCGAAGTCTTCTTCCGAGAGAGAGACCGGATGCAATCTCTGCGTTCGTAATCTTGCCATGACATCATTCATTTTGTCTCCGACCGTATCTAGGTCGATGCCAGGCCATCCGATCCAGGTACTATCGTATGATTTGTGGAATGTGCTCAGGCCTGTAGCCAGACCTCCGACACTGGTCTCGAAGCGTAACCCTCTTCTACCTTTTTCGATGCTCACCGGTAATCGGTTAGAAACGAGCAGTAGCCTTGACACGGTAGTCCACCTCCTACCCTCTGCCTCGCTAGTGTCCGGGACTCCTTATCCCATAAGAAGTTCAGACGAGACGCTGCGAGTGAAGATAGCCATCATTATTCTACCATATGTTGTCCGAGTCCACTTACAGCAAGCAAACCATCAGTGGTATTCAGTATCCTTCGGGTAATAGATGGATACTGGCATTGAGGTCATGGCTTGTGGCTGCTATAATGCTCACAGGTGTAGTAGTCTAGCATATACGCCGAACTCAGTCCAGTATTGGCTCATAAATCTCCTGAGGCAAGGGTTATATAATGGCAGAATCGGGTGAAGGTGTCTCCATCCTGACTGATGGGACGGTCTACAGTAGGAGAAAGGACTTCTGTCCTCTATCGACACCTCCCGTGGAGGCTTATACTGCCATCATGGGCGATGAGAAAATAGAGAGGCTGCACCGAGCCGCCCAGCAACTAAAGGGCCGGAAGCTGCTGGAGATAAATTCTACTGCCGAGGGTGGAGGCGTAGCCGAAATTCTTTATAGCTCTATCCCCCTTCTAAACGCGCTTGGTGTTGAAGCCGAATGGAAGGTTGTCCAGGGTAGTAATGAATACTTTGAGTGCACGAAGAGCTTGCACAATCTTCTGCAGGGTATGGAGGGAGACTTCACCACGGAGATGGAGCGGATTTACACTGACAACCTTGACAACTACGATGCTACCGATATTCTCGATTACCAACCGGATGTGGTGCTGATTCATGACCCGCAGCCTTTAGGTCTGGTCCACCGGCTCAGACAACCGGAGCAGACCTGGCTGTGGAGATGTCACATCGATATCGAAGAAGAAGCTGTAGAAGCCAATCCCAGCCTCTGGAAATTTATCACGGATTGGACGGAGCGTTATGACGCTGCTATATTTTCGGCAGCACATTACATTGTGACGAAGTGGCCTCTGCCTAAGTTCATTATTCCTCCATTCATTGACCCCCTTTCCGAGAAGAACAGGGAACTGGCACAGGATGAAATAGACAGCGTTCTTGCCAAGTACCAGATAGACCCCGATGTTCCCATAATCGCCCAGGTGGGGAGATTTGACCCCTGGAAAGGGATAGACAGGACTATAGCTGTTTTTCGTCGGGTGAGAGAAGAGAAGAAATGCCAGCTGATACTGGCGGGTGCTCTGGCTGCCGATGACCCTGAGGGAGAGAGGATTCTGGCTGATATTTGTCAGGAAATAAAGGATGACGAGGATATCCGTGTGCTCAATCTCTCGCTGGCGAACCGTCTAGAGAACCACAGAGAGGTTAATGCAATCCAGCGGGCAGCACGTGTAATAATGCAACCATCGACCCGGGAGGGCTTTGGGCTGGTGATTACTGAGGCATTATGGAAGGGCAAACCGGTGATAGCCGCCGATGTTGGGGCTATCCCTCTTCAAATCAGAGAAGATGATACCGGCTACTTCTATGATACGCCGTATAAGACTGCCGAGAAGGTGCTATATCTCCTGGAGAATCCTGGTGCCGCTGAGGTAATAGGTGAGGTGGGCAGTAAGTATGTCAAGGAGCACTTCCTTCTACCTGATCGGCTCGCCGACCAGTTAATGGCGATACAAATGGCTGTTGACGGGATTGTAGCCAGGGGAGCTTGCCCTGAATGTATTGTTAGTTTTCATCCCTGGTTCAAGTTACACAAGCGAAGGTAATAATAGGGCAGAACCATCTGTCATTCTGTTCTTGAAAGTCTAATGCTCCTGTCTCTTACTCCGGGAGCTATTTACGGCTACCTACACAGCAATTCTGAACTCTAATTAAACCATGCCCCTCTTCTAACCTTTTTCCAACCTCTGGTAGCTATAGTCATAGACTGTAGGGTTCTCACAAGCAAAGGAGTCGGACTACTCGTGTTCGTGATTGGCTTTGATATGGTGGCTTCGTTCGACGCTAATCCGAAAGTACTGTTGCTTAAAGTACTATTGCCTGGAGTACCTTTGCGGGATATATAGTGCTATTGCTCGATATTACAATTGTAATAAGTAGTGAGCAATGGTTGTAACAAGTGATAGGTAGTAGCTGGTAGTGATTTCCTTCAGCACACATAACCAGTCGGTGCCAGTCTACTAGGGCTCAGAAGGGTTAATTGGAGGAGACATACGCTATGATCAGGGTCCCGACACAAGAAATACAACTTGCTCAGTATTCGGGCGTTGTTCCCGAGGGTCTCATATCGGGGATAACTAGTGCTGCTAAGAAGCTGCAGGGAATGCGCATTGTGCATGTTAACGCTACTCCTGTTGGGGGGGGTGTAGCTGAAATACTGCAGTCATTGGTACCTCTTATGTGCAGTGTCGGGATTGAGGCCGAGTGGTATGTCATCGAACCGGATGATGCGTTCTTCCGGGTCGGTAAGACTCTACACCACTGTCTCCAGGGTGATGGCGAGAGCCTGAGCCATGACGATATTGCCCTTTATCTGAAGCACAATGAAAAATCCGCAAACGCTGCGGCCGCGGTGGGACTGACCGCAGACCTGTGGCTCATCCACGACGCCCAGGTTTTACCCCTGCTTCACTACCTGAATGCTCCTCCTGGTGTCTGGGTGTGCCATGTTGATGCTACCAGGCCTAATACTATTATTATGGAATTTCTACGCTCGTACATGAGCAATTACAAGATGATAATGGCCAGCATGCCGGAGTACCTTCCAGAGGACAACAATGCGGATAGGGTGTTTGTATCTCCTCCCGCTATTGACCCGTTAATACCGAAGCACAGGCTGTTGGGTTCTGACCAGGCACGAGAAGTGCTGGCCGGGCTCGGGATAGATCCGGGCAGACCTCTGGTGGCACAGGTATCACGGTTCGACCGCTGGAAGGATCCATGGGGAGTAATCGATGCCTACCGATTAGCTAGGAAAGATGTTCCCACGCTGCAGCTAGCACTGGTTGGAGCAATGACGGCAGACGATGACTATGAAGCCCAGGAAGTCCTTAACAGCGTCCATCAGTATGCCGGAGGTGACCCTGATATACACATTCTCTATGACCCCGCGGTCATTGGTGACCTTGAGGTAAATGCCTTTCAGTCAGGCTCTGACGTTATCGTGCAAAAATCTATTAGGGAGGGGTTCGGTCTGACTGTGGCGGAAGCGATGTGGAAAGGGACCCCTGTTATTGGTGGAAATTGCGGAGGAATCAAGCTTCAGATAAACGATGGTGAGACTGGTTTGTTGGTCAACGATGCTGCGTCATGTGCTCGAAGTATAGTAACTCTCTTAAATGACCGGACACTGGCACGGAGTATGGGTGAAGCCGGTCGAGAGTCAGTGCGGAGAAGTTTCTTGATGCCCAGGTTACTCAGAGATTACTTACATGTGGCCATTAGTGTGCTGAATGGAAATGGGTCATCAGTTCACTCACAGCACCAGGCTGCCGCTCCTTTAATTGACAATTAGGAGACCCCAGAATCTCCTTATGCCTCAGTGCCCTCTCCACTCATTCCTGAGGATACTGAACATGACAAGATCATGAAAGTGGTTATTCCTGAAAAAGGCTTCCCGCTGGCGGCCCTCTTCTCGGAAGCCAACCTTCTTGTGCAGCTTAATACTACGCTCATTGAAAGCTAATGTAGAAGACGCGATTCGGTGCAGGTTCAGCTGCTGGAAACCATAGTCAAGGATGAGCCGCGTTGCCTCAGTACCATAGCCATTGCCCCAATAATCCTTCTCACCAATAGCAATCCCGAATGAAGCACCATGGTCTTTTGGATTGATGCCGTGAAGTCCGATGGTTCCAATAGTTTTACTCGAGTCCCCTTCAATGGCTTCGAAGATTAAGCCCACATGAGTGCCTGCTTGAATCCTAGAGGCTGCGTCTTCAATCCATTTCTCCTCGGCCATCTCTGTCATTGGCAGGTACATAGAGAGATACTGGGTCACCTCCGGGTCATTGAACCACTTCAAGAAGTTGGTGATGTCTGACCTCTTCAACGGTCTCAGAAGGACCTTCTCACCCCTCAGCATGTGTATACTCCTTTACCGCGTTATAAAGTTAGCTATTACGCACCCAGTATCTCCTTATGCCTCAACGCCCTCGCCAGTACAGACTGCTTCTTCATCTGGGGTAGTCTTGACGTATATCTGTTGTCTAGCGTTGCCCCATCGCATAGATAGCTGCAACAGACACGTGTAGACCGTCCGGACCGAATAGTGGGCGTAATTTGGTGAGGAACTCATGTTTGAATGGTGCGTGTGTTGTCTCATCCGTTCCAAACAGCATCAGGCGTAACGGCAAGAATGCCCAAACGTCCTTCTCGTTTGTATAGATAAAGTCCTCCTTTTCGCCATGTGTCATAATTGAGTGGAATCCGTGTTGTCTGAGTAGAGTCTCTATTTCCTCCGGAGTAAAAGACATGCCGTGGGGTGGTATCCGCACTTCTCCCTGATAAGTACCAAGCTGCTGCAACATGACTGGAAAAATCGGGTCGAACGGAGGTAATGCCTGGTCGAATACAGTCACAGCAACACGGCCACCTAGCTTACAGACTCGGTACATCTCATTTAGTGCATCTTCCATGTGTGGGAAGAAGAAGAGCGAGAAGGCACATGTCACACAATCGAATGTCTCATCGGGAAACTCGAGGTGCTCAGCATCCATCTTACGCAAGGTAATATTGGTCAGTCCTTCTTGGTGCACTGAATGGTCGGCTTCCTGCAACAATCCAGCCGATAGGTCAATGCCAGTCACATGTCCATTTGACTTCAGAAGTCGCGCGGCGGGCAACAGCACCGCGCCTTTACCTGTAGCAATATCCAGCATCTTTGTACCTGGTTCAGGTGACAGCCAGTCAACCAGGCGCGACCCGAAATGTTGATAAATGGCTGGACCGACACGGTCATATGCTTTTGCGTTATCATCAAAGACTTTTTCGATGTTCTGTTTGGTCGCAACTATCATCTCAGGCATTTTTATTTCTCCCTCTAGCTGTTAGAAGAGCTACGCCCCCAGAATCTCCTTGTGCCTGAGTGCCCTCTCCAGAGAGGGCTGCATCTTCATCTCGCGGAACTCGTTGATGGCGAAGTCCAGGTGCTCTAATGCATCAGATTTCTCGTTCGGGTAGTGCTCCAGTAGAAGTTCTGCAAGCTGAAGGCGGGTGAGGGCTAGCTCGGGACGATGCCTCACCCCTGTGCAGGCCCTGATGGCTTCCTGGTAGTGGTTACGGGCTTCTTCGAGTCTATCGAGGAGAGCAGCGGCAGTTCCGAGATGGCGTGGTACGCATGTGTTGTAAAAGTAACTGGTCATGCTTGGCGTTCTACCTGCAAGTTCGTCTAGCAAAGCTTCAGCCAATCCTTTGTGCCCAACCAGTGTAGCGGCTTCGAGCAAGATTACGTTAGCCCAGTAGCCATCATAAATAAACTCGCGTCCATCCAGTATCTCATCTAAAAAAGGGATTGCCTCAGTGTGTCGGCCTAGATGTGCAAGGTATAGAGACCTGAGATAGTCATTGAATGGAGGGGGTGGCATGGCTTCAAGTAGGATTTCAGCCATTCCTAACAGGATTCTAGCCCTCGTACCAACGAAAGTCTCACCTGTACGTGCAAATCGCCGTAAATCCCATTCTATCCCTCGCACTAGAATGTCATCCGCTAGTTGCACAGCCTCGTCCAGTCGACCGTCCACGGTCTTAAGGATGGCACGAAACTGCATAGACATCAGCAGTGCGTTAGACTGCCCAGTACGCTCGGCTATCTCTTGGTATTCGCGCCAGATCTCCTCACATCGCTCGCGTTGCTCGTACTCGAGATAAACAGTACCAAGCAGATGCAGTATTCCACCTACTATCCTCAGGTCCACGCCAGCTCGACTGCGTTGTGACAGTTCTTCGGCTATCTTTTGTCGCTGCTCGGTATTCTGCGGTTGAGAAGCATATGCCAACCACATGGGTACGACCATACAATAGGCCTCATTATCTTCCAGTCTGCGTGCCAGGTCCAGTGATTTTTCATAAAGCGAAAATGCAGTTCTTGGATGCCCTGTCGAGTACCTAACCATACCGAGGAACATGTCTGCGATGGCCCTTTCTTTCGTACCCTCTCTCGCATAGTGGTCTGCTCGGTTTGCCCACTCGATGCTTTCCTCAGAACGGAAAACTCCTGGTGTTGCATATCCCCAGAATGTTAGTGCAGATAGAGCGAGGTTACAGGCTTGTGAGGCGAAGTTTTCATCACCAATTGCTTCGGCAAGCGAAAAAGTCTCCCGAAGCTCAGCATCGAGGGCACGCCGGGACTCTGCCGCATAGATTAGGGTATAGCTTAATGTCAGCAGTAGTTCACACTGCTTGGCCTTATCCTCCGAGTCCAGTACCTCCTGTACTTTAAGTGCCTGCTCCAGCAATCGCACCGCTTCACCATAGGCGTAGACACTACTGGCCCGCTCTGCTGCCATCTTTCCGTAGGAGACTGCTTTAGCCAGTCCTTCAGCATCCGGAGAATAAGAGAAATGCTCAGCCAACTCGGCAGCGTGCTCTTCAAGTCGCTTTTCGTAAACTCCCTCCAGCGCTTGGCCTACCTGCTGGTGAAGTCGTATCCGCCTCGGGGCAATAATCTCCTCATAGAGAGTCTGGCGGAAAAATGCATGGGTAAAACGGTAGGTCACCGCCGCTCCAACCATAGACCGTTCTTCGACCACGGCAGTCCCCTTGGCCTCCTCGAGGGCAGCAAATAACTCGTCATCGGATACCCCGGCCACCTTCTGCAGTACAGCCAGGCGGAAATCCCTACCAATAACGGAGGCGATAGAGAGGATTCGGTTGCACTCTTGGCTCAGACCTGATAGCCGTTTACCGACAACATCCCTTAACCCCTCTGGAATGCTCATCTCCAATGGGGTATCTCTGGTAGCCCGCCACTGTCCCCCTTCCCGGCTGATAAGGCCCTCCTCGACGATGTAGCGTACTACCTCCTGTACGAACAAAGGGTTTCCCTCGGTCTGGCGGTGTACTGCCTCGGCCAGTCCCCAGGGTACATCCTGCCTGACGATACTCTCCAGCATCCGCCTTACTTCATCGGCATTGAGACCCCGCAGCAGGACACGGTCAAAGGTGGCAACACGCCTCAGTTCAGCCAGAGCTGCAGATAGTGGATGTGTCCTGTCTACCTCTACATCACGGTAGGTACCGACAATCAGAAGCCTTGCTCCTGACATGTTGCGTGATATGTGGGTAAGCATCTCCAGGGTACCTTTATCGGAGTCGTGCAGGTCTTCCAGTATAATCAATAGAGGCTGGACTTTAGCGGCATTGGTAAGGAAACTGGTGACTGCCTGAAAGAGGCGATATCGTTCCTCCTCCGGGCTCTCCGGTGGTCTTGGTTCTACCTTCAGCTTCTCCCTTATCTCTGAGATGATACGGGCAACATCGGCCGCACCCGTCCCCAGTTCTTTCCGTAAATCCCTTGTCTCCCGTGACAGGACATAGGAGCGCATCGCCTCGACAAATGCAAGATAAGGCAGTGACAAAGAACCTTCCTCATAGCAATGGCCCACGAGGGTCTTACCGCCTCTCAGTGTCACGTATGTAGCTATCTGCTCACAGAGGGCGGTCTTACCGATACCCGGCTCACCCACCACCATCATCAAAGCGCCCTGCCCCGACATGGCCCCATCAAAGGCTGCCTGTAGTTGTTTTTGTTCCGGTTCACGACCAACAAACACCTTTCTATATAGGGGACTGCTTTCAGGAGCAGTTGTTACCCGTGATGGTTCTTTCTCAACCTTACCAGCTTCTATTGACTCTAATGCTTTAAGGACATCACTAGCTGAGGCAGGTCGTTTCTCCGGGTCTTTCTCCAGTAGCTGTAGAATGAGTACCTCTAGTCCCGGTGGCAGGTCAGCTCGATGCCAGGTGGGTGATACTACCGACGTGTTGATGTGCTGCCCGATGATTGCCACCGAATCATCCCCGATGAAGGGAGGTCTCCCCGTTACCATCTCATAGAGCATGGCTCCCAGGGAGTAGAGGTCTGCTTTATTTGTTACCTTACCGCCCATCGCCTGCTCGGGTGGCATGTAGGATACCGTGCCCACCATCATGCCCGACTGGGTCAGACGGGAGAGGTCGACCGCCACCGCTAGGCCGAAGTCGCCTATCTTGGCGGTACCGTCAACGCTCAGCCAGACGTTACCCGGTTTCAGGTCGCGGTGGATGATGCCCTTCGAGTGAGCAAACCCCAGTCCCTGGCAGACACACCTGGTGATACCGATAACCTCTTCAAGGGGAAGGCGGTGCTCGGGTGCTTTTTCGATGAGCCCCTCGACATCACCACCTGACATGACGGGGAGGACGATGTAGGGCTGGCCTTCATGCTCTCCCATATCATGGATGGTAACGATGTTGGGGTGGTCACCGAGCCTACCCATGGCCTGTGCCTCACGCTGGATACGTGTTCGGGTCTCGTCATCGAGCTTCTCGGTCTTTATCAGGGCAAAGGCGACGTCTCGGTCCAGTGTGTTATCGTGGGCGAGGTATACCTTCTTCTTACCGCCCTCGCCGAGGAACTGCTTGACCTGATAACGGCCACCGGCAAAGGAGGTGGGTTCGGACGAGGGGGGTGTAGGTGTGGTTGTGGGTGCCTGCTCAATTAGGGAGTGGCCGCACTTAAAACAGAACCGTGCTCCAGCAGGCAGCTCGGTGCCGCAGGAAGGGCATGTGGGCGGTATCTCTTCTGTTACTCTGGCACCGCACTGGATACAGAAGACAGCCTCTTCTGGATTTTCTGTCTGGCACTTCGGGCACTTCACAACGCACTCAGCAGTACTGGCTCGGTGCTCACAGTCTACGTGTAAACTAAAGTGATGTCAAGAATTTAAATCGTAACTCTGGGGTTAAAAAGGTAATATGTTGTGTATATGTATTTGTCAGAGTCTCTACTAGATTATGCTCAACCTATTTCTGAGTGGTAGCTCTGTAAGGACTTCACCCCGGACCCGTGTTGACAGTGTGCAGCTATTCCTTTAGCGGCAGCAGCAGCGGCTGCCAGAGTAGTGATGTACGGCACCTTGTATTTTATCGCCGTTTTACGAATGTAGGAGTCATCATACTGACTGAGCTTCCCCGCCGGGGTATTGATGACCAGCTGGATTTCCCCGTTCACAATGCCATCAGTGATATTTGGGCGGCCCTCGTGCATCTTTAAAATCAGTTCGGACTCGATACCCTGGCTGCTGAGGAACTGACAGGTACCCTGTGTTGCTTTTATTATAAAACCAAGCTCAGCGAAGCTCCGGGCTACCTCGGCCACAGCAGGGCGGTCTCTCTCCGATACTGTTATCAGGACGGTACCTTCTGTGGGGAGTTTCTGCTTGGCTGCCTCCTCAGCCTTGAAGAAGGCATTGCCAAATGAGTCGGCGATGCCCAGCACCTCGCCGGTTGACCGCATCTCCGGGCCAAGGAGTGGGTCTACCTCAGGGAACATACTAAAGGGGAAGACCGATTCTTTCACACCGAAGTGCGGTATCCGCCGCGATTTCAGGTCCAGGTCGCTGAGCTTTTTACTGAGCATGACCTGAGTTGCGATACGTGCCATAGAGACGTTGCACACCTTGGAGACTATCGGGACGGTTCGGGATGCCCGCGGGTTTGCCTCGAGCA
>CP070842.1:864003-955288 GCA_020342155.1 Dehalococcoidales bacterium
GTAGTCCCATTCTACGAGGACTGGGATGTTAATAGCGATGGGTATACCAATGTACTCGACACGATATTGGTGGGACAGCACTGGGGTGAAACAGGTCTCACTGGCTGGATACGGGCAGATGTCAATAAAGATGGGATGATCAACGTTCTCGATATGATTATCATCGGTCAACATTGGACTGGGTAGGGGTGGATGTGATGAAACACAGGAATTTATTTAATATGGCAAAGTTAATAGCTCTCGTAATAATACTTTCTCTGGGAATATTCCCTTCCAGCCTGGCGTCTGCTGAAGGGGCCACTACTGTCAGTGTCTCCGCACCAACCGAGGTCGACGCAGGAAAACAATTCACCATAAGCATAGCAGTAGAGCCTGGAACCGAAATCGCTGGTGCGCAGTTTGACCTGTCCTTCGATCAGTCCCTGGTTACAGCCAACAGCGTTACCGAAGGTAACCTGCTGTCAGAGAATGGAGCCGCCACCTATTTCAATCCGGGCGCGATATATAACACGACCGGGACTATCAGTGGAGTAGCCGGGGCAATCATCATCCCGGGTCAGACAGTATCCGTGTCAGGGACATTCGCTACAATCACTCTAACCGCCGGGACAACCAGGGGAACCTGTCCCCTCACCCTTTCAGGTGTCGTTGTTGGAGATGCGAATGGCCAGTCTGTGTCGGTAAGCGTCGTTAGCAGTCAGATCACAATTCACGGTCAAGGTACGACTAATCAACCCCCAATACTCAGTCCTATTGGCAATAGGTCGGTCAATGAGGGCGAACTGCTGGAGTTTACCATCTCCGCCACTGATTCCGATGATGACCCTCTAACCTTCTCAGCCTCCAATCTACCACCAGGATCAGACTTCAACGAACAGACCAGGACTTTCTCCTGGACACCCACCTCCAGTCAGGTAGGAAGCTACCCCGATGTTTACTTCGAGGTCTCTGATGGCGAACAGACTGACTTTGAGAATATTACTATCACTGTTAACACGCCAACTCCTCCCGCTGGTAGTGGGGGTGGCGGTGCCCCACCAGGCACTACCTTCTTCCATGACAAAGTCGATCCAGAGGGCTACTTTTTACAAGAAGCCTCCGCCTGGTCCGCAGACAACCTTGTCAAGATTACCATACTTGAAGGTGTAAAGGGATTAGATGCCTATGGCAACCCGCTGACCTACGTCACCATCGTTGAGATGGAAGAGCCACCATACCCGACCTCTGACCAAACAGTAATTGGTCCGATCTATGATTTTGGGCCGGACGGGGCTACTTTTAATCCACCGATAAACCTCACTATCACCTACAACCCGGCGTTAATACCTGAGGGAGTTAACGAAGAGGACCTTGCCATCGTTGTATGGGATACCAGTATCATGATCTGGACAAAATCACCTTCGGTCGTCGACACAGAGAATCACACCATCTCCGCCCAGATACATAGCTTTTCAAGCTACACAATCATGACCTTACCACCGGAGGTAACCACTGGGATTGCTATTGCTACAGGCAACCATTCCGCTACGCTTAACGGTTACCTGATAGACTTGGGTACAGCATCTTCAGTGGAAGTCTGCTTTGAATGGGGTAGTGAGCCTGGCAGACCTTACCCCAATAACACAGCCTCACAGTTTATGAGTACTACCGGGGATTTCAGCTTTACTCTCAACGATCTTGAGGTGGAAACGACTTACTACTTCAGGGCAATAGCTGTTGGTGTTGGCGTAGTCTATAGTGAAGAGGCAAGCTTCGCCCTGCCTGCTTTTCCAGCAATTTTTACTACGGGCGACGCAAGCGACATCACCGAGAACTCAGCAACACTGCATGCACTTTTAGAAGACCTAGGAACAATAAGGTCTGTCCAAGTGTCATTCGAGTGGGGAGAAAATCAGGGAGGTCCCTATCCAAATCGCACCCAAAGTGAACAAATAAATACGGGCATGGATTATTGTTACACTCTTGCCGATCTGGAACCAGGTAAGGCGTATTACTATAGAGTTCTTGTTCAGAGCGTTGGTACGGTTTATAGTAACGAAAAGAGCTTCGATACGCCTGCATGTCCGGTACCCCAATCACCATCACCTGCAGCTTTCTTTGCCGATAAACTGATGATTTTTCCAAAGGTGGCTACCATTGGTGAGCCCATAACTATATCTTTAGAATTATCTAACATTGGCGGGCGGGAAGGTAGTTACACAGTAACGCTAGCGATCAATAACACTATTGAGGAAGCTAGGGACATTGCTTTAGCCACTGGCGAGAGTCAGACCGTCAGCTTTACAGTCAATAAGGTAACATCAGGAATTTACGAAGTAGCGATTGATGACCGGCAGGGAACATTTGAAATATTACCACGTCCAAGCTCTACAAACTGGCTGTTGATTGGTGGCGTGGTAACCGTAATAGTTATCCCTGTGACTGCCCTGCTAAAGAAGCTGGTAAACTAATCATGGATCTGAGGAGACTGTGGACGTCTGCCAGTCTTGAGGAGCAAAGGACGCTCCTGTTGACGATGCTGGATGCAGTATATATTGACGCCAAACAGACAAAGTCAATTGTGGCGGTAAGACCGAAGCCGCCATTCCGGCCAATTTCCCGGGTAGCGGCTTCGCGTGAAGGGTCTAATATACGTATAATCAACGAGCCCCTTGACGGCTCGACTGTGTTTCTGGTGGAGACGGGGGAGAGTCGAACTCCCCGTCCAAAGGAAGCTACCCAGAATATCCTACAGGCTTAGTCAGCTCTTTTGTCTCGCCCGGCTGGCCCCTGCTGACCGGGTCCAGTCAGGCCAGTCGATTTCTCTTTCACCGCCTTGCTCGACCTTGGGGCGGTGGCACCCCGACTTTTCGTCACCCATCCCCGACCCGCCGAGGTGGGGTTGGGGTGGATGTGCTGCCTATTTAATTAGGCGGCAACTAGAACTGGTTCTTTGCCAGTTATGTTTTGCCACTTGTTTAATGAGGGTAGCGGCAACCTCAGCCTGCAATCCTGTAACATACTTCCCCTGTCGAAACCACGCGTCCCCATTTAGTTAAGTCCGCGTGACTGTGTCTGTCACCTCCTCGGACCGACCTTTGTTTTGACGGCACGCTCCAGTGCCCGGTCTGTCTCCCGACGCATTATCGCTTCACGCTTGTCGTAGAGCTTCTTGCCCCGGGCGAGCGCCACCTCCAGCTTGGCGATGCTATCTTTAATATACAGCCGCAACGGCACCAGGGTAAAGCCCTTCTCTGCCACCGTGCTGGTGAGGCTGGCAATCTCTCTACGGTGCAGCAGGAGCTTGCGTGGCCGGGTGGGCTCATGGCCGAGGTAACTGCTAGCCTGGTAGCGGGCGATATGGGCGTTTAGCAACCACAGCTCCCTGTTTTCCGGGCGCACGTAGGCATCGCCCAGGCTGACCCGGCCGGCACGGATGGACTTTATCTCCGAGCCGGTGAGCACCAGTCCGGCCTCCACACTATCCATAATATGATAGTTATGGCGGGCTTTTCGGTTGGTAGCGATTGTTTTGATAGCCATTGTTCTACCTAAATGATAGCACAATAGAAAGGAGACATAAATGCAGTATCAATTCATAACTTATCCTAGCCTTACTATGATATAATCCTGTATATCGTGTAGTAAGATTAGGTTCTTCGGAGAAAGTACAGGGTACAATGGAGATGAAAATGGCTAAACCAGGCGACATCATATCATATTTAGAAATGTGTAATAAAGAAGGTGTTAATCTCCAGCGTGGCATGAATTATCACTAACGTGGAGATATTAACGTAATACTGATGAGTTTAAGGCCTAACGCTCCGTATACGGATAGAGTCGAAGAAGATGGGCCGCGTTTTGATATACGAGGGACATGATGTTCCCAAGACGAAAGGCACTCCTATTCCAAAGCTTGTCGATCAACCCATGTATAATCCTAGTGGTACCTTAAGTCAGAATGGACTGTTTTATGAGGCGGCTAAGAAATATATATGTGGCGAACAGGCTACAGAACTTGTAAGAGTATATGAGAAACTACATAGAGGTATATGGGTATATAATGGTGTATTTTAAAATTGTAGACGCGTGGCAAGAAGCAGTTAATTCAAGAACAGTCTACAAATTTAAGTTAGAGTTAATCGAAAATGCACAGTCATTTACGGCAGTCGTGAAACAAGAGATAAAGATCGAACATAACAGACTGATACCACCGCAGGTTAAATTGACAGTATGGCAACGAGATAAAGGAAGGTGTGTCGTTTGTGGAAGTACGGATGACCTTCATTTTGACCATATAATTCCCTTTTCAAAAGGCGGTTCCTCTCTGGTCTCAGAGAATATCCAGCTCCTATGTGCACGACACAATATAGCCAAACGTGACAAGATAGAATAGAAAGGAGGCCGTTAGCCTCCTTTTTCATAGGATAGGATATATTTAAGAGAATACAAAGCTTCCAACCCAGCCCGGCTATGTCCCTAGCTTTCTTCTGGGACTACAAATCTCATGATAAGATAGAACCAGATTCCCAGAGTCCCGCAGAATATAGATGCCACGAAGAGTACCCTGACAATGACGGGGTCAACATCGAAGTATTCAGCCAGGCCACCGGCAATTCCCCAAATCTTCCGGTCCTTACGGCTGCGGTAGAGTCTCTTAGCCATAATAGGCTCCTTTCAACGGTGGGTGTGGTAGGGCTGAACTCCGGTCGGGCGGTCTATAGCGCTTCAAGGACAAGCTCGGCTATATCCTTGACCTCGATTTCCTCTTCTTTGTTCATGGTGGTAATGCTGTCCTTGAAGTTGGCCAGGCAATAGGGGCAGACGGCCGCCATGACATTGGCCCCGGCAGCCAGTGCCTGCTCCAGCCTGATATCGGAGAAACGTTCGCCCTTCTTGGTCTCCTCCCAGATGCGGCCGCCACCGCCACCGCAGCACAGGCTGTTCTCGCGATAATTAGCCATCTCTACCAGCTCCACTCCGGGTATGGCCTGGAGGACTTCTCTCGGCTCATTGTAGACATCGTTGTGACGCCCCAGGTAGCAGGAGTCGTGGTAGGTGATTGTCTTCTTAATTTCCTTCTTAAGCTCCAGCTTGCCGTCCTTAATCAGGTCGGTGAGGAACTGTGTAGTATGTACCACCTCATACTTACCTTCCAGCTCCGGGTACTCGTTCTTGAAGGTGTGGTAGCAGTGGGGGGAGGCGGTGATAATCCTGGTAACTCCGGTTTCATCGAACAGGGCGATGTTACTCTGTGCCAGGCTCTGGAAAACGCTCTCAGCGCCTGCCTTGCGTACACTTTCACCACAGCAGGAGAGCTCGTTGCCGAGTATGCCGAAGTCGACACCAGCCTTTTTCAGAATCTCCACGGTGGCCGTAGCGACACTGGTAAGCTGGGGATCGTAAGAGTTATAGCAACAGGCCACGTAAAGCACCTCGGTGCCTTTTGTATGGGTCTTGATATCCAGATTCTTGGTCCAGTCCAGACGCTTTTCCCGGTCCTCACCTTGCGGGTTACCCACGCTGGAGATATTCTTTTCGGTGATACGGAGCGAATCGGGGACTCCGCCAATGCCCATTTCGGTGATAGCCCGACGGAAAGACCGCCAGACATCGATAATCTCCACGCCGCGCGGACAGCGGTCGACACAAGCGTTACAGGTGACGCACAGCCACATATCCTCATCTTCAAAGTCGGGCAGACCCAGCTGTGCCTGGTGCATCGCCTTGCGTACCAGGAAGCTCCTGACCAGATTCCATGGGCAGGTGCCAGTGCAAAGGCCGCACTGGTAGCACATCTTGGCGATTTCACCGCCCTCTTCTTTGATGATGTCTATTGCGTCCTGAAAGGGTGCTACTGCTTCCATCTTGGGTATTCCCCCTTATATCTCATGCTAGATTAAATTCTGTGCCTTCAAGACCGGTACCGGGTTCTGTATATGGCGCTTCATCCAGGACTTGAACTTGTTTTCACTGACTCCCAGAGCCAGTGCCAGCAGTTCACTGAAGTAAAAAGCGGGCATGCCAATAGTCTGTCGCAGTTCAATGTTTGCCTGGCAGAGCGGACAGGCGGTCACGAGGGCTACTGCTCCGTTATCGAGGGCTGCCTGGCAGAGGTCGTTGCAGAGCTTGACGACGACGTCGGTTCGGGCAAGCAACAGGCCCCCACCGCAACACTCCACCTTATGGCTCCAGTCCACAGGCTCGGCACCGATAGTAGTGAGCAGATTGTCCATTATCATCGGGTTTTCGGGGTCATCGAACTGGGTGACCTTGGGAGGGCGTACCAGATAGCATCCGTAATAGGCAGCCAGCTTCAGTCCTTTGAGCGGTTTCTTTACCCGTTGCTCGATTTTTTCGAACCCAACCTCACGAGCGAATATGTCCAGGACGTGTTTTGCTTCTATCTTCGCCTGGTAGGGCGTCTCTATAATCTGCTCTATCCTCTGGCGTAATTCGTCATTAGCACGGAGGTCGTGGTTGGTCTGTTTAAAGCGGAGGAAGCAGGCGGCACAGGACAAGGCCAGGTCGTGTCCCAGCTTCTCGGCGATGGCCAGATTCCTGGCAGGCAAGGCCAGCGAAAGCTCGGGGTCGGTGCAGTGTCCCGAAGAAGCCCCGCAGCAGTTCCAGTCATCCAGTTCCACAAGCTCAACATCCAGTAGCTTGGCTGATGCCTGTACCGACTCATTATATTCCTTGGCTGTTGCTTCCAGTGAACAACCCGGATAGTAGCCGTATTTCAGCGTCGTGCTCTCAGCCATTCTTCCTCTCCGTCTGCTGGAAAATACGCTTGATATTTGCCGTTCCCTTTATCTTGTCCGGCAAAATGGCCAGCTTACCCCTTGAAAACATGTTGAAACCCATCTTCATATTATTGGGTAGCTCGCTAAGCTTGAAGATATCACGGCTGGTAAGCATATAGCGAAGGATAAGCATCAGCTCGAACACCTTGCCGTAGCTCTTGACGCCACCCAGGAAAGTACGGTGGAAGAGGGGGAGGGGGGTCTGGTTGGTATACCCATCGCGGAAGGCAATATGCCTCAGCCTGTCCATTACCTGTACGATTTCGATATCGTTGGGGCAACGGGTAGCGCAGGTCTCGCAGCTGGCGCACAGCCAGTATGTCTTACTCTCCATCACCCGGTCCTTAAGCCCGAGCTGCACCATCCTCAGCAGCTGGTGTGGGGCATAGTCAAAGATATAGGCAAACGGGCAGCCGGAACTGCACGCCTGGCATTGGTAGCAGCGCTCCAAGTGGACCGCACCATCACCCAGTACTTCGCGGGTGAAGGCCGGGTCGGCGCTTTCCGTTCCCTGCTCAGTTATAAGACGGACCGTCATTTCTCTCCTATCCACTCAAGCTCGTCTTCCTTGAAGGCAGTCGGAGGTAATTCATCCTCCAGACTGCGTCCTGGAATATAGTCAAAGAGCTTCTGCACATTAGTACCGGTCAACTGGAATATCTTGAGCAACGGGATGGCATTGGGGCAAGCCTCTTCACAGGCACCGCAACCAATGCAGGAAGCAGCCATGTGCGTCATCCTGGTGAGGTGGAAAAGAAGGGTATCGGTGGGCATGCGCATGGCCCCCCGCTTCTCCGCCGCCCCGAGATATTTTTCCGCTTCCAGTTCAAAGGTGGGTGAAACAAAGAAGCACTCTCGACAATAGCAGACAGGACAGGCCACACGGCAGTTCTGGCACTTGATGCACGGTCCAAAGACGGTGGCCAGTTTATCGGCACCGCCAATCTCTTCCCTGGTCTGCTCGAAGAACTTCTCACGTGTCTCTTTAATCTTGTTGAGGAGCTGGTCGACCGCAGTATGACGCTGGGCAGCTGCCTGACTGTCCTCCTCGGCGGTGAGGCCGAGTCCTTCCAGCAGTTCCTCGCCTTTCTCTGTGCTGGCCAATAGGAGTAGTTGCTTCTTCAAGTCCTGCCCGACCGACCCGATAGTAAGGTCGGTCATTAAAGGCACGGGGTACTCGCATACCTGGCAGCCTGCCCGGAGCATGGGGTCATCTTTCCCATTCCAGGCGGCTTTCACGAAGTCGTCCGAGGTCTTCTCGGCGGCATATTTCGGGTAATCACTCACCGAATAGGCCCCGGGACAGTCGATTCCGATAAGGTAGAGGTTATCAAGCTGAGCCTGTCGCAGCTTTACCAGTTCAACCAGCGCCCTCAACTCACAGGGTCTCATCACCACGGCTGTCTTCTTGTTGGCCGGTGTCAGCCGTGTCATTGCCTGTATGATTCGGCCGGCGTTGACCGGCATCACCGGGGCGAAGACATCGGCCTGCTCAAGGTAATCAGGGTTGGTGACCAGGCTCTGTACTACGTTGTTTCCTGCCGGGTGCGCCAGAGGCACCAGGACTGCTTCCACAACCTGCTTACTGAGCAGGTCGGCGAGCAGGGCATTGATGCTACTGCGTATTTTCCCATCTTTAACGGCCAGGGTCGCACTTTTTGCCATTATTGCCTCCTACAAAGCCCAGTCAGTAGATAAGGGATTCGGGCCCTGCTTTCTTGTCTCCTCGGTGATTTCTCTGACCGCTGCGGCAAACTCCGGCCCCTCACTGGCACTTATCCATCTTGTCCAGATACGGTTTGCGTCCAGCCCCAGGGACTCGAAGATGTTCTGGAGCATGGCCATCCTTCTTCTCGCCTTGTAATTGCCGGATACGTAGTGGCAGTCACCGGGGTGGCACCCACCCACCATCACGGCATCGGCCCCGGAAAGCAATGACTTAATCAGGTAGACGGGGTCAACGGTGCCGCTGCACATGACGCGTACCGGATGGAGGTTGGGGGGGTACTGTGCTCTGGTCGTCCCTGCCAGGTCAGCCGCCGAGGCGGTGCACCAATTGCACAGGAAACCTATTATCTTGGGCTCAAATCCATTATTACCTTCAGCCATCTATCTTACTCCTTGTGTCCTACAGAACAGCCTCAATCACGGAGAGTATCTGCTTATCCCGGTAGCCCCGTAGTTTGGCGGCACTGTTGGGACAGGCAGCGACGCAGGCACCGCATGCCTGGCAGAGTGCCTCGTCTACCACAGCGACGTGTTCGTCCTCGTCCAGCCACCTGGCGTTAAAGGGACAGGTGGTAACACAGATACCACAGTAACTGCATCGCCGGGCATTGACCTCGGAGACAATCCGGCCAGATTGCAGCTCTTTTCGGGAGAGGATGTTTACTGCCCGCTGGGCGGCTGCCTGGGCCTGGGCTATCTCTTCATCGAGGTTCCTCGGGGCATTGGCCCGTCCACAGATAAAAATACCATCGATTGCGGTGTCAACCGGTCGGAATTTGGTGTCCACTTCCCTGAAGAAGCCATCCTCATTCAATTCTATGGAGAGGGTTTCTGCCAGCGCTCGGTTGTCCCCAGTAACAATACCGGTGCTCAGTACCAGCAGGTCGGCATCGATTTCTAGCTTTCCGGGGAGTACCGGGTCGTTAACCCGGATGGTGATTGCCTTGTCAGTTGCATTTACCTCGGGTGGGTCTTCCTGATTGAAGCGGATAAAAAGAACACCGGTCTCTCTTGCCTTCGAATAGTATTCTTCCCGGAAGGCGTAGGTTATGATATCGCGGTTGAGGACATAGACCTCTGTTTCCGGGCTCTGCTCTTTAATATTCAGGGCATTAACGATGGCATCCGAGCAACAGGTGCGGTTGCAGTAAGGGTGTCCTTCGTCCCTGGAGCCGACACACTGAATCATCACTACTGTTGTCGGTTTCCCGAGGCCGTTTTTAACAAGGAGCTGTTGTAGCTCTTTCTGCGTGATGATTTTGTCATTCTGGCCGTACTGGTACTCGGTAGGCACGTAGTCTTCGGCACCGGTGGCCACGATTATGGCACCGTGTATTATCTCAGTGGTCGTGTCGTCGGCTGCCTTCAGTATGCTGCTGAAATTGCCGGAACGACCATTGACCTCAACCACACCGGTTTCGGGGTAAAGGTGGATTTGGGAACTATTCTTCACCTTTTTGCGGAGGTCATTAATGAAGGCCTGGGGGTCTTCATTACCCAGGTTGTAATACGCCTCGCCAGCGTGCCCCCCGGTTTCAGCCGATTTCTCCACGAGGTAGGTCTCGAATCCCTGTTCGGCGAGAGACAGGGCAGCGACCATCCCGGAGACACCCGCTCCGATAACCAGGGCCTTTTGTTCAACTGTCATCGGGGTTATCCTGAGGGGCTCCTGACCTCTAATCCTGTCTACAGTTGCCGCCAGTATCTTTTTGGCCTTCTCGGTGGCCTGTGCTTGGTCATCCTTGTGTACCCAGGCAAGCTGCTCGCGGATATTGACCAGTTGCCATAAGGATGGGTCGATACCAGCCTCACGCATAGTATTACCGAGCAGTCTATGGTAGTGATAGGGGGCACAGGCGGCAAAGATAACACGGTTAGCACCGGACTTGGTAATACTCTTCTTGACCTCTTCCAGCGTTTCCGGTAGACAGAGGAAGCGAACTTCTTCAACACTGGTAACATCAGGTAAGGTTTGGGCAAATTCGGCCACCTGGGCGGTATTAACCGCCGCAGTGATTTCCTCACCACACTGGCAGATGATGACAGCTACCTTGGTATCTTCGTCGCTGGCTGCTGAAGCTACAGACTCGGCCTCCGCTTCTACAAGCTGGTCTCGTGCTGAAGCGAGCAGGGTTGCTGCCTCACAGGCGGCGGCACCGGCCTGTATCACCGAATCGGCAATATCCGCCGGAGCGGCCGCTGAGCCACATACATAGATGCCTTCTTTACTCGTTCGGGTCTGCCACCAGTCCTGGCTCTGGATGAAACCCCACTGGTTGACGTCTACTCCCAATGCCTGGTTCAGCTCGGTGGCGCGGGCAGAGGGGCACTGAGCAGCCGCTAGGACCACCAGGTCATATTCACTGCGGATGTCAGTCCCATCTTCGGCACGGGTAAGCAGTAAAAGGTTCTTGGTCTTGGGGTTCTCCCTGATGACAGACACGCGGGAATGGACGAATTTCACCCCCAGCTCCTGGGCCTGCTGGTAGTAACGATGGTAGCCCTTGCCGAAGGCACGCATGTCCATGTAGAAGATGATGACTTCGGTATCGGGGTATTTCTCTTTTATCAGTATCGCCTCTTTCAGGGTATACATGCAGCAAGCAGTCGAGCAGTAGTTCCGCTCGGTATCCCTTGAGCCAACACACTGCAGGAAACCGACCTTCTTCGGCACCTTCTCATCAGAGGGGCGGAGCAGTTCGCCGGTGGTCCTACCGCCGGAGGCAAGCAGCCGTTCCACTTGTAGGTTGTTGAGGACGTTGGCATAGCGGTTAAAGCCGTACTGACCCATCTCGGCAGCGTCAAATTCCTGAAAACCACTGGAAACGATGATTGCGCCTACGGCTACTTTCTGGGACTCATCCGGTAAATTAAGGTCGATGGCGTTAGTAGGGCAAACTTCGATACATTTTCCACACTTGGTGCAGGTCTCGCGGTCAATACAGTAGAAATTCGGTATTGCCTGGGGACTGCGGACATATATCGCCTTACGCAACTGCAGACCGTCGTTATACTCGTCGGGCACCTCTACTGGACAAACTTCGGCGCAGAGTCTGCACCCGGTGCAACGTTCGGTCTTGACCCAGCGAGACACTGAGTTGATAGTCACCTCGAAATTCCCAGCCTCCCCGGTCACCTCTTGAATCTGGGAATTGGGCAGCAGTTCAATGTTCGGGTGGGCCATATCACGGCGCAGGCAGAACTGCGAACAGCCATCCCGTGAGAAAACGGGCAACAGTTTACATAACTCGCATCCGTTGTCGGGGAACCACTTGTCCAGTTGGGGAACAGTGCCGCCGATTCCCGGGTTGCTATCAACCAGATAGGCCTTGAAACCTGATTCCGCCAGGTCCAGGGCTGCCCTGAGGCCGCCGACCCCCGCACCGATGACTAGAACTGCACCAACTTTATCCACCATTGCGTGCTCCTAATCTATAAACTGGCCTAACTGGCCAGACCGGCATACTCCTTTGTTGCTTCGTCAATCACGTCCATAAGTTGCTTTGGTCCGAAGTTCTTGAGCTGTAGCGCCTTGGAGGGGCAATTCACTGTACAGGCACCGCATCCCTTGCAGAGTGCCTCATTAACTACGGCCAGTCTCTTCTTTGGGTCGACCTCGATGGCATTGTAGGCGCAGATGGCTTCGCAGAAACCGCAAGCACTGCATACTTCCTCGTCAACCGATGCGGTAGCCGCTTCCATCTCTACCCGACCTTTGGATATCAATTCTATCGCCCGGGCAGCCGCTCCGGTAGCCTGGGCTACTGTATCTGAGATATCCTTGGGGCCCTGGCAACAGCCGACAGCAAAGACACCATCCAGCATTGTACCCACTGGGTCGAGCTTGGGATGCCGCTCGAGGAAAAAGCCATCGGCGCTACAACCCAGCAGGAATACACGCGAAATTTTATCCGTTTCGGCGCGTGGCTGCATAGCTACGCTGAGGATAATCATGTCTACCGGTATTCGTATCAACGTCCCCAGCAGCGTATCTTCACCGACCACTATTAGCTTGCCCTTCTCTTCGTCTTCCTGGGTTATATCAGTGACCTGGGCTACCTTACCCCGGACGAAATTTACACCGGCATCCGACGCCTCTTTGTAAAACTCCTCATGCCCCTTACCGAAGCAGCGCATATCAATATACATCTGGTAGACATCGGCATCCAGTGTTTCCTTGAGGAAGCGGGCATACTTGAGGCTGTACATGCAGCACACCCGTGAGCAGTATTGGCGGTAGTTTTCGTCCCGACTGCCAACGCAGTGGATGATGGCAACACTCTTGGGAGTAGAGCTATCCTTGAGGACGATATTACCACCGGTTGGTCCGCTGGCACTGGCCATCCTCTCGAACTCGGGACTGGTAATAACATTATCGAATTTACCATAGCCGTACTGGGTGATTGGAGTGGGATCGAGGGTATCATAACCGGTGGCGACGATGACAGCACCAGCCTCCACCTCTATTTCCTCATCTTCCTGCTCGTAATCAATCGCCTTGACCGGGCATGCCTCCTGGCAGATGGTGCAATCACCACTGAGAAAGTGATTACAGTGCTCGTGGTCAATGACGGGTATGTTGGGTACAGCTTCGGGGAACGGTCGGTAGATTGCCTTACGCTTGCTCAACCCGTGGTCGAACTCGCTGTCTACCTCGACAGGACATTTCTCCCAACAGGCACCGCAGCTATCGCACTTGGCCGCGTCGACATTACGGGCTTTTTTATTGATTATCGCTTTAAAGTTCCCGATATAGCCCGATAACTCGGTCACCTCGCTATAGGTCATCAGTTCGACGTACTCACTAGCGACCATCTGCTTCATCCTGGGGGCAAGAATGTCCATGGCCGGTTCCAGATACGGGAAAGTCTTGCCCAGCTGGGCCATACGGCCGCCGATGCTGGGTTCTTTCTCTACCAGAAATACTTTGTGCTCGGAGTCGGCTATTTCCAAGGCAGTCTGTATCCCGGCGATACCACCACCGACAACGAGGGTGTTGGGATTGACCGGGGCAAATCTGGTCTCCAGTGGGTCGCGGTAAAGAACACGCCTCACTCCGGCGGCTACCAGCGCCATCGCCTTCTCAGTAGCTGCCTGCTCGTCATGGCTATGCACCCACGAGCAAATCTCACGGATGGTGGCCATTTCACAGAGGTGCGGGTTCAGTCCGGCAGCCTGGCAGGCTTCCCGGAAAGTGCGGAGGTGCAGGGTGGGAGAGCAGGAACAGACCAGTACCCGGTTGAGGTCGAGTTCGCGGATATCGTCCTTTATCATATCCTGTCCCGGGTCGGAACACATGAAAGCATAGTGACGTGCCACGACTACTGAATCAAGGCTCTGGGCGTATTCGGTTAGTTTCTCAACATCAAGGTAACCGGCAATGTTTGACCCGCAGTGACATATATATACTCCGACTCTTTTTTCCATATTGCCGCTCAGTACCCGCTTTCCTTAATTTCCTCCAGCCGCTACAGCTTCGGTTTTGGCACCGATTTCACCTCTGGCAACCAGGGCGAGAGCCTTGGCAGCCGCTCCTATCGCCTGCGCTACTGTATCCGGGATGTCCTTCGGTCCCTGGCAGCACCCGGCCATGAAAATACCATCGGTTGCAGTACCCATAAGGTCGAGCTTATAGTGTTTCTCCTCGAAGAAACCGTCCTTATCCTGCTCCAGTCCGAAGAGTTTAGCAATATCGCCGGCGTCGGCGCGCGGTTCGATGGCGATGCTAAGAATCACCATATCCACAGGCACACGTACTATCTGACCGAGCAGGGTATCCTCGCAGACCACAACCAGTTTGCCCTTCTCCTCGTCATTCTGAGCGATATCGGTGACCTGGGCAACCTTGCCACGGATGAAGTTGACGCCCTCTTCTGAGATGCGTTTATAGAATTCTTCATAGCCCTTACCAAAACAACGCATGTCGATGTACATCTGGTAGACAGTGGCACCGGTCTTTTCCTCTATCAGGTGGGCGTGTTTGAGACCGTACATACAACATACGCGTGAGCAGTACTCGTGGTAGTTCTCATCACGGCTGCCGACGCAATTAATAATGGCAACACTCTGGGGGGTTGAACCGTCCTTCAGCATTACCTGTCCTTCAGTGGGTCCGGTGGAGCTTATCATCCGCTCCATTTCAAGGCTGGTAAATACGTTGTCAAACTTCCTATAACCGTACTGGGTCATCGGGGTGGGGTCGAAAAGATCGAAACCGGTGGTGACTATAATAGCTCCGACCTCTACATCCCGGTATTCGTCCTTCATGTTATGGTCAATAGCTTCACGTTCGCATGAAGCAATACAGGCTAAACATTCCGAGCACACGCCACAGTTGAGGCAGCGCTTGGCCTCTTCAATGGCTGTTTCCTCGGTGAAGCCGAGTTCGACTTCGGGGGAAGGTTTCCGTTGGGCTGCTTCGAGCACGGGCATTATTGCTCGGGCCTTCTTGACTACCCCTTCCGTGGGAACGTCTTTCACCCTTTCCCGGTGTTCCGGTCGGCCCTTGGACAGGTCCAGTTCTCCCCTGAGATAGCGGTCGATAGATATCGCCGCTTCCTTACCGGTAGCGACCACGCCGATAACATCGGCGGGTCCGGAAACGACATCTCCACCAGCAAAGACACCATCGATATTGGTATGAAGGGTAACCTGGTCAACAGAGACAGTTCCCCAGCTGGTGAACTCAAGCTGCTCGGGTAGCGTCTCTTTATTGACAGCCTGGCCGATAGCCATGATGACATTGTCAACATCTATCGTATACTCGGAGCCCTCGACTGGTACCGGGCGTCGGCGTCGGGAGGCATCAGCCTCACCGAGTTCCATCCGGATGCATTCGATACCGGTTACTTTACCATTGTCAGCCAGCACCTTGACCGGTGCTGCCAGTATATTGAAGACGATGCCTTCTTGTTCGGCCTCGTGAAGCTCCTCAGCAGCTGCGGGCATTTCATCCCGGGAGCGACGGTAGATGATGTTGACCTCTTTGGCTCCGAGGCGGTAAGCGACTCTGGCAGAGTCTATAGCCGCATTGCCCCCGCCGATTACGGCTACCCTGTTACCGATTTTGACTTTCCCTCCGGCATTGGCCTGTCTTAGAAAGTTGAGGGCGTTTAGCACACCCTCCGCATCTTCTCCGGGTATGCCCATTTTCTGGCCGAGACCAGCACCGGCAGCGAGGAAGATGGCCTTGTAGCCATCGTTAAACAGGTCTTCCAGATTTACTACCGTGCTGTTGCACTTGATTTCAACACCAAGCTCCTGTACGTAGGCAATCTCTTCGTCAACTATCTGGTTTGGTAATCTGTACTCGGGGATGCCATAGCGTAATAGCCCGCCCGGCTCTGGTGCCGCTTCGAAGACAGTTACCGGGTAGCCTATCCGGACGAGGTCATAGGCACAGGCGATACCCGCCGGTCCGGAGCCAACAATAGCCACCTTTTCCTCGTGGGTTGGTTCTATTGTAGTCGCCTTCTCTCTGCCCACCGAGAGTTCATAGTCGGCCATGAAACGCTTCAGATAACGGATGGCAATCGGTTCGTCTACCTTGCCTCTTTCGCACTCCGATTCACAGGGATGCATACACACCCGTCCGCAGACTCCGGCGAAAGGCATCGTTCTCCTCAGTACTTCCAGGGCCTCCTTGTATCTTCCCTGTGAGATGAGGGCAACGTAGCCTTGGGCATTGACACCTGCCGGGCACGCGACGCGGCATGGTGGCAGACCACGTTTGTCTATGGTGAAGACATTCGGTACTGCCTGGGCGAAGGGACGGTAGGCTGCCTGACGGTCGGCGAGACCAAGCTGCCATTCACTGGGTACGAAAACGGGACAGACCTTGGCGCACTCGCCGCAGCCGGTGCATTTACTGCTATCGATGAACTTGGCCTTGTTGCGAATCCTGACCTTAAAATTACCCGCCGAGCCGGAGATATTGTCCACCTCGCTGCAGGTTATCAGCTCGATGTTCTTGTTGGAACCCACCTGGCTCATCTTGGGTGTGCCGATGCAGGAGGCACAGTCCAGTGTTGGGAATGTCTTGTCCAGTTGCATCATGCGCCCGCCGACTGTGGGCGACCTCTCTACCAGATAGACCTGGTGTTCAGCATCGGCTACCTCCAGGGCAGCCTGCATACCGGCAATGCCAGCACCAACTACGAGGACTCCAGGCTTGGTTTGGCCTCCGCTCTTTCCAGTTCTTTCAGCCACAGCAGAACCTCCTGGCCAGTTGCCGAACCTATTTTATACTAACGCGCACCAGCCGTGCAATGCCCTCAGGATGGGCTGTGCTTTAGAGGTGAGCCGCTGACACAAGAAAACAGGGCACTCTTATTATACAGGGCACCCTGCCTCTTCCTCGGCTCTATCCTATCTCATTATAACCTAGTTCCTGTCAGCACGTAAAGTCACTTTCTCGAATATTGTTTCAGCCGTCAGAACGAGGCTGTTTTCACATCAGGCACAGTGGGAGTAACAATTGTGTTACAATTTGATAGCTATTTGATAGCCATAGTCCAAATACCTGAGATAGTGTGAAGTGATGTTTACCACAAGAGCGGCTACGGTTGAAGATATCAAGGCAATTACGGATATTTATAACGAGGCTGTCCTGACAACCGATGCCACCTTTGACCTTGAGCCGAAGACAGAGGAGGAACAGAGAGCTTGGTTAGACAGCCACGACTCAATGCACCCTGTTCTTATGGCTGAACAGGACGGTGCCGTTATTGGTTGGGCATCCCTCAGCGAGTGGTCGTCACGCTTTGCCTATGTTGCCACCGCCGAGATTTCTCTATACGTGAAGGAAGAGTTCCGGGGAAAGGGTGCCGGTCGGAAACTGATGGAGGATATTATGCGGGAGGGGGAGAGGGTTGGTCTTCACACAGTACTGGCCAGGATAGTTACTGGAAACGCCGTCAGCATCCATCTTCATGAGTCAGTGGGATTTGAGCGTGTGGGTATCATGCGAGAGGTAGGGGAGAAGTTCGGCAGGACGCTGGACGTGCTCCTGATGCAAAGAATATATTAGCCCGCGAATGATAATTCTTCAGAGAAGGCGTGGAGTGGCCATCGACCTACTTCTTCCCGGCCTTTACTTCAATACCATCCGCGCTACCAGCACCGGCGGCATTGTGGGCATGTTGTCGAAGGATAACAGTATTCTTGACTGACCTTTTAATTCTTCGGGTAAGGTCGGCTCTTCCAGGCCGTCAAGGGCGAAGCCGTGATTGAAGCAGGTATTGAAGAGCAGGCTGATGGGCCGGTGGAAATAGTACTGTGGAACGGGCTGCCCGTAGATACCCAGACCCATGTAGGCATAAGGTCTGGCGTAATCAGTTATGGTGACACCGTAACTGATTACTATCTTGCCATCCTGCTGGTGTTGCTCGGCCACCATGTGTGAACTTCCGGAGTTAAATACAGGGTGGGTAACCGAGAAAACAAACCGTCCACCCGGCTTGAGCAGCTTCGGCAGGGTCGAGATAAGCGGTTCGATTGAGGACATATCCATCAGGGCCATGGTGCAGACGGCGGCATCGAACCTTGCCTGACCGAGTGAAGCTAATGCCGAGGGGTCGGTGGCACTAAGGACCAGATACTCGATTCTGTCGGCGTTCTCGGTGGTGCGCTCGCGGGCCCGCTTGATGAATTTCTCCGAGTGGTCAATAGCGGTGAGAGAAGCACCCAGGGCAGCCATGCGACGGGTAAAGCGCCCCGCCCCGCAGGCGATATCCAGCACCTTTTCGCCGGACTGTAGCGCCAGCAGGCGTTCCGTGGCCGGCTCTATCAGGTAATTTTGAAAGTCATTGCCGTCACCAATCTTATCGTCCCACCACTCGGCGAGCTGGTCCCAGACCTTAGCGGTCTGGTTGTCATACTCGGGGAAATCAGGGGAAATCTCTCCCATCTGAAAAGCCTCCTCTATGTAAACGTGGCTGCGAATAATGTTAAACCCGGGGGCTCTCTGTGTCAAACGAGGTTAATTCCTGATGGGAGGTTTCGTCACTTTACTGGAGTATGGAAAAAGTCTTGACAATACCTTGCATCGGCTGGCATTATGGGACAGTTCCCGATAGTTAAAGGTAGGTTGTCTGACTGCTTCAGACGGTCTGAGAGGGGTGTGTGGTGTCCAATTTCGGTCTTCGTAAAGCTATATTAATATCCGTTGTTACATTGCTGAACTTGGTGCTACTGGACAGCAGGTGATGGCTGCTATGGAAGGTCATATCCTCGGTCAGGCAGAACTGGTTGGTACCTATCAAGGGTAGCCCACGAAGAACTCTCGATAAAGGAGATAAAAAATGGGACGCTTTTTGAAATGGATGGGCATAACGCTGGGAGTCCTGATTATTATTATCGTGCTGGTAGGTGGTTATTTCGGTCTGGTGCCCGGCGTGTCGAATCTTTTCGGCTCCCACAAGCCAAAAGACCTCGGGATAACGTACACCGAGGCAGACAGGCTGTCCGGACGTGCTAAGGCGGGGTGGGAGGTGATAGACCTCCCTTCGGACTTGCCGCCTGAAGAGAGCTTTAGCTATTCTGGGCAAAACGCTGTTGATGCTACTTTCAGCAATGCAGAATTGACGGCATGGGCGAATGATCCCTGGACCTATTTCCCGCTTTCGGATTGTCAACTAAGAGTGAACGACGATAACACGGTAGAGTTCTCCGGCAAGCTGAATATTGGCGTATTGCGGGATTGGATTGATGCCATGGGGGTGGCTGACGAGTATTCCGAGCTTATCGACGATTACCTGAGGTGGTTCATCTGGGGTAATCCGCCGGTATACGTCAAGTTGAGTGTTAACGTAGTTAATGGTCAGATACTGAATCCCCAGATACACGAGGCAAAAGTCGGGAGAATTTCTATCCCGGACAGTCTGATTCAGGACAACCTTTACAGGCTGGTCGATTATGCCGAGTGGCAGATGAACCATATCCCCGGGTTCTCTGTAGAGTCACTGGAATTTGTTGATGGGGGAGTAAGGTTCGTTGGTACCATGCCGGCGGTCGTTTCCCGGTCTGTCGAATGAAGTCAGGTAGATTAACAATTATAGCCTACTAGTCACTATGGTCCGTTGACTCTGAGTCAGGCTGGTTTTCGTCCTCTGATGGCTCCGGTTCCGTCTCTTTCTCTACTTCCGCGTCTTCCAAGCCTTGCCTTTCCTGGCCAGACTCCAGCAGGTGGCGGGCAATCATCTCGTAACACTCCCACTGTTCTCGGGATGGTGCCGTCCTCCTCGATTCCTGACCGAGTCCACTCTCCTGGTAGCTTCCTGATGATATTGCCCAGCACCAGAAATTGGGAACACTGCGTACCATGATATCCTCGTTAAGCCTGATCAGGCTCTCTTTCAGCGGCGTGTCATTGTTCAGCCGGTCGAGGAGGTTCTCCTCCATATCTTCATCCCACTCTTCGTTCGGAGCGGCGATAACTCGTGTCCCCACGAAGTTAGCTGTCCAGTACAGGTCAATCACTCGCCCATACACAGACGCGTTTCTTTGTCGAGTTGACCGCAGTTCCAGATAACCGCCGCTGCGTACCCGGTGGTCAGGTACTACATAGACGTTAGTAAAGGTGGTTGACGCATACCGGCTTGCCGGGTGTTCAAGCATGTTAATCCATTGTATCGGACTCTCGTGCACTTCTAGCAGGCCGAGAGAAGTACCAATAAGACCACCGGAGATACCCTCTTCATGCAAGCCTCGTTCTGACACCTGGACATTTAGACCTATGGTGCGTAGATGGGTACAGAGCCTATGCCTCGTCTTATCTTTGAATCTTCCTACTAATATCCTGTCGATTATCCTACCGAACAGGCTCATTTAACGCTGCTCCTCATGTTCGGATTACATCACCGCTACAGATTATCTCGCATGCTCGCATTCGGAGTATAGTACTCCCTTGATGACCGTGTCAACAAAGTAGGATGAGTTAATCTCGGGGAATGAGAAGGCAGTATTTATCTGTGCCAGAGTCATGTAACAAGAGTACTTGTTGACCCAACAACTTCGTGTCTTAATCCACTGGACAAACATCGCGATGTCTGTCCAGCTATACGTATAGTTATTTGATACATTTTCCCTTTTCTGTGGGATGATACGCACAAAAAATGAAACTATTTCAAATGGGCAGAAACATTTTAACAACTGAATGGGCTATTAGTCAGTGAAGTATATTTCTTATGTCCACCATGCAACTCTCTAATAATCCACAGAGCTGTTGGCAAGGTTTAACGGATTGAAGCCATCGGTGTCCATTATATCAATCTCAGATTTACCATCCCTGTCGGATCTGAAAGCAATTCTACCACTCAACGTAGTAGTCATACTTGGATTGCGACAACTAACAACCATGGCTATTAGTCGTGAAAGAGTAATTGCATAGGTGAACAGTTACGATTTAATCACATATCTGTTATCAGCTATATTTTGATGTCATTCATGTACTGGAACTCAAGTTCAGTTCTATAACTCAGGGCTGTCAATGTAGAGTAAAGGGGACTTTTTTAGCGTGAGAATGCACAAATTACCTAATCACCGAATCCGCTAGGTGTACTCACTAAGATGAGCAAGCTGGCGGGTGTAAGACATTCTTACCAGTTTTAGTATAGTAATGAGAAGAACAGTTTTATATCTCGGTTCTTTTTTAAAAAGGAGGTGTCGAGATGGCAGAGATTCCACAGAATATAAAGTTTTTACTTTTTGGATTCGGCCCCAAAATGCATGCGCAAATGGCATTAATTGCCAATCTCCTGGGTATCGTTACAACTGTACTGGGGATCATCAGTGCTGCCACGAAGAATCCACTTTGCCTGGGTACAACTAGCTGGTTTCTTTTAACCATTATTTTCTTCATATGGGGCCTATCATTTTGGTTTGCTGCGTATTTCGGGACAAAGGAGGGATATACCAAATAGTATTAACTCAACAGATTTTACTGGAATCTAGCGCTCTATTCATACCGCTTATTCCTGCCTGTTGTTGATTAGAGCATATTCATCTATTCCATTTGCTATATTGGAGGAAGAGAGGAAGAAATGACTAAAAACATAGCAATATCAGGTTTTGCCAAGCAAGGATTTAAAGCAGTGCAGGAAGCATTCATCAAGAATTTCGAGCGTTACCATGAGCTTGGAGCTGCCTGTTGTATCTACTACCGGGGTGAGAAAGTGGTCGACCTGTGGGGCGGCGTCCGTAACAAGGCGAAAAACGAACCCTGGGAAGAGAATACGATGGCTCTCGTCGCATCAACCACCAAGGGACTCGCCGGCCTATCAATGGCACTTGCTCACTCCCGCAAGTTATTTGATTACGACGAGCGTGTCTCGAAGTACTGGCCGGAGTTTGCACAGCAAGGGAAGGAAATGATTACAATACGACAACTACTTTCACACCAGGCTGGATTGTATGCATTGGATGTGCTTCTGGACAAGAGTCTGGTTGCCAACCTTGACCAGCTGGCTGTTGTACTAGCGCAGCAGAAACCGGAATGGGAGCCGGGCACAAGACAAGCATACCACGCCATCACACTTGGTTTCTACGAAAGCGAGTTGCTTCGTCGAGTCGATCCTGAACATCGCTCTCTAGGACAATTCTTCCAAGAGGAAATAGCTAGTCCACTGGGTCTTGATTTCTATATTGGGCTCCCTGAAGAGATTCCCAACGCCAGACTTGCAACACTTCATAGGGCTAATCTGGCAGGTGCGTTTTTCACCATGCCTATCCCATTAGCGCTCTCGGCTATGAATCCGCGCTCACGGTTCCGCCGCTCGTTGTTGGGATCGTTGCCAGAAGAAAGAGATCATATCTACGCTCGAAATTTAGAGGTGCCGGCAGGAGGGGGTGTTGGAACCGCCCGCGCCATTGCTCAGGCGTATAGCGTATTCGCAACGGGCGGTCAAGAACTTGGTATACGTGAGGAAACACTACAACAGTTAATGGCATCTGCAGTTCCACCACTTCATGGATTCTATGATGAATGCCTGAAAGTAGAGATTGCTTTCTCACTTGGTTTCATGAAACCAAGCCCTGAGAACACCTTCGGTCATCCAACCTCGTTTGGAGCCCCGGGAACAGGGGGGTCCTTTGGTTTTGCTGACCCCCATGCCAGGATTGGTTACGCGTACATCCCAAATCGGGTTCAATTCTACTTGACAGACCCAAGAGAAAAAGCCTTACGGACTGCAATGTATCATTCGGTTGGCGAGAAAGATCCATACCATGCTTAAGGAGAGTAACCCAACGATAGCAATTAGGTAAATTAGTCTTGGTAGCAACTACAGAGAGATTAAGAGATTACTTACTCACCTGCGGCATCATCATTTTGCCGCTTCATGGTAGAATCGAATAATTGGAACGGAATACAGACAAATGAAGAAGTGGCAAAAGATACTGATTATAGTACTCGGTCTTTCCATTTTGCTTTTCGCCATTGGGTATATCTTCTGTGAAATCATTTTTTAATGTGACCTAACAAATATTGTCTGGGCTAACCTTGACATTACTCTGTTGTTCGCAATCTCCTCATCAGGTCATACCAGCCTACAGCTCCTGAGAATATCATGACTGAGATAATTACTTAAAGGGTAGTATTTTTTATGGGAGCAGGTCGTATAGTCTCAGGAGGATGCAGAGATAGTAGTGCATACGTAAGAAGCCAATGCATAGAAAAGGAACATCTTCTTGAACAAACATCGGGATGACGATGTGGATGTGAATATTAAAGACTTACACTTGTATCAAGTGTATCAAGGTCAATTGAAAAGGTATACATTCTGTACTAGAGTATGACGGTAATTAGCAGGACCGCATAATCAGGACGGTTGAGACTATCGCCAGCGCGACCAGAAGTAATGCGATTAATGCCGCTCCCATAAATACATACCGTATTGGCAGGCGCAACTGTACCGTGTCTCTTGGCTTTGGGATCTTTGGAAGTTGTCTTTGCAGGGCCTCTCTAAGGGTGAGGTCTCCATTTATGGACTGGTCTTCCAGTCTTTCGTGCTCATCAATACGTCGTGAGGCAGTGTTTTCGACAGATGGGATATCCTTCTCCAGCCAGTATTCATAAAGTCTCTGGAATGTTCTTCTTGCCCCTCTTTTCCGCAGGTTATCGAGTATCTTCATGTGGCATTTCCCCCCGGTAACGGAACTGTAGTTTCACTCAGTGTATCTAAGCCGACTGTTCCTGTCAATGCTTTATTGCGCTGGCAAAGACTATGTATGAGGCTGGTTAACCGTGACTTCAATACTGGCTCACTAGTACTTTCGGGCTAATTTCTAGTATAAAGTATTGACACCAGGTGTAGTTATGTATAGAATACGCATATATAGTAAGTAAAGTGGAGCTGGTAAGATAAAGCCGGTAATGGAGTGACGTTTGAAATTACTGGTAATTGGTTGTGGGCAGTGCGGTGGTCGACTTGCTGATGAGTTCGCACGACGTGACAAAAGAGCACGCACAGATCGCGGCACTGAGATAGTTACAGAAGCCCTGGCTATCAACACGGATGTTGCGGATCTAAGCGGGCTGACCTTTATCAAACCCGACCACCGTCACCGGGTTCTCATCGGAGGTCGAAAGTCGGGTGGTCACGGTGTTGGCAAGATAAACGAACTGGGCGCTGAGATAGCCAGGGAAGAAGGTGACCGGGTTTTAGATGGTGTAGCGCGGGCACAACAGCGCTCGGATACCGATGCCTTTTTAATGATTGCTGGTGCTGCCGGTGGCACTGGCTCCGGGGCGATTGCCGAGCTGGCGCAGCAGGTAAAGGAACGTTACGTAGACAAGCCGGTATATGCGCTTGTTGTTCTTCCTTTCCGCTACGAGGAGTTGACAGAGGATAGGTCTATCTACAATGTAGGGACATGCCTCAAGTCAATCTATCTGGTAGCGGATGCCGTATTTCTGGTGGATAATCAGAGGTACGTCACGGACAAGGATTCCATCAGAAATAACCTGGCCCGGATTAATGCTCACGTGGTTGATCCGTTTTATAACTTGCTCTGTGCTGGCGAAGAAACGGACTCCAAGTTCATCGGCTCAAAGGTTCTGGATGCCGGCGATATAATTCAGACCCTATCAGGGTGGTCTGTTATCGGGCATGGTAGAGCATCGGTCTCACGAAGCAAACTCCCCTTCGGAGGGAAGTTGGATTTCAGGAATGCGGTTGCTGAAACCGACAAAGGAATTCATGCTATGAATCAGGCCAAGTCGGCTTTATCGCTGAAATGCCGACCTGACGATGCACGGCGAGCACTCTACCTCCTGACGGCACCTCATGAGCAAATGAGTATGGACCTGATAAGAGACCTGTCCTCATCCCTGAGAAGCATTGCCACCGATGCTACAATACGTAGTGGTGATTATCCCAGGGGGAAGGATTTTCTTGATGTTACCCTGGTACTATCTGAGCTGACCAACTCGACGAAAATCTCGGATTACTTTAGCAGGACTCTCAGGTATATTTATCTTAAGAAGCGCAGGCGAGGAGAGATTGGAGAGCAGCAGGTCGGATTTGACGAAGCCCTCCGTGATATCCCTCTGCTACTGTAAGTTGCGTCTCCCCATCTGCCGGTGAACATTACCTCAGCCGAGCTGAGCGTTACTTGGCTACCTTCTCTCCCTGAAAGATACCCCAGGCTTCTTCTCGTGCATCAAGACATTTCGTCCAGGCCTGTTCTACGGTTGTCTTGTGGGCTTTCATGGCTTCTGCGGTACTCTTTTGATAGGCTACCTCAGCCCTCGCCAGCGCATCTCTGAATTCCTCTTCTGCTTGCTGTTCGGCCTGCTCCCGAGCTTTACGAGCCCTGTCCAGCGCCCTATCAAGAGCTTCGCTTGCCCGCTTCTCGGCCTCTCTATAGTCCTTCTCTAGCTGCTGTTCTTGCGTTTTATACCCGTTGGCTACCTCCTTCTGAGCCTGCCGGTACATTGTGTAGGCATTTTCTGCCTGGCTCAGAAGTTCTGCTAAATAGTTGCCGGCTTGCTCGGGAGAGCCTGCTTGTGGTTCGGCAGCCGTTTCTACAGCTTTTTCCTCAGCCTGTTTGGCAGCCTTCTCGGCTTGCCCCTTTTTGTTCATCAAGAATACCCCCTCTATTTGTTGGTTTCCTTGTTATCCGTTTTTGCCAATAATACGCTTTTGTGAGTGACTGTTAAAGTGGTGCTAGTCTGTTTCGTCTTCCTCTTCTTCGGTTTCGTCGTCAGTCTGTCGTGTCTGGCCTGCTGCATACATTCTCGTAAGGGACTCCAGGCGGTCCTCGATATTAGCCTGCCTTCTACTCTTTTTCGATGTGGTTTTAGCAGCTTTACGTTCTGTCTTCTTGCTGGTGGCCTCAGAGACGTCGCCGACGTCTTCGAGGGCATCGCTAATCTCGTCGGCCTGGCTGTCAGAGGGTTGTTTTACCATCTCCAATTCTTCGGCGATATGGCTGACCTCCTGCCCAAGACTGACTGACTGTCCACCACGCCCCAGCAGCTTCTCGAATGCTCCTAACCATGCCTGGGCGGCTTCTTCGGCTCCCCTCTTGGATGCTTCGGTAGCTTCTCTGGCGGCTTGCAGAGATGCCTCGGCGGCTTTTTTAGCTGATTGACTTACTTCTTGTGCCCGACTGATAGCTTCCTGCGACGCTTGTGCCGATGTCTCAGCGGCCTCTCTAGCCGTTTCACTAGCTCTCCGGGCCATCTCCACGGACTCTTTCGACGCTGCCACCCACGAAGCAACTGTTTCAATGGCTGATTTGCTTATTTCCTCAACCTGTTTTATCGCGTCCTGTGATGCTCTTTTTGATTCCTCAACTGCTTCCCAGACTGATTTGCCCATCTCCTCAGCCTTGCTTATCGCCTCCTGTGATACTCTTCGCGCCTCCTCGGCCGCTGTTTCGGCAACCTTGGAGGTTTCCGTAGCCTTGTCTATCGCTTCCTGCGAGGCTTGTCTGGACTCCTCAATGGCTGTTTCAGCAGTCCTGGTCATCTCTTCCGCCTTGCCCATCACTTCTTGGGACATCTTCTTTGATTCCTCAACGGTTGTCTCGGCAGCCCTGGTCATATCTTCCACCTTACTCATCACCTCCTGGGATGCCTTTGCCGATTCCTCAATGGCCGTCTCGACTGTTCTTGTCAGCTCTTCTGCCTTGTCTGTTGCCTGTTGAGACACCCTCTTTGATTCCTCGATTGCTTCCTCGGATGACCTGGTAGCACTTATTGCCTTCTCGAAGGCCCCGGTGTATGTCCTGGTCGCCTCCTCGGCTGATCTGGCGATGCTCTCAGCCTTACGCACCGCTTCCTGTGATGCCTGTACCGACGTCTCGACAGCCATCCGGGTTGTTCTACCTATGTCCTCGGCTCGGCCTACTGCTTCCTGAGAAGTGGCTACTGCCTGCTCGGCGGTCTCCAGGGCCATCTGAGCTGTTTTCTCTGCTTTTTCGCTAGCTTCTTGTGAAGTTTTTGTAGCTACCTCGGCGGCTTCTTTGGCCAGCCTGATTGCATCCTCTGCCCGGCTTATCGTCTTCTGTGACGTGTCTTTTGCCTCCTCAGCCGCATTTAGTGCTTTGCCAAAAGCCCTATTAGATGCGTCTAGCTCCTCTTTAGCTGCTTGGCTTGCTTCTTCTGCCTTGCTTATTGCCTCCTGCGAGGCAAGCGATGCTACCTCAGCGGCTTCTTTGGCCTGCTGGCTGATCTCTTCAGCCCTGGCAATCATCTGCTGGGATATTTTTACTGACTCCGCTGCAGCTTCCTTGGCCATTCGACCCAGCTTGTCGGCCTTGGCCACCACCTCCTCAAAGTCCCAGGTATCAGCAGGTGTGGGCGAGGGTTCGTCTAGTCGCTCGATTTCCGATGGCTCCATTTTCTTGCCTGTCATCCTTTGCCTATTCTAAAACAGGCGGATTACTTTATCAATAGTTTTTTACAGGGTGTTTTATCTGTGATAATGGTGCATTATATCACTCTTGCCCAGCGGAAGCCAGTTTATACAAACAAGCATTACGGTTCGGGATAATACTCACCGAACCCGCGTCTAGAGGGCATACTGCTGCCGATGTTTCACATTCGTAGGATTTACGCCTTACAGTATCTAAGTATCACTTAATAATATTGTATTTCACCAGTATGCGGAGTCACATCCACCAAAAGTACTAGTCTCTCTAGCCGATTAGTAACCTTTTTCGTTTGCACGCGCTGAAGGCAGTGGTTACAATTGTCTGTGGGAAATCTGTAATGTCAGATATAAGCAAGTACCGGTTGATTTTAATGGCAGTCCTGGTGCCCATGACGGCAGTAGTCAGCGGGTTATACTGGGGTAGCTGGTGGAAAGAAGCATCAGCGCAGACAGATGGGACTTTGCAGTCGGATATTAGTAGTTTCATCTCCGAAAGAATGGCGGTTGAGAATATTCCCGGTGTGGCGGTGGTCGTTGTTCAGGACGCTAAGGTTATCTATCTGGAGGGATTCGGCACAGCCAGTCTCAAGGATCCGTCCCCGGTGACTCCCCAAACTGTGTTTGACTTGGCTTCGTGTAGTAAGTCATTCACCGCACTGGCGGTGCTTCTTCTTAGAGATGATGGACTGGTGGACCTGGACTTGCCTGTCAGCCACTATCTACCAGACTTCAAAACGGCTGACCCTGAAACTGCTGAAGAGATTACGGTACGTTACCTGTTACATCATACGAGTGGTTTACCGGGAACGTTTGCCGAGCCTCTGGCCTTTCATTCGGGTGATGATGCTATGGATAAGCTGGTGGCATCGCTGGACAGGGTACACCTGAATCGTGCTCCCGGGTTATTATTTGAATACAGTAATCTGAATTACAGCTTGCTTGGTGCTGTCATCGATGAAGTGTCCGGGGTCAGCTTTGAAGAATATCTGGAGCAGCGGGTCTTTGTCCCTCTGGGTATGATGCGTACCACTATGATTCCTAGCGAAGCTGATGTGATGGACAGGGCAGATGGTCACCAGCTCCTGTTCGGGCATGTTGTCACCAGAAATATTCCCGTCTATCGCAGTGTTGTCCCGGCAGGCTGGGTCATGTCTACCGCGGAGGATATGGGGAAGTGGCTCATCGTGCAACTGAGTGGTGGACGTATTGATGGTCGGCAGGTGGTACCATCGGAAACCATTATGGAACTGCACACTCCAGGTGTGAGTTACGAGCAGAAGGGTGAGGAAGTTGGCTATGGTATGGGCTGGTTCATCGGTCTTTCTGATGCCGACTTGTCGCTCGTCTGGCACGGCGGGGATACGTCAAATTTCGCTGCCGACATGGTCATGGTACCTGAACATCAACTGGGAGTGGCTGTACTGGTGAACAGTCAGAATAGCTCTAGGGTGCATAGTCTTGCGCCTGATGTTGCCAGCCTGATTCTGGGGAAGGAATTGGTGCTGCCGACGGCTCCGTGGTGGGGCTCCTGGCGGAGTGCGGACACTATGGCGATAGCTGCGGCAGCAACTTCCGTGGCGGCTTTCATTGCTTTGGTAGTTTACTTCTGGTGGCGTTGGCGGCGATTTCGCCTTTGGCGGACTGCCTATCTGAGGACCATGCGCAGGAGAACGCTGAGGATATGGCGGATGGCACTGCCACTGACACCTCTGGTACTACTGGCAACCGCGGTGACCGCTATATGGGTAGTTGTATGGTTGTTGTTTGGCTTTAACCTGTTCCGGGTGTTGATGCGGTTTGGCAGCTTTGCCCCTCCCGGTGTCTGGATTGCGGGGTGGATGACTTTTGGCGTTATCAGTATATGGGCGCTCGCTCTGGCTGGTCAGACGCTCTTTCGGTACTGGATAAGACACAGGGTCCGAAGGTTGCGTTCTCAGAGCTGAACTACGCAGTTTGATATGGTAGAAGATATGGGCGGTAGAGGACTTGAACCTCTGACCCCCTGCGTGTAAAGCAGGTGCTCTAACCAACTGAGCTAACCGCCCATAATGGCGCGCTTGGCGGGGCTCGAACCCACGGCCTCAGCCTCCGCAGGGCTGCGCTCTATCCAACTGAGCTACAAGCGCTAAAATAAAAGTGGTGCCGAAGGTGAGATTTGAACTCACACGCCCTCAAAGGACACTACGCCCTGAACGTAGCGCGTCTGCCATTCCGCCACTTCGGCACAGTCTTCACATAACTTTAACCCATCCCGACAAAGTCGTCAATAGTCGTCTTGTGCTTCAAAAACCGGTGGGCCAGGGCTGAAGATTTTTCTTGCTGATGAAGCCGTTCTTGCGTTCATGCATTATTTCCAGGCAGTCAATGATATACTTCCTGGTGTCTCGAGGGTCAATGACGTCTTCAAGCAATCCAACACTGGCGGCATCCCAGGGGGTACTTCCCAACTCCATCTGCCTTATGTACTTCTGTCTCTCCGCCTCGGGGTCTTCTGCTTCCTCTATCCTGTTGCGAAAAGCCACGTTGGCGGCCGATTCCGGTGACATGAAGCTGATTTCACCGGTAGTCATCGATACTAGAAAGTCGGCACCACAATTGGAGCCACACATGTTGGAAATGGCCATACCGTAGGCTTTACGCACGATTACCGTTATCTTGGGAACGCTGGCCAGTGCCAGGGCTTCCATCCAGGTCATTATCTTTAGAGAAATCTTACGTCGCTCTGCTGGCCGGCCCACGAGGAAGCCGGGAGTATCAGCCAGGTGGATTAGTGGAATGTTATAGGTATCGCAGAGGCAGATGAAGCTGGCAGCCTTTTCGCACTCGTCAGCACCGGCGGCTCCGGCGTTATGCATTGTCTGGCTGGCGATAATGCCCACGACTCTTCCATTCATACGGGCGAGACATGTAATCAGTGCCTTGCCAAAGAACGGCTTCAGCTCGAAGAACTTGCCATCATCGACTACTTCCTTGATGACCTGGTGCATGTCATAGACACGGTTTGCCTTGTCCGGGATAATCTTTAGCAGTTTCTCTGACTTTCGGTCGAGAGGGTCATTAGTTATTACACGAGGTGGTTCTTCGTCGCAGGTCTGGGGCATATAGCTCAACATTTCACGAATAATCTGCATACAGTGCTCGTCATCTTCGGCGAAGGCGTCCACCAGGCCGGTGACTTCTGCGTGCAGCTGCCAGCCGCCGAGCTCCTCCGGGGTTGTCTTCTCTTCCAGGGCTACTTCGAGTACCCTTGGTCCCGAAACGGCCATGCAGGTTCCTTTGACCATCACCACTAGGTCGGAGATAGCTGCCGTCCACGTAGGGTCACCGAAGCAGTTGCCCATGATGGCGGTGATATGGGGTGTCCGCCTGGGGTGGAGCAGGTTCTGGGCAGGGTAGGTGACTGCTAGCACGCCAATAGAGCCTTGGACAGTCTGCATATTGACACCGCCGCTCTCACCGAGCCGGATGACCGGGAAGTTTTGCTCCTGGGTCAATTCGGGGTATAGTCCCCTGGAGCGGCCCCTGACATTGCCGCTACCGGCGAGGATGGTGTTGTCATCGGCACGGACAATAACAGTTCGACCATCTATCTTACCGTACCCATTTACCTTATTAGCAGGCATTTCCCGTCCATCGGGAGAACGTAACTGCCGCAGGAGGCCCTCCTCCATCCATGTCCCCGGGTCGACTAGTTTCTCTATCCGCTCCCTGACAGTGATGTGGCCACGCTCGCGGTGTCGGGCTATCCGTTCCGGGCTCCCCATCTGGAGGCCTATTTCCTGGCGCCTCTTAAGCTCGTCTAGTGCAGCCTGTTTGTCCATTTCTACGCCTCCCATACTAATTTCTGCGTTTAGACTGAAAGTATACCGCCTTTGACTTACTGTCTTCAAATTGACCTTCGCCAAGTATGGCATTAGAATGATAATAGGTTGGAGAAGTGAGATGTTGTTTGAGAAGACTACCCTGAATAATGGGCTGCGTCTTATTACCCATGCCATGCCCCACACCCGCTCGGTGTCTATCTGCATCTTCCTTGCGGTAGGCTCCCGGTACGAGACGGGGGCGGAGGCTGGTATCTCACACTTTATTGAGCACCTCTGTTTTAAGGGTACACCGAAACGGGCTACACCCAAGGATATTGCAGCTGCAATAGAGGGAGTAGGTGGTATCCTCAACGCTGCTGCTGATAGGGAGTTGACCCTCTACTGGTGTAAGGTAGCCCAGCCCCACTTCCTGCTGGCTCTCGATGTGCTGGCGGATATTCTGCTGAATTCCAAGCTTGACCCGGCAGATATCGAACGAGAGCGCCAGGTTATCATTGAGGAAATCCATGCGATAAAAGACTCTCCTTACCAGCGGGTAAGCATGCTGACTGACGAGCTTCTCTGGCCAGACCATCCCCTGGGGCGTGATGTCGCAGGAAATGAGGAATCGGTTCTCTCGATTACTCAGGATATGATAACAGGTTTCCTGGCGGGCAGGTACCTGCCTGCCAGCACTGTCGTTGCTATTGCCGGTGATATCCAGCATGAGGGAGTTGTTGGTGCGGTCAATGAGGCTTTCGGTGGTTGGAGCGGTCAGCAGCCAGCCGGTGGATACCTGGCACATGAGGAGAGACCAAATCCACGGTTGGGGATGGAGGTTCGAGACACCGAACAAACACACCTGTGTCTGGCGCTGCCGGGGCTGCCCTTGCTACATCCGAAACGCTATGCCCTCGACCTGCTCAATACTATCCTGGGCGAGGGTATGAGCAGTCGGTTGTTTGTTGAAATACGTGATAACCTCGGCTTAGCCTACAGTATACACAGTTACGTCGAACACCTTCACGACACCGGGGCAATGATTATCTACGCTGGGGTGGAGCATGAGAAGCTGCCTGTAGCTATCAAGGCCATACTGGAGCAACTGGCATCACTTTATAAGCCCGTCTCTAACTCCGAGCTCACCAAGGTAAAGGAGTTGTCCAAGGGACGGCTGTTGCTGCGGATGGAAGATAGTCGCAGTGTCGCTGGATGGGCGGGTGGACAGGAAATTCTCACCAACAGGATTCTCAGTGTTGACCAGGTGGTGTCTATTATTGATGCTATTACTGCTGAGCAGGTAGTGGAGGTTGCGCAGGAACTGATAGTTGAGGACCGGCTCCGTCTGGCAGTGGTCGGGCCGGTAAAGGATGGTGATGAGCTGAAGGGATTGCTCAGACTGTAATCGGTCGTCTTGGTGGATGAAAAGGGAAAGCCGTGGCGCTGAAGCCACGGCTTTCGGCGTATTTCTATTAAGGGCTGATTACATCATGCCCATGTCTGGTGATGGCATTGCTGGGGCCTGTTCTTTCTCAGGAATATCGGTTACTAGTGAATCGGTTATCAGAACCATAGCGGCAATACTGGCGGCATTTTGAAGAGCCGACCTGACTACCTTGGTGGGGTCGATGATACCCTTCTCTACCATGCTACCAAACTCATCGTTCTCGGCATCATAACCGACACCGACCTTGCTCTTCTTAACGGCGTCTACGATTACCGAACCGTCCTTGCCGGCGTTATTGGCAATGGCCCGAATCGGCTCTTCAACGGCCTTACGAATGATGTCGACACCGGTGGCTGCATCGCCTTTGACCCCCAGTTTCTTCAAGACGGGCAAGGCGTTGAGCAGGGCAACACCGCCACCGGGCAGAATACCCTCTTCAACGGCGGCTCGTGTAGCCGAAAGTGCGTCCTCAACACGGTGCTTTCTCTCTTTGAGCTCGACCTCAGTGGCAGCACCGACCTTAATGACAGCGACTCCGCCGACCAGCTTAGCCTGCCGTTCCTGGAGTTTCTCACGGTCGAAGTCGGAGGTTGTCTCTTCTATCTGTGCCCTGATTTGCTTGATTCTTGCCGTAATCTCATCATCCGAACCTCTGCCCTCAACGATGGTGGTATTGTCTTTGTCAGCGGTTACACGACGGGCTCTCCCCAGGTCCTCGATAGCAACTGAATCGAGCTTGCGACCAATCTCTTCGGAGATAACGGTCCCACCGGTCAGAACGGCGATGTCTTCTAGCATTGCCTTTCGCCGGTCGCCGAATCCGGGTGCTTTGACTGCCAGGACGTTGAGAGTTCCTCGCAGCTTGTTGACTACCAGAGTGGCTAATGCCTCACCGTCGACGTCCTCGGCAATTATCAGCAGGTTCTTCGATGCCTGTAGTATCTTCTCCAGAGCCGGGAGAAAGTCAGATACGGCTGAGATTTTCTTATCGGTGATAAGGATATAGGGGTCCTCGATGACTGTTTCCATTTTCTCAGTGTTGGTGACGAAGTAGGCACTGATATAACCACGGTCAAACTGCATGCCCTCGACGAACTCGGTCTCGTACTCGAGGCCCTTGGACTCCTCAACCGTAATAACACCGTCCTTACCAACCTTCTCAAAAACCTCGGCAATCAGGTCACCAATCTTGTGATCGACCGCTGTCATGGTGGCTACCTGGGCAATTTGCTCTTTACCCTTGACCTCGGTAGAAACCTTCTTCAGCTGGTCAATTATCGCCTCGGTTGCCATCTCGATACCCTTCTTGAGCTCCATCGGTTCGGCACCGGCGGCGATGTTTTTGAAGCCATTGGTAATAATCGCGTGTGCCAGAATGGTTGACGTCGTTGTGCCGTCACCGCAGGCGTCATTGGTCTTGGTAGCGGCTTCCTTGACTAACTGGACACCCATGTTTTCGAATGGGTCGGGGAGTTCGATGTCCTTGGCGATGGTAACACCATCATCAATTACCGACGGTGCTCCCCACTTCTTGTCCAGGGCCACACAATGTCCTCTGGGCCCGAGGGTCACCCTGACGGAATCGGCCAGGGTATCAATCCCTCTCTTCAGAGCATGCCTGACCTCTTCATCGAATACTATCTGTTTTGCCATTTACTCTCCTCCTTACATCCTGTCTCGACCTATTTTTTCGGTTTCTTGGCGAGGATATCGCTCTCTCGCAATATCACCAGCTCTTCATCGTCTATCTTTATCTCAGTGCCGCCATATTTAGCATAGATAACAATATCACCCACACTGACATCCATCGCCAGCCGTTTGCCGTCGTCAGACAGTCGCCCCGGGCCTACAGCCAGAACCTTTCCCTCCTGGGGTTTCTCTTTGGCAGTGTCGGGCAGGACAATGCCTCCTTTGGTCACTTCCTCCTTCTCGATAGGCTTAACGACTAAGCGGTCGGCCATCGGTTGAAGCTTAATTGCCATTCTCCTCTCCTCTCTCCAGTATATCACAATTTTAGCAGTCTCACACTTAGACTGCTAAGTAATATAATAGCTTAGTCAGGAATATGTCGCAAATCAATGGAGGGGAATTTATAGGTAATGATAGCCATTGAGAGGCTCTTATCACTTGATAGCTGGCACTATCTATCGAGAGTAACAGCCGAATGTTGGTTTTAGAATGTTTTCTTAGAGGAATTGTTTGCTCCAAGGAGTGTACTGGCTTGCAAGGGGGGAGGGTGCTTGCTATAATCGGGCGATGGTTATCGACTTTCACGCGCACGTTTTTTCACCACAGATAATGGAGAACCGCGACAGGTATATTGAGCGTGACCCCTGCTTTGCCTCACTTTACTCTTCTCCCAAGGCAAAACTGGCCACGGTGGAAGACCTGATTGAGAGCATGGACCGGGAAGGGGTCGATGTAGCGGTGATACTGAACGGTGGCTGGACTACCCATGAGCTCTGTGTGGAAACCAATAACTATATACTGGAGTCTGTAGCCCGCTACCCGAAACGCCTGGTTGGCTTTTGCACTGTCCAGCCTCACTCGGTTAAGCCCGCCGTTGCTGAGATTGAACGCTGTGTCCGCGGGGGAGCAAAGGGTCTCGGTGAGATGAGGCCGGACACACAATCGTTCGACGCAGAGACACTGGTACCCATAATCGAGGTCATCAGGGAGCATAATCTCATCCTGTTGACTCACGCATCAGAGCCGGTGGGCCACCAGTATGCAGGTAAGGGGAATGTAACGCCGGAGCGACTTTATGCCCTGATTACGGCGTATCCGGAGATTACTCATGTCTGTGCCCATTGGGGAGGTGGTCTGCCCTTCTACGCCCTGATACCTGAGGTAAAGGAAGCTTTGGAAAACGTCTTTTTCGACAGCGCGGCTTCAACCTTTCTCTATGTTCCTGAGGTATACCATCGGGTCAGCGAGCTTGTCGGTGTTGACAGGATTCTTTTTGGCAGTGACTATCCGCTGCTGCCGCAGGGCCGACTCCTGAGAGAGATTAATTCCCTGGACTTGGCAGCAGAAACGAAAGAGCAGATTCTATCCGGCAATGCCCGGAGGTTGCTGGGTATTGCCGAGGGTTGAGGCAGCAGGTATCCCTGTGACAAATTCGAGGTCTTGAGTTATGGAGCAGGTACGGTCATTCGTCGCCATTGAGCTTCCAGAAGGACTGAAGGAAGAGCTGGTGGGACTTAGTGAGCGCTTGAAGTCCAGCGGTCATTCCGGGGTGAGGTGGGTTGACCCGAGAGGCATTCACCTGACACTGAAATTCCTGGGCGATGTGGCTGTAGATCAACTCGATGATATCACCGCAGCGCTGACAGAGGCCACCCGCGAGATTTCTACTTTTCGGCTGGAGGTTGGGGGACTGGGTGTCTTCCCCAATCCGAGGCGGGTCCGGGTAGCCTGGGTGGGGGTGTCCGGGGAGACGGACAAGCTCCAGCAGTTGCAGCAGCGGGTTGAGTCCAGCATGGCTGTGCTTGGATTTGCTGTAGAATCGAGAGGGTTTACACCGCATTTAACACTGGCCCGGGTTCGAGACCAGGTATCACCGGAGGAACGGCAGCGGTTCGGGCAGGTCATTGAGAGCACCAATTTCAAAGCAAGGCATGATATCGAGGTCAATACGGTTTACCTGATGAGGAGCCAGCTTACCAGACAGGGTGCTATTTACAGTAGTATTAGTTCGGTCAGTTTGGACAGAAACTAGCCAATAAGGAGGTAGATGTGAAAGTAGTTAGCATTAGAGATGTTGCCGCTCAGGAAGCAAGTGATAATACGATTTTCAGGGGTAAGGTCAGCGTGCAACGTCTTATTGGCGATAGTAATGAAGAACTTCGGGTCTCGGTTGTCAATTTCAGTCCCGGGGCCGTAAACGTATTTCATACACATACCTTCGACCAGGTCCTGTACGTCACCGAGGGAGAGGGAATCGTGGCTACGGAAGAGAAAGAGGTAAAGGTCACACCGGGTACGGTAATCTTTATCCCGGCCGGAGAGAACCACTGGCATGGGGCTACCAAGAATTCTGCATTTTCGCATATTGCCATCATGCCACCGGGCGACACCAGCTTCTGAAGTGGGTTACGGCTTTGTTGACTTGTCAGGTAAGGAAAGCTCTTGTCAAGTCTGGGTGTTTAGTGTATACTGGGTGAAGTTTTTATTTAGGCTGGGAGGTGGCCCCGTTGGAACAGTTCAATTTCCCTAAGTGTCAGAAATGCAAGACTGGTGACCTGGTGCCCCTATCTGATTTCGGTTCTCAAGGAGCAACCATTTGCTACAAAGCCTGGGTGTGCACCAATCCTTCATGTGGATTCAACCTGAAGATACGGAATGGTGACGTCTACATTGACGAACCCATCATGAGTGGCGCTATGCATAGCGCCCGTGCCCGCTGATTCTCATCGGGTTTATCTCAGCCTGTCCTTCAAGGATGACCAGCGTGCTCCCTAAGTTGACCAAGCTCAAGGGGATGGCACTGGACCTTTTATTCCCCCAGTGGTGTATCGGGTGTGGTGGCGAGGGGAGTTTTCTATGCCAGGCGTGTCAGCGTAATTTATCCCGGATTAGTCCCCCAATTTGTCCCAGGTGCGGCAAGCCCCAGTCTAACGGACAACTCTGTTCCGGCTGTATCGAGTGGTCAGCCACAATTGACGGAATTCGCTCTCCGTTCCGATTCGAGGGCGTAATTCGTGAGGCGGTACATCAGTTGAAATACCGGAACCTGCGTGCTATAGTTCCGTCTCTGGCTGTGCTGCTGAACGATTACATCAGAACTTTAACTTTACCTGCGGATGTTCTGGTACCGGTACCACTACACCGGAAACGACTCCGGGAGCGTGGTTATAATCAGTCTCTTCTGCTGGCTAAGGGACTGGGTAGATTGAATGGTTTGCCGATAATTGATAGTTGTCTCGTTCGGCAGAAAGATACCCCACCCCAGGCGAGAACATCGACGGTGGAGGAAAGACGGGACAATGTCATCGGCGTATTCAGCTGCCGTGACGACCAGCTTCGTGACAGGAAGGTGCTGTTAATCGATGATGTCGCCACCTCAGGGGCAACCCTTGATGCCTGTGCGACGGTGTTAAAAGCATCCGGAGCAGCCTCCGTGTGGGCGTTGGTGCTAGCACGGGAGATATAAAATTCGTATTATTCAGGGTAGTATTTGAATTTATGAGATGAGGTCTGGTGAGTTATGAAGGTAATCGGTCTTACTGGTGGTATTGGCAGCGGCAAGAGCACCGTCTCCCAGGTCCTGGCTGAGCTGGGGGCGATGGTGATAGACGCGGACACGGTCGGACACCAGGCCTATCAACCGGGAACTGAGACCTGGAAGGATGTGGTGGCTGCCTTCGGGCAGGAGGTTGTGGCTGCTGATGGTAGTATCGACCGCAAGAAGCTGGGTGCAATTGTCTTCGGTGAAGCCGGGGCGCTGGAACGTCTCAACCGGATAGTGCATCCGCGGATGTATGACATGATGGCGGAACAGATTGAGGAATATCGCCGGCAGGAGGTGAAGGTGGTAGTACTGGATGCCGCCATTCTGATAGAGGCCAACTGGACACCACTGGTCGATGAGGTCTGGCTGACCGTGGCCTCCGAGCCAATAGTAGTTCAGAGGGCTAGGGAACGGACTGGCCTGCCCGAAGAGCAAATCCGGTCGCGTATCCGCTCTCAGTTATCCAATGAGGAGCGGATGAAGCATTCGAGCGTTGTCATCAATAACGACGGCAGTCTCGATCAACTGCGGACCAAGGTGATGGAGTTATGGGAGGGGCTACAGCATTCTAATAATTAATAACTTCATGCTGAAAGCTGATTTTGCTGATATTCGATAAAAGGTTCTCAGGAAAGAAGAATGAAAGACGACACAATATCTGTACAGGAACTAGAGGAGGGAAAAGAACTCCGACTGGATTTTCAGAAGATGCAACAGGTAGTAGCAGAGAATCCGGGTGTAATCCCGGTGGCTGTTCAGAATGCCAGTACAAAAGAGGTGATACTCATTGCCTACACTAACAAAGAGGCGTTCGAAAAGAGTATCCAGACCCGTATTGCGACATTCTGGAGTACGTCCAGAAACGAATTATGGATCAAGGGAGAGACATCGGGGAATGTCTTTGAATTAGAGGAAGTGTATGTTAACTGCGAGCAGAACTCACTTGTCTATCTTGTGAATCCCAAAAAAGAAGGCATTTGCCATACATATAATTCCAGGGGTGAAGCCCGTAACTGCTTCTATCGTCGACTCAACCTTGCAACGGGTGTTCTAGAAAACACGAATCCTTAGTATCAAGAATCCTTTGATAGTTCCTTTTCAGTTCGTGTGCAAAGAATATTACTGTGAACTTGGGGAGTTAAAGAGGGGCGCAGCCCCTCTTTCCATATCTTCCCCTTCCCCTCTGGGGAATGGGATACAGGGGATGGGGCCAACGCTACAAAAGCTACAAAATAGGTAGATAAGTGATATTGATTTTGAGGACATTTGAGTTTTCCCAGAAATAACCTTCATACGCCCAGTTATTCATCCCCATGTTTATTGTATAATAAGCCAACACGAGACTGAAATGTCGATTTGGAGTGTATCAATTGGATATTAATTCTGATTCTGCTGAAGCTTATATCCGAGAGATAATCCCTAATCTTAAGAAAGAAGGTTTTCGAATTAATGATAACGTTGCCTATAAGAACCAGCATTTCGAATATATTGCTAAGAAAACGAGCCTAGAAATTGACAAGAGTGGATTTGTTACCACCGCTTATCTGTTTTCTATTCTCCCTTCAATAAGTAGAGAATCATTACAGGAATTCTCAAAGATAGCATTTAAATATACAACAAGAAAAGTCGGCAGATTTATATGGCCGAGGTCGCTTTTTTATAGCATAGTGTGTTTTCCTGTTGCTATCGTTAATCACATAGACACTGATGTTGCACACTTCATCCAAAATAATGTACGTAAACATTGGGCAGCTTGTGAAATGCCTGTAATCTATAGCTTGGAATCTAGAGAGCTATACTACTTCGAATTAACACCATTTTGGGGCAAGTTTTATTGGGAACAGATGAGAACAACTATCTGCTATATGCTCTTACCAAGAATTCCTTAGCCTGAAACATAGTATTCAGTCATTACTACATACACTTGGCTGGACGAACATCACATATGTATCCACTTATGAGTAAGCATTCTTCCGTGATAATGCGAAGCCTACTAACGAGGCACGCTTGACGCTCCACACTGACAATTGGTACAATGATTAGTTGGTGGAGGTAAGAAGATTTACGCGATAGTTGAAACCGGAGGCAAGCAGTACCGGGTGACCCAGGGCCAGGTGCTGGACGTTGACCGGATTGATGTGGTCGAGGGTGCTACCGTCGAGCTGGACCGGGTACTGGTTGTCGGTGAAGGTGATAAGGTATCCGTGGGTACGCCTACTGTCGAGGGGGCAAAGGTTGTTGCTACTTCGAAGGGTGATGGTAAAGCCCCGAAAATTATCGTCTTCAAGTATAAACCAAAGGTACGCTATCGCCGGAAAACGGGGCACCGACAGGCATATACCAGACTGACTATCGAAGAGATAGTGGCGCCGGGGATTACACCCGAGAAACCTGCCCGGAAGCGGACCCGCCGCAAGAAAGAGGAAAGCGAAGATGGCGCATAAAAAGGGTGGCGGCCGCACCAAGAACGGTCGTGATAGCCAGGGGAAGAGGCTTGGTGTTAAACGCTACGCCGGGCAGAATGTCCGCGCCGGGACGATACTGGTCCGACAGCGCGGCACACGGATTCATCCCGGCAATAATGTGGGCGTTGGCAGAGACTACACCCTTTTCTCTCTTATTGATGGTGTCGTTAAATACGAACCAACCACTAATAACCGGAGAAAGGTCAGTGTCTACGCAGGCTAGGGCCTGCAGGGCATGTATAATATCAAATGAAAGAGGATATTCACCCCACCTATTATCCCGATGCAAAGGCGACCTGCTCCTGTGGCAATACCTTTACGCTTGGTTCCACCAAGAAGGAGATAAAGGTGGAGCTTTGCAGCAAATGCCATCCGTTTTTTACCGGAGAGCAAAGGGTGGTTGATACTGCCGGACGTGTTGAGCGCTTTCGGCGACGCTACGGCAGGCAGAGTTAGATTCATGATAGAATAGCTTGGGAGCGGCTATGCTAAGCCGCTCCTTTTTGTTTGCTGGGAAATAGTGAGTTGGTAATGGCAGAGTTTTACTACGGTGGGCAGGCGGTCATCGAGGGAGTGATGATGAGGGGCCGTAAGCATACGGCCACCGTGGTGCGTCGTCCCAATGGTGAACTGATAGAGGACACGCAGCCAGTGCCTTCACTTTACACTGGCCGACTACGCTCCGTACCTCTGTTGCGGGGCATTATTGTCCTGATTGAGACGCTCGTGCTTGGTGTTAAGACACTTATGTACTCGGCCAATGTTTCTCTGGAAGAAGAGGGAGAGAAAGCCGAGGGCTGGTGGATTTGGGTGACACTGGCTCTGGCTCTGGTGGCGGCTGTTGCCATTTTCTTTTTAGCTCCTTTTTTTATCACCGACCAGATTAAGATAGGGTCAACGGTGCTGTTCCACGTGATTGAGGGCGTTATCCGTCTGGGTATGTTTATTGCTTATCTTAAATTGATTTCTCTGATGCCTGATATCAAGCGAGTCTTCGCCTATCACGGCGCCGAGCACAAGACGGTAAATGCATACGAAGCCGGCGTACCACTGGAAGTAGAGGCGGTGAAGGAGTATAGCAAAGCTCATGTCCGTTGCGGCAGCAGCTTTATATTCATGGTGCTGGTGTTGGCCATAATTGTCTTTTCCCTGGTGGGGATGGCTGAACCGGCACGGTGGGTGGAATTGCTATCACGAATCGTTCTCGTGCCATTGATAGCAGCACTCGGCTATGAAATAATCTATTTTGGCACCAGGCACGCCAGAAATCCTCTCATAAGGGCGGTTCTGGCACCAGGGCTGTGGCTGCAGTCAATGACGACCCGTGAGCCTGATGACGACCAGATTGAAGTAGCCATAATGGCGTTGAACAGGGTAATGGAGGCGGAGCAGGCGGAGGAAACACCCGCTGAAGCTGCTAGCTAGGAACCATCCTGCCGGGGGAACTCCGTAAAGAAACAGGTCTGGTTGCCGGTGTGGCATGTAGGACCCATGGGGCGTGCCTTTACAAGGAGGCTGTTGTCCTCGCAGTTCTTCCAGACAGACTGCACCTTGAGGTAGTTGCCTGAAGTGGCTCCCTTGTGCCACATCTCCTCACGGCTGCGACTGTAGAACCAGACGTCTTCGCCGGAGAGTGTCTTGTTCAACGCTTCCTCGTTCATATAACCCAGCATGAGTACCTCGCCGGTGTCGGCGTTCTGGATTACGGCGGGAACAAGCCCCTTCTCATCGAATTCGATGTCTATCTACCTCACCCCCTCAGTTACCTTAAGTAACAGAAACTCTGAAGCGTATTATACTGCTTCTTCTCTCGTGATTGCCAAGTCATAGCTAAATCTGGCTTTTCTTCCTGGTGACTCCTCAGTTTTGGCGATGACCCTGTACCCTGCATTCTGGAAAGCTTTCAAACTGCGTGGATTATGGTCGCCAATGCTAACACCGCAGATGACATCGGCCTTCTCTTGCTCAAAACCGAATCTGGTCAGAGTGCGAATTACATCGGTACCAAGTCCCTGTCCCCAGAATCCTTTCTCACCTATTATTAAGTCAATACGGCGGCAATCCATCCCTGGATATTGCTCCAGGATCCGTTCCAGATTCATTTCTTGAAGCCAGCAATCACCAATGACGTTGCCATCAAACTCAATAATGAAACAGAAGGCCTTTTGCGATACTCCCCGATAGATTTGCTGGACCTGTTCCAGGTCATAAGCAACGACGTCATCGCCTTCAGAGAAGTAGAGTACCGCGGGGTCGCTGTTCCACTTCAGCAGGATATCCCAATCGTCCTCGTTCATCGGACGCAAGACGACTCTGTCTCCTTGGAGTGTCCATGTGTGCTCTCTGAGTTGCATTGACGAAAAATCCCTGGAGTGTATGTACTATGCAGATGGCGATTCAACCAACCGTCTCAATGGCTTCTTTGAGGTTGATGTCCTCGGAGTAAAGTGCCCGGCCGAGTATTGCTCCCTCAACGCCGAGTTGCTTCAGCATCTTGAGGTGGAGTATCGAGGAAATGCCGCCAGCGGCGATGACTGGTAGGCCGGTAACATTAACCAGTTCGGTGATGGCGGTGAAGTTCGGTTCGGTGAGGGTGCCGTCGCGGATGATGTCGGTGTATATCAGGCGTTGTACACCCAGTTGAGCCATTGACCGGCCAAAGTCTACGGCTCTGATTCCCGTGTCCTGCTGCCAACCGTGTGTGGCCACCAGCCCTTCGCGGGCGTCGATACTTATAACTACATAGTCTCCGTATTTGCGGCAGGCCTGTTTGAGCATGTCCGGGTCTTCAATCGCAGCCGTGGTCAGGATTACGCGCTCAATTCCGGCGGTGAGTACCTCTTTGATTGTCTCCAGCGTGCGGATACCCCCGCCCATCTGGGTGGGCAGCAGGGTAGCCGCGGCTATCTGCCGGGCAATCTCAAGGTTCTGTGGTTCACTACCGGCAGCACCGTCAAGGTCGATAATGTGGAGTCGGGGTGCACTCTGAGACTGCCACTTGAGAGCTACCTGCAGCGGGTCGTCAGAGAACCTCATTTCACGGCTATAGTCACCCTGATAAAGGCGAACACAGCGGCCACCCCGGAGATCAATCGCTGGGATTATCTCCATTCTCTCCTACCTCACAGATTAATGTTGGCGAACTTCTTCCACGTCTTGGCGTTGTGGGCTTTATTGTCTTTATTTTTATCTTTAAGAATGTCCAGTGAACGATTTATCACCTTCCTGGTGTCACTGGGCATTATAATGTCATCGATATAGCCCCGCTCGGCGCCATGATAGGGGTTCTCATAGAGGTCGCTGAACTCCTGTACACGACGTTCGCGGGTCTCGTCCGGATTGTCCGACTCCCTTATCTCCCGTGCGAAGATAACGCTGGCGGCAGTGTCGGCGCCAACGATGGTGACGCGGGCGGTTGGCCAGGCAAACACGAAATCGGCACCGATGCTTTTGTCCAACATACCATAGTGCGCCCCGGCGTATGACTTCCTGACCATGATTGAGATAAGGGGTATGGTCGCTTCGGCCCAGGCGAAGAGCAGCTTTGAGCCGTGGCGCAGGATACCCTTCCAGTCCTGCTCAGAGCCAATCATGTAACCGGGGCAGTCTCCCAGTGTAATCATCGGGATATTAAAGAGGTCGCAGAACCGGATGAACCGGGCGGCTTTATCGGCGGCATCGATGTTAATCACCCCGGCAGCGTGCATCGGCTGGTTAGCAAAGATGCCCACCGGGCACCCGTTGAAGCGGGCAAAGCCGGTTATTACGCTCCGGGCATGGAGAGCGTGCGATTCGCAGAATTGGCCGTCATCAACAATTGCCCTGATGACCTTCATCATGTCATAGGGGCGGGTTGGCTGGTCAGGGATGATGGTGTTCAACTCGGGTATCTCCCGTTCAGGGTCGTCGTCGGTCTCAAGTCGTGGCGGCGTCTCCCGGTTATTGGACGGGAAGAAGGACAACAGTTCTTTGGCCTTATCAATGGCGTCTTTGTCATCGTCGACCACGAAGTGCGTACAGCCCGATTTCACTGCGTGTGCCTTGTAGCCGGAGAGCTCTTCGAGCGTGATTTTCTCACCGAGCTGGGTCTCGACGAAAGCAGAACCGGCAATACCCATGAAACCGGTATCCTTGCACTGGATAAGGAAGTCCTGCATCACGGGGTGATAAGCCTGCCCGCCGAGGCAGGGGCCCATGAGCAGGGCGATTTGCGGCACCACTCCTGAAGCCAGGATTTGTGACCTGAAGGTCCAGCCGTAGCCTTCCAGCGTATCTATCCCTTCCTGGAGTCGGGCGCCTCCGGAGTCGTTCATGCCGATGAATGGCCAGCCTTTTTCCCGGGCGAGATTGAGGGTATTTGAGAGCTTCCGGCCATGCTGCTCGCCGAAGGTCCCGGCCATGGATGTGTAGTCCTCGGCCATGGCGACCACATAACGACCGTTTACCTTGCCGAAACCGGTAATAATGCCGTCAGCCGGGATTTCCCGCTTGTCCAGCCCGAAAGCAGTCGTGCGGTGCTTGGCGAATAGACCAATTTCGGTGAAAGTACCGAGGTCAAAGAGGTAGTCGATTCTTTCCCGCGCGGAAAGTTGCCCGCCCTCGTGTCGTCTCTCAATGGCAGCGACGCCACCCATCTCCATTATCTTTTGTCGTTTCTGTTTATACTGTTCAATCAGGTCTTCTGTCGATGACATTCTAGACCCCCCTTTTTTCCCCATTGGGTTCTCTATCAAAGCTGGACAAGCCCCATATTCTGCTTGACTTCACCGAGGGTTTCCCGGGCAATAACCCGGGCACGTTGAGCGCCGTCAGCGAGTACTTCGGCTATGTGCTGTGGCTTAGCGGCCAGTTCAGCCCTCTTCTCACGCAGGCCTTGAAGACTGGCGTTGAGGTGTTCGGCCAGCAATTTTTTACAGTCGACGCACCCGATATCGGCGGAACGGCACTGCTGGGAAATATCGGCCAGTTGTGCTTCACTGAAGTAGCCGTGGAGGGAGTAGATGTTGCATACTTCTGGGTGACCGGGGTCATTCCTGTAGCGGCGGGCGGGGTCGGTGACCGCCGTCATGATACGCTCCTCTGTTTCCTCGGGGGTGGCTGCCAGTTCGATAGCATTGCCGGTCGATTTCCCCATCTTGTCACTTCCGTCCAGACCAACAATCCGTGGGAAGGAGGTGAGCTTGGCGACTGGCTCGATAAGGGTCTCACCAAACTGGTTATTGAAACGGCGGACAATCTCCCGGGCAAGTTCAAGATGCGGTAGCTGGTCTTCACCAATCGGCACTACCTCACCCTTGTAAAGGGTAATATCGGCTGTCTGCAGGACAGGGTAGCCGACTAGCCCATAGTTAACGTTCTCCGGTTGCTGTTTCACTTTTTCTTTGAAGGTGGGAACACGCATCAGCCAGCTTATTGGGGTTACCATGCTGAGCAGGGTGTGCAGCTCCATCACTTCAGGTACGTGGGACTGGATAAAGATAATGCTTCTCTCCGGATCCATGCCCGCTGCCAGCCAGTCGATCACTATCTCCCGGATGTATTCCTGGAGCTGGCTGGTATCCTCCATTGAGGTCAGGGCATGAATATCGACAACGCAGTAGATGCAGTCGTATTCGTCCTGTAGGGCAACGTAGTTCTGTATTGCCCCAAGATAGTTACCGATGTGTTGCTTAGCGGTGGGCCGGGCTCCCGAAAAGACACGCTTTTTCATCTGAATACCTCGTGAAAAGTGTAGCACAAAGCAGCAGCCCTCTCAAGAAGATGTACCGGAGATTGCTTCTTCGCAAGGCTCCTCGTAATGACAGGGCAGCATGGTTAGTTTGACTGGTAAAGGCGCCAGCAGCTAGTATAGGCGGTCGGAGGAGAAATATGATAAGAAGTTTTGGGGATAAGACGCCGGTCATTGCAGAGTCGGCCTTTGTAAGTGAAGCCGCCTACGTTATCGGCGATGTCGAGATTGGTGAGGGTTCCGGGATTTTCCCCGGGGCAGTAATACGGGGCGACTTTGCTAGCATCAAGATTGGCCGTAACACTATGGTGGAGGACAACTCGGTGATACACTCCGGGGGACCGGTGGAAATTGGTGATAACGTGACCATTGGTCACAGCGTGGTGGTGCACTGCTCTAAGATTGGCAATAACTGCCTCATTGGAAACAACTCAACAGTACTGGACAATGCTGTGGTTGGTAGCTTCTGTATAGTGGGGGCGGGGTGTGTGGTGAGTCAGGGGATGGAGATACCCGACAATTCTTTCGTGGTGGGGGTGCCGGCCAAGATAAAGGGACAGGTGCCGACAGAACGATGGCAGAGAAGGCGGAGTGGACGTGGTGGTTATTCAGAGCTGCTTAAGCGCTACAAGGAGCAAGGGTTGTAGTAGTAGGGTTGTTATCAAGCATTTCATTTGAGTTGCATTGACAAGTCGTCAGTAGAGCAATACAATTCCGCTAATTGGTACGACAGTATAGAAGGTAATGGCCTGCGAGTAGAATAATGCCTGCGCCAGTGACACCAAATGTCGGAGCGGATACGATCGTAGTGAACGACAGAAAAGAAGTCTGTCTTGTGCGGCGGTCTGACAATGGACTATGGGCACTTCCAGGCGGGGCGCAGGATCTTGGCGAAACCCCGGAAGAATGCGCCCGCCGCGAGTTCGAAGAAGAAACGGGGCTTCAGGTTCGTATTACCAGGTTACTCGGCGTATTCAGTTCACTTCGATATGATGCCATAACGAACGTAAATCGTGGTCGAGAGGTAACTCATATCCTTTTCGCTGGTGAAATTGTCGGCGGGAAACAAAAAACATCAGTTGAGACACTGGAAATCGGCTGGTTTGGTCAGGAACACCTGCCAGCTTTGTCAGACGGTCATGCGTTAAGAGTCGACTTTGGATTCCGAGCACTGGAAAATCCCCGCAAGGATGTTTATTTTGAATAACACAGAATCACAAAGCAATCGTATGCTGCGGACAGAACCAAGGATGCATAACGTTATCTTATCCAACTAAGTAGGCAGGAGGGATTCGATGTCAACAGAAGAGTCTGGTATCAGTGGTATTGATACGCGTGTTATCCAAACAGAAACCCTGAAAAAAGATGACCTTGACAAGGTACATCAGTTGTTTGACCTGTCATACCGTCAGGCCAATCATTCATATCTGGAAAAGTCTTTATCGAAATTGAGACACTTAGCATTAGCCACATCGGGGGAGACGCCGGTGGGATTTGCGTTGGCTGATACAGTAAAAACTCAAATTCCCCGTTTGCCCGAGCCGCAAATTGTTACCCTGGCCGGTATCTGCTGTATTTCTCCGAATTATCGCCGTATGGGTCTATTTAGAAAACTGGAAGGCCTGGCGGCAAGTGCCAGCGGTATTTTATTGCCTGTAGAAAGACGTGTCCTGACGTGTGGTCGGATGGCACACCCGGCCAGCTTTCGTACTATCAGTCGGTCACCGGCGGTCATCCCGAAATACGGGGTGCCCTTATCCGATTGGCAGAAAGAGGTCGGGCTCAGGATTGCCGAGTTGTACGGGATCAACCTTGACCTGGAGACGATGGTGGTGATTGGTGAGGGAGTGCCAATCGGGTACCCGATTATCGAGCAGGAGGTCACCGAGGAGGAGTGGTTGCCTTTTGAGGCGGTCAACCGCGACCGTGGGGACAGTCTACTCGGCATCACCTGGAGTCCGGATGCACCGGAGGGGTGGTGAGGATAAAATTGGTATAAAGATGGTTGACAGCTACCAGGAAGATGAAATCCAGGCTTTGATAGTGCTGGCCGAACTAACCGAGCCAGCTGAAACTGCCAACAACAATTTCTACAAATTCTACCCGAAAAGTATGGAGGAGGCCCAAACATACTTCAGACGATTTGCCCTCAACCTATCAACGGCTTTTGAGACCCTGGCAGAAAAAGGGCTCTTGCATAAAGAAGACGACAACTGGTCTTTAACTCGTGCAGGTAAGTCTACCGCTGATGATATCAGAAGACTTCGACCACCAATCTGGTACTGGTACAAGGATTTCTACATAGCAAATGAGCACAGCCAGGCTTTCTCGGAATACTGCCGGCTTGTTTTCGGCAAAGATTTGGGACAGCATGGTTTCAGCGATATTGACCAAATAAACAGGATGCTCGAGATAGTAAAACCTGATGAGACGTTACAGGTGCTTGATATCGGATGCGGTAACGGAGGGATAGCCGAGTATATATCCGACTTAACTCAAGCCTCAGTGACCGGTGTCGACTATATTGCTGAGGCTATTGACCAGGCTCTAGAACGAACAGAAGATAAAAGGAACCGGTTGCATTTTATAGTCGGTAACATAGAGGCGTTGGATTTTGAAGACGACTCATTTGATATTATCCTGTCGATTGACTCGATATTCTTCGGCAGAGACTTGAAGACAACACTGGCGGGCCTGAGAAAAATAATCAAACCTGATGGACAAATAGCCATCTTCTGTGAAGAAGACCTGTCATCTGCCCTAAAAGAGAATGGTCTGGCATACAGAGTTTATGATTTCAGCGAAGAGCATTACGTTCATATGCAACTAAAGCACCAAATTGCCAGCGGGATGCAGCAAGCGTTCGCAGACGAGGGAAATACCTTCATCTGGGAGAACCTGATGAGAGAATCTATTGCCAGCCCAGAGCCCTATAATCGGGACACGTCTTCGACATCACGATACCTGTATCATGTCAAGAAGGATTAACCTTTATCAAGTTGTTGGCCAGGGGCCGGTTTTAGCAGGAGAACCGAAAAGGAGAATAGCTTTGCCGGAAAAGAACCCACAAGACGCACAGGAAATTGAAGAGGCAGTTGTTTTTCTGGTGACCCGAATGATGGAGTCGGGGCACAATCCCAAGCCGGTTGTTTTACACAGTGTACGTATGGGTATGTATTTATACAATTACAGCTACGAGCCTGATATTGTTAAAGCTGCCATCCTGCATGACATCACAGAAGACTCGGATACCAGTATCGATGAGATTAAAGAACGGTTCGGGGAGAGGGTGGCTCAGCTGGTACAGGCGAATACCTTTGATAGTACTGCTGGTGATAGGGCTGTTCAGGGTGAGGAGTGTCTACAACGGTGCTTGGAGTACGGAATGGACGCTTTCATTGTAAAGGCAGCCGACAAATTAGAAAATAGCTTTTACGTTGTGGATCCGGTGGCTGCCAGGGATTGGTCTGAGTTCTGGGTTGCCGAGATGCGGCATATGCTTGATGTCGCACAGCCCGTAATTGGGAGTGAACCGATTTGGCAGGAACTCAATCAGCAGTGTCATAAATTAGAAGCTGCTATTAAGCAACTTGAGGCCTGACGACTAGTTGTGGTTTATGTACCTTACATCCTGTCCGGTGCTGTCATCCCCATGAGATGAAGAGTCCTGGCGAGCACAATCTTAGTGGCCCCCACCAGCTTAAGTCTGGACTTGGTCAGTGTCTGGTCATCGGAGATGACACGGCACAGTTTATAGAAGCTATGGAACGTGGTGGCCAGGGTCTGGGCATAGTAAGTGAGGTGGTGCGGCTCAAGGGTCTGGACGACCACCTCGACCATCTCCGGCAGGAGCAACAGCTTTCGGATAAGGGTCAGCTCGGGCTCACTGGTAAGGAGAGATACGTCTCCGTCGGCATGAGTTATTCCCCGTTCTCCGGCGACACGCAGGATACTGGCGATACGGGCGTGGGCGTACTGGACGTAGTAGACTGGATTATCTGGGGCCTCTTTCTTGGCTAGTTCCAGGTCGAAGTCCATCTGGCTGTCAGCCGAGCGGGACAGGAAGAAGTAGCGGCAGGCATCCGTCCCTACCTCATCGATTACCTCACGCAGAGTAATGATATCCCCGCTGCGCTTGGAGACGCGCATTAGTTCACTACCTCGGCGGAGGGTGACCATCTGATGGATTATCAGCTCCAGCCGGTCAGGGTCGATACCCAGGGCACCAATAACCGCCTTCAGTCGTGAGACGTGGCCCTGGTGGTCGGCCCCCCAGATGTCGATAACACGGTCGAACTTACGCTCGATGAACTTGTTGTAGTGATAGGCGATATCGGCGGCAAAATAGGTAGGCAAGCCATCACCACGCACGACCACATTGTCCTTGTCCTCGCCGAGGGCAGTGGAAACGAACCATGTAGCATTCTCCTTTTCTGCCAGGTAACCGCCTTCACGGAGTAGCGACATCACTTTTTCGAACTGCCCGTTTTCATAGAGGCTCTGCTCGCTGAACCAGGCATCGAAGTCTACTCGAAGCAGCTTGAGGTCTTCCCGCATCTGGCTCAGAATCCTCTCAAAACCGAGCCTGCCCAGTGCGGACATGGCCTCTACTTCGGGTATGGTCAGGAAACGGTCGCCTACCTCATTAATGAGCTCCTTGGCGAGGTCGACCATGTAGTTACCGAGGTAGCCCTCGGAGGGCATCTCAGCGTCTTTGCCGAGGTATTGCTGGTAACGCGCGAACAGGGAGCGTCGGAAGGCCTCCATCTGGCTACCGGCATCGTTGAAATAGTATTCTTTCTCCACCTGATAGCCACCGGCGGTGAGGGTGTTGGAAAGGGTACTACCGAGGATGGCGCCGCGTCCGTGCCCGACGTGCAGCGGCCCGGTTGGGTTGATGCTGACAAACTCCACCTGTACCCGGCTGCCATGACCGAGGTCGATATTGCCAAAAGTCTCTCCAGCATTGAGGATAGATTCGACCTGCTGTGCCAGCCAGTTGTCCTTGAGGGTGAAGTTGATAAATCCGGGTGGGGCGGCCGTGATATTTTCGATTTCCGCGGTGGCCGGAATCAGACTGACCATCTCACGGGCAATATCCAGCGGGTTGGTGCCAGCCGAGCGTGCCAGTTTAAGGGGTAAACTGGAGGCATAGTCGCCATGCTCGGGGTTCTGTGGGCGCTCGATGGTTACCGGCGGTAGGGTTACCGAGGGCAGCTTACCCGACTGCTGGGCTTGTGCCGCCGCCTGTGTCAGCAGGTCAATCAGTATTTCTTTAAGCATCTATCTCTTGGTTTAGAACTAGAGTACGTCTGAATTATAACATAACAAAGGTGATAACGTGAGGACGTGAGACCACCGGACTTGCGAGTAGTAATCAGGGTCAGATATGGGACCAGCTAACTCTCTTTAGCCGTATCTGGCCGCTGCCTAGAGCCCCGGTTGCCTCTGTTCAAATAGTCTTCCATTGACATCAGGTCACGGCTCACTATCTCGAGTGTCTGATGTGATATTTCGTCTTGCCGGATTAATTGTCGACCGGCATCACGGGCGGCTTCAATAACATCATCGACCAGACCTGGAATTTGAAGCATCCGCTTTAAGGCCGGTCCGTGGGGCCGTAGTAACGCTCCCTTAAACCTCATTTTTGTATTCTTGCAGATTGCCTGGACATGTACAAGCAGGGCATTGAAATTGTCCTTTTCCCAGAAACCACAGTTTGAGACCAGCACCATCCTGGATGCTCGGCTCTGACCTCGCCCCGGGTGCCGGATATGGCCGTCACGTAATTCGAAGGAAGGTCGAGCATTCGGAATGATTCGGTCGATGAGGTTCTTCATCGGCCCGGACATGCCATCAACATAGAGCGGCGTGGCCAGGACCCAGATTTTGGCCTCATTCATTTTAGGGAGGAGCCATTGCATGTCGTCCTTCTGGAAGCACTCCCCCGGTGTCTTGAACCAGCAGTTGAACTCGCCCTGGCAGGGGTTTATATTGAGTTTCTTGGTGTAGTAAAGGTCAACCTCCGCCCCGGCCTCCCTCATACCTTCGATAAAGGGATTGAGGATAACGGCGGTGTTGCCTTTGTCCATATTGGGGCTGGAGTTGATAGCGACTACTTTCATTAATGTTCTCTCCTGGTGCGGTTATAGGAGTGTGTAGAGTACTAGCCCTCTTTCAATTCTACAACATTGACTTGGAGTTTTCCTCTAACTCCACTCCCCAGCCTCGGTTGTCCACACCCGCGTCATTTCTTTGAGCAGGGGGGCATGCTCCGGTTTCTCCAAGGCTCTATCTTCCTCGAAGAGCTTCAGGGCTTCGGTGCGGGCCATTTCCAGCAGGGGTACATCGGAGAGTTTGGCCATACGCAGGTCGGGCAGGCCGCTCTGCCTCGTGCCGAAGAACTCCCCCGGCCCGCGTAATTTTAAATCTTCCTCGGCAAGCTTGAAGCCGTCCTGGGTGTTCTCGATGATGTCGAGTCGCATCCGGGCGACCTCCGAAGGCTCCTGTGCCATGAGCATGCAGTAGCTCTGCTCTTTACCCCGTCCCACCCGGCCGCGGAACTGGTGAAGCTGGGAAAGCCCGAAGCGGTCAGCGCTCTCCACCATCATCACGGTGGCATTGGGCACATCAATGCCGACCTCCACAACCGCTGTCGAGACCAGAATATCCAGCTCGTCGTTGTAGAAGCGGCGCATTACCTTTTCTTTATCTGCCGCCGAGAGACGACCGTGCAGTAAGCCCAGCTTGAGGTCGGGGAAGACCTCGCGGGAGAGGTGCTCGTGCTCAATCGTGGCGGCTCTTGCCTGGACTACCTCCGATTCTTCAATCAGCGGGCAGATAATGAAGGCCTGGCGACCAGCAGATATCTCGCGGCGCAGGAAGGCATAAGCACTCTCGCGCTGCGATGGTTTGAGCCACTTCGTCTTGATTTCCTGTCGGCCCGGTGGCAGCTCGTCGATGACCGATAAGTCGAGGTCACCGTAGAGGGTCAGGGCCAGTGTCCGGGGGATGGGGGTAGCCGTCATTACGAGCACATGGGGATTATGTCCCTTCTGGCGCAGGGTAGAGCGCTGGGCGACGCCGAAACGGTGCTGTTCATCGATTACGGTCAGGCCCATGCGTTGGAACTCTACTTCCTTCTGAATAAGGGCGTGGGTGCCGATAACGATGTCGATATCACCATCCTGAATTTGCCGGTGGAGTTCCCGTTTCCGGGCTGCCGGGGTGGCGCCCATCAAGAGGGCGACGGTGATGGGCCGGGACAGGATGCCGGAGTAGGTGTTTATGTGATTTTCCTGCTCCCCGGTCTGTCCGGTTGCCGAGAGCAACTGGCAGATGGTACCGAAGTGCTGCTCCGCCAGTATTTCGGTGGGTGCCATTAGTGCTCCCTGGCAGTCGTTGGCAGCGGCCATGAGCAGCCCGGCGGTGGCCACCACTGTTTTACCACTGCCGACCTCTCCCTGTAGCAGCCGCGACATCGACTTTGATTTCTCGAGGTCGGCTAACAACTCCTTAAGTACCCTATCCTGAGCGGCGGTCAGCTGGAAGGGTAGCGATTTTATAAATTTGTCGAGCACTTCTATCTGGGTACCTAGGGGATTTGCTGCCTGGTCTTCCTGCCATTCCCGCTTCTTGTTCAGTACACCGAGCTGGAGGAGGAAAAGCTCGTCAAAGGCCAATCTAACCCGGGCCCGGTCTTTCAGAGCTTCATCATCCGGGTAGTGTGCGTGGTAAATTGCCTGGGGTAGTTCCAGCAGGTCGCGGTGTTGTTTTATCGCCTCTGGTAAGAAATCGGGCACCTGCCACGCCCACTGGTCGGTGACCTGCTTCATCAGCTTTCGTACCTGCCGTGGGCGCAGTCCCTGAGTGAGGGGGTAGACGGGGACGAGACGTCCGGTGTGGATCAGGTCTGTCTCCTGCACCGGTTCCCACTCAGGGGACTCAAAGACATAACGTCCCTGGAAGAGCTTTACCCGACCGCTTAGGACTATCCGGGTATTGGTCGTGAGCTGACGGACGAGATAGGGATTGTTGAACCATACCGCCCTGACATTACCCGTCTCATCACCGACGATAGCCTCAGTGCTGCGTCGTCCGCCCGGTCTCGTCTCGGTTGCCTGCCACACATTGGCTACGATGGTCTCCTCTTCACCTTCGGTAAGCTGCGAGACGGTCTTTATCCGGCTGTAGTCGAGGTGGCGGTGTGGAAATAAATATAGCAGGTCGCGGATAGTCCTGACACCCAGCTTTTCGAACCTGGTGGCGGTACTGGCACTGATACCTTTCACAACCGTTATCGGGGAATCGAGGGAACCAGCGACCGGACCGGGTTGTCTGGCCCTTGGTGTCGGGTGGCTGGTTCGCGGGGCCGACTTTGGTCCTGGCTTCTTTTCTGCCTCTGCCAGTATTTCTTCGAGGAGATTCAGAACTTCCGCCGCCCACTGTTGTCGTTGCTCTCTGGTCAGTGTTGCGTAGTGGGGTTTATCAAGACCGAGCTTACGAAAGCGACCGAGCAGCCGGCGATTACTTATCGATGCTATTGCCGGGCCACTCCAGTTCTGGAGAAATCTGTCCAGACCACCGATTACGGCTGTATCCGCATAGCCCTTGCTTAGTTCGAGTTTGAGGATTTTACGCAGAGACTCGAAATCCATTGATAGAACCTTGCCTTCATAGCTTACGCAATAGTCGATAGAGGAGCGAATCGCAGCCTAGTCGTGGTGATTGAATGCACCACTCTAAATGACCGGTCAGTGGTACTGCGTTAACGACCGTCAGCAGCATTAAATGCCCGTGCCTTCTAACACGGTTACGGCGATGGCATTCGGACCAGCGTAGGTCCCTAGTACTGGACTGACCACAGACCGCACAATCGGCACATTGGGAACGGAAACACTCAAACGGTCAACCAGTCTATCGGCTATCTCAGGCTGGGTGCTGTGCTCAACAGCTAATGCTTCGACGTGTTGGAAGCTGGTGATGAAGTTGTACAGGTATTCGGTTCCAGCCGCCTGTGACCGTAATCGGGTTACTGGGGAGATTTCCCCTTCCTTAATGGTGAGTATCGGCTTGATTGACAGCATTGAGCCCAGCATGCCCTGGGCCTTACCGATGCGTCCGCCCTTGGCCAGGTACTTAAGGGTATCAAAGTAGACGAGGAAATGTGCTCGGGATAGTGCTTGGTGCACGAAATCAACCAGTGCGTCCAGCTTCATCCCCTCCTGGGCTGCTCTGGTCGCAGCAAGGACTACCAACCCCAGTGCCATGGCCACTGTTTGTGAGTCAATTACCTCTACACTGCACTTCTTCTCCATCATCTCGATAGCACCCATCGCAGACTGATAGGTGCCGCTGAGTTTTGAAGATAGGGTGATGACCAGAATTTCGTCGGTCTCTTCGGCCAGCCTGTTATAGACATCAGCGAAGGCCTGGGGAGTGGGCTGAGTGGTTGTGGGTACGATGTCTTGAGTGGTCAGTCGGTGATAGAACTCCTCGGTGGTGATAGTGACCCGGTCGAGATAGGTCTCACGACCGAACAGCACTGTCAGTGGCACAATTGTGATGTCCAGGCCCCCAGAGTTGTCCTCGGTTATATCTGACAGGCTATCAGTGACAATCTTAACTGTCATCGCTAGAGTCCTCCCTCATTCTATGGAGACAATATAGTGGTAGTGAGGCTGGTCGCCTCGGACCACCTCAACTTGAAGCTGGGTATGCTGCTCGCGGATGGTAGCACTGGCCTGCTCGGCCTCCGTCTGTTCCGTGTCGGCGCCAAAGTATATCGTAACTATCTCCTGATTATCCAGGTCCAGTTTGGCCAGGGTATCGTAGAGGACACTGGTAGTATCATCCCCTACTGTCACCAGTTCACCATCGAGGAGACCGATGGCCTGTTTACGCTTGATTTTAATACCGTTTATCTTGGTGGAGCGTACCGCTCGTGTAATCTCTACTGACCTGACCGACGGTAATGCCTGCTTCATCAGCCGGGCATTGGTCGTGAGGTCAGCCTCGAAGTCGAAGGCTAGGAGAGCGGCCACGCCTTGTGGTATTGTTTCCGTGGCCACAATCTCAACATTTTTATCTGTTATGGATGTGACCTGCTCGGCGGCAAGCACAATGTTCTTGTTGTTGGGTAGGACAATAACCTTATCGGATGCGGTTGATTCGATGGCGTGCAGTATGTCCTTGGTACTGGGATTCATCGTCTGTCCGCCAGGGACAATGGCAGTCACACCGAGACTGGAAAAAACCTCGGCGAGTCCATTGCCGGAGACCACAGCCACGATAGCCATATCAACCGCTGGAGCCTTGTCCTTCTGCATGTCGAGAAAGTCGCGGTGCTGCTCGTCCATGTTGCGGATGGAAATCTGGTGCATTGTCCCCAGCGAGGCGGCATAGTGGATGACATCACCGGGGTCTAGGGTATGGATGTGAATGCGGGTGGTCGTGTCATCACCGACCACAATCAGGGATTCTCCCCTCTTCTCTAGCTTCGTTCTAATCTTGTCCGGCTTAAGCTTCTGGCCTTTAACCATGAACTCGGTACAGTAGCCGAAGGGCACTTCGTCGGCGGCAATCATCTCTGGGGGTCTGGCCGTTAAGGGTATACTGCTGGCGACAATCTGAGGCTTGCGAAACTGTATCTGTTCCGCCTCTCCCCGCAGATAATGGAGAGCACCCTCGAGGAGGGTATAGAGGCCCTGCCCCCCGGCATCTACCACTCCGGACTCTTTCAGGATCGGGAGCAATGCCGGGGTATTGGCTACTGACGCGTTGGCGGCATTAACAACTGCCTCCATTACGGAAGTCAGGTTAGTGTCCCCCTCACTTACCAGTTTCTGTGCAGCTGAGGAAGCATCCTTGATAACGGTTAGAATTGTTCCCTCTACCGGGTTACTCAGCCCTTTGTAGGCCATCCGTGATGCTTCCGCTAAAGCGTCGGCCAAATCGGCTCCAGTCAACGATTCCTTGCCGGCCACATCCTGTGCTAGACCTCTCAGTATCTGTGATAGTATCACGCCGCTGTTGCCCCTTGCCCCCATCAAGGCACCCTTGCCGATAGCCTGTGCTATTGCTGAGGTGCTGTTGTCGGGAGCACGATAGGCCTCCTCCATGCAGGAGTGCATCGTCAGCAGCATATTGGTTCCGGTATCACCATCGGGCACGGGGAAGACGTTTAGAGCATCAATTTCTGAGGCGCTCTTCTCGAGCCAGGCAGTGGCGCAAGTAAACATCTCACGGAAATCCTGTCCGGTGATAACTTCGCTTTGCCTCATCTTATTATGTCCTTTCGGGTTCCTTGTGGGTTGCTCAGACAATCTCTGCTGAGCTTGCGGGCAACTAGCCCTTAATTGATGCTTGCCACGTAATCAATATTGCTGCTCCACGTTTGTCAAGTTTATTTTGCTATGGTAAGATAGTATACAATAAAATACTGCAATCTTACGCAATAGTCAAGGAGACATAATATTGAAGTGCGATTTGTGTGACAAAACACCCCAGTTCGGCCACAACGTCAGTCATTCCAAGCGTCACACCAAACGGCGATGGCTGCCGAACATTCACCCAGTCACTATTGTTGTTGACGGTAAGAAGAAACGACTAAACCTCTGTACGAGGTGCCTGCGTACACAGCACAAGGTAACCAAAATACAGACCTCTACCTCAGGCTAGCCCTTATTTTTTCCAGGGATTCTTTCACAGATAGTTCCGTCGCAAATACGGCGGCACCGGCTACTAATACTCTGGCCCCGGCTTCCACTACTCTGGCGGCGTTACCGGCGTGGATACCGCCATCCACTTCAAGCTCAGTGGTTAGACCACGGCTGTCGAGCACCATCCGGAGTCGCTTTATCTTGTCACACATTGATTCAATAAATTTTTGTCCACCGAAACCAGGATTGACTGTCATCACCAATACCAGGTCGACCTCTGAAAGAATCTCTTCTAGGGAGATAATTGGTTTGCCCGGACTGAGGGCGACTCCGGCCTTTACTCCCAGTTCCTTAATGTACTGTATTGTCCGATGAATGTGGGTGCAGGCCTCGACATGGACGGTGATGATGTCTGCCCCGGCCTGTGCAAACTGGTCAATCTGGTCCTCGGGTGCTTCCACCATCAGGTGGACATCCAAAGGCAGGTTGGTTCGCGAACGGAGTGCGGCCGCTGTCTGCGCTCCGATGGTTATCGGTGGCACGTAACGTCCATCCATTACATCCACATGAATGTAATCGGCACCGGCGCTGGTCGCTTCGGTGACCGCATCGCCAAGGTGAGCGTAGTCGGCTGAGAGGATAGACGGAGCAATCTTGACCAGGTCACTTTTCATGTTGAGCTCTCCTCGAGTGCTTTTCGGGCATTGGCCAGGGCTTGCGCCACTCGCTTCGGGGCAGTACCACCAATGTTGTCCCTGGCGGCCAGTGATGACTCTACGGTGATTGAATAGACATCCTCGCCGAAGCGGGGAGAGAACTGTTTGTATGCTTCGAGACTAAGCATATCAAGGGTCTTGTCCTGACTGACTGCGTAGCCTATCAGACGGGCGATAATATCGTGGGCGGTACGAAATGACTCTCCTTTTTTCACGAGGTAGTCGGCGAGGTCGGTCGCCAGTAGATAGCCCCGCCGAACAGCCTTGGTCGTATTATCTGTCTTGATGTGGAGTGTAGCCACTATGCTGGCCATTACTTCCAGTGTAGCCAGCAATGTATCTACGGTGTCAAAGAATCCTTCTTTATCTTCCTGCATATCCTTGTTATAGGCTAGCGGTAGGCCTTTCATGGTGGTCAATAGTGCCATGAGGTTGCCGTAGATCCGTCCCGTCTTGCTCCGAGCAAGCTCGGCGACATCCGGGTTCTTCTTCTGGGGCATGATACTCGAACCGGTGGCGTAGGTGTCGTCGAGCTCGATAAAGTCAAACTCTGCCGAAGACCACAAAATAACCTCCTCAGCCAGCCGCGAGACATGCATCATACAGAGGCTGGTGGCAACCTCATACTCTATCACGAAGTCACGGTCGGATACGGCGTCAAGGCTGTTCTGGCTTATCCGGTCGAAGCCCAGTTCCCGGGCAAGGAATTCACGGTCGATGTTATAGGCGACACCAGCCAGTGCCCCGCTACCGAGGGGCAGGATGTCCGTCCGTTTACGACAGCATTTGAACCGGTCGGCATCTCGCTGGAGCATCTCGAAGTAGGCCAGGAGATGATGGGCAAGCAGTACTGGTTGTGCCTGCTGCAGGTGCGTGTAACCGGGAATGACGGTGTCCTTGTTGGCTTCCGCCAGGTCAACGAGTGCCTTCTGCAGTCCCCGGATTTCCGCAATCGATTGAGCAATTGCATCCCGCGTGAACAACCGCATATCAACGGCTATCTGGTCGTTTCTGGAGCGAGCGGTGTGGAGCTTGCCTCCGATTTCTCCGACCTTCTCAATGAGGCGGGCCTCAATATTCATGTGGATATCTTCAAGCTCTGGTTTGAACTCGAATTTACCCTGCTCGATTTCTTTCTTAATGGAGTTCAAGCCACCGATGATGGTCTGGGCCTCTTGCTCCGAGATTATACCCTGCTTTGCCAGCATCCGTGCGTGGACGATGCTACCAGTAATATCGTATGGGTAAAGGCGCTTGTCAAACTGTATCGAGGCAGTATAGGTCTCCGCCAGCTTATCGGCGTCCTTATTAAAACGTCCGCGTATCTGACTCATGGCTCTTCCTCTGGCTCCTCCGGGGCAAGAAGACTGAGCGGTCCTTCGATATCGGCTAGTAGCTGTGTCTGTGCCTGGGTCTGTGCTGGTAAGCCCCAGAGGTGAATGAAGCCAGCTGCGGCACTCTGGTCGAACTGGTCGCCCTTGTCATAGGTGGCCAGGCCGAGATTGTATAGTGATTTGGGTGCCCGGCGACCGACGACGTTGGTATGTCCCTTGAACAATTTCATCCTGACTGTCCCGGTGACGAAGCGTTGTGTGCTGAGGATATAGGCTGAGAGGTCCCGGTTGAGGGCACTGAACCATAGTCCATTATAGATGAGGTCGGCATATTCTGTGGCCACCTTCTGCTTAAAACGGAGTTGGTCCTTGGATAATGTCATCGCTTCGAGGGCCTGGTGTGCCTGTAATAGTACCGTGGCCGCTGGGGCTTCATAAATTTCACGTGATTTGATGCCGACGACGCGGTTCTCGATGTGGTCAATCCTGCCAATGCCGTGTTTTCCAGCGATTTCATTTAGTGTCTGGACAAGCTCAACCCCGTTCATCACTTCACTATCGTAACTAGTGGGAGTGCCCTTCTCAAAACCTATCTCAATATAGGTCGGCTTATCCGGGGTTTTGTCCAGTGACTTCGTCCAGGTGAAGACGTCTTCTGGCGGTTCAGCCCAGGGGTCCTCGAGGATGCCGCACTCAATGGCCTTCCCCCAGAGACATTCATCAATCGAATAAGGGCTATTGACCGTAATCGGCACGGGTATGCCGTGCTGTTCGGCGTAGGTTATCGTCTCCTCTCGTGTCATACCCCATTCCCGGGCTGGGGCGATAATCTTGAGGTTGGGGGCCAGGGTCTTAATACCGACGTCAAACCGTACTTGGTCATTTCCCTTGCCAGTGCAACCGTGGGCAATGGCGGTGGCGCCTTCTTCTGCTGCAGCATCTACCATCAGCTTCACCATGAGCGGACGGGAGAGAGCGGTCGCCAGCGGATACTGTCCTTCGTAGAGGGCATTAGCCTGCAGGGCCGGGAAGACAAAGTAATCGATAAACAGCTGCTTGGCGTCGACCACGAGTGCCTTGATGGCACCCGTCTTTAGTGCCTTCTCCTTAACAGCAGCAAAATCACGCTCATTGCCGACATCAATCGTGAGCGTAATCACGTCCAGGCCGTACTTCTCTTGTATCCATTTGATGGCTACGGATGTATCAAGACCTCCGCTATAAGCCAGTATCACCTTATCTGCCACTTCATATCTCCTTCAAGGTAACCAAGTTTAAACGGTTGACAGGGTCTTGTCCAGTATTCCTAGCGCCTCATCGACCTCACTCTTGCCGATATTCAGAGGTGGTATGAAACGCAGGGCGTTGGGCTTCACCTGGTTCACCAGCAGCCCTTCCTTGAGGCAGGCCATGAGTATCGACTGTCCTATTTCGTTATCGAATTCTACCGCCACCAACAGTCCACGCCCCCGCACTTCGGTAATGAACTGATATTTTCGTTGCAGTTGCTTCAAACCGTCAATAAGGTATTGTCCAACTTGTTTGGCATTCCCGGGAATATCATTCTCAATAACGTATTTTAGCGTGGCGTAGGCAGTGGCGCTGGTTACCGGATTACCTCCGAAGGTAGAGTTGTGATCTCCAACGGTAAAAACAGAGGCTTTTTCCTTGGCCAGAAACGCTCCGATAGGCATGCCACCACCCAGTCCCTTGGCAAGGGCCATAATATCAGGTTCAATGCCGTATGTTTGATAACCGAACAGTGTGCCGAGTCGGCCAATCCCCGTCTGGACCTCATCAAGTATGAGCAGTATACCTTTCTGATCGCACCATTCCCGCACTTTTTTAGGGTAATCATCGTCGGGTAAATTTACACCGGTCTCCGCCTGTATCAACTCCAACATGACAGCACATGTCTTCTCCGTGGTGGCGGATTTAATTGCCTCGATGTCGTTATTTTCCACATTGATAAAGCCGACCGGTAGTGGCTTGTACGGTGTATGCATCTTTACCTGTCCGCTCGCTGCCGTCAGGGCGAGAGAACGGCCGTGAAAAGAATTATTAGTGGTGATAATCTCGTAGGCGCCGTTAAGATTTAGAGCACCGTAGCGTCGTGCCAGTTTAATAGCACCCTCATTGGCTTCAAGACCACTGTTACAGATAAAAACTTTGTCCAGGCAGCTATTCTGAATCAGCAGTTCAGCCAGCTGTAGCATTGGGATGGTATAATACCAGAGTGAAGTCTGCATCAGGGTGCGTGCCTGCTCAGCTACAGCATCGGCAACTATTGGGTGGCAGTGCCCCAGACAATTGACTGCCAGACCACAGACGAAGTCCAGGTATTCTCTACCCTTATCATCCCAGACCCGTACCCCCTCACCGCGTACCAGTGTTACCGGGACACGGACGATTGTCTGCATATAGTATTTGCTGTCCAGTTCCTGCCAGTCGGTCATGTCTGTTCTCCCTGTGCTAGGTGTTCAATCTTTTTCTATCGTTGTGCCGATCCTGTCTCCCTCGATTGCCTTGAGCAGAGCGTGGGGTATTTGACCGCCAATGATTGAGGCGGTGCGACTTCCGGAAAGAGCCCTCAGGCAAGCTCGAAGTTTGGGAATCATTCCCCCCGAAGCTACGTCCGAAGATATCAATTCCTCAGCTTCAGCAGGGGAGAGGTGGGGGATTAGATTGCCCTGTTTATCATGAATGCCATCAACATCGGTGAGGAAGATAAGCTGTTCGGCAGCGATTGCCGCAGCAATTTCACCAGCGACGGTATCTCCATTAACATTTAGTATCTGCGGTTCACCATCTGACCTGCCAGACGAGTGAATACTAAGAGGAGCGATAACGGGAATAAAACCTGAATTCAGCAGAGTATTAAGGATACCGATATTTACCTTCGTGACTGTGCCTACGAAACCCATTTCTTTTTCTCTGAGTTTGCCTTCAAGCAGAGAACCATCGACGCCGCTGATGCCAACAGCCTTACCTTTACGGCTATTTAGCAGGGTTACTATTTCCTTATTAGCCAGACCGGCCAGCACAGAAATCACTACTTCCAGGGTTGGCCTGTCAGTCACTCTTTCACCATGGACGAAATGAGTGGTAATGGCTTGCTTCCCAAGCCATTCGGTTATCATTTTACCCCCTCCGTGCACGATAACCATTGGTATACCGCGTCGCTGAAGCTCCACGATATCTTCAACGTCGCCAACATCCAGAACACTGGGTTCATGTTTGCCGAAGGTGCTGCCGCCTATCTTAACGACAATGATCCCGCTCAGTTGCTTACTCACGTCTCTCCCTGTATATATACCACATTCAGGTGGTGTATTGACTGTTTATAGTAACGTATTTCTCGGTCAGGTCACAGCCCCAGGCTGTTGCTGAGGCGGTGCCCAGGTTTAAGTTCAACGTAACCGGCACCTCGTCCTTTTCCAGCACCCGGACGACACCAGCTTCATCGTATGATTGCGGGATGCCGCACTTCAGCACGAGGACGTCCCCAATGTGGAGGTCGAGGCTGTTTTCTATAACTTCGGCCCCGCTCCTCCCCAGTGCCGCCACCACCCGGCCCCAGTTGGGGTCACGACCGTAGACTGCTGCCTTCCACAGGGGAGAACTCACGATTGTCCGTGCTGCCAGAGCAGCATCGGCCTTGCTGGCTGCCCCGTTAACGGCAACCTCCAGTAACTTAGTCGCTCCCTCACCGTCGCGTGCCACTGCCTTTGCCAGGTGGATACAGACCCGGTTAAGGGCCTGCTGAAAAAGCTCCGCCGCCTGGCTTCCCGACGAGATTGGTGGGTTTCCTGCCATCCCGTTGGCCAGCAGCAGCAGGGTATCACTGGGACTGGTATCGCCGTCGATGGAGACCATATTGAATGAGACATCGGCTGACCGGTGTAACGCTTCCTGCAAGAAATGGGGTTCTACAGCGGCATCAGTCGTAAGAAAGCATAGCAGGGTTCCCAGGTTCGGGTGAATCATCCCCGAGCCCTTGGCTACGCCACCGATGGTGAACCGGAGCCCTTCGGCTGAGACAGCTACCGCTGTCTCCTTGGGAACAGTGTCCGTGGTCATCATCGCCCGGGCGAGGTCTTGGCCACCGTTATCGGACAGGCTGACGTGATTGAGGCCGTCCCTTATCCGCTCCATCGGTAGTCGTTGACCGATAACGCCGGTGCTGGCTACCAGGACTTCCTCGGTGTCTATTCCCAGCGCTTTGGCTGTCAGTGTTGCCATCTCGGCAGCATCGGCCAGGCCCTGCTTACCCGTGCTGGCGTTAGCGCAGCCACTATTTACAACGACGGCTACCGCCCGCCCTTTCTTTAATCGCTCCTGGCAAAGTAGCACCGGGGCGGACTTAATCCGGTTGGTGGTGAACAGGCCGGCAGTCACGCACGGCTCCTGTGAGAACAGGATGCCAAGGTCCTGCTTATCACCGCTGCCTTGCTTAATTTCAGCAGCGGTAGCACCGGCGTGAAATCCCTGCGGAGAGGTTGCCGTGCCGTCGTTTACGGTGTCGATTTTGGTTTCCATAACAAGTCTAACTATATCATACTGGTCGTAGCTAGGCAATTGGAGGTGGAGTGAGGTTAACTTCTTGCAATCCATTCTGGATGCCAGTAGACTGGACTCTGACGATGAAGACAGTCCGTTTCGCTTCCGACCGGAGAACCAGGTACGGCATACTCAATGGTGACTCCATTCAGGCCATTCATGGCAACCCTTTTCGTTATATCAGACCTTCTAGTGAGAGATACCGATTGAGTGATGTAAGGCTCCTGGCGCCCTGCCTTCCATCTAAGATAGTGGCGGTTGGACTTAACTACCGAAGCCATGCCGAAGAGCTCGGCAGCCCGATACCCGAAGCCCCTCTGATATTCCTTAAGCCATCGACGTCCGTTATCGGGCCGGAGGATGATATCGTTTATCCACCGGTCTCGAACCGGGTCGACTACGAGGGAGAGCTAGGGGTGGTAATGAAGAAAAAGGCCCGGCAGGTATCGTCAGAAGAGGCATTGGACTACGTGCTTGGTTATACCTGCTTTAACGATGTCACTGCCCGTGACTTGCAGAATCGGGACGGACAGTGGACACGAGCCAAGGGTTTCGATACCTTTGCGGCTCTCGGTCCCTGTATCGAGACAGAGCTCGATCCGACCAGCGTTCCGGTTGAAACTTATCTCAATGGCGAACTGAAGCAACAGGGTAATACCAATGACCTTATATATTCTGTTGCCGAGATTATCAGTTTCGTTTCTGGCGTGATGACTTTGTTGCCGGGTGATGTTATTGCTACCGGCACCCCCGGCGGTATCGGACCGATGTCGGTAGGTGATACCGTTGAGATAAGGATAGCACCGATTGGTATATTGTGGAACTGCGTCGCTGGTAGTAGTGGAAGATAGGTGATCTAATGCATCATACCCTCAAGCTGTATAGTCGGCACCGCGAGTCTGCTCTCCGGTTCTATATGTTTTGGGCAAGGTGGACTAGAATTCCATTGATTGGTTGTTTAGTACGGCGGGTGGCTAATACCTGGGGTAATAATCTGGAGGGGGCATACGTGCTGACGACCGACGAAGCCGGTGAGATAGTGGATGCATGTGAAAAACTGGCACTCGGGCCGTGTAGCTGTCGTGAGCTGTATCATAACTGCGATAACCCGGTCAATGTGGAGATAATGCTCAGGCTGAACGGCAATATGTTTATCGAAGAGCGCCCGGGCGATTACCACGAGATAAGCAAAGTGGAGGCTAAGGATATCCTGCGGGAGTGTCACCAGAGGGGCCTGATTCACAGTATTGTTAAGTGCCGCGAGGACTTTTACGCGATTTGTAACTGCTGTACTTGCTGCTGTGTGCCGCTGCAACTCCACAACCAGTACGGTATCGGCAGTGCCCTTACCAGGAAAGACGACATCATACGGGTCTTCCGGGAGCACCAGCACGCGGTTTGACAGGGTAGGGGTTGTACCCTATCATGTCTGGGTACTGGTTGCGATGGTTAGTACGAGACAGGAGGCAGGAAATGGCGTTAACGGCTGATTCGACAATCGGAGAGATCCTGAAAGCACGATCCGATGCCAAGGACATTATCTCCAAACATGCCGGGCAGGCGGTCGACGAGTCCATGCTGTCGATGGCGATGGGCATGACCATCAAGCAGGTGGCCGGTTTTGTCAACTGGGGTCCGGACAAGATAGAGGCCATTTTAAAAGACCTCAACGAGGACTAGTCCTTACTCTGCTGTTTTGAAATACATAGTATTCAGTCAGGTAGGTATTACTGTCTGCCTTGTTCCTGTCTGGTAGTGCTGGCCCCATCCCCTGTATCCCCTTCCCCATGGGGAAAGGGGACGAAATAATAAGAGGGGCTGCGCCCCTCTTCGATTCCCTCCTAAATCTTGGGGGCTGTGCTCCTCTTTAAATCCTCCTGAGAGTATTTAGAGACTTCGCCTCTCCCGTACTTTTCGTAATAGCATTTGTAGGTGCTGCATTTTCGCTCATAGTTACTGGTTCTCTCTAAGGTGCGAACGACACCTGCCTGAGAACCAGCCCCCACACCGTTTTGGGGTGTCAAGAGGGGTGTAACCCCTTTTGGCGGGCGATTCCAAGGGGGTGTCCCCCTTGGGGACGGATTGCCGTGTCGCTCCGCCCTGCCCGCCGTCCCTCGGGATTATGGCGGGCGGGTCTCTCGCAATGACAGGTGCAGGGACAGCATGCCCCTCGCCCACCTTTGTATATCTTGTAGCTGGGGATTCTGCTCACTCCCTAGGCTTGATCTCAACCAGCTCGATGAGCACATTATCCGGGGCCCAGAAGAAGGTTATCTTCATACGCGACCCCAGCTCTGTAATATCGCCCCGGAATTCCACTCCCTTTCCCTTTAGATTGGACACGGTCGTTTCCAGGTCATCGGTCCTCAGCCCGAAGTGGTCCAGCCCGCTGCTGGCACCTGATGGTGCCGATTCCGTATCGGCTGGTCGCTGCATAATCAGGACAATTGAACCACCGAGGTCAAGCTCAACGGTGACACGCCCATCGGGGAGCTCCCTGGTGTTGGTTATCTCGGCATTGAACATGTCCTTGTAGAACTCGGCTGTCTTCTTCGGGTCGGTGCTGGCCAGGTGGATGTGGTGATACCAGTAGTTTGGCATTCGGATACCTCCTTCTTTCTAGACCGGGACTTTCTTATAAATTACCCCTCTTTTGCCTTCTTTTGCAACTCATAAAGCTGCGTCAGGGCTTTCAGTAGTGTCATGTAGCCCTTTGCAGTTCTCTTCGCGCTTTCGCCTGCAGACTCTTGGTTATTACGATGGGTAGGACTACTGAAGCCACGAGCACCGTAACTAAAGCCCAGGTATCGAGAGCAACAAGGCCGCCGACGGTTACCCATAGTATTGTGGAGAGGCCCATGCCTATGCCCATAATGATCGTCTTTCCAAGGAGTTTATGTGTGATACCTTTGAGTTTCACCAGTTTCGCGTTGTGCAGCGCAGCCAGGACATCACTTGCCAGTGTATTACTGATATTCAACTCAGAGCTGAGCATGTCAAGCGTTTCCACCTCGCCACTGGCAATCAGCCTGGCTCCCTCCGCGGCAAGGGTGCTTACCTTATCAGCGTATTCATCCCGCACCTGCCTGGTCGTTTTCTGGCAGGTATAGCAGTGGCCGTGTTTTATGGGAGTATCACATAGGGGGCACCTGTCTTTTATTATCCGGCTTTTCGCTGCTTTGACAATGTTTGACGATACCCGCCCCCTGGTTGTCGGTTCAAGGCGACCTCTCACGAAGTCAAGGAGACCTGAAGTGGACTTCGCGACTACGCTTCCCGGTATTGTGGTACCGGCCGCCACACTTGGAAACACCAATGATTTCAAAAACACTGCTGTAGCTATGACCGTTCCACCGGCTACTGCCGCTGCGGCTTTTCCTGCTGTGGTGTTCAACGGATTGCCCGGTATCTTCATGTTCCGTGACATCAGCCAGACAGTGCTCGGCCCGCCGGTAGTGTACCTCAGTTCAATCGTCACCCCGAAAACACCCGTGATATCGCGCAGGGAGCCGAACTCCAGGCCTTCGCCCGAACTGAATACAATCGTGTTTCTGTAGTACCCGCCTATCCCGATGTGGGCGTTGTCCAGGTCCTCACTCAGCGTCGTGATGGTATGCCAGGCAAATCTTGATACCACCGACACGCTTTCAAGTGTTATTTCTCTGCTAACATCTGTTATGTATATCTCAACAATCAAGTCCTCTGTCGGATTAAAAACAATGGTTTCCTGGTACTGGATATCCGTGCCATTCACTCTCAACTCAAGCGTGAAGTCATTATCCACCCTTGTCGCGGCATGCGCCACTAGAGGTAAAACTATTAGTGCTGTCATGAATAGAATAACTGCCACTGCACGAAACGGCCAGTGCAGACCTTGTCTCAGGCAGGGAGAGACGGCTGCGGTCGATATGTGGCGGTTATGCTCTCTTCTATTATCTTCCGCCATCCCTCGCCCTCTTCTGCAATTCATAAAGCCTGGTGAGGGCTTCCAGCGGTGTCATCGAGTCGATTTCGAGCTTTTCCAACTCTTCTTGGATGGCTGACTTCTGTCCGAACATGGGTAGCTGCTGGGCTACCTCTTTTTCAGGTCTGCGGCCTTTCAGCCTGGGGGTGGAGCGGCGGCTGTCGCCTTCCAGCTCATCGAGCACCTCTTGGGCGCGGTGTACTACCGACCGGGGCAGTCCGGCCAGCTTGGCGACGTGTATGCCGTAGCTTTTATCGACCCCGCCGGGGACAATCCTTCGCAGGAAGATGACCTCGCCCTTTTCCTCAGCGACGGCGACATTAAAGTTTTTCACTCGGGGTAGAGAATTGGCCAGTTCCACCATCTCGTGGTAGTGGGTGGCAAAGAGGGTCTTGGCCCCGAGGCGGGGGTGGTTGTGGATAAACTCGGCGACGGCGCGGGCGATGGAGAGGCCGTCGTAGGTGCTGGTGCCCCGCCCGATTTCGTCGAGGATGAGCAGGGAGCGGGGGGTGGCGTTGTTGAGGATGTTGGCTGTCTCCACCATCTCTATCATAAAGGTGGACTGGCCGGCGGCGAGGTCGTCTCGTGCCCCAATGCGTGTAAAGATTCGGTCGACCAGCCCGATGTCGGCCGAATCAGTCGGGGTGAAGCTGCCTATTTGCGCGAGCAGCACAATCAAAGCCACCTGTCTCAGGTAGGTGGACTTGCCTGCCATATTGGGGCCGGTGAGGACAATAAGCTGGGCATCGTCATTAGACAGGTAGGTGTCGTTGGGCACGAAACTGCTCTCGGTAAGCATCCGCTCCACCACCGGATGCCGTCCCTGCGTGATGGTGATGGTGTTGTTATCTGTCAGATTGGGTCGGGTATAGCCGTAACGAACGGCGACCTCGCTCAGGCTGGAGAAGACATCGACGTTGGCGATGGTGCGGGCTACAGCCAGGACTGACTCGCTAACGGTTGACACCTGGCGGCAGACCCGCTGGAAGATGTTTGTTTCGAGTTCGCCGATGCGGTCGCGGGCATTGAGAATCATCGATTCATACTCTTTAAGCTCCGGTGTGAAGAAGCGCTCGCCATTGACCAGCGTCTGCTTGCGGATGTAGCTGTCCGGCACTTGGGGGAGGTTGGCCTTGGAGATCTCGATGTAGTAGCCGAAGACACGGTTGTAGCCTATTTTCAACGACTTGATGCCGGTGCTTTCCTGTTCGTGACGCTCCATGTTAGCCAGGTACTGCCGGGCGTCACCGGCGACCTGTCTTAGGTTGTCCAGTTCCTCGGAGAAGCCGGGCTTGATGACACTACCTTCGCCAAGGGCGCCTGAGGGTTCGTCAACGATGGCCTCACCAATCAGAGCAACGACGTCTTTTCTGGGTTTTAGCTCCTCTTTGAGCCAGTCTATCGGACCGGCATCACGGCCACTTTCGATGGCTGTCTTGAGCTCGGGAATCATTTCCAGACTGCGACGGAGGGCGATGAGTTCGTGGGGGTGAGCGACACCGCTGCCTACCCGGTTAATCAGCCGCTCGAGGTCGGATACTTTTCCCAGCAGGGAGATGACCTGGTTGCGTGGCAGGGCGTTGGCCTGGAACCACTCGATGGCGTCCTGCCTTTTGGTCAGTTCCTCAATATCGAGCAATGGCTGTCCCAGCCACCGCTTCAGGAGCCGGCTGCCCATTGACGTTTTTGTCATATCAATCACGGAGAGTAACGAGCCGTCGGTGCTGCCAGTAGCACTGCGGAAAAGCTCCAGGTTCTTCTGTGTCTGGACATCGAGCGCCATAAAGGTATCGGTGGAGTAGGTGGAGAGCCGTGTTAGCTGTCCCAGGGTATTTTTCTGTGTCTCCTGGAGGTAGCGAATAATTGCCCCAACGGCCCTGATTGCCAGTGGCAGGTTGGTCAGGCCGAAGCCGTCGAGGGTACTCGTGCCGAAGTGGTCGAGCAGCGTCTGCTGGGCGGTTTCCTGGCTGAACCAGTACTCATCGACTGGTGTTACAGGGGCGTCCATTATCAGTTGGGAGAGCTCGGTGGGGTCATTGGTAATCAGCTCCGAAGGGCGGAGCCGTTCCAGTTCGGCGATAGCCCGCTGGCGGGGTAGCTGGGTGGTGGCGAACTCGCTGGTGGTGATGTCTACATAGGCGATGCCTGCTTCTTCATCACCAAGAACAAGGCTGGTCAGATAGTTGTTCATCTTGCTGTCAAGCAGACCGGGCTCGACGACTGTACCGGGAGTAACGACACGGACGACCTCGCGCTCGACAATACCTCCAGTCTCACCGGGACGGGTCATCTGTTCGCAGATAGCTACTTTATGGCCGTTGTTGATAAGCCGGGCGAGATAGTTATCGAGGGCGTGATAAGGGATACCGGCCATCGGCACCTTGTTCCCCTTGCCCATCTCACGCGAGGTCAGGACAATTTCTAGCTCGTTGGCCACGACCCGGGCGTCTTCATCAAAGGTCTCGTAGAAGTCCCCCAGACGAAAGAGGACAATGGCCTGGGGGTACTGACGCTTTATTCTGAGGTATTGCCGTCGAATCGGGGTGGGGCCTGCTTTATCCATGCGCCTATTCTACCCGAACAGGTAGCAATATGGAAGGGTGTTGTGGGTGTGGTCGTTTTTCAGAGTATAATGGGATACAATCGACTCCGAATGGGAGGTAGTAAATGGGTTCTCTCGGCAGGAAAGCAGAGAAACAAAACGCGGAGAGGATGTCGGATATTTCCTTTAAGATGATGACCTTTCTCTTCAGGGTTATTGACTTTATTTATCCGCATATAAAGAAGCGTGTCAAAGGGTTTGGTGTCCAAGAGGGGATGACTGTGGTTGACTACGGTTGTGGTCCGGGCAGGTATGCGACTGTGTTCGCTGATTTCGTAGGTGAAGAAGGGAAGGTCTACGCAATCGATATCCATGAACTGGCGATAGAGGCAGTGAAGAAAAGGATTGAAAAACACAATCTGCGAAACATCGAGCCAGTGCTAGCAGAGGGGTACAATAGTGGCTTGCCTGATAATATCGCCGATATGGTTTGCGCCATTGACATGTTTTTCGGTATCAGGAACCCGACCGAATTCCTGAAAGAACTGAAGAGAATAACTAAAAGTGGCGGTGTACTGGTAATCGACCAAGGTCACCAGCCTCGCAGTGTCGCCAAAGAGAAGATAGTGGGTTCGGGGTGCTGGGATATATTTGAAGAGAGTAAGGACCACATGAAATGCAGGCCACGTTAGTCCGCTCAGGTGTGAGTGGAATACTGCTCTTTGTTCGTGCAAGGCTGGCGATGCTATAATGGCATTTAGTCAGTGAGCGAGGAGGATGCTAAAAGTGAAGATTTTGGGCATTTCATGCAGTCCGAGAAAAGGGGGCAACACCGAGACGCTGATGGTCGAGGCGCTCGAGGGGGCCCGCAGCGACGGCGCCGAGGTGGAACTTCTCAGTGTCGCCGGTAAGGATATCAGGGGCTGTGACGGCTGCCAGGCATGTTTGAAAACAGGTGAGTGCCACATTGATGATGATGTACAGGAGATACTAAAGGCCATGCTGGGGGCTAACGGTATTATATTTGGCACGCCGATATACTTCTACGGGATGACAGCACAGGCTAAGGCCATTATGGACCGGACCTATGCGATCGGCATGCGCGGAGCACAACTGAGCAATAAGGTAGGCGGGATTATTGCCGTGGCCGGTGGCGTCGGGCTGATGGATGCCATTAAAGACTGGTACTTCTACATTGCCATCAATCACATGGCGCCGGCCAGCTACATTGGTGCCTATGCCGGTGAACGGGGTGCCATCAAAGAAAAAAAGCGGGAGATGAAGATGGCCTGGGAGCTGGGTCGGCAGATGGTGCAGCTGGTCGACTCCGGCTGGCGATTTCCTGAGGAGTTTACCAAACGAGGGCTTGGCGCCTACGTGGCCAAGAAGTACGGGTTGTAGGGAATAAGACCGAGAGAGAGCGTAACTCCCTCTCTAAATTCAAACTAATTCTTACTCCAGATAATCCTTGAGCTTGCGGCTGCGGGAGGGGTGGCGGAGCTTGCGCAGGGCTTTCGCCTCAATCTGGCGGATACGCTCACGGGTTACCTTGAATTCCTGGCCGACCTCCTCGAGTGTCCGGCTGCGGCCATCTTCAAGGCCGAACCTGAGCTGGAGGACACGTTGCTCACGGTGGGTTAGACTACCCAGGACCTCGTCAATCTGCTCTTTTAGTAGCTGTTTGGAGGCGGCATCAACGGGGGGTAGGGCGTTACGGTCCTCGATGAAGTCGCCCAGGTGGCTGTCTTCTTCTTCACCCATCGGTAGCTCCAGCGATATCGGTAACTGGGCTACCTTGACAATCTCCCTCACCTTCTCGGGTGACATTCCCATCTTGAGGCCAATCTCTCTTGAGGTAGGCTCGCGACCGTATTCCTGGGCAAGTCGGCGGCTGAGCCGGAGTAGTTTATTGATTGTCTCGATCATGTGGACGGGCACACGGATAGTGCGGGCCTGGTCGGCAATGGCACGCGTAATCGCCTGGCGAATCCACCAAGTGGCGTAGGTGCTGAACTTGTAACCTTTGTGGGGGTCGAACTTTTCCACGGCCCGTATAAGCCCGATATTGCCCTCCTGAATAAGGTCGAGAAGAGACATACCGTGCCCGATGTGCTTCTTGGCGACACTGACCACCAGGCGTAGATTGGCCTCGGTAAGGTGGTTCTTGGCCTTCTCCGCCTCTTCGTCGATGGTAATCAGCTTGTCATTAATTAGCTGCTCGTGTTCAGCGATTTTCTCAATGAATGAGGGGTCATTTGTAAGCTCGTCTATATCAGCCAGGGAGACCTTCGCATCGATTGCTTCCAGTACCTCATCTGGAAGCAGGGCACAGTCTATTGAAAGGTTGATAACCGCCTGCTCCGTTTCCGGTAGTGACTTGTCCAAACGCAGGGCGATTGTCTGGACCAGTTGCTGGTCGATTACACCGTCGATGTTGCTGCGGAGCATGGCGGCGGAAGCACTCTCGGTGAAGCTGTCGGTGACGGTCAGGCCGAGTTCTTCCTGGAGGAGGTGTATCAGATTGGCCGCCTTTCCTATTTCCCTGGCCATAGTAAGCACTATCTCGGTTGCTGATGACGGTCTGCCGGACTCATGTAAATACTGCTTGATATCATCAATCCGCTTGCCCTCTTCAATCTTCCGGGCCAGATATTTCTCGTCGTCGCCGGTGAGAAGGTGTACCTTGCCGATTTCATGGAGGTAAAGGCGCACCGGGTCGTCACCGACCTCCTGGTCTTCCAATTCCTCCAACTGAGCTTCCGGTTCCAGGTCAACCGCTGATTGGGGCTTAACGGCCACTTCATCAGCAAGCTCTTCATCGTCCTTATCGTTCTCAGTGAACTGTGGCGGTTTCGAATAGCCTTCTATGTCCATCCCTTCCTGCTCCTGTGGTCTCTACCCTTTTCCTTGAATATTTCCAGCAATCGGTTGTTGCCCTCGATATCTTCCTCGTCCAGTTTGGCACCAATCCCTTCTTCCTCAGCTGCAGCCGCAAGTACGGCGGCCCTCTCCTCTTTCTGGCCTCGCAGGTATTGCTCTCGAAGGCGGAGGACAACATTAGCTAATTTATCGTCGACTTTGTTGTCGATGACATCCAGAGAAATAAGCGAATCCAGTTGCTCCCAGAGGGTGGGGTCGAGATTGTCCTTGAGTAATGACAGGTCCTTGACCTGTTGCCATGTAATAAATATCTCGCGATTCTGGCTATCCTGAAAATACTCTGGCAGGAGACCCTCACTCATATTAATCAGTTCTGGGTAATGCAGTAATAGCCTTAGACAGTATTCTTCAAGGGGGTTAGATATAAGTAATTGCGTGGCCTGCGTAGTCGTTGGTTCTCTTTTCGGCTTACTCTGCCTTGAAGGTGCCATGTATTCCTTGACTATACCTTCTATTATATTATACCTCGTTTTAGTCAGGATTTCCAGTCTCCTGATGTAATGGTCGCGGCGAACAGCATCTTTCATACGGGCAATAATGGCTGCAAGCTCATGTACGGCCCGTGACTGGTCCCCGGCGGTGGTCATGTCTAGCCTGGCAGTCTTGGTACTGAAGGTAAAGTCGACCACCGGTACGGCGTCACTGAGCAGCCCCTGCCACTTCTGGGGGTCTTCCCTGATGACATCGTCCGGGTCGTTCCCGTCAGGGAGGAGAATGACCCGTATTTCGGCATCGAGAATGTTCTCATAGTCGACACAGCGGAGCATGGCTTCCTCACCGGCAGTGTCCGCATCGAGGGCGAGAATGACATTACGTGTTAATCTGCGTATTGTGTTGATTTGCCTTGTACTAATGTTCTTGGTACGTTCTGATTCAATATCACCAGTTTCTATGCCAGCGGGTTTTCTGGGCTCATTGAACGTGCGCCAAGAATCTTTTGGTTGTTCTTCAGTAATAGAAGTCCCCATGGAAGCAACCACGTTGGTGAAACCGTTCTGGTGGGCCGTAATCACGTCCATGTAGCCTTCTACAATTATAACCCGGTCCTGTTTCCGAATGGCGGTGGCGGCCAGGTCAATGGCGTAGAGGGTACCGCTCTTGTCAAAGACAAGCGTCTGAGGTGAATTGGTGTACTTGGGCAGGGAGTCATCCAGTGCCCTTGCCCCGAAACCAGTGGTGTGCCCTCGAGCATCGTGGATGGGGAACATGAGACGGCCACGAAAGCGGTCGCGGGTCCTGCCGTCATCGGCTTCTACAAGCAGACCGGCATCAAGGACTTCCTTCTCGGAGAATCCCCTTTCCTGGAGGTGACCTTTAAGGGCTTCGTAGCTATCGGGGCTGAATCCCAGCTGGAAGGCGGATACCGTATCTGTGGTGAAAGCCCGACCGCTTAAATAGTCCTGTGCTTTAGCGGCGGTTGTGGAATGGAGGAGCTGGTCTTGGAAGAACTTAGCGGTGGCTTCATTGACCTGATAAAGTCGCTCTCTTTCGTCTTTTCTGGTGTCACGCTCAATCCGGGAAGGGACAGTAACCCCTGCCTGCTGGGCGAGAAGACGCAGCGCCTCGCCGAAGTCCATTCCTTGCTGCTTCATGACAAACGAGAAGACATCGCCACCGGTGCCGCAGGCACCGAAACAGTGCCAGCTCTGCCGTTCCGGGAAGACAAAGAAAGAGGGGGTCCTTTCTTCGTGGAAGGGACAGCGGGCCTTGAAGTTGCGCCCTGCCTTGGTCAGCGTGACGTACTGGCTGACGACCTCGACAATGTCCAGTTTCTGCTTAACTTCGTCGATAACGCTCATCTGCTGTCCAGCTGGCCTGCTAGATACTATACCGGGGGATATAGCATAGTATAATAAATCTCGGGGTCAGTCAATTAATAGGGGTGGCTGTTTTATTCTGTTGTCGAGCAAGGACATCTCCTCGGCGGTTCTCAAGGCATAGCGGTCGGTCATACCGGCTATGTGGTCAACTACCCTTCGTTCCCGGTCATCGTCGCCAAGGCGGTACTCTGGTGGCAGCTTGTTCTCGTTGGTAGTGAAATACTTATATAGCAGGCGGATGATTTCTCTGGCCTGCTCTGATTCATGTTGGGATGAGCGGACATCGTATACCCGGTTAAAAAGAAATTCCCGAAAGATGTTGGTTGCTTCGAGGACTTCGGGAGACATGGTGATATGGACTCCGGACGCTGTGTCCGGCGTTTCCGAGCCGCTGGCTGCCCACGATTGTCCTATAATATCGTTAACCATAGTATTGATGCGCGCCGAGTTGGACAGGCCAAGCACGGTAACCGCCGATAGTGGCAGGTCGCCCTCGGTGATGGCACCAGCCCGAATAGCGTCCTCGGTGTCGTGGTTGACATAAGCTATAACATCGGCCAGCCGGCAGATCTCTCCTTCAATAGTGCTGGCTCTCTCGTAATGCTCCGGCAGGATACTGGAGTTTGTCTTGGAATGGCTGAGGATACCGTCCCTAACTTCCCAGGTGAGATTGAGGCCGCGGCCATTGCGTTCCAGGCGTTCGACAATACGCAACGACTGCTCATTATGCCGGAATCCGTGAGGGGAGATCTCATCAAGAACGGCTTCACCAATATGTCCGAAAGGGGTATGACCCAGGTCGTGCCCCAGGCTGATTGCTTCTGCCAGGTCCTCGTTGAGGTTGAGGGCACGCGCAATTGTTCTTGCTATCTGGGAAACTTCGAGGGTGTGGGTGAGGCGGGTCACGTAATGGTCACCAAGTGGAGCGATAAAGACCTGCGTCTTGTGCTTAAGCCGGCGGAAAGCATTTGAGTAGAGGATGCGGTCCCGGTCACGCTGGAAGTCTGTCCGGACGGGGCAGGGCTCCTCATATTCACGCCTGCCTCGAGACAACCTGCTTTTTTGGGCAAAGGGTGAGAGGCTTTCCTCCCTTTCTTCTGTCAGCTGACGGATATTTAGTTGTTCATTCACTTGACACCCGACCTGGTCAAGGCCAGTTTATTCCTACCTATTCTTTCGGTAGGCGATACCGTCAATCATAAAAAGGCAATCATCATCGATAAACTCGGTAGTGGTGGTCATCCTTGCCGGGAAATTGCCTTTTTCAAAGTATTTGTTAAAACCCTTCTCCATCTCAGGAAGGTCTTTAATATTCTTGAGCCGGACATTGACTCTCACCAGATGCGTTAGTGTCAGGTCAAACTCCGCCAGGGTTTTTTTCAGGTATGAAAACGCGCCATCGAGCTGGGTAGCAAAATCATCGTCGAAGCCGCGGTGTATTCCGAGAAAGATAAAATCTCCTGCCTCAACTGCCAACGAATGGCTAAAGGGAGTGGTAATTCTTTTTAATTGTGTCATTTCTAATTCCTTTCGGCAGGCGATGCCGTCAATCATAAAAAGGCAATCGTAGTCGATAAACTCGGTAGAGCCACCTGTTCTCACTGGGTATTTGTTGTTTTCAAAATAGTTGTGAAAACGTTTCTCCATCTCTGGTACGTTTTTAATATTCTTGAACCAGACATGGACCTGAACCAAGTTTGCCAGTGCTAGGTCGAACTCCGCCAGAGTCTTTTTAAGGTGTGAAATAGAATCATCGAACTGCGTAATAAAATCGTCGCCGAAGCCGCGGTGAAGTCCGAGGAAGACAAAATCTCCCGTCGCGACTGCCGATGAGTAACTGAATGGGGTACTAATCCTTTTGATTTCTTTAGACCATTCCTCTTTGATTTAAGGAAGTGGTGGTAAGTACCCTCTGGCTATTTCGCCTGGAGTTTTGCTTCTACCTTAGCTATTATTTCTCTGGTCACGTCAATCATATCGGGGCTGACGGAGACAGAGGTAATGCCCCACTCGACCAGCTTCTCGGTGAGTTCCGGGTAGACTGACGGAGCCTGACCGCAGATGGAGGACGTAATCCCCATATTGTTTGATACCTTGATAGCCCTCTCCAGTGAGAGCATTACGGATTCATCCCGCTCATCGAAGGTATCAGCCAGCTTTTCACTGTCCCTGTCGATGCCCAGCGTGAGCTGGGTGAGGTCATTTGAGCCGATGGAGATGCCGTCGATACCAACGGCAATGAATTTTTCCAAGAGGATGATGTTGGAGGGTACTTCGACCATCATCCATATCTTGAAGTCATCCGAGCGTTTCAATCCTTCCTCTTCCATAATCTTTATTGTCTGGGCAAGCTCGTTGACGGTTCGGACGAAGGGAATCATGACCCAGAGGTTGTTATACTTCTCTCTTACCTTTTTAATGGCGGCCAGTTCTAGTTTGAAGGTCTCGATATCGGTGATGTAGCGGGATGCTCCCCGGTAGCCAATCATCGGGTTCTCTTCTTGCGGTTCGTATGGTTCACCGCCCTTGAGTGCCCGGTACTCGTTCGTCTTGAAATCGTTGGTTCGGTAAACAACCCGGCGTGGGTGAAAGGCCTTGGCGAAGTCGGTCAGTCCTTCTGCCAGTTTATCGACAAACTCCTCGCCTCGCCCCTGACTAATCATGTAGCTGGGATGTTCGCCAATCTGGGCGACCATGAACTCGGCCCGTAGTAATCCGATGCCATCGACATCACGCGATGCCACCCGCTCTACTAATTCCGGTTGGGCCAGATTTACGAGTAATTTGGTCTTGGTCTCGATATGTACCGCTGCCCTGGTCTCTTCCTCCTCAGCGAACTCTATCTTGCCGTCATATACCATGCCACCGGTACCATTCACGGTGACGACCTGCCCATCTTTCAGGGTAGCCATTGCTTTCTCGGTTCCGACAACACAGGGAATTCCCAGTTCGCGACTGACGATAGCAGCATGTGCTGTTCGACCACCGCGGTCAGTGACAATGGCCGCCGCCCGTTTCATCGCTGGGACGAAGTCCGGCGTGGTCATTTCAGCTACCAGGATGTCACCATCAAGCACCTTATCTATCTGTGAGGGGTCGGGCACTATCTTGACCGGGCCAGAGGCGACTCCAGGGCTGGCTGGTGAGCCGGTGAGTATTGCCTCGGCTTCTATTTCTGGACCGGGAGCAGCCATTTCCCTAATGGTAGTCACAGGACGGGTCTGGACGATGAAAATTTCGTTCTTCTCTTTTGCCCATTCAACGTCTTGGGGAAATTGATAATGGTCTTCCAGGCTTTTGCCAATCTTGGCCAGAGCAACAATATCTGCATCGGTTATCTTCTGCTGCTTCTGTTCATCAGGTGTGAGGTCTATTTTGATATTGTCTTCCTTACCTTTACCTCCCTCTTCCTTTACAAGTTTCCACTCCTGCGCCTTAACTTCCTTTTGAGCTATTTGCATGCTGTCTTTATCAACAACGTAGTGGTCGGGAGTTACGTCTCCCGATACAATCATCTCACCCAGCCCGAGAACGGCCTCAATGGTAATCTTGCTCCGGTCGCTGGAAGTCGGTTCTACGGTGAACATAACTCCTGAGGCATCGGACTGGACCATTCTCTGTACTGGTACGGCGATGCCGACCTTGAAATGGTCGAAGCCATTTTCCACGCGGTAAAAGATAGCCCTTGGCTCAAACAGGGATGCCCAGCATTGTTGTACAGCAACTACTACCTCATTTTCTCCGCTAATATTAAGGAAGGTTGCCTGCTGCCCGGCGAAGGATGCTTCAGGCAGGTCTTCGGCAGTAGCCGAGGAACGCACAGCTACGAATCCACCGCCCATCTTCCTGTAGGCCTCTCTGATACCTGCGGCGAGATCTTGAGGCATCCCTGCCTTGAGAATTATGTCCTTAACCGCAGCTGAAATCTCCTGTAGCTGACGGCTGTCATTGGTGTCGAGTGGTTCAAGCAACTGGCGTATTTGGTTGGTAATACCGGTTTCATTGAGGAAATTAAAGTAAGAATCGGCGGTGACGATGAATCCGGGCGGGACAGGCACCTTAGCGTTGGTCATCTCGCCCAGGTTTGCCCCCTTACCACCAACAAGAGGGATGTCTTTCTTAGTGACCTGATGGAACCAGACGATGGCCTTATGACCTTGGCGCATTTATGTTTCCCTCCTTCATAAATAGAGGCAAGTCCCTTGCTCAATAATGTTAAATACTATTATATAACTTATATAACTCAAGTTAAAAGCAAGTCCTCGCCTTTGGTAATTATACCATGAATTGAAGTGATTTGGGTGGGTGGTCGGGGGATTTTTAACAACCCGCCCCCGGTGATTTTGGTAGTCGTGAATCATTTGACAGCAGGTACGGGTTGGGTTTAGAATGAATCGTGCCGGGGAGGAAAAGAGGAGGTCGACCATGATAGAGATGACCGTCGATAGTATTCGGGTCAGTCTCATGAACTATCAGCGGGTGGTAATCCTCAAAGAGAAGATGACTGACCGGTACCTACCTATCTGGATAGGGGCGGCCGAGGCGGATGCTATCGCTGTCAAACTGCAGGGTGTCAACGTGCCAAGACCAATGACTCATGACCTGTTGAATACAATCGTTGATGCTTTGGGGGCCAGTGTCAACTCTATCATCGTTAGCGACCTTCAAAACGATACCTTCTATGCCAAGGTTGTCCTCAATGTCGATGGCGGACAGATGGAAGTAGATTCTCGTCCCAGCGATGCCATCGCTCTGGCAGTAAGGGTAGATGTACCTATCTACGCGGAAGAGGGAGTACTGGACAAGGCCGGTATTCTGCTGGACAAGGAAACCGGCAAGCCACTGTCAGAGCCGAAGGAAATAGAGGGTGCTGACGGGAAGCAAGTCAGCGAAGAAGAGATGAAGAAAATGTCCGCCTTCTATGACTTTATCAACAGTCTCGACCTTGAGGACTTTGATAAGCGTAAATCCTGAATCGAGACTTTCCCGGTATCCCGAGGTGTATTTGTGGAAGAAACCACCATTAAAAAGTTAATGACGTCGGCCAAATGTAGTAGCTGCGGCCAGCGATACGAAGCAGATAATATCGAGGTCATTGGGCATCAAGGTGACCTGTGGTTTATGAGTGTATTCTGTATGGCTTGCCGCGCTCACTACCTGATAGTAGCAATTGTGGGTGAGGAGACGGCAGAGGAGACTGTTACTGACCTGTCAGTAGCCGAACTGGAGAAATTCCAGAATGCCGATGGTCTAAAGATCGATGAAGTACTCGATATGCACAGCTTCCTGAAGGAGTTTGACGGCGATTTCTCGCAACTTTTTAACGGGAGGAAGGCTTAATCTGGCCGGTGCCGTATGAATCATGCCTTGCGCAGACAATGACGAGGAGCCCTGGAACCGATGGTTTAAGGGCCTTTTTATTGTCCGGGGTCAGGATTCTTATGGTGGAGCAGAGACAGTCGTTGCTGAGGAATTGACTTGTATAGGGGGATTTTGATATGCTGCGGGCGGTATGGACAAGCGACTGGCAGCGTTGGGGATGCTGGGTGTTGGGTTCTTCGTAGCTGGTTCTATCATCTTGGGCGTGGTCGGCGGACGCTGGCTTGATAGTAAACTGAACAGTGAACCCCTGTGGTTGATAGTTGGTCTGCTTCTGGGAATAGTGGTCGCTTTCTATGGTGTCTATGCCATGCTCCGGCCCTTTCTCAAAAACAAACAGGATAAAGGGAATAGCTAGTGTCAACAAGAAGAGGCTGTCTGGGTTGTTCTTTTCCGGTACTGATTGTTATTATTGTTATTGTCCTGGCTGTCGGTATTGTTAGTTTCCTCAGCGGTGCTCTCGGTAAGGCGATGGTCGGCGATGTGGGACTGCCTGAGATATTCACTGTGGAAGCGCCCCATGTACAACTCCCGGCGGAACCGATTTTCCATATCGGTGAATTCACCATCACCAACACGCTCATCGCCTCCTGGATAACAATTATTGTTTTGGTAGCCCTTGCCTGGGCGGTTACTCACCGGATAAAGCTTATTCCGAGCAGGTTACAGACTCTGCTGGAATTTGCCATCGAGTGGCTACTTAATCTCTGCATCGACGTTGCCGGCGAAAAGAACGGGCGTCGCTTTTTCCCGGTAATAACTACTATCTTCCTGTTTGTCATCATGAACTCATGGCTGAGTCTGGTACCTGGTTTTGGTTCGATTACCTATACCGTGGCTGAGCATGGTGAGGAACACGTTCTGCCCCTTCTACGGGGTGCCAATACCGACATTAATTTCACACTGGCCTTATCAATAGTATCATTCATTTTTGTATCGTACTTCGGTATCAGATACAGTCGTATATTGTTCGCCAAGCAGTTTTTCAATGGCGGTCGGTTCTTACGTGGTCATGGCCAACTTGTACGTGGCAAGGTGAAGAGTGGCTTCGGCGAGATATTTTTCGGCGCGATTGACATGTTTGTCGGATTCCTCGAGTTAATTAGCTTTATTATACGACTTGTCAGTTTTGCATTTCGTCTCTTTGGCAACATGCTCGGTGGGGAAATACTGATACTGATGATGCTCTTCCTGATGCCATTCCTGCTGGCGGTGCCATTCTACGGACTGGAGTTACTCGTTGGTGCTATCCAGGCTCTAATCTTCGGTGGACTAACGCTTGTGTTTGCTACAATGGCAGTTACCCTGCATGAGCATGAGGAGACTCATTAATATGAAGAAATCCCGCTGCTACAGGCGGTTTGAGTTTTACTACCCGGAAGGAGGATAGAATATAGCATGGAAGGTATCACTGCTGAAACAATGAGGCTCCTGGCGGCCGGCATTGCTATGGGTCTGGGAGCCATTGGCCCGGGAATCGGTATCGGGATTCTGGGAGCCGGCGCAATGCAGGCGCTGGGGCGTAACCCAGAGGCCAGAGGCCCAATCATGACTAACATGATTCTTGCCATCGCTATGGCTGAAGCGGTCGCCATCTATGCCTTGGTGGTCTCGGTCGTCCTGATATTCGTGGCTTAATTTTTGTAATCAGGAGGAGTTACTGTGGGAGACCTTGGCTTAAATATACCACAGCTATTAGCACAACTGGTGAGTTTCTTGGTGCTTTTCGCGCTACTCTACTTCTTTGCCTACAAGCCGATTCTGCGGATGTTTGACGAGCGTTCTCAGAGGATAAAGGAGAGCGTGGAGCAAGCGGAAAAGGTAAAGGAAGAAGCGGCGGCTGCTGAAGAGGAAAACCGGAAGAAGCTGGAAGCGGCTGCTAAGGAAGGTCAGGAGGCAATCGCCCGGGCGATGAGGGCTGGAGATGAGGCGAGGCAGAGGGCGCAGCAGGAGGCCCAGGTGGAAGCCGCTGGCCTTGTGGAGAAGGCACGCCAGGAGATACAGCGGGAGCGTGAAGAGGTAATTGGTGAATTGAGGCAGGAGTTTGCTGACTTGGCAGTGGCGGCTGCGGAAAAGGTGATTGAGAAGTCGCTGGACAAGGAAGCGCACCGCGAACTGATTGAAAAGGTGCTGGACGAGAGTACTACCCTTGATAAAGAATAAGTGGTAGTGGGCTATTAGGAGACGTAATGGCTGGCGTTTATGTGAGACGTTATGCGCAGGCAGTGTTCGGGATGGCTCTTGAACAACAAGAGCTTAATGCGTGGCAGTCTGACCTGAGGAAGATTGCCAGTATGGTCAGAGATGAGGCACTCTTTGCCTTACTGGCCAATCGCGAAGTGTCGTTTGATGAGAAGACCAAGGTACTCTCTGAACGACTGGGAGAGATACACCCGATGGCTCTGAAGCTGGTATCGATGCTGGTAGCCAGGGGCAGACTGGGCATGATTGAGGATATTTCTGATGAATACCAGCAACTGCTGGACAACTACCGCGGCGTCGAAGGGGCTGAGATTGCTGAAGTCACTACGGCTATTCCTCTGGATGATGAGGAGAGGCTGAAGCTGGCACAACGTATCACAGATATGGTGGGTAAGCCGGTGGTGCTCAAGACAGAGGTAGACCCGAGTGTAATTGGTGGGGTTATCATCAGGATTGGTGATAAGCTAATCGATGGCAGTATTCGTAGCAAACTGACGGCCTTGCGCAGAGAACTGGGTGGGGTGGGGAAGTAGCCGCAATATAGTCTGCCAGGGAGAAGACGGGAGGTAGCTTACATGACAACGAGAGGGCGTGACATAGCTTCCGCCATCAAGCAGGAGATAGAGAAGTTCGGGACAACACTGACGACGGTCGATGTTGGCGCAGTTGTCGAGGTCGGTGATGGTATTGCCCGGATACACGGATTGGCCGCCGTAAAGTACAATGAGCTACTCGAATTTCCCGGCAATGTCATCGGGATTGCTATGAACCTTGAGGAGGAGAGTGTCGCTGCCATTATCCTTGGTGACTATACTGATATTAAAGAGGGTGATGAGGTAAGACGCACCGGTCGAATTGCCGAGGAGCCTGTTGGTGAGGGACTCATCGGGCGCGTAATTGACCCGCTGGGTCGTCCTCTCGATGGTAAGGGCGCAATCAAGACGGACAGGACTCGCCCCTTGGAACGTGTTGCTCCCAATGTTACCGCCAGACAGCCAGTAACTACCCCGGTACAGACCGGGATAAAGGCAATCGACAGTATGATTCCGCTGGGGAGGGGTCAGCGAGAGCTTATCATCGGTGACCGGTCAACCGGGAAGACAGTAATTGCCCTGGATACGATTATCAATCAGAAGGGTGGCGACCTTACCTGTATCTATGTGGCCGTTGGACAGAAGACGTCAAAGGTGGCGAGGGTAGCGGCTACTTTAGAGGAGTACGGGGCAATGGAACATACTATAATTGTCGCCGCCAATGCCTCCGATTCGGTTGCCCTGCAGTACCTGGCACCATATGCTGGCTGCGCTATCGGCGAGGAGTTCATGGAGCAGGGTAAGGACGCCCTGGTTATCTATGACGACCTTTCCAAGCATGCCTGGGCTTACCGACAACTTTCCCTGTTGCTGCGACGTCCACCGGGCCGTGAGGCCTACCCCGGTGATGTATTCTACCTGCACAGTCGTTTACTGGAAAGGGCAGCCAGGTACTCTGAGGAGCACGGTGGTGGCTCTCTGACGGCATTACCGATTATTGAGACACAGGCCGGGGATGTATCCGCCTACATCCCGACCAATGTAATCTCGATTACTGATGGTCAGATATACCTTGAAACAGACCTGTTCAACGCCGGCACCAGACCGGCGCTGAACATTGGCATATCAGTGTCACGCGTGGGCAGTAATGCCCAGATTAGAGCAATGAGACAGGTGGCCGGTCGGCTTCGCCTGGAGCTAGCCCAGTACCGTGAGCTGGCGGCCTTTGCCCAGTTTGGCACTGCTGAGCTGGACCGGGCGACCCGTGCCCAGCTCGAACGTGGCCAGCGCCTTTCCGAGGTCTTAAAACAGGGACAGTATGTGCCGATGCCGGTGGAAAAGCAGGTGGTGGTGCTCTACGCAGCCATAAACGGTTATCTTGATGATATCGCTGTGGAAAACGTGGGCCGTTTCGAGGTTGACTTCCATCGGTTCATGGAATCAAGTCATCCTGAGATTGGCTCGACAATCGCTCGTGAAAAGATACTCAGTGAAGAGACTGAAGAGGTGCTCAAGGCAGCAATTGAAGAATTCAAGAAGACTCAGTTTTCTGCCTAGGTCATTTTATTCGTTCTACGGAAGCTGTGGATAGCAGGTTATGGCAAATATACGTCTGATTCGTCGTCGCATCCGGGGTGTCCAGAGCATAGCCAAGATTACGCGTGCTATGGAGATGATTGCCACCTCTAAGATGCGACGTGCTCAGGAAGCCGGTGTTGCTGGTCGTCCTTATGACGAGAAGATTCGCCAGGTTATTTCTGCCCTGGCAGCGTTACCGCAGGCTGGTGGAGCACCCCATCCTCTGTTACAGCGGCGGGCAGTCAACAAGATAGCTGTGGTGCATATTACGTCGGATCGCGGCCTCTGCGGCGGACTGAACTCCAATATAAACCGTACGACGGCAAGCTTCTTAGTGGAGCAGGAGGTACCGGCAACACTGATTACAGTTGGCCGCAAAGGAAGCGAGTTCATGAGGCGGGTCGGCCGTGATGTCCGGGCTGAGTTTACCCGGCTTGGTGACCGACCCAGCCTGCTGGACACGCTCCCGATATCGCGTATTGTCATTGATGACTATTGCAGTGGTCTGGTGGATGTGGTGTACCTGGCATATGCCAGGTTCGTGACCACGATGACTCAGACGCCGGTTCTGGAACAGCTCCTGCCGGTTGAGCCGGCGGAAATGCCGGCAATGCAGAATGTGGAGTACATCTATGAGCCTGACCCGGAAGCGGTTCTGGGGGAACTCCTGCCCCGTTTCGTGGAGATGGAAGTGTACCACGCTATTCTGGAGTCAATCGCCAGCGAGCAATCGGCCAGGATGGTGGCAATGCGTAATGCCACCGAAAGCGCTAACGAACTCATCGAGGACTTAACCCTCCTGTATAACAAGGCCCGGCAGGAGTCGATTACGACGGAATTGCTGGATATCACTGGCGGAGCCGCTGCCTTAAAATAATAGGCTATCAGTAATAGATTGATTGCGGTGTCATTAAGTTTACGAGAAGACTGGAGGTTACTATGGCCAAGGGGAGAGTAGCCCAGGTAATCGGGACGGTAGTAGATGTGGAGTTCCCACCGGATGAACTACCTGCCCTGTTCAGTGCAATAGAAATCACGACCGAGGAAGGTAAGATTACCCTTGAGGTTGAGGAACACATTGGTAATAACTGGGTCCGGTGCCTTTCACTGGCACCTACCGATGGCCTGGCACGGGGTACTGAGGCGGTCGATACCGGGGAACCGATTTCAGTACCAGTCGGAAGGGCAAGCCTTGGTCGACTGTTTGACGTGGCTGGTCAGCCGCTGGATGACCTTGGTGAAGTCAAGGCCGACGACCACTGGCCGATTCATCGTCAGCCGCCATCCTTTCAAGAGCAGGAGACGACGCCAGAGCTCCTGGAGACGGGACTCAAGGTTATTGACCTGGTTGCGCCGTTCACCAAGGGGGGTAAGATTGGCGCTTACGGAGGGGCCGGTGTCGGTAAGACGGTGGTCATTCAGGAGCTTATCCGCAATATTGCTACCGAGCATGGTGGCTTCTCGGTGTTTGCCGGTGTTGGCGAGAGGTCGCGTGAAGGTAATGACCTCTGGAACGAAATGAAAGAGTCCGGCGTCCTTGACAAGACGGTTATGGTCTTTGGCCAGATGAACGAACCGCCGGCAGTACGCTTGAGAATAGGGTTGACAGGGTTGACCATGGCCGAGTATTTCCGTGATACCGAGGGTCAGGATGTCCTGCTTTTTATTGATAACATCTACCGCTATACCCTGGCAGGTATGGAGGTCTCGGCGTTACTGGGGCGGATGCCTTCGGCCGTGGGTTATCAGCCGACCCTGGCCACAGAGATGGGCGAGCTACAGGAGCGAATTACGTCCACCAAGCGGGGCTCTATTACCTCCTTCCAGGCAATCTACGTCCCGGCGGATGACTATACCGACCCGGGAGTGGTTACCAGCTTCGGCCACCTGGATGCCGTTATTGCCCTGGAGCGGGCAATTGCCGAGCAGGCCCTGTTCCCGGCGGTAGACCCACTGACGTCTACTTCCCGGGTCCTCGACCCGGCGATTGTCGGCGACGAGCATTACAGTATTGCCCGGGAGGTACAGAGGGTGCTACAGCGCTACAAGGACCTTCAGGACGTGATTGCCATTCTGGGTATCGAAGAACTGAGCGAGGAAGACAAGCTGATTGTGGCGCGGGCGCGCAAGATACAGCGCTTCCTGTCCCAACCGATGTTTGTGGCTGAGGCCTTCACCGGCCGTGAGGGCAAATACGTGGCCCGCGAGGAGACGGTACGCGGCTTTAAAGAAATCCTCGAGGGTCAGCATGATGCCCTGCCGGAACAGGCTTTCTACATGATGGGCACGATAGATGATGTGGTAGCCGAAGCGGAGAGGATGGAGACTGCCGGATAATGACCATCAGGCTTGATATTGTAACCGCTGAGCAGCTGGTCTTCTCAGACGACGTCGACATAGTAGTGGCGCCGGGCATTGATGGCGAGCTGGCAGTCCTACCACGTCACGCGCCACTGATGACGATGTTGCAGCCGGGTGAGCTCCGTTTGAGGAAGGGTGGGGAAGAAACACTCATGGCTATCACCGGCGGATTCCTTGAAGTACGCCCCGACCGTGTAACCGTTCTGGCTGATGCTGCCGAGAGGGCCGAGGACATCGACGCCGCCCGGGCTGAAGAGGCCAAACGACGTGCCGAGGAACGGCTCAGTGGAAAAGTATCAGAAGCTGACGCGGCTCGCGCCGAGGCGGCATTACGCCGCTCCCTGCTCCGTCTTAGAGTAGCCGAAAAGAGGCGAAGGAGACGCTCGGAGCTCTAAGTCCGGGGTTCTCGCTCCCATGCTATCGGTTCTCCCTTGTTCTCACCGAAGGGCTCCCCAAATACTATATTTCTTCGGTCATCAAATCCTATGGAATATGTTCTCCTGAATGGCTTCTGTAACTCTGGAGTGGCAGTTATTAAGACCTCAATCTTACACTTCTCTTCTATGCTGCCCACTATGACTTCTTCACCATCTCGTTGCACTGTTCTTTCTACATAAGTACTCACTGGGAAGACCTGTTCTTTTGTAGTTCCCCACTTGAATAGCTGTAAGTCACCTTCAAATATTGACGTTTCTGTATCACGTATCAATGCTGATTTTGCCTTCTCTGCAACCAGTATCGAAGATTCACCCCCACCACCGTCTATGTGACAATTATCTCCCTGCCCTTCCCAATACATAATATAGAGTTCTTCTTTTGGCTTGGTAGCAATGACCCTACCCCTAGCTCTGAAACCAGCACTACCCCCCAAATTGCTAATCTCTAGTACAGCACGGTCGCCAACGGTTTTCGGCTCTACATTAATAGAGGGTCGTAAAGATCTAAGTCTATTTATTTGTATACCTTGCACAATAGCTGTATAGATGGCACCAAAACTTAAAGCCCAAAAAGCAAAGTGAAGCGGTTGTATCCCAAAAGGACTTACCCACTCTACAATATTCTTAGTAGTGCTAATTGAATCAAGCACGCCGATTAGTAAAGCAGCAACTATTATTACGCCACCTGCCCAATGATATATGAACCCAAGTATTTTCATGCCATCATTCTAGCACTTTCCTACCCTTAGTCAACATGTACTCTAGAATACACAACATTCATACAAAGAATGTTGCCCCATTTACATTCACATCAGACTGCAAAATCACCCTGTTGACAACCACCTCTCAAAGGACTACAATCAACTCCCAAGTACAATACTGATACCCAACCATACCCGACCTCAACACAAAGGAATCGAAATATAGGACTTGTTCGGAGTAAAGGAAATGGAAATACTACAGCGTATATTACCTACAATTATCCCAGTGATAGCGTGGATTGTGGCTCTTGTCTTTGCAGTGAAAATGATTAGGAATGATGGTGGTAGACCAGAGCTTTTCCTACTTATCGGAGTATCTTTGCTTCTTGTAAGCTCCGTTGTTGGCTCTGTTTGGGCTGGTCTTACTCCTTTGCTTATGGACTGGTTGATTGATACTGAGGCTGACATTATTACTGTTGGATGGTCATTTTCAGCTATTCGTATTGTGTGTGCTATTATTTCTCTCGCTGGAATCATCTTCTTGGTTTATGCATTCTGGCAGAAGTTCAAGTATAAAACAGCTTTGACGTAAAGTTAAGAATTTTGTCTCAACGTTAATGGGGAACACAACATTGCAATGTTTGGCAAGGCCCGTCAATTTTTCAGGCATGGGCGGGGGCAACTAGAATCGTTATATAGGCGTGCTACTCTACTTACTAGTGTTTGCCCCCCCTTTGACTTCCCACGTTTACTCCATTGACAACAACCCTCCTAACTTCAGTTTGCTACCCTGCTCAACATTATTTCGGGTGGGTTTGATGTCAATTGATCTCGTAATTTTGTTCCTGCTACTAAATTACTAGTTGTATTAGCCAATTTGGGGGATTTTCCATAAGTACTGTTGAATGTAAAATCATATTGAGACATGTGTCGTAAGACAAGGCAAGCGAAAGGTTGCATATATAAGTGCACAAAGAAAACTCACTGAAGCATGGCAGAATCTCGAAAGAAATTACTATAACCAAACGTCTTTCGAAACCAAGGAAGAGGAAAGTTAACAAGCTACTCCTTAGCAAGATTCGCCAAGCACGTTATCTCCTGTGGTTGCTTTGTAGTCTAGTAGTAGCGGACGCCATAATCAGCAACTTCATTGTACAAAGTGGGGTTGGCACAGAAGGAAACCCGTTTATACAGAGCATTGTAGGCCAGACAAGTTTTGTATTCTTAAAGCTATCAGCTGCATTCTTTAGTTCACTAATATTGTGGCAAGTATTCAAACAACACCGTAGGGTAGGTCTGGCAGTTATCATATTATTCGTAATGCTATTTGCAGCAATTCTATGGTGGAACTTGGGAATCTGGTTCATTGGTCAGCATAATATCCTATTTCTTTCATAAATAAATCAGTTAGCAGGTCTTCAATGGTTTGCTAGCCTTCTTTCACCCTTTGACTTCCCCTGTTTGCGGTGGTATTGTTTGTGCATGTTACGCCTATTGCACGTACCGATAGTAGTGGAGGTTTATCAGCATGTCATTTACACCAGCCTTTGAAATTGGCATATGGAATGCCTGGATAATTACGGTCTTTATGCTTTTTGTAGGTATGGGTCCAGCCTTCTTTCTCAGCAAGGAAAGAGCGAAACAGTTAGAGAATATGCCGCAGTATAATAAAGCCGAGAAAATCTCAGTTCTCGCCACCCATGCTTTTATCATGCCAGCTGTTGCTATTTACTCTGTCTTCTTACCTCTTAAACTGGACACGGCGTGGTTATATACGGGACTTCCTATCTGTTTTATAGGTGGAATTCTGATGCTTGTCGCCTATATTAGCATTATGGATACCCCACCTGACAGACCATTTACTAGAGGAGCCTACCGTGTTTCAAGACACCCTCTATACGTCGGTCAGTTTTTAATATATGTAGGTATGGGCCTAGCATGTGCTTCTTGGGTTATACTTTTATTCGCTATGGCGTGGATAATTCTGTGGCAAATTGCGATACCTGCTGAAGAACGTGATTTAGTAGGAAAATATGGAGAATCTTATCGTGAATACATGAATATAACTCCGAGATGGATAGGAATACCGAAGTCTTGACGTTATAAAGGAGAGATAACAATGATTCAAAAACTGATGCGTAAGCTTTGGGAAGCCGATACCGTACTAAGTGTTGTTTTCACACTTCTGTACCCAATTATGAGGATATTTAGCCCTCCTGAAAAACTAATAAAACCCTACATTAGGAATGGTCAGGTTGTTGCTGACCTTGGTTGTGCTACAGGTTACTATGCACTTGCTTTAGCTGATTCGGTTGGTCCTGAAGGCAAAGTCTACGCAGTTGACAAGAACAAGAAGAGCATTCGGGTGTTAGAGAAGAAGGTTGAGAAAGGTGGTTACCGCAACATAGAAGCATACGTTTCATCTGCCGCCGATTTGAACTTCATTAAAGACAGGTCAGTTGATTTCGTTTTTGCTAATACCCTGTTGTGAGCT
>CP070842.1:955388-977458 GCA_020342155.1 Dehalococcoidales bacterium
CGTCCCGAACCCGGAGCCTTGAAAATAGGTGGCTGGATAGCTATCGCCGTTGGTCTCGTCATGATAATAATCGGGGGGATATTTGGATTGGTAGGCTGATTTTATCTTAAAAGGCCAGCGTTATTTTACGTGCATAATAGAAGACCGGCGCTACATTCGCTAACACCGGTCTTCTTTATTTATCCTGCTGTTTTTCCTACTGCCAACCAGAGCGGGCACCAGGACCACCCAACGGTAATGGGCCAACCGGCCAGTTGAAGCCGAGCATCATGGCGGTATTAACGTCCTCGGCGGTAGCAATCCCCTCTTCGACCACCTTCATTGCCTCTCTCCTGGCGGCGCCCATAACACGGTTCCCGATAAAGCCGGTGTCTCCAGGGACGTCTTTGACGCGTACAGGTGTCTTGTCCCAGCTCCTGGCTAGTTCTTCAATCAGCACAATTGTATCTTCGGTGGTATCGGCTGTATAGATTACCTCTACCAGCTTCATAATGTTGGCCGGACTGAAGAGGTGCATACCGATGAAATGCTCTTTACGCTGGGTGACTGCTGCCAGGTCGGCGATGGTGAAACTTGAGGTATTGCTGGCAAAAACGGCCTCTTTCTTGACTATATTGTCCAGCTCAGTAAATATTTTGAGCTTCAGGGGCTTGTCCTCCAGCCTGCCGGTATCACCGCCACCGATTGCCTCGATAATCAGGTCGCAGTCCTTGAGGTCTTCTACCTTGGTGGTCAGGGTCAGCCTTGCCAGGGCGGCGTCCATCTCCGCCTGGGTCTGCTTGCCCCGCTCAACACCACCCTTGAGGCCAAACCGACCGTTGATGATGGTATCCTCTGTCTTGGCCAGTATTTCATCGGTCAGGTCCCGGCAGATGATATTGTAACCAGCCAGGATGGCCGACTGAGAAATACCACCCCCCATAACACCGGCACCCAGTACACCAATGCTCTTAACGTCTGCCAGTTTCATCTATTCTCTCCTCTAATATGATTTTACCCCAAGTAAGATAATAAATAGGTTCGGGGTGTTTTGCAAGTCACGGTAGGCCCACCCTCAATTCCAATTTTGTAATTACACCCTGCACGGACAGGGATTTATCGCGCCAACCAGCATAAAATTGGCGGGAAATGTCAGGCTGCAAGTTCTTTGCTAAACTCCCCATCTACAGGATTCCTATGGGAGAGTTGACAATGGATGATTCAAGTCTTAGACTCAAATGTACCTGAATATACCTACCAAAAGATGGAGGTATATGATGAGGTTGAAAGTTGTTTGTCTTTCATTACTGCTTCCCGTTCTTATCGTCTCTTTCTTCTATGCCGCGTGCAAAGAGCCTGAAAGTGCCGCTTCTCAATACCAAATAGAAGCAGACATACCTATAACTCCTGCGGACCTTAATGGACAAGTCGGTAAGGAATACATCTTTACTGCCCATTTAGACCGGGAGCTTGGCTCCACAGAAAAATGCTATTGGATTATTAGAAATGTAGAAGAAGGGCTATCCGAAGATAATTATATCAGTGATAACAATAAACTCCTCTGGACGTTTAAGAAGGCGGGAGAGTATAAGATTATTCTGGATGTTTGGGATCCTGAAAGTGGAAACTCGAATATTACAAGGTCTACAAGTACCCCTTTAGCTCATATCAGAAAGGTAAATATTACCCCATCTGAGCTCATAGGTGAACCAGGAAAGAGTTACAGTTTTTCTGTAGATGTTGAGAACCGACCAAGGGAGCCAGAGTATTTGTGGAATTTTGGAGATGGTACTCAAACAGAGCGGACTCAAAGTAATACGCTAAGCCACACATATTCAAATCAAGGTGACTATGTAATCACGGTTTCGCTGTACAGTGGTGCCGCTTCAACTGATATATTAGCTACAGCAACGACAAATGCACAGATAAGAACAAATTTGGGTTTATTGATAGTACCTCCGGAAAGCCCCATATATACAGCAGTGGATAGTGTTTTCCGAGTACAATGTGAATCAGGACTCCTGCCTGAAAATCCATTCTGTTGGTGGAACTTCGGTGATGGAACAGACCTTCTTGGTATACCTGGAAGTAATGAAGCGATACATTTGTTTAGTACAGAGGGGACATATGATGTTACAGTCCGATTAATAAACGAGGACACAGGCGAAGAGCTTGCGTCAGCTACTACTCAGGTGGTCGTTATTGAAGGGACCATAGACTATTGGCAGCTGCTCCGACAAACCAACTATATCGAAATTGAGCTATGTACTCCCAGAACAAATAGTGCCGGTAGTGGCATAGGTTGCTGGGATTTCGGTGGTGATGAGACAATAGGTCGTGTTGTGTGGCGTGATGACGGTTTTACTTCAAGCTGGGCGAAAACCTTGGGTGATGGGACTAGAATTACGGAAACGATTAATTGCTCAGTATCCCCGGACGGCAGCACGATAACATCACTGACGGCTTATTTGGAGTACGATTATACAGACCGTCCCACAGAGTTCTACGAGTTAGAGCTAATAAATGTTCCAATAATTTCACAGTGTGACATAGAAGGGTATCCGTATTTCGATAGCCACATTCGAAACGAGACTGTCGAAGACTATGTAAATATAATTGATAGTAATGACCTGATTTCGGTAGAGTGGTCTTCAGATTCTCAGCTATTCATACTAATCAAGCAAGTAACACCGCAATAACCGATATTGCAATGATATCAAATTCCCGTATTATTTTCAGATAGCGGTGCTTTATAGAACTCCAAACTGTTCTGAAGGACAACAACAGTTTTATGGCGTTGAACTCACCGCGAGCTTGTTTAAGACTCGGCCTTAGTAGCCTTGATTGAAAAGGTCAGTGGGAGCTTATCTCCCGGTAACCGCCACCACCCCTCCTCGTCGTCTTCCTCCATGAAGGGAAACCACTTGAAGAAGAGCACGGGGAACTCATGCAGGAACTCGATTCTTAATCCGCTGGAGATAAGGCTATTGATGATCTCTCCCATGCTGTGGGTCCATTCGTAGGAGATATACTGCCTATCCGTTTGCACTCCTGCGTAAGAACCCTCGATTTCCCATTTCGTCGGTTCTGGTGAGTGGAAGTAGGAGTGCTCTACCTTTAGTTCTGTAATATTCTCCGAATCATCAAAAACGTGGCTGAAAGGGTGACTTTCCAGGATGTAGAAAAACCCTCCCGGTTTGAGGAAATGAGATATTATCTCCGCCCACTGTTTCAGGTCTGGCAGCCAGCAAAGAACGCCGGCGGAAGTATAAACGATGTCAAATTTTCCATCCAGATTATTTCGCAGGTCGTAGACGCCGGAACAAATGAAATCTGCCTCTATCCCGAGTTCTTTACTCAGGGAGCGCGCGATATCTATGGCTTTGTTCGAGAAATCGATCCCCGTTACTCTGCCTCCCAGCCTTGCCCATGAAAGCGTATCCAGACCGAAATGACACTGGAGATGGAGCAGCGATTTCCCCGTAACATCACCGACCTCTTCCAGTTCAATGGCATCCAGTGTGTTCCTGCCTTTTTTAAATCCTTCTACATCGTAGAACTCAGATTCGACATGCAACGGTGCCCAATCATTCCACATGTCAAAGTTCTTTTTCAGGTATTCGTCCATGATGTTTCCTTAGATAAGACTTCTGGGGCGATACTGAATTGCCTCAGCGACGTGCTCGGTTCTGATGATGTCGCTGTTCTCCATGTCGGCGATACTCCGGGCTAGCTTCAGGATGCGGTGAAAGGCACGGGCGGACAGACTTAGTTGTTGCATAGCAGCCCTAAGAAGGCCCTGCGCTGATTCCTCCACCTGGCAGTAATCCCGCACTTCGTTGGGTGTCATTTCGGCGTTACAGGTCAATCTGGTTTCACGAAAACGTTCCTGTTGGCGTGTGCGGGTGGTGGCCACCCTCGCCTGCACCCTGGCTGATTCTTCTCCCAGCCGCTCGTCGGTAAGCTTCTCGTAGTCGACTCTGGGCACCTCGACGAAGATATCCACCCGGTCGAGAAACGGCCCGCTGATGCGTTTCTGGTAGCGGGCCACATGGCTGGGCGAGCAGGTGCACTCCTTCACAGGATCGCCGTAGTAGCCGCAGGGGCAGGGGTTCATAGCGCCAACCAGCATGAAATTGGCGGGAAATGTCAGGCTGCCCTGTGCCCGGCTGATAGTGATAACCTTATCTTCCAGGGGCTGGCGTAACAGCTCCAGCAACGAGTGGCCGAACTCCGGAAGCTCATCGAGGAAGAGCACCCCGCGGTGGCTGAGGCTGACCTCTCCGGGTTTGGGGAAGCGTCCACCCCCCACCAGCCCGACGTTGGAGACTGTGTAGTGAGGAGAGCGGAAAGGGCGCTGCCGGATAAACGGACTGTCCGGCGGCAGGAGACCGCTGATGCTATATACCTTGGTGACCTCCAGGGCTTCTTCGTTGGTCAGTAACGGAAGTATTGAGGGGAGTGAGCGGGCCAGCAGTGTCTTCCCGGCCCCGGGAGGGCCCATCATGATGACGTTGTGCCCGCCGCTGGCGGCTATCTCCAAAGCACGCTTGACATGCTCCTGGCCCTTGACATGGGCGAGGTCGGTGGTTGCCCATACCGGTACCACGTATTCGTCAACCGCGTCAGCCCGGTACTCGGGAGCGGCTATCTCCCCCTGAAAGTAGCTGACCAGTTGTGACAGGGTATCGAATGGCATTATCCGGACGCCGTTCACCAGAGACGCCTCTCTGGCATCGGCGGTGGGGACGATGACATCCGAGAAGCCCTTCTCGTGGGTCACGGCGACCATGGGCAGGACGCCGGTGGTGTGGCGCAGACTGCCATCAAGTGATAGCTCGCCGAGGAAGACCGCCTGAGAGACGTCGGCGGATGCCTGATCCGAACCGAGCAGGATACCGACGGCAATCGGCAGGTCATAGGCCGGTCCTGCTTTTTTAAGGTCGGCGGGGGCCAGGTTAACGACGATGCGCTTCATCGGGAAGGTGAAGTCCGAATTGCGGATAGCGGCCCTTACCCGCTCCCGCGCTTCCTGGACGGCGGTATCGGGTAGCCCAACGATGGTGAAAGAGGGGAGGCCGGGGGAGATATCGACCTCAACCTCGACGATAACTCCTTCCATCCCGACCGTGGCACAGCTCATTACTTTGGCTAACATGATGGTACGTGCACTATGTTACAGGTCAGGGACAGGGGTGTCAACGATATTTAATCAATGCCATCATGGGTGTAGCTTGACGGAATGAAGAAGGCCAGCAGACCATTGAAGAACTGATAGCCTTTTATTTTCTCTATTCTAGAGATTAGTACCTCCAGAATTGAGAACGGTCATATACGGAATGGGTTTTACTTATAGGCAACTAGTTCAATCTCTGAAGGAGTAAGACCTATCATCCACTTTAAGTATATGAACTCTGTAGCAGTATACTCTGTGCCATCTGCAAGAATCATATCCACTGGATGGTCCTTATCTAACCAGAATTTGTAATATACCCAGTCCTTCTCTGTAATTACCACATCCGAAAAATAACGTGCTTTTGACCACAGAAATGCGTCTTCGATTACATCAATCCACGTTCCATCAGAACATACTGTTTCTGTTTCTCCCGCCCAGAAATCTGGCCCAATATACAAATATGCAGGCCCGATGTATATACCGTCACCATACTCCCACTTATCATTATTCCCGCCTGCATTTTCTGGTCCCTGGGCGACTACCGATGTGGCAGTTATCAGAAACACCGTTAACCCTATCACTACTGTCAGTGCTAACTTTTTCTTCATCTCTACGTCACTCCTTGAGTTTCTTGAAAATCAGTCCATCACTCCTATCCCAAGCAAATTCGACTCGGAACAGGCAATTGCTTTCCCAAATTCGTAGGTATCACCTCCTTCACTTATAGTGGATATAAGTAAGAAAGGGCACCAGCCACCGCCACCCATCTGACGATTCTGGTGCCCTCATAATCTTCCACCACCTACCTCCAACAAGAGATTCCCTTGTGTTGAGGTCGGGTATGGTTGGGTGTCAGTATTGTACTGGGGAGTAGATTGTAGTCCTTTGGAGGGTGGTTATCAATAAGGTGATTTTGCAGCCTGATGAAGGTGTAAATACTATGTGATACAATGTGCCTCAAACAGCACTGTGTGGAGACAGAAATCGGTATGGACTTTTTTGAGTTGAGAAATAGAATCATCTGGAGATTTGAAGAACTGGACAAAGAGGCAGGAGGTACGGCATGTCGTACCTGTGGGAAGCTTACAGATGACGAAGACGAATGGATACCTGAGGCCTATACAGGCATACCTATTGTTATCTGTAACGAGTGCTGGGACACATTTAAGCAAAAATATCCCTATGAAGAATATCCAGACGATGAGATGATAAAGTGGGTGGAGTCATTTTTACGAGCAATACACGAGGCTGTATTGAATCAATGTGGTATGTCTGCGCTTATACCCGGCGATGAGAAAGAGTGGAATTACCTCTTTTTTATAGCGTGTCAGCAAATGGAAAAACAAGGTTGGATGCCAAAGGATTACGGCGCGGAGTAATAGAATGAGGACAACCCGATGGTGAATGAGAAATTAGGGGACACAAGTATGGATTTTTATCCTATTTACCCCGGCCCCTTCAGAAAAAGGATGAATCTTTGTATAAGCGGACCGGCGAAGGGCTATCTGAAAATCTAATCGTGGCCTTCCTTTCTTCGCCGTTTTATGACCTCAATTACTACAGTAAAAGAGATTAGAGGTATGAGTAACACAACTAATATATTTTCTAAGTCACCCGTTTCTAGTGCAGCTGGTAATAGGCCTAGTCCAATTCCGGCCAGTATCGCTAGTCCTAGAAACACCAATGTACTGAGTTCTGCCTCTCCATCAGGAATGGCAATATTATAGCACATCCAAATTGGTTAAAGCTATTCAGGAATAGATAAGGAAATACTGACTGCTATCAGGAGTTGAGGGGGCTATTATCTATAGTGAAAATCGAAAATCAGGCGTCTATTCAATTTCGGCTTTTAGCTGTCAAGTAGACCCCACAACCGGCCAGTATAACACCGATTCCCAGGAAAAGGAACCATACATAGCCCTCATCAAGAGTGAGATATGTAAGTACAAAACAAGCAACGCTGACGAGAAAGGCCGATACTATTCCAATTTTCATTAACCCTCCATTACCCTGTGTGCCGTGATTTCACCTGTACACAGATATAATTCTACTTATTCGGCATTCAGCAGGAAAGGGGACCGTACTATAATACCGCCCCCTTCCTGTCTCTCGATATCCAGTATCAGTCTCGGATGTCGTAGGTAACCTGTACATTCAGAGTAATCTCTGTTTCTCCTGGGCTGATTGGCGTCTCTGCTTCCATTGCCTCATCAACCCTTGCGCCAGAAAAATAGATTGTACCTGGTTGATAACTGCTTTCTGTGATATAGGTTGGCTTGCCAAGTCTCACTCCGCCCAGTTCAGCCAGAGCCTCAGCCCTGGCTTTGGCATCAGCCATTGCCTCTTCTCTAGCTTCGTCATAGTATATTGATGGGTCATCTACTGAGAAGCTGATGCCATTTATGCGAGTCAGGTCTCCTCCGGCCTCTACTACGGCATCAATGATTGAACCAATGCTCTCCATATCCCTGATCTTGACAGATACCGTGTTGGTGACTCTGTAGCCGATAACCTCTTCCTCCCAAGTCTCATCGTCCCAGCGAGTAACACGGTCAATGTTGAAGTACTGAGTTTGAATATCCTCCTCAGCTACTCCGTTGTCAGTTAAAGCTGCCATTATCATTTCCATAGCGGCTGCTGCCTGATTCTGTGCTGTAGTAACTGTGGTATCTTGAGCTTCCACACCCAAATTCAACGTGGCAATATCAGGGACAACACTGACCTTGCCTTCTCCTGAGACTGTGATACCTTCCTGCTGACCTGTGAGGTTGACCGTACTGCAGCCAGACAATGCAGTAGCGAGTAGCACTAGGGTCAGACCTACAGCAAGTAAAATCCCCTTTTTCCTCATACCTTTTTCTCCCTTCTGGATTGTTTATTGTAACGAGGTTGCTGTAACTCGTTCCAAATAATACATACGTTGGTTTCTGTGGAGTATCACATTAACACGTAAAACCAGTGCGCTGAGATATTATAAAAAAGAAGGCTAGCAGACCATCGAAGATTTGCTAGCCAGAATGCCATAGACTCTGATTTACTGGCTATCCGCGAGGGGCTTTCATAGGAATTGGCGGGTCGTATTGCTCCAGGGTTTTTCAGGTAACACGGAACAGGAAGTGACGTTCAAGAATCCTCTCGTATACTTTGTCGCTAGCCTTCTCGCTCCACTTAAGTGCTGGTATATTGGTCTCGTTAGTATAGTATTTGAAGCGTGTTAAACCAAGCTGCCGGATTATCTCGTTCATTAAGCTAGAAGAGGCTATCCCGGCACCCGCTCTCCGATACCTTCCGAAGGTGTAGGTATTCTCAGTTATATATTCGTCTTCATTAAGCGGAAACCTGTTTTCCCATCCTAGCCGTTTAATATGCCCGGGTGTTATCAACCACCGCGCCCCGCAGATTTCGTTAGTATCGGTGGCTCAGGTTATGTAGCAATCACCGAGCCCCCGCTCTTGATACCATTTCCGCACGAGTAATTGATACCTTCCTTCAGGGCTCTCGTGATGGAGCGTACCAAAGAGCTCCTTCACATCATCTGGTGAGGCCAAGCTTACCGTGCACTGGAATGATGACGAAAGTTTTGGATCCTCCGGTTGACCTTTGGCTACTAAAAAATCGTTCGTCCATAGAGTTGGTGAAGTATCTTACGTAAGAACAAACGCGGACCACACCATCGTAAGACGAGAACTCGGAAAATCAATACGCTACATGCACTTTTAACTTTTTAAATTGTCTTTCTAAACATACGTTACTTCAGTTTTATCATAGAACAGTAGTTTGTGACTCGAGGTTTGAATATAGCTGGTATGAACCTGCTATTATGGTCTGATGAGAGTGCAAATGAACCTCGAGGCCATTACAGGGCAGGATTGAACTTTAAAATGGCGGAGGAGAGATTTTGAATATTTCTTGAAATGCAATTAAAGGCGAATAGCTGCTGCTATCTTTTCACTAGCGCTTTACTTCGCTGAAGAAGACGCCACAGGTAGCTGTGTCTTCTTAGATAGAGTCTGTAGTAACCGCCACTTGTAGCAGTCTGAAAGCCAGAGCATTTTGTAGCTGTATTTCTCATCACCTATCCCTATCCCTGACCTAATAATAGCTAATAGTTTCGTTACCTTCACTACCAATACAACTATAACTCAATAGGGTTACAGTAGAGTAAAGACTGTGGCCTGCAGAAGTAACAATTGGGTAACAATTTAAACACTAAAATATCTGGACAAGAGACGACAATCCCTTGCTTGCACTTTCTATACTATAGCCTCTACATTTTGAGATGTCTGTTGTGCTAATTGCACAGGTGGGGTAAACTGGACACTCCATACCTCGTGGTGATTACGGATACGGTTCGGCCATAGGCGGAACACGTGACTAAACAAGGGGAGGAGTGCAATGATGACGTGGCTAAAGGTATACCTCAAACTTGCCTGGGCTTGCAAGACCCCGTTGGTGCTTCTGGCTGATAAGCGGTACAAGCCTGTCACCGAACAGCAACTGGCCCTGATTATACCGGCCGCAAAGAGGGCGTGGAAGAAAACAGCGTACCAGGTAGACTTACACGACTGTGATGACTCGACTGATATATTCAAAGCGGAAGCATCTAAGAAAGCAGAGAATGGAGTAGGCCGGGTGTACGGACTATGGTCTGGTCGTGGTCTACATTACTGGAGCGTAGTCATTAAAGAGAATGGCAAGGTCGAGATGATAGAGCCTCAGACGGGTGACAGGAACAGGAAGTGGGGGAAGTATATTCCTTTTGCGGTAATGATATAACCAAGCAGGTGTGTTCGAGAGGGATTTGACCGGGTATGAACTTTGTCAGGATATTGTCATTATCGAGTCTAAATTATTCAGCTTCTGTTTAGTGTCTAGGTTATAAACTACTGTTAAGGTATTGTGAGTCTGAGCGAAATCCCGGACTTTAAATAAAAATGCAATACGCGACATGGTATGAATTCAAGAGAGAGTGTGAGAGGAGGCTTGGGTACAGTCTTCTCAACCGCGCTTGGCTTGAGTTGAAGCCAAAAACACCTCTACCGTGGGATGACTCACACTTGAGAGCGGTTCTTTCGGCTCAAGGCCATAATATGGAACTGCGGGCTTTTCCCGGGCATGTCCGGCGTAACAAGAATATACGTAGCAGGATTTCCCGTGTCGGCCCGCAATGAGACATCCTGACCTTCATTACTTTGTCACCACTAGTATATCTACGGCACCTGGTTTTCAACACCCTGTCAGGCATCGCTTGACATCACCTATTTTGTGAGCATATCTATGGTGAATGATTTACTATGCCCGGGATATATAGTCTTGATATTCAAACTCTTCAGTTTTTCCACACTGGTATGTGCTACTGCTGAGTCGTCTATAATTGAATTGAGATGTGGCTGGTCCGATTTATCCGTTTTTAAAATGAGATCGCCACCAATCAGGTCTCCGCTAGTGGTCAGGACTCCTATTGAACCCTTTGAGTGACCTGGAATGTGAAGTACTGTAGCATCTAATCCGAATTCAGAGAGATCATGTCCATCCTCTATATATAAATCAGGCTTAAACCTTTCGGAGCGACCAAATCCAAAAAACACAGGGGTTAACGTTCTAATAAGAGTTCTTAAGAAAATATTCGGTTTCTTTCTATTCCAAAAAATATCACCATGCTCGACCATTCCTGCATCATCATGGTGCATGGCTATTCTGGTGCCAAACTTGTTACGGATGTGGCCGGCATTTCCTGTATGATCAAAATCTCCATGAGTTAGGACAATGAGTTTAAGGTTACCAGGTTGACAGCCCGCACTTTCGAGTTCTCTATCGAGATGAGTGCGTCGGCTTGAACATCCCGTATCGATCAGGAAAAAGCCAGCGTTTGTTTCTATTAGGTAGCAGTTTACATCACCTAATCTGTACGGTAGTGATAAGCTAATAGTATGAATTCTTTGTTGCATATTGTCTTTCCTGGGAGATTATAGCTGATTTGCCCCCCAAAAGATGCCCATTCTACAATTTTATTAAGGGTGAACGTAATGATTGTGGTATCTGATTCGCAGAAAATGCATAATTCGTCATATATGTGGGTCTAAACTTTTTCAACCTTAGCTGGGATTTGCGGTTCTACAAGTATTTCTGCCATCGAGACGCGTGGCCGTTCCGAAGGATATTTACCTGCCGGATAACCCACCGGTACTACTGCTACCGGGACTAGCTCATCACCTACACCAAAGTAACGGTTAATCTCGCGGCTACCAGCACCCACCCAACACGTACCCAGACCCAGGGCTGTGGCCATCAGCACCATGTGCTCAATAGCAATGTAGGTATTGGCTATTACCGGGGTTCTTACCTGTTCTGGAGATGGTTCCGGTGCCAGTTCCATGGCTGCCCTGACCTCGGGATCGGCTAATCGCCCCGACAATGTCTCCAGTACACCTGATTCGGCGAATTCCTGTCGTCGCTTTTGAGCTTCTTTTCGGGAATATCGCTCTGGGTCACCAAAACAGACGATAACCACCGGTGCTTCCTCGATGAATTTTTGCTCTGCACAGATACGGCACAGTGCCTGCCTGCTTTCCTGGTCCTTCACCACCATAAAGCGCCACGGTTGACGATTGCTTCCCGAAGGCGCCAGTCTGGCTGCTTCGAGTATCTGCTCAATCATCTTGTCAGGCACATCATCAGGAGCGAATTTACGTATACTGCGCCGGGTCTTTATTGCTTCCCACACCGTAAGCATGTCTGCCTCCTGCATTCATCTGGTCTTCTCTATACAAAGTTTGAGTATACCATCTGTACGCAAAACAAGCCAGTATAGCGGTCTGATAAGAATGCAAAGGGCAGGGAAGCAGCATGAAGCTTGTGCATAAGGAGTCGAGGGAGTTACTTAAGGGATATAAAAGGGTCAGCAGACCACTATAGACCTACTAGCAAATTACACATATGACACTCTGCTGATAAACTACACTAAAGTAAATATTCACTTTCTATTACTTTCTTATGACAGGAATTCCGAGATTATCGCTTTATGCATTTGGGACGTACCACTATCGTCATGATTTTCACCCCAGTAACATCCGTGTGCCTGGGTAAATTTTATATCTTCTTTGCCCTTTCTTTCTTCAATACTAATATTACCGTCCCATTTCCCACCCTTACCCTCAACGGATTTAAGTTGTACTGCTGTAAGGTCATATAAATCAAGCTTCCCGCTGATAATGTCCTTTCTATGATAGAAATTGAGCCACCTAATTTGAGGGAAGGCATAGAAAGGATCCGGTTGCTTTATCTGTTTGGGCCCATCAAACAGAGATATGGTCCTGAACGTATAGGTATTTTCTGTCATTTCACGTTGTATCTGATATTTAGCCTCGATGTATTCTCTGAAAAAGAATCCAATCTTATCCAGGGGAGAACCAAATGTTACCAGGCCTACAACCTTGTCAGCTTTCTTCTTTATTTCGTCATATTCAGACCCTTTTTTAGCACTTATCTGTAAGATAACACGGTTAATTGCATCATATGCAATTACACTTCCAAGTGAATGAGCGGCAATGATAATCTGGTCATAATCGTTATCAGCCATCAGGGCGTATAATTCTTCAACAGCTCCATTAATAATCTTCTGTCTGGTCTCGTAGTATTTCGACCTTGGATCCATGTCCAGGTAGCGGACAACGTCTCCCATGAATGCTTTTTCGAGCTGATTCTCGAACATACTGACCAGTTTCTTGAACCCAGTACTCACAAATTTGAAACAAGTAGTGAAAATGGGAATATCGAGCTCAGAGAGAAACTCAAGAATTTTGACGACCCATGGTATATATGGAACAATTTTCACTACCCACATAGTGGAACCGCCGATTAGATTTAGATAGCCGTCGGGCCTGAATTCATAGTCCCCTTTGTTCTTGGATCTCCTCTTTTTTCTGAAGAACGGATGGCCTTTCAGCTTCTCCATGTCTGTGTATTTCGTCGCATCTATGTTTCTGCTTCCCTCAAGTTCTTTATTGTAAAACTTTTGCGCATTCTTCGACGCTTTTACTAACAAATCCCAACCTTCATTTAGTAGCACCTTGTGGACCATATGGACATCCCAGAAGTACTCATAACACTCTATTTGTTCATTCTTAGATTTCGAAGAAATGGAAATACAACTCTGGGCTCGTTCTTTACGCGGCTTCAGCATATGCTGTCTGGTTACATCTTTTTTCCCCTTCTGATATTCATCCAAGAAACCCTTGGTAAAATACTGGATAGCCTGAAATCTCTTATAAGGTCCAACTCCGTGTATTACAAGTATAGCCGTTTTTTTTGTTTTTCCCGGTGACATGTTTGAATCCCCCCAATACGATTTAGTTATTCTTTTAATGACTCCTCTTTACTTTAGATATACCTCTAAATGTGAGAGAGGTTACAGAACTGGGGTAGGGTTGGGTATTAGTAATATACGTATTAGTATTGTACTGAGGAGTTGATTGTAGTCCTTCAGAGATTTTTTGTCAATATACTAAGGTCAAGTTCTGCTTGTTGCTCCGCTAGTCATGATGCTACAATGGTGCTGCTGGGGGGACATAAAGACATGCCGCTCGATTCCATCATCGTTAAGGGCGCCTGTGAGCACAATCTCAAGAACATTGATGTGACCATACCACGTGATAAGCTGGTGGTCATTACTGGTGTCTCGGGTTCGGGGAAGAGCTCGCTGGCGTTCGATACCATTTACGCTGAGGGACAGCGCCGCTATATGGAGTCGCTGTCTGCCTATGCCCGGCAGTTTCTCGGTCGGATGGAGAAACCAGAGGTCGACTACATCGAGGGGTTGAGTCCGGCCATCTCGATCGACCAGAAGGGGCCGGGACGCAACCCTCGCTCTACGATGGGTACCGTCACTGAGATTTACGATTACCTTCGCCTCCTCTTTGCCAGGGTCGGTCATCCCCACTGTCCCAATTGTGGGCGTGAGATAACCACCCAGACGGTAGAGCAGATTGTCGATGCCATTCAGGGACTTCGCGAGCGTACGCGGCTGATGATTATGGCACCCCTTGTCCGTGACCGAAAAGGTGAGTACCAGACGGTCTTTGATGACCTGCGTAAGGCTGGCTACGCGCGGGTGCGGGTCGATGGTGAGACCCATGACCTCTCCGGGCAGTTCCAGCTTGATAAGAATAAGAAACATTCGATTGAGGTGGTGGTGGACCGGCTGGTCATCGGACAGAGCGGTAGTCGGGAACGAATCGCCGACTCAGTAGAGACGGCCCTCAAGCTAGGGGCCGGGGTAGTACTAGTATCGATTATCGATGGGGAAGAGTTGCTCTTCTCGGAGCATTTTGCCTGTGTCCATTGCGAAATCAGCCTGGGTGACATTGCCCCGCGCAACTTCAGCTTTAACAGCCCTCATGGTGCCTGCCCGGCCTGTACCGGTCTGGGGTACCGGCAGGAGCTGGATGAGGACCTCATTATCCCTGATAAGAACCTCTCTATTGCCCAGGGGGCTATCAGACCCTATCAGACACATACCTGGTACCTTTACTCCCTTCAGCGTCGTGGTTTTTCCTTGAACACGCCGGTGAAGGACCTCAGTCAGCAACAGTATGACATGTTGCTCTATGGCGAGGGTGGAGAGAAATTGCGTTACCGGAACCGGTTCGGGCGTGTCAGGGAATACTCCAACGGCTTCGAGGGTGTTATACCCCGTCTGGAGCGTCTCTACCATGATACCGAGTCCGAGTATTCCCGGGCGGGAATAGAGCGCTATATGGTTACCAGAGGCTGTCCGGCCTGTGATGGCAAGAGGCTCAAGCCGGAATCACTGGCGGTAACCATCGGCGATAAGAACATCATGGATATAACCGAGCAATCGGTAGCTCTGGCTCTGAAATGGGTGGCTACTCTGAGCGGAAACAGCAAGCGTGCTATCCTCACCAAACGTGAGCAGGTGATTGCTACCCAGATTATCAAGGAAATCCGTGCTCGTCTGGGTTTCCTCAAGGATATTGGCCTCGATTACCTTACTCTTGACCGTCCCTCGGCTACTCTGAGCGGGGGTGAGGCGCAACGTATCCGCCTAGCAACCCAGATTGGTAGTGGGCTAATGGGTGTGCTCTATATCTGTGACGAACCGACAGTGGGGTTGCACCAGGCCGATAATCACCGCCTGATTGAGACTCTGAAGCGGCTGCGAGACCTAGGTAATACGGTACTGATTGTCGAGCACGACGAAGCAATGATGAGGACGGCTGACCACATTATTGACCTGGGGCCTGGAGCCGGAGAGCATGGTGGTTGGGTTATCGCCACCGGGACCGTGGACGATATCATGGACTGCGAGAAATCGGTGACCGGTCAGTACCTCAGCGGAGCCAAGCAGATACCGCTCCCGAAGACACGCCGTCCCGGCTCGGGGGAGGAGATGATTATCAAAGGGGCACGGCAGAATAACCTGCAGGACATCGATGTCCGTATACCCCTGGGAATGTTTGTCTGCGTCACCGGGGTCTCCGGCAGTGGCAAGAGCACCCTGGTGGACGAAGTCCTTTACCGTAAACTGGCCCAAGCGCTGTATAAGTCGCGAGTGATACCGGGTGACTGTGATGAGATTATCGGTGTCGAGCATATTGATAAAGTGATTGATATTAATCAGTCCCCCATCGGGCGGACGCCACGGAGCAATCCGGCTACCTATACCGGTACCTTCACCCCGATTCGTGAGCTCTTTGCTACCGTCCCCGAGGCCCGGATGCGGGGCTATGCCCCCGGTCGTTTCTCCTTTAACGTCAAGGGTGGGCGTTGTGAAGCCTGTGGCGGTGAGGGCTTCATCGAGATTGAGATGCAGTTCCTGCCGGATGTCACCGTTCCCTGTGAAGTCTGCAAAGGTAAGCGCTATAACCGGGAAGCCTTAGAGATAAGGTTTAAGGATAGGAACATCGCCGAAGTGCTTGATATGACCGTGGAGCAATCCCTGGCTTTCTTTGAGCACTTTCCCAAGATAAAGAGGAGGCTGGAGACCCTGAACGATGTTGGTCTGGGCTATATTCGCCTGGGACAACCGGCACCGACTCTTTCTGGTGGTGAGGCACAGCGGGTAAAGCTGGCCACCGAGCTGTCCAAGAGGTCGACCGGACAAACGCTATACATTCTGGATGAACCGACCACCGGCCTTTCCTTTGCTGATGTCGCCGCTTTACTTAAAGTGCTGCACCGCCTGGCCGACGCTGGAAACACCATTGTAATCATTGAGCACCACCCTGATGTCGTTAAGAGCGCCGATTATATCATTGACCTTGGACCGGGAGCCGGGGACCAGGGTGGCTATGTTGTGGCAATAGGCACACCCGAGGAGGTGGCACGGAAAAAACGCTCACTGACCGGGCGTTACCTAGCTCCTCATCTGAAACTCGACCGTTCGGTTTCCCCTGTATCAGTTTAAACTGGAGGAAAGATGGACAGACAGGAAGCACTTGAATCCGTTGAGGCTAATGTTGAGAACCAGAACCTGATAAAGCACATGCTGGCCACCGAGGCCATTATGCGTGCTTTAGCGAAGCGACTGGGTGAGGATGAGGAGGTGTGGGGGTTGACAGGTCTCCTGCACGATATTGACGTGGAGTTGACCGAGGGTGACATGAATGCACACAGCCAGCTCGGGGCTGACCTCGTTCGGGAGATGGGAGCCAGCGAAGAGATGGCTCACGCTGTCCTGTGTCACAATGAGGCACATGGGGTTCCCGTTGAGACGCAACTCGATAAAGCCCTGCTCTGTGCTGACCCTCTAACTGGCCTGATTACCGCCGGCGCTCTGGTGCTGCCGGACAAGAAGCTGGCTAACCTTAAGCCTAAATCTGTCCGGAAGAGATTCAAGGAGAAGGGCTTCGCTGCCGGTGCGAACCGGGACCAAATTGCTAAGTGCAGTGAACTGGGAATCGAACTCGATGATTTCATTGAGCTGGGGGTGACAGCCATGCAGGAGGTTGCTCCCAGTCTTGGTCTATAGTCCTGTCTAGCCGAAGCTTAACGTCGAGCCGTCGGTGGTCTTGACGACATCGATACGGGTGGGGAAGGCGTCCCTCAATTCCTCAATATGTGTTATCACCAGAATCTTCTCGAAGTCGTCCTGAATGGAGTTAATTGCTTCCCGGAGCTTCTCGATACCGATAGTATCCTGCGTGCCGAAACCCTCATCGATAATCAGGGTTGGCAGTGGTGCGCCCGCTCGCCTTGCCAGCAGCTTTGATAGGGCGATGCGAATGGCAAAGTTAATCCGGAAGGCCTCCCCGCCACTAAACATTTCGTAGTTACGTGTCCCCAGTTCGTCGGCAATGTTGATATCCAGGGTCTCGATGGTATCGCCCTTTCTTGTTTCCCGCTGCGTTTCAATTTTCACGTTCATCCGGTTATCTGTCATCCGCCCCAGTAGTCGGTTCGCCTCGCTCTCGATTTCCGGGAGGGCTGTTTCTATGAGCAAAGCCTGTATCCCCTTCTTACCAAAGGCCTCTGCCAGGTCACGGTAGATTTGCTCCTCCTGCGTAGTCTCGGTTATAAGCTTTTCTCTCTCCTTTTTCCTTGTCTCCAGTTCAGCACAGCGCTCCAGCTTCCCCTTGATACTCCCGGTCAATTCCTGGGCACGCTCCTGTTCTGCCGTAAGGTTCTGGTGCTCACTTTCGGTCCGTGACAGGTCATCGGATACCTTAGGTAGTAAGGCCAGCTCTCGTACCAATCCCTCTTTCTTCTGGATATCAGTTTCGAGGCTGGTACGTAATTGCTGGCTGGCTTCGGTCGCTCTGGCAAGTGCCGCCCTCTCATCCTCGATTAAGCGTTCGGCCTCTTCGAGCTTTCGTTTCGGCTCTTCATATTGCTCCAGCCCCGACAGTTGCTGGCGTACCTGTTCGTGCTGCTGCGTGTCATAGTCGAGACTGACCAGCTCCTTTTCAATATTGGCTAAGAGTTCCTGCTGAGGAGCGGCGAAGTCTCGTCGTGCCAGGCGCTCCTCAATTTCGCTCAACCGGCTCCTTTCCTCCTCCAGCTGCTTGCCGGCCTGCTCCGCTTCGTCTGTCTCCTGGACTAATACACTGACCCTGCCCTGTAAGGTTGCCCTTTCCTTTTTCAGCCTCGCCTCGAGTTGGACGATTTCATTTTCGAGTGATTTCAGTTCGGTCTTACCACTGGCCAGACCCGTCCTGGTTGTTTCCAGCGATTCGGACTTTTGCTGCTTCTCGGAGGTATACTTGGTCTCGATGAGTTTCAGGCTCTCGGTACCCAGTTCCGTCTCGCAGAGCGGGCACTTGGCGCCGTGCTCAGTGAGTAACAGGTCGAGTTTTTCGGCTATCTCGGTGATGTCCCGTTCAAGTTGAGACTGACTCATCTCCAGTCCATGTAGACGGGTCCGTAGTTCCTGGCCTGCCGTGCCTTTCTGGCCGAGGACCTCTTCTTCCTCGGTGAGATGCTGTAAATGATGTTGTGCCTGCTGTAGTTCCGCCCTCAGCTGAGGCAACCTGTCAACCCTGGCCTCAAGCTCACTAATCGTCCTCTGGGCAACGGCGTGTTCTGCCAGCACGTCCTGTCCTGCCTCTTTTATCTTGAGCTCAAGCTGTGCCTTCTGCCTTTCCAGATTGACCGACTGCCGGAATTTTTGTTCGAGTTCATCGTTCGACTTTTTTACCTCGACGAGTTGTGCATACCCAGCCTCTATGCTTGCGCGTCGGGCGATGAGGTCTTCGTGCTCCTTGAGCCGTGATTGCTGCTGCTTAATTTGTTCGTCCCACTGCCCCAGCGTTCTTGTCTGCTGCGTGATATGCTCCTCAAGTTGTGTTAACTGCCAGTTCTTGGCCTCAAACGCCTCTTTTTGCTGTCGTAATTGATTGAGGTGGGCCTCGTGCTCCTTCACCCTGGCTGATATTCGGGAGAGTCCCTCCTGGGCCTGCTCCAGTTCTGCTTCGTAGCTTGGTTTCCGGGCCAGCTCTTCGTTGATGTCGGCAATAGCGCTTTCAAGCTGTTCCTTCTTTGTTTCCTGTTGTTTGGCCAGTTCCTTTGCCTGGGCTTCGAGAGTATCGTAGTATGAGAGTCCGAGGATATTACCCAGTACCTGCTTGCGGCGGGCAGGATTGGATGTGGTGAACTCGTCGGCATGGCCCTGCCGCAGGTAGGCGCTGTTGGTGAAGGTGGCGTAGTCCATGTGCAGGGTATCGATTATTTTCTGCTGGGTCTGCTGGATGGTGTTTCCCGTAATTGGTCTGAAATCGCCGTCAACGGCCATCTGAAATTCCAGAATGGATTGCCCCGATACCCCGCGCCGTTTCGGTTTACGGTGCCGGCGCAGGATGCGATACCCCTGTTCACCTACGGCGAAATCGAACTCGACCGACGTCTCGGCCTCGCCGGTGTGGATGAGGTCATCGTCCCGCTTGGCCCTGGTCTGCCCCCAGAGTGCCCAGGTCATGGCATCAATCAGGGCCGACTTGCCGTGACCGTTGCTCCCGCAGATGCTGGCGGTGTGCACGCCGTTTAAATAGAGCGGCGGCACGTTATCGCGGTAGCACATAAAGTTGCTGAGGGCCAGTCTGATGGGAATCATACCGACCTATTTTAGCATAGTCGGTGGGCTATGTATCACAGCCTTTCCATGATTACTAGACGACCCCATCTCTCTTGCTCCCGCGAAGCTGATAATCCGACCCATTGCCATTAATTGCTGAGTTGGGTATATAACGGGGAAAGAAGTAATCAAATACTCTTTGTTGAAGTTTTAGTACAACATGACAGAGCAGATTACTGTTAGAGACTTAATAATACCCAGATTTTAACCAGGCCATGCAGGTCTCGAACCTGTGATACCTCGCATAAAAGATACAAGAGGTTTGTAACTGAGCGTGGTAGAAAGTTAGTTTGAGTACTGTTGTATTGGGGATATAGCTTGTGATGGCACTAATAAGTACAACCCTGTCTTTTGTGGTGGTTGAGAGTTCGGTAGTAAAAACATTGGTAATTAGCTAGGCACCTTTTTAGGCTCACGCTTGGACTTTGATTTTATCTTTGTCTTGGCTTTGACCAAGAGATTACCTGCAAGAAAATCGCGAAGCGTATTTTCGCAGTCCCCACGTACTGCAAGGATCCGTTTGGCGTCGAACCTAGGAATACGGATTGAAAACCTTCGCCGTACCGTGTTTGCTACTGAGTAGTCCGGGTCGAATATCACCATTTTGGCTGAAGCCGACATCTGCAAGGCTTTGCAGATCATTCGGGATATATACAAGTCAGCATCGGCAAAAGAGAACCCGACAACTACGATTAGATCTGATCTCTGAAACGCTTCGTCCGCCACTCCTAGAAGAGATGTTAGTGGAGGAGCAACATCAAACTTCATGGCCAGAGGAGGCACCAATAAACCCCTATACTGACCCCCGCATTCTTTACATACAGCAATTACAGGATATAATGCTTCGCCTTTTTTATATCTTGATGTGATTTCTTCGATGTTTTCAAGACGTGTGGACTGACATGTCTCGCAGTAAAACCAGTTTAAACTACCATGTAACTTAACAAGTTTTGTTTCAGCGGCGTTATGAGCAATGTTTGAAAAATCAACCATATATGTGAAATCAATCTTTTGACTAAGAAGGGCAAGGTCAATGCAACAGTCATAGTTGGTTGTGACTATGGCAGCTGAGGGGTGTGCCGAAACGAAATCAGAGATAGCCTGGTGATAGACATTGGGATCAGCAGGAAGCATTCTGCTTGAAAGGAGTCCGAACAAAACCTGTAGAGTTTCATTTATCCAAGCAACTGAGGAAACATCGGTAGTAGTGCGACGGCGACGTACAATAGACGGTTGAAGTTGTTCTTGACCTAGGATTAGGAAATCTACAAGACGTAACATTGATGGATTCCTACCGCAGAATGCTGCAAGTTGAACTGCGGTGAGAAGATCTTCGATATTATTGATTCCTTCAGCGTCACAGAATTCTGCTAATCGGTTCACCTCATCACGGTCTAATCATCTGGCTCTCTCAAGCATATCAGGTAGTAATTCCTTCACAGTTGGGATACCCGATGGATCAGGTTGAGACGCTCCTGCACCTAAAACGAATGTAATACAACAATTGGAGGCATCAATATCATAAACCTCTTCGTCAATAGGGCTAAACTGAGAGAAAAATTCCATATAGCGTTCGTATAATCTTCTCTCAAAGGACGACATGCGCAAATCAGCGAGTGACGGGGCAACCTCCAGCCATTGAGGGAGGAGGTTCTCTTCACCACTTTGAATATCTTCATCATCAATAATATCGGATAGTTGCTGCAATCGTATTCTAACTGGATATCTATCCGAGCTTGCGGTACTAAGCATGCGGCGTTGGGATTGACTTACATTATCGGTTCCTATTATTACAGGCATATCTCGCCTCCTACATGAGCACATGGCTTATCTTGTAATAGCGGATTGATAACGCATAAGTGCACTGTATGTCAATGGGTATTGTGACGAGAGTCTAAATTAAGTTCTACTGGGGTATTGACAATAGACTTTAAAAAGTTGTAGTTTGCATCCCCTTACAATACTGATACGTACAGCACTAACATGTATTCATAGCCGACCTCTAGGATAATAATCTAGTCGAGAAGTGTGCGGTGGGCTGTTTATTACTATTATTTTTATAATAGATTGCTTCGGCGCTGTAGCTCCATGCAATGACGCGAGGGGTGTGGCTACCTGTCATTACGAGCGGAGCGAAGCAATCTCTTAACTGGAAATTTTCTCAAGAAAAGATTCGCCAATAAATATGCCAGCACGACTACTCCGAAGAACCCGTAACCGATATGGATACCAAACCGGTCGGCTATGAAAGCGAAGGCCAGTCCCAGAATAATAGCGCTAATTTCCACCACAAAAGCATTGACAGATGTAATCGTGGCCCGTTCGTCC
>CP070842.1:977558-986025 GCA_020342155.1 Dehalococcoidales bacterium
GGCAGGTCTTACGCTCGGTACCGCTCCCGGTCCTTTTCAGGTTTGCACGCCAGGGGGCATACCGAATGCGGGCTTACAACAGGTATGTAATGAATTTGCACCGTAAGATGGCCCTGGGGCCGCACTGGTACCTGCATATCATAGGCGTAGACCCTGCATACCAGGGGCAGGGACTTGCCAGCCGGCTGGTGAGACCGGTAATGGAACGTATCGACCGGGAGCAGATGCCCTGCTTCGTAGAGACGCATAGCGGGAAGAACGTGGATATCTACCGGCGGTTCGGATTTGAGGTTGCCATGGAAGATAAGATACCGGGAACAGAACTGACAAGCTTTGCCATGTTTAGAAAAATACAAACCACGCTATAAGGTGTTAGCTCAGCGGCAATAAGAGAAGGAAGTTAAGAATCAATGCTTTGAAATGCAGCCATTAGCTATTGCAGTCAAGATACCAGAGTGGATAAGAGTAAAAAAGGAGGTAATTCCATTGACAAAAGCAAGTGTTGCTTATAACATAAATATGGATTTGATATATGCTACTTTCACACATATACCTTAGATTACTCATAAGCGTAAATATGAACAGAATCAATCAATATCAATTGGCTTGTGATTGAGCATGGGTAAACAATGATAGAACGAACTCCAGCATCAAAAGACAAAAATCTATCCGGAATAAGTTCTGAGGAATGGAGATCTCCTGAGCAGGCCGGCAACTATCTAGCAGAGCTTCTGAGCCAGGCAGAAAATGCCTACACAATGTACCGGCAGGCTCAGAAGGAGGTAGCCAACGGGTATAAAACGCAAGAACAGCAGCTAGAGAAGGACTATAGAGAGGCCGAGAAGCGGGCAAGCGAAGCTCTTGATAGAGCGTTGGATAGGGCTCGTAGGAATCGGGAACAAGCTGAGCAAAAAGCAGCAGAAGATTTCAGAACAGCAATGGACGAGTCCGCAGAGGACTTCAAGAAATGGGCAGTAGAAGCCATAAAGACCCGTAATGAAGAGGTTGAACAGGCTTGGAAGATATACAATGAGATACACGGAAAAATGTGGAGTATCATTGAGAGTAATCAAGAAATAGAAACCATATATTGGGATTGGGATAAATCGCTGCTCACGCGTTTGAGCTGGAGGATTGGAAAGAAATTTGGTGAGAGAGCGGTAGAAGCTTTCCGAACAACCAAAGTATATTGGTAGTCAAGAAAGAATTAAGTATCGAAAACACGTATATTAATTATCCCCAGATTATACATCACCTTGACGACACAACAGCTTAAATAGAGTGATGCATTATCCCCAACTTTCTGTGTCAGCTTTTGCATCTTTTCCTCAGATATATCGATCAGATTGATAAGACTTTCTATTTCCTCGCAATAACCTTCTAAACTGAGACCTGAAGACTTTCGGCGTTTTATGTTTGAGTGGACTCTGATGAGTGGCCGCTCTTTAATTTCATCGACAATGGAGATTGCAGCGCAGATCTTATGCGCTTCGTCAAGTGTAGAAAATGCGAATTCTTGTGATTCTGGTGACATAATTCGTCCGTTGAGATTATAATACCTAAAGTGAACGTTATGCAAGGATTGGAAATATGGATAGAGTTGAGATACTTCGAATAGAAAAAGCAGATTGGGAGAAACGAGTTAAGCGGTTGTTTCCTTTGTTGACTCTAGCACTGGGATCTATTCTAGGAACAGTCACAGGTATAGATGATCCACTAAAAGCCGGAACTGTAGTTGGTTTTGTCATATCTGGGGTGTTGCTTGGTCTAACACTGTTCTTTTATATCATCTTCCGGTGGAGAGTGTCATCTTTAACTAATTCAATCAAGCGTTCACAATGAAAGAATTACCAAACCACGTGTTGAAAGCATTCAAGAATTACTATTCTTTCCTAGCCCCTCCAGCTTCCTCACCATCGCCTGCCAGTGGGTGCCCTTCCAGTAGACCCGGAAGCAGTTGGGGCACTGTACATAGTGCTCCTGGGTCTAAGATTCGTTGTTAGAGATATCAGTAAAATGATTGCTTTGACAACCGGTGGAATTTATGGTAACTTCCAGAGTCAGATAAGCACGTATGAAGGCACTATTAACAAAGCGAGATAACTGTGCGAGTATTAAAAGTAGCCGGATGTATCTTAGTGCTAAGCTCGCTCGTCCTCAACGGGTGTAGTACTCCCATGCCCGCGGATACCCCTTTCCCTTCGGAAGAACTCGTGGCTTTTTTGGAGGACCAGGGCTATGAGCTGGAAGACCTCAATATACGTCAGCGTACGCGGGGAGGGTCGTTAGACTATTTTATTGTCGTTATCCCTCCAATACCTCCGGATAATAACGAGCCGGATGATACGTGGGATGATGATCCGGGCTTCGCCAGGGAATATGAGCTTTCCGGGGAAGGTAGCGTTAGCAAGCTGATATGGCTGGCCTGCCAGCTTATGCACATAGAACGTAATGAATACCCGGATACACGACAGTTCAGGGTCGCTGGATGGGGTACATTCGGGCCTTATGATGTCCCCGTTTTTACTCACATTGACTGGATGAACAATGTAGAATCCAGGCCACATGTAGTAGTCAGATTTGATGATACAATGGATATTGAAGGTCCTGCTTATCCTTATGGACATCTATGGATGCACGAATTCCTGGGCAAGAGCTCTATCGATCCTTCTGAAATCACCGAAGCGGATGCACAGTTGATGGTCAACCAGATGGTTCCAGGTATATCAGAACCGTATCCGGACTGGATTTATAGCCTCGGTTCAGAATCCGAGCTCGTGTCCTGGCAGTGGCGTACAACACCAACCGGAGTGGTATTTCTTGATATCGAGTACGCTTCACCTGTACCCTTGGAGATCACCCTGGTAAATCCTGAGGGAGATGTAGTTTGTACAAGTGATAGCAATGACATTCAGGGCGACTTTCTCGGGCAATCTATCGACACCTTTTCTCTCTATGACTTCTCTCCAATAAGTGGTACATATCAGTTGGTAGTTAAACCGTACACTATGATATCAGGGCCTGACCAGGTTGTTGAAACCATACGGACTCACGATATACCGTTGGACTAGGCTACCTGCACCTCCATAATAAAGGCATATCTAAGAACAATAAGAAACGGGGAGCTGATACGGCTCCCCCTGTTAGTATCAAAAGGCCGACATCAGGTTACAATGCAAATACGAAGATGTGGATGAATTCACTTCAATCGTCATCGCCTAACCCCTCCAGCTTCCTCACCATTGCCTGCCAGTGGGTGCCCTTCCAGTAGACCCGGAAGCAGTTGGGGCACTGGACGTAGGCATCCTGGGTCTTGAATACGTAGGGGGGCACCAGCCCCGCCACCTCCGCCTTGCTCCGCTCTTCCAGGGGGTGGTTACACTCCATGCACAGGCTGAAGGGCCTGAAGTTGCTTTCCAGTTGCAGACTGGCCATCACCTGTTTTATCTGCTCCTCCGGTCTATCACCGCTGACGAGCACGGCCCTGAGACGGCCGCTGGTAATAACCCGCCGCTTCATCACCTGAGTGTCCCGCGTCACAATCACGCGCCCCTGGTCGAGGGCAATGCGTATCATCCGCCCGTCATCGCCGTGGTCGAAGAGCGCGGTGTCGTAGCCCATCATGCGCAGCCAGCGGGCCATCTTCCCGACATTGATGTCGACGATGAACTTCAGACCGGGGCTATCTATGGCTCACCTCCAGTCCTATATCTGTAACAGCATCCCCGCGTAACCGGGCGTGATAGGGTGGTCGAGGGCTACGACGACCTCTCCCAGCTGGGTAACTATCTCCTCCTCCAGTCCCGGGTCCATGTGGACGGTAACTATTTGCGGCAGGTAGCCCTGGTTCTTCCGGAAGTCCAGCAGCTCCTGCTTGAGCAGGGCCGGGGTCAGGTGTCCTGCCTCCAGTGCCTTCTCTTCCCGGTCATTGGGCAGGGTTACCTCGACAACCAGGAGGTGGGGGGCAACCTGCTGCCAGCACTCCTCGAGGTCGGGCCCGGTATCGCCCGTGTAGAACAATGATTTGCCCTCGGGTGACGTAACCTGGTAGCCGATTGCCGGTACGCCGTGTACCACCGGCACGGGCAGAACGACATAGCCTTCGATTTTCATTCCCTGGTCAGGCATAAGCTCGATGAAGCGGAGGGTGGGACTCTCGGGGGGCCGTAACAGGAAGTTGGGGTAAGTTACGCCGTTGAGGAGGTGGGCCGTGAGCTCGACGTAGACATCCCCGATGCCGTAGATATTGATGGTATCACCGGACGCATAGAGGTTCATGGCGAGGCCGGGTATGTCCCTGATGTGGTCGTAGTGTTGGTGGGTGAGCAGTATCGCTTTGAGGCTGCGCTGCTCGGCGAAAGACAGGCTGGCGGTCAGACCGCCGGCGTCGATGGCGATAATATCATCGATTACCAGGCAGGTATAACCCGTTTCGTGTGATTCAGTGTTGTGCGCCCCGAGTAAGGTGATGTTCACTATTCAATAACCTTTCTATTTCGCTCCCGCAGCCGGAACGGGTTGAAGTCGGTGTCATAGTCGTAGGTATCGGTCGCCTCCTTCTTCTTGAGGTAGCTGACGGCGCGGTAGGTGAGGGGGGTGGCCAGGGCTTCAATGCCTATCTTCATCCACCAGTGGTTCAGGATCATCATCGGGTCGAAGTCGGGACCGGCAAACGCGATGGTAACGAATATCACCGTATCCAGTCCCTGTCCCACCACCGTCGAGCCGATAGTTCTCGACCAGAGCCAGCGTCCCCTCGTCATAACCTTCATCCTGGCCATGATTAAGGAGTTGGCGAACTCACCGACCAGGTAACCGAGGAAGGAGCCAACAAGGATTCTGGGTGTATGTCCCAGGATGGTCTCATAGGCAGCCTGATTGCCCTGCCAGAAGTCGGCTGCTGGCAGAATCTGTCCTATCCAGGCGAAGAAGACGAAGCCCAGGTTGCAGGCAAAACCCAGCCAGATAATCTTTCTTGCCTGCTGGTACCCGTAGACCTCGGTGAGGATATCGCCGAAGATATAGCTCAGGGGGAAAACAAATATCGCCGCCGGCAGGACAAACGGTCCGAGGCTAATCGCCTTGACGGTGATGGTGTTGGCCGTGATAAGGCAGGTGACAAAGACAACAGCAATGATGATAAATCGGTGGGAGGTATTCATTACTAAATCCAGCGCTGACGACGGAAGAAATAGAGCATACCGATGATGATAGCCAGGCAGATAAGTGCTACGTAGAGGGCAGACACGGGTGAATTACCAAACGGCCCCAGCGGTATGTTCATCCCGAAGATGCTGGCCACCACCGTAATCGGTAACAGGATGGTGGCAATGATGGTCAGCATGCGGACGACCTCATTTGTCCGGTTGGTTGCCAGCGAGTCGTGGGTATCATTCAGCCCCTCGATTATCTCCTTGTATTCGTCGAGGCCGTCCCAAATCTTGTCAATATGGTCCACCATGTCATCGAAATATGGCCCCATGTCTGTTTTGGTAAAACGGCTGACCTTCGATTTCAGGTTAGCAGCCACCGCTCGCAGCGGCCAGATGATGCGGCGGAACGAGATAACGTCACGGCGCAGTATCGAGATATCTTTTATCGCCCGGGGCATGCTCTGGGCAAATATTTCCTCGTCAACGCGTTCGATGTTATCGCCGATTTTGTTCAATATCGGCAGGCAGTAGTCAACCAGCCGGTCGATTATCTGGTACAGGAGCTGACCGGAACCGCCACCGAGGTTCTGCTGGCGAGCTTCTTCTTCGAGCTGGCACTCGCGGAACAGCTTCACCAGTGGCTTGAGGTCTCCCTTGTGCAGGGTTATCAGATAGTCCTTGCCGATGAATACCGAGACCTGGCTGGGGGTGGTCACGCGTGCCTGTTTGCTGAACACCGGGAAGTGGAAGACCATGAACAGATAGTCCGGATATTCGTCTATTTTGGGTCGTTGAATCCGGCTCAGGCAGTCATCCAGGTCCAGGGGATGGAACCCGTAGTTCTCGGAGAGGTATTCCGTCTCTCGAGTCGTCGGCCCTTCGATGTTAATCCAGGTCATTTCCTCCCAGGTTAACGTCTCTACGTTCAGCTTTGGCTCTGGTAACGTAACCTCTGCCTTCTTACCCTTTTGACGCCTGACCCTGGGCCTAGCCATGACAGGTCTCCCTCAACGTGATGCTGCCCCATTCTACCACATTTGTCAGGCGGTATCTAAGTCATGTATTATGATTTTATAGATGAAATCAGTTTAACAGCGATTGTTGGCATCAAGAGCGTGGCAATAACCGGTTTCACCATCGAGCTGCCAGCGGGTTCAGATTAAAGTGTGTTGCTTATATGGCGTGTCTGATGCTATCCCTTGCCAACAGGCTATCGCTGTCTAGGAGGTTTGTTTAATGTCAACTCACCCACTTGAGGAACTCCTGCATCCAAGGTCGATTGCCGTTGTCGGGGCCTCTTCTTCTGGCCGTGGTGGCGGGTTTGTTAATCCCTTACTGGAGCAGGGTTTCAAGGGAGCCCTTTACCCGGTGAACCCCAAGTATACGGAGGTCTTGGGGCTCAAGGCTTATGGCAGGGTAAGGGACATTCCCGGCCCGGTGGACTTCGTTATATCTTCTATACCGGCAGCCGGGGTCCTGCAAATGATAGCCGATTGTGCCGAAAAGGGCGTGAAGCTGATTCACCTTTTCACGGCACGGTTCAGCGAGACCGGGCGTAAGGATGCTGCCGAACTGGAACAGGAGATACTGAGACAGGCAAAAAAGGCGGGCATCCGTCTCATCGGTCCGAACTGTATGGGTGTCTACTATCCCGCCGAAGGGATTGCTTTTAATGAAGGTATGCCCAAAGAGTCGGGGCCTGTAGGTCTGGCATCGCAGAGCGGTCAGGCGGTAGGCGAGATTACCGGGAATGCGGCACAGAGGGGTTTACGCTTCAGTAAAGCCATCAGCTACGGCAATGCCCTTGACTTCAACGAGTGTGATTATCTGGAATATTTCACACAGGACCCGGAAACAAAACTAATCCTCCTGTACATTGAGGGGGTGAGGGACGGCCCTCGATTCCTAAAAACACTACGGGCTGCGGCGTCAGTAAAGCCGGTCATCGTTCTCAAGGGTGGTCGTGGGGAGGCAGGTACCAGGGCAACAGCCTCGCATACCGCGTCCCTGGCCGGTTCCAGGGAGATATGGAACGCGGTTGTCAACCAGGCGGGCGTTATCAACGTTACCGATATCGACGAAATGGTTGACATTGCCACCGCCTTTCAGTTCTTACCGGAGATGCGTCGTGCTAATGTCGGTGTTGTCGGTGGCAGTGGTGGCAGCAGTGTCATGGCGGCTGACCTCTGTGAGGAGGCTGGCCTTAACGTTATTCCCTTGCCTGATGAAGTCCGGCAGGAACTGAAGAAGCAGGGTAATGCTATCTGGGACTGGATTGGCAACCCCGCCGATTTCTCGATTTCGATGGGTGACGAGTCCAGTGCTGATGCAGTTACCAAGTTGATGGCCCGCCACCCCAATTTCGACTTCATTATTACGTTTGTAAGTGGCCCCTGGCGTCGCGACCCGGAGTCCTTTTCTCTCGAAAAACATCTTGCGCGATATTCGCTAAACGACATAGCCAACAAGCCAGTGGTAATGGTGTTTCAGGATAGACCCCGATACCCTGGTAATAGTGATGATATGGCCGAGTATGACAAGATTGTCGAACAGATGAAGGTCAAATTCATTCAGGACGGCTATCCAATGTATCCAAATATTAAGCGAGCAGCCTCGGCCGTAAGTAAAATGATTAGCTATTATAAGAAGAGAGGATAACCATCTTTCTCGATGCTCCGTTCTGGCTGGTATGATGGTTCGGTAGGTTTTCGGATGTCGGTTGAAGCCCTGGACGAAATCCTGCATCCACAATCAGTTGCCGTTGTTGGCGCTTCGGCCAATACTCGTTCGTGGGGATACAGTTACACTCACCACCTGATAGAGTACGGCTTCCGTGGCAAAATCTACCCGGTGAACCCCAACCATCCAGAGATACTAGGTATCAAGGCGTACTCCAGCCTGAGAGATATTCCTGGCCCGGTCGACTACGTGATTTCCTGCATTCCTGCTGGCGATGTCCCGACGATGCTTGCCGAGTGTGTCCAGAAACAGGTGAAGGTGGTTCACCTCTACACAGCCCGCTTCAGTGAGACTGGACGTAAAGATGCGGCTGAACTGGAGCAGGCAGTACTGGAGCAGGCGAGGGCAGCGGGTATTCGCCTCATCGGTCCGAACTGCATGGGAGTCTATTACCCGAAGCACGGGCTTTCTTTTGGTTATGACTTGGCCAAGGAACCGGGGCCGGTGGGGATGTTATCCCAGACCGGTGGAGGGGCATCTGGTTTTGTGCGACAGGCAGCTAAACGTGGCATTCGCTTCAGTAAGGTCATTAGCTATGGTAATGCCCTTGACCTTAATGAGTGCGATTATCTGGA
>CP070842.1:986125-998675 GCA_020342155.1 Dehalococcoidales bacterium
ACTACTCTTGAGCGTAGGGACGCCCTGCAGGGCGCCGATTTCGTTATTACCATGTTTCAGATAGGTTGCGTGGCTGCCTTTGAGCCTGATATTAACATCCCGCTGAAGTATGGTGTGAAACAGGCAGTAGGAGATACTCTTGGCCCTGGTGGTGTTTTTCGTTTCTTGAGAACAGTCCCGGTTCTTAAGTCGATTGCAGAGGATATGGAGGAACTTTGCCCCAACGCGCTCTGGGTAAACTACGTTAACCCCATGGCAATGAACTGCTGGTATATCAACAGGATTTCAGGTATTAAAAACGTCGGGCTATGTCATAGTGTACAGGGCACTTCTGCTATGCTGGCAAGGAGAATTGGTGCATCCATTGATGAAATTTCTTTTACCTGCGCTGGTATTAACCATATGGCCTGGTTCCTGGAGTATAAATGGAAGGGTGAGGACGCTTATCCTCTGATAAGAGAGAGATGCGAGAACTCCGAGGTCTACAGACGCGATGTTGCCAGAATCGAAATCCTCAAGGCCTTTGGCTACTATGTTACCGAGTCCAGTCATCATATGTCGGAATATGTTCCTTATTTCCGAAAGTCGGATGACTGGATCAAGCTGATTCACCGTGATGCTAACTGGAATGATAAAGAGATATATGATGGTATGGTCTTGCATCTCTATAGGGACCAGGAGGGCGAGTTCGAACGAAGGGTAGAGAGACTGCTAAGCGAAGAGCACCTGGACCTCAACCGAAGCGATGAGTATGGTGCCTTTATTATCAACTCGGTTGTTACCGATAATCCTACTGTAATTCACGGTAACGTAGAAAATAAGGGACTAATCAAAAATTTACCAGAGGGTTCTTGTGTTGAGGTACCGTGCCTAGTGGACAAGAATGGCATTAGTCCTTCACCTGTCGGTTCTCTCCCTGTTCAGCTTGCCGCGCTTAATCTGACCAATATCAATGTTCAGGCACTGGCTGTGGAAGCAGCTATTACCGATAATAAAGATACTGTTTACCAGGCTATCACGATGGACCCACTCACGTCTGCGGTTCTGACGCTCCCCGAGATACAGGATATGGTCACCGAGATGTTTGAAGCTGAGAAGGAATGGTTACCACAGTTCGATTAGGGAGGAATATCGGTCTTGTCTCCATTCCGAATAGGCCTTTAATACTTATAAATCAATCAGGAGGTTTACCATGAGCTTTCCGGATGATTTTGCCTGGGGTGCCGCCACCGCGAGCTATCAGATTGAGGGTGGTGCCCACGAAGATGGCAAAGGGCTATCGGTCTGGGACGTATTCTGCCAGCAACCGGGAAAGATTTGGGGAGGCAACACCGGTGATGTCGCCTGTGACCATTACCACCACTATAGGGAGGATGCCCGGCTGATGAAGGAGCTCGGGCTAAAGGCCTACCGTTTTTCGGTCTCCTGGCCGCGAGTACTACCGGAGGGTATCGGGGCGGTCAATAAGAAGGGGCTCGACTTCTATGAACGTCTGGTAGATGCGTTACTGGAGAATGGCATAGAGCCATGGTTGACACTATTTCACTGGGACTACCCCCAAACCCTTTTCAATCGGGACGGCTGGCTCAACCATGAGAGCTCGGACTGGTTCGCTGAATATACCGGTGTGCTCGTAGATAGGCTCTCCGACCGCGTCTCCCACTGGATGACACTGAATGAACCCCAGGTTTTCATTACAATCGGGCATCAGAGCGGCTATCACGCACCAGGACTCAACCTCGACTTCCCAGAAGTCCTGGTAACCGCCCACAACACCCTTCTGGCGCACGGCAAAGCAGTACAGGTAATCCGCGCTCGTGCCAGGACCAAGCCGACCGTCGGTGCAGTACACGCAGCCAGTATCTATTTCCCGGATACAGAGAAACAGGGTGACATCGAGGCAGCCCGAAATCGGATGTTTTCCGTGCTGGAGAAGAATTGCTGGAACAACACTTGGTTCGCTGACGCCATGATACTGGGCAGGTATCCGGAGGATGGACTGCGGCTCTTCGAGGGTGACCTGCCTAAGATTCCCCACGGTGACATGGAAACTATCTGCCAGCCACTTGACTTCTACGGACTGAATAACTACGAGGGGCGGGCTGTTCGCATTACTGATGCCGGTAACCCCGAAACTGTTCGACGTCCCGACGGCCCGCCGTTGACAACCATGGAGTGGCAAGTAACACCGGCAGGCTATTACTGGGGCCCTCGCTTCCTCTTTGAGCGGTATAAGCTGCCCATTGTGGTCACCGAAAACGGGATGGCCAACTGTGACTGGGTTCATCGCGACGGTAAAGTCCATGACCCGCAGCGCATTGACTACTTGGCTCGATACCTCAACGAACTAAAACGGGCCATTGAGGAAGGTGTTGTCGTCAACGGCTATTTCGTATGGACCCTGATGGACAATTTCGAGTGGGCGTACGGCTACAGACAGCGGTTCGGAATAGTACACGTCGACTATGCCACAAAAAAGCGCACCCCCAAAGACTCAGCGTACTGGTATAAAGACGTGATAACCTCCAATGGTAATATCCTGTGAGTATGGGGTGACGGGATTACGGAGCTAGCCATAAGGGTAACCAGTTCGTTCCAGCAGACCTGGTCTAAGGTCCCCGATGCGGCAGGTACTGCACCGGGAAGGATTAACCTCATTGGTGAACACACCGACTACACCGGCGGATTCGTCCTGCCGGTAGCGATTGACCGGCATATTGTCTTCGCTGCGGTAAGGACAGGTCATTCTGAAATAGTCGGTCATTCCATTGATTTTGACGAAGAAGCGAGGTGCCAGACCGGACGCTATGATCCGGAGCATCCAGTAACCTGGTTTCGTTACATCATGGGAGTATTGTCTGAGATTGAGAGTACCGGCCATCCCGTACCCGGATTCTGCTTCTCAGTAGGTGGTGATATTCCTATCGGTGCCGGACTTGCTTCTTCAGCAGCGCTCGAAATGGCGACGCTGACCGCAATCGAAGGGCTACTGGGGTTTAAGATAGGAGATAAAGAAGCAGCGCTGCTCTGTCAGAGGGTGGAAAACGATTTTATGGGCGTGAGCTGTGGAATTATGGACCAGTTCATTTCGAGGATGGGACGCTGTGACCAGGCACTTTTGATTAATTGTACAGACCTGTCATCGGAACTGGTGGCCGCTAACCTACCAGGGTACTCGTGGCTGGTAGTTGATTCAGGCATGAGACGGGGACTGGTGGACTCGGAGTATAACCGGAGACGCCAGGAGTGCGAGGAAGCACTTCGCCTGGCCTGCACACTATTTCCGGATAGGGTAATTAAAAATCTTCGTGATGTTTCTGTGACCGACCTTCCTGAATTGAAGCAAATATGTAGCGATACAGTTTACAAGAGATTACGGCATGTTGTTACTGAAAACGCACGTGTCCTTACGGTAGTAGCTGCCCTTCGTAAGGGGGATACGGACAGGGTAGGTCAACTCCTCCACGAATCACATCAAAGCCTTAGAGACGATTTTGAGGTATCCTGTGAGGAGATTGACAGCCTGGTCGAAGCCTTATCTGGCATGGCCGGCGTTACGGGGGCACGGCTCACCGGTGCGGGTTTTGGTGGATCCATCATCGCTCTTGCTAATACAGATGCAATCTCAGGTATAGAAAAGGATATTGAGAGACAAAGTCACGCTACGGGTGCTGTCAAAGAGGCCGAATTACGGGTGTTTCCTGTTCAGATAGTCGATGGTGCCCGGCTTCTCGAGGTAAACGGCTAAATCACGCTTGCTAGCATAACCGCTACTGCCTGTAAAATACCCGTGCCCCATTACGTCCCATTGCCGCCGCAAGCACCAACATTATCCAGAAGGACGTCCTTAGCCATGCGCCCCTTTTCCACAGGCCTTGTTGCCTGGACAGGACCGCCAGCATCTGGCGCCTGTGCTTCATCATCAGGCTTCGAGCTAGGACTGAGGTCCAGGCTCTTATCCCACTTTCGCTAATCGGTGTAACGAAGTGCTCCTGATTAACGAGGATACTGAGTAGCCAGCGGCGCCAGGGGCTGGGTTTCAGCGTTTTCAGCACCGGAGCCGGTACTGGTGCTCCAAGAAGGTCTTTGGCCCGTCTCAAAGCATAATAAACGGCAATATCGGTCTGCCAGGAGCGGGCTGAGGCTACGATGTAGTCCCAGTCCAGCTCATCCTCGTACTTCTTGAGTAGCTCGGCAATATCTCCCAGAAACTTCAATAGCTCGCAGCTCTGCTTGGAGAGATGAGTGGATAGGAAGAGAAGGTTGTCCTCCGGCGAGAGTACTGTAGTTGTAACTCCCTGGAGCTCCAATAGCTGAGCTCGGTGCCATATCTTCTTTTCCGGTACAGTAGCAAATCTTCTGTCCTCCAAGCTCCAATGCAATTCGATAAAGAAAGGAAACGCCGCTTGTTTACAATATGGGACCTCGTGGAAATGATGCTCCCATGTCGCTGGCATTGTAGCTAGTTCGTAACCCAGATCAATAAGTACTGCCCCAGCTCGAGAAACATCCTCGGGGTGCACCAGGATATCAATGTCGGCAATGGCTCGTAGCGCCGGATTTTCATAAAGGACTTCGGCGAGGACGGTGCCCTTTAATGAGATAGTGGTTATATCATCTTTTTTGAGAGCCGACATGACGTTAACCAGCTCATTTGAAAGAGTAACATTCCTGTATAGTGTGTTATTGTAGATTCGATTCAGTTGTTCGGAGTATGGTTGCGGGACCTGACTGTGGGAGCCATTGGTGGTTAGATTGTGGGCAACCAGCGGGGTGATGTTGTGGAATTCGGCCAGGTTCAGCAGGTATTCCCAGTCCAGCCCCTCGGCCAGAATCCGGGAGAGGCGTTCTTTACCCTCGGGTGAAATATTAGCCGTGGTGCAGAGCAGCAGGACCTCGCGAGCCGCCCGCTGGTGTGTCGAGGATGAAGTTTGTCGTTTGTTTCGATGGGTCATCGAATCTAATTTCCTGGTACTTAATACTGAATCAGGCTTCCTTCTATCTTGGCCCGTTTCAGAGCCTTTCGGAAGACCAGAAATGCCAGTGGTGTCAGCACCACGGTGAAGCCGAGCAGGGCCAGTATGTCAAATCGGACATCATACAGGGAGACACCTTTGAGCATTGCCATTCTCATACCGTCGAGGGCATAGGTCAGGGGTAGAAAGCGGGATATTGGCTCTAGCCAGTCAGGCAGCACCGTAATAGGATAGTACACCCCAGCTAGCAGGCTGGAAGCACCACCTAATGCCCAGGCTACAGGGTCTCCCTTCTTGACGATTAATACCAGAGCGGCTGACAGGATACCGATACCGCTGAAGCTTGTTATCGACAGGACCAGTATCACCAGGGCGGTGAGGAAATTGGCCTGGTTCAGACTGAAACTAAAGACCAGTACACCTAAGAGAAGATAGACCAGTACACGTACGGTGGTGAGCAAGTATGACCAGAGGGTTGAGGAGAGAAGGATGGCACTGAGACGAGTAGGGCTGAGAAGCATGATCTCCAGTGTGCCCATCATCTGACCCTCGCGGATGCTCTGAGCAAAGCTTGATAAGGACAGGCCCATGTATCCGGAGAAGGCAAGACCGATAAGGACGAAGGAGAAATAATCCCCCCCGTATTGCTCTAGCTGAGGGACCAACGCAGTGCCGAATAGCTGCGCGAGGAAATAGAACAGGGTAACGCTGAAGAAGATGCCTCCTATCTGCATCAAGAAAGAGAGACGATAGCTGAGGGCTAGGGAGAGGTCGCGTTTGAAGAATGCTCTGGCAACCGACATCTAATTCTCCTTATTCATGTTACGGCTGCTCAATGCATGGACGAAAATCTCTTCGAGCGGTAGCTCGTGAAGTTGGCAGTCGCATATTTCGATGTTATTTTGCACCATGATCTGTAACACCTGGGGCAATACTGCTAACCGGCTAGATAGCTTTAATTTTAAGATTGAGATTCCGTTGTACTTGTTACTGATTTGGCAGTCAATGACACCGTCAATTTGACGGAGCCGGGGTAGAAAGGGCTCAGATAGGTGTCTAACCTGTAGCTCACATCCCTCGTGACTCTGGAACAGTGAACGCAGTTCCTGGACAGTTCCCAGGGCGATAATATGACCGTGGTCTACGATTGCCAGGCGGTCACAAAGCTGCTCCGCCTCGTTCAGGTTATGGGTAGCCAGCACTACCGTTTTCCCCTCGCCAGCAACCCTCTCTTTGAAGAAATTACGCACCGTCTGGGCACTGACCGGGTCCAGGCTTCTGGTAGGTTCGTCCACGAAAAGGACCTGCGGCTGGCTGATAAGCCCCCGGGCGATTGCCAGTTTCTGTCGCATGCCAGTGGAGTAGTTCTGAAACCTGATGTCGCCTTCGTCGGCTAGCCCCGCCAGGTTCAATAGCTCATTGATGCTCTTATTTGCCTGTGGTCCGGAGAGGTGGTAGAGTGAGGCGAAGAATTGAAGGTTTTCCCGGCCGGTAAGGCGCCAAAAAAAACTCCTTTCCTCGGAGCTGACCAGTCCTACCAGGTTCTTTACGGCCTGCTCTTCTCTCAGGATGTCATGCCCGAATACCCGAGCTGTACCCGAGCTAGGGAGAACCAGGCAGCAAAGCAGCTTGATTAGGGTGGTCTTGCCGGCACCGTTAGGCCCGAGCAGGCCGAAGAATTCCCCCTCCTTCACCTCCAGGTCGACACCATCCAATGCTGTTACCCGCTGTTTTTGCCGGAAAGGTAACAGGTCCCGATAACCGGAGGTACGGGGAAAGTGTTTTGTCAGTTGTAAAGTCCTGATGGCAGCGTTCATACAATATCACTTTCTTTCTACGAGCTGATACAGTCCATAAAGATTCAGTCGGAGAATCATCAGGCTTTGGTTGCACATATTAGTCGGATTTCCCATCAGTTCGACTCCGCATTTTTCCTGTATTTCATTCCTGACACATACCAGACTACGCAGCAAATCCTGATCAGTACATTAGATGATAATAGCAACAATCGTAGGAGCACCCTTCCGGCTCTCCTAAGGTTTTTATTTGATGAGGCTCTTAACCTCGTAGCGATAGCACTGGTCCAGTAGGGCCATACAGATAGGGCGCGGCTGGTTAACCGGCTGAGAGGTGAGTTGAGGTTAAATATCTTTCCCTTACCTTTTACCATGGTGACCCTACCAATAACGTCGTCGGAGCTGAATAGTCCACAGACCCCTGAGCTATCACCCTTCTCGACGAAACGAATACCTGAATTAGTCAGCCGTATTTTAAGGACCCGGTGCACAATGAGTTCGCCATTGCGGCTGAACACGATGATATCGCCAGAACGAACCTGTTCGGCTGGTACTTTGGAAACCATGATCTGATCTCCGGGATGGATCAGTGGTGCCATACTGTCAGTAAGCACAGGTAACCATCCCTGGCCCTTCTTGTTGTACAATTCCATCCAAAGTTCGTTAGACAGTGCTCTGTTTATGGGTTCCCCCGTTTGTATCATTTACTCGAACCGTGTGCGGAGCTATGGTATTGGCGGTCTGGGCGCTTAAAAAATGACTTACAGAATTGCTTTGATGATTTTGGTTCGCAGACTAGCTACAAGCCCAGATGATCTTGCCGGTGCTAACAGGACCTACTTACAACAGAACCCGAATGACGGGAAAAAGATCTGGACAGGGAAAGAAACGTCGCCACCACCAGCGGGGCTACCCGAGGTCCCTAATGCACCTGGCTCCAGTACTTCTGAGGTTACCTCAGGTTTTACGTAACGTTCTTTTAGCATCACTTCACCTCCGAAGCGAGAGTCAGCCGCCAGCGCCTCCGCGCCTGCCTACAAGCACTTGGGCTCAGACCGTCCATGCGACCCCACTCGAGGTAGGCACTACCAGTACATCTCTGACAGTAGGCCTTCAGCTCGCAGTTGATGCAGGCAGAGAGGTCGGAACGCCTCATCGACCTGAGATACCGTAGCTCCGCACACGGTTCGAGGCGCCATATAGATTGAAAACTTGACTCTCTTAAGTTGCCCATTTTTAGGGGAAACATAATGCAAGGGGAGACTTCTCCCCAAGGTGAGACTGCACAGACACCCTTCCCGGCTTTACAGATGTCCGGTCCTGAGCCAGTGGTCAACTCTTTGTCATCTACCGCCCAGCTACAGCCCAACAGTTCTTCAATTCCAGGTTCATGTTGAAACGGGAAATCTGCTCCAGTTTTAGACGGCGACATTCCGACATTGTGGCGAGACATAGCACCCAGGCTTTTAACCAGGCTTTCTATCCGTGGCAGTTCAGCCACATTGGTCTTGGTAACAGCTATCTGCACTACTGGAACGAGTCCCGCACCAATGAGAGACCTGATACCCTCAATCGTCCTGTCAAAGGATCCCGGCACCTTGGTCACCAGCTCATGACTGGTAGCTGTAGCTCCATAGAGACTCGTCCCCAGTACGAAGGGTCTCAACTCAGCAATAGTACGAGCGACCTCATGAGTAACCAGGGTACAATTGGTCAGCAGGGCAATAAAGAAACCCATGCGACGGGCTTGGGTAGCAATATTCAGGAAATCATCCCTGACGGTTATTTCGCCACCGGTAAACAACAGATAAGCAGTCCCAGCCGATTCTAACTGGTCCAGTACTTCCTTCCATTCGTCAAATGTCAGCTCTCCGCTCTCTCTGTCATCGACATAACAGTGGACGCAGCGAAGGTTGCAACGGTAGGTCAGTTCCAGTGTTGCCTGTAGTGGAAGATACAGATCGGAACACTTAGCTATTACATCTTGCAGTAATGAGCGTTTAGCTTGCTCCGTTGTATTGCTCACTGACTTATTATCTCCTCAGTTCGCCTCACAAGCCCAAGTCCTTTCAGCTTGTCCAGGGTGTCTTGGACGTCTTCAGTCACTTCTTCCAGGGTCGCATCGAAACGCTCACAGAGGCCAGCAGTAATATCTTCAGGTGAGTGGGTGCCATCACACATTTCCCATATTTGGGCAGCAGTTTTATTTAAAACATGCAGTGATAGCCCATCGTCCGTAATCAATACTATTTCGTCCTCGATTCTCCGCCAGATAATATCCTCAGTCCTAGCTACTCGGTTATCCACTTTGCTCTCTTCCTTTTTCCAGTAAACTTTCTAAATCGTCCAGCATCTTCCATAGAGCCTCTTTATCCAAAGTGAACTCAAGTTCATAAAAAGGCACTGTTCTGGTTACTTCATCGGCAAACTCGGCAATCATGGAGAATATTTCTCGTCTGCCTGCCTGCCCGATGTAAGCCGGAGCTATTATCTGACGCATGAAGCGTAGATATGCCTCCATCCTGTCTAGGTGACGCACCGCTGTCTTCTGGCTCTGCTTGAGTAGCAGAACACAACCCAGCGGCGCAGTTACGTTCAACCATCTGCCGGCTCCACCAACAAAGGGGACACCGCGTACTGTCAAAATCCCAGTATCCTGATGTGGCCGGGAAACCTGCACCGTCTCGTCGTTGATTACGTCACCATGCTGTTCCCCACATAATCGGGCGATAGTAGTCTTGCCTGATTCGCAGGGACCTGAAAATAACATCACACGTCCATTACGACGAATCGCACAAGAGTGCACTAGGAAAGCCGAAGGGGCCCAGTCGCCCCTTGCCTTGCACGCTGTGTAGTAGGCTGACGAGAGGAATCGGTTTAAATGATTGAATTCCAGAGTCGGGTTGAGCAATTCCCTCTCAACAGTTAGATGTAGAGCACGACCAGTGTCGTCATGTTCACCCGACACCATCTCGGTCGTCGTAGAAAAGTAATTACCTGTGTGAATATATTCTGTTTCAGACAGGACGGTTTCGAGCTCTTCACAACTGAACCGATCGGTTACCTCAAGCTCGATGTGGGTGTCCACAGGCTTTTCTGACGGGAATTCACGGTACAGCTCCTGCAGGTTACCGAAAACCTCTTTATCATGACACTTTATCGAGCAGCAGACATCGCCCACCTGAACGAGGATGGTCCGGTTGGAGGAAGGCACGCCATGTTCAATTCTTGTCTGTAAGCTCATAACTGCTAGTAACTCCGAATCACTATTTCTATAGTCTGCGACACAACACGAATTGAAGTACAATAATATCTGAACAGGTCTTTGTAATCAGCCTAACGATTACACGTTGGGAAGCGGTGAATAATAGGTTAGAGTTTAGTAGTAATCCTATTGTGCTGGTATAGGTTCTATTCTAGTTGGTCTAGGGAGTTGTCAAGGAGAGGTGGAGCAAGTATTATAATTACCTGACCATAGTTGGTTTTGGAGAAATATGATGAATATACTGGTTACCGGGGCAGCGGGATACGTCGGTAGTGTCGTCACTGAGCGATTACTGTCTGAAGGCCACCGAGTTATCGCACTGGACAACCTCGGGCAGGGTCACCGGGAAGCCCTGGCTTCAGAAGCCCATTTTGTCCGTGCTGATTTGTGTGATTTTGCTGCTCTAGATGATATTTTTTCTCAGCATAATATCGACGCCGTCATGCATCTGGCAGCACTGAGCATAATACCCCACTCCGTTGAAGACCCCAGGACGTATTTTCAGACCAATATAGTGGGCGGTCTTAATCTACTGAACAGCATACTGACGCATGATGTAAAAGGACTCGTCTTTTCGTCCAGTGCCGGCATCTACGGAAGACCGGAAAACGTCCCTGTTACCGAGGATACACCACAGACGCCGATTCATCCTTACGGCGAGTGTAAGGTAATGTTTGAGAGAATCCTGAAGTGGTATGGCGAAGCCTATGGGCTCAACTCGATTTCACTGCGGTATTTCAACGCTGCCGGCGCAACTGAGCTTCATGGAGAGCACCATCAACCGGAGACACACCTGATTCCCAATGTGTTCCGGGTACCTTTGGGAAAGGCTGAACACGTTACTATCTTTGGCAATGACTATGAGACTGAGGACGGCACCTGCGTTCGCGACTACGTTCACGTGGTTGATATTGCCGACGCTCATCTGCAGGCTCTGGTTAATATCAATGGTGCCAGGGCAAAGGCCTACAACCTAGGTAGTGGAACGGGCTATTCAAATCTTCAGGTGGTGAAGATGGTTGAGGAGGTAACCGGTGATAGCATCCCGATTATTTTCGAATCACGAAGAGCCGGCGACCCACCGGTACTGGTAGCCAGTGCCAGGCTGGCCAGGCAGGAGCTTGGTTGGACTCCCCGTCTCTCCGGGCTGGAAGACATAGTAAAAAGTGCCTGGCAGTGGCAGAGCCGGTTCCCGGATGGCTATTCGGGTTAACGTATTATTTCACATCTTTACTCTTTCCTCGTTATTCTATGTTTCACGTATAAAATACGGTACATAATCGGTAGGCCAAGAAAAGGAAAGCTGGTGTAGCATGGATGTAACACTTAGAAAAGGCACGGTTGATGATGCTGAAGAACTATTTATATTAGTACAGGACTTTGCTACATCTTTTCTTCCTGATAAACTGGCGTTTAGGAATACCCTGGAGCAGGTTATTACTGATGAGTCTGCCAATCTGACTGTTGCATTACTCCAGGAAAATATAGTTGGCTACTGCCTTGGCTTTGACCATTACGCGTTCTATGCAAATGGTCGTGTATCATGGGTTGAAGAGATAATGGTACGAGAAGACCTGCGTAAAACAGGAATTGGTCGGAAGCTAATGGATGAGTTTGAGGACTGGTGTATCCAGAGGAGCTCGCAACTAATCGGACTGGCTACAAGGAGAGCTGCTCCTTTCTATGAGGCACTTAATTACGAGAATTCTGCAGTCTTCTTCCGGAAGCTGCTAACAGAAGTGTAGGTAAGGAGTTGCTATGAAAAGTCTGGTGTTAAGTAGCGGTTTCGGTACGAGGCTTTATCCCCTGACCCTTACTACGGCCAAGGGCTTACTTGAATACCGTGGCCGACCCCTGATTGACTACGTGATAGATAAGATTCCCCAGGATGTGGGGATTCTGGTAAATGTCAACAAGAAATTTGAGGCTGATTTCCGACGGTGGCGGGAGGGTGTCCCCCGCGATATTAAGATATGTGTCGAGCCGGTCTACAACGAGGAGCAGAGCCTGGGAGCGATTGGCTCGATTACTTACTGGATAAAGAACGAGAATATCACCGAAGACCTGATGGTGCTCGCCAGTGACAACTACTTTGAGTTTGACGTGACCAAATTCGTCGGGAAGTTTAGTGGCAGGAATACGCTGGTGGCGGTGCAGGATATCGGTGACATCAGTCTAGCGAGTAAGTACGGTGTTGTCCAGCTTGACGGAGACAGGATTATGCGCTTTGAGGAAAAGCCCCCCCAGCCGAAATCGAGTCTGATTGCTACTGCCTGCTGGGTGCTACCGTCAAGGGTCTTTCCCATCATGCTCGAGTATTCCAGTGCCGGCAAGAGGGACAACCTCGGCAGCTTCATTACTTATCTCATAGAAGAAGTAAACGAGGAAGTCTATGCCTTTCCCTTTACCGAGCGCTGGCTGGATATCGGCAGCATCGAGGTCTATGAGGCGCTTCAGCGAGAGGGTATGACCGACTAGCAGCAAGTAAAGTCGGTGCTAGTACGATTACAGTA
>CP070842.1:998775-1007410 GCA_020342155.1 Dehalococcoidales bacterium
GAAAGTAGCTGAGGAGATGAGAAATAGAGTCGTTTTCCTTGTTGTGCTGGATACTATCCGTTACGTGTACCGTACCGGTCGGATACCCAAAATAGCCGCCCATGTGGCCTCTCGATTGAATATCAGACCGATACTCTCCAGTTCTAATGGCCTGGTGAAGTTTGTCGGAGCAGTGAGGAAAAAGGAAAACGGCATAAACCGTATTCTCCGGACAATGAGGGAGAAGGTGGGTCAGGGCTCGGTACATGTTGCTGTAATGCATGCCTATTCACCCGATGAGGCAGAGAGTCTTAAAGAGAAGATAGCATCCGAGTTCGACTGTGCCGAGCTGTGGGTCACCGAGTTTACCCCGGTAATGGGCTATGCCTGTGGTACCGGGACGGTCGGTTTCGCCTTCTATAAGTAGTCCTGTTCTACTTTATTACTTCGGGGAATTCCTGAAGTAATTTACATAAGGTGGTTAGTTTGATATAATAAATTCTATTCCTGTCCTGTTGCATGGCGGTATCTGTTATCTACGTAAAAGAATAGATTACCAGCCATATAGTATAGAGTATATAGACGGAGAGGGTTGATTGCAGATAGTAAGTACGATATCAGCCGTTCTAGTTGGATATTTGCTTGGTTCCATACCATCTGCCTATATTGCCGCACGTATTAAAGGGGGTGTAGACATTCGGCAGGTAGGTGGTGGTAATATGGGTGCCCTGAATGTCATGCGTGAGGTAGACAGGGGGGCTGGTTACGCCGTCTGGATAGCTGATATGGCCAAAGGTATGCTAGCGGTGTATATTGCCCGGTGGTTGGGACTCTCCCCGGTGTGGGTATACGCGGCTGGTTTTGCCGCGATAGTCGGGCACAACTGGCCAATTTTTTTGAAATTCAGAGGAGGCAAAGGTGGGGCCACGACCCTCGGGATACTCCTGGTCTTGGTACCCCGGGAGTTAGGCATAAGCTTTGGTATAACCTGTGTCGTTGTCTTCATAACACACAATCCGGTACTGGGACTTTATATAGCATTGACCCCGCTTCCTGTATTCGTCTGGCTAATAAATGGCTCGGGCGAGCTAGTTTCGTATACTGTTTTCCTTGCAGCTTTCTTGGCTATCAGGTATGCTGTATCCGGGCTACAAAAGTCTAGAAGTGGCACTGATATTAAGAAAGGAATCATATTTGACAAGGAGTATAGTATCTGGCAAGCGAGGAAGAAGTAAGAGAAGATATCGCCTGCTACTTAGCTCGCTTGTACAAAGACCGGTTTCAGCTCCACATCAGGTTTTCGATTTATCACTTGGACATGGTATTTTTCGCATCTTGAGTCAAAGAGATTTTCTCTGGGGGTTACTGGCCGTTTGCGGCGTAGTAGCCCCGATTATTCTAATAATACTTATCGTCGTCGGAGCAGCCGTAACCAGTGGCTATAGCCACGCATCGGATCCGATAAGCCAGCTGGCTGCCGAGGGCAGTCCTCACCCCGGTTGGGTAAGTACCGGTTTTATTACCTACGGTATCATGATTCTCGGCTTTGGTTTTCTACTTTACCGGAGTGTAAGAGAGCACCGTATAGCCTGGCTGGTACTTCTATTCTATGTTTTACATGGAGTCGGTTTCCTGCTCGGGGGTATTTTCGCTGATGATTCGAGGACGGCCGAAGCCGCATCAACGACTTCGGGGATTTTACATAATGTCTGGATTATTATTGGTTGTTCCTCCTTCTTAGGTGGGATGCTTGTCTTCGCCTGGCTCAAACGTAACGACCCGGTATGGTGGCTTATTGCCAGGATATTCATTGTATTCTTGATAATTATTTTGCTTACGTTTATAATTTCCCAGATTCCGGCCCTTGCTGCCGCCGAGGGAGTGTTACAGCGTATTTACGGCGTCCTGTCTATTATTCTAATAGAGATTGCCGCGATAAGACTCCTGATTACTCTCAAAAAACGGCGAGTTGACTCCGGCGAACCGCTGGATTTATAACTGTATCTTGACCTCTGACAGCTTATGGACGAGATGACTTCTGTCTTGCCCGCTTGCCGGTACACGTTTGCTTTTTCAGAGAGAGTAAGGTTAAATATATTTGTGGTTAGCGCACATATTTGCGGTGCGGCCGTAATTTCAAGCTGAGGAAGGAAGGACTTATGCAGTATCGTCGATTTGGCAAATTGGATTGGAAAGTATCGGCTCTTGGTTTTGGGGCAATGCGGTTACCATTGCTTGACAACAACCCGGCAGAGGTCGATGAGCCGGAGGCTATCAGGATGATTAGATATGCCATCGACCACGGTGTTAATTATCTGGATACAGCCTACCCCTATCACGGGGGGAATAGTGAGCGTATTGTTGGTCGGGCACTAAAGGATGGTTACCGTGAGAAAATGAAGCTGGCAACGAAATTGCCTGTTCGTATGTGCGAGTCAGCCGACGACTTCGATCGCTTTTTTAACGAACAGATGGAGCGTCTCGATACTGGGAAAATCGATTTTTACCTGCTACATGGACTGAATGGTCGGAGCTGGCCCAAGGTGCGTGACTTGGGGATACTACGCTGGGCCGAAGAGAAAATGGCTGCCGGGTTGTTCGATTATCTGGGCTACTCTTTCCACGATGAGCTTGATGCCTTCAAGGAAATAGTGGATGCCTACGACTGGACGATGTGTCAGGTTCAGTACAACTATATGGATATTGAAACTCAGGCAGGTCGCAAAGGTGTGGAGTATGCAGCGAACAAGGGGCTGGCAGTCGTTGTTATGGAGCCGTTGCGGGGAGGTAAGCTTGGTCAGCAACCTGAGCCGGTACTGAAGGTATGGGAGAGTGCCTCGCAGAAACGTACTCCGGCCGAGTGGGCGTTACTGTGGGTCCTTAACCAACCGGAAATCTCAGTGGCCCTCAGCGGTATGAGCACGATGGAGCAGGTAGTGGAAAATGTCGCTGTCGCCTCTCGTTCGGTACCGGGAATGCTCACAGCCGAAGAGTTGTCACTGTATGGCCGGATACAGGAAGCCTATCAGGGTCTGAGTCCTATCCCGTGTACCAGTTGCGGATACTGCCTGCCCTGTCCCAACGGCGTAGAAATCCCGCGCGTCTTCCAGATATATAACGATGCCATAATGTATGAGGATATGCGCATCGGGCGGTTCTACTATCGCGGAGGTAGACTCGAGGACGGACAACGTGCCGACGAATGTACCGAGTGTGGCGAATGTGTGGACGCCTGTCCACAGGAGATACCTGTTCCTGACTGGCTCAAGAAAGTGCACGAGGAGCTTGGCCCGAGACCATCAAAGTAGTAGCCGATGCTTGATCTAACACCTTCCACCTGCGATGACAGCGTTGCAGGGGCATGTTCTGGTAAGGAGGAATCAACGTGTCCGAGAAGTCACAGTGTACCCAGTGTTCAGGTATATTCTGTTATCCGAATATTGCCGCCAACCAGCATCCCAACTTCGATGAGGCACCTGCTTTCTGCCCGACCAAACTGCGAACAGACATTATTGGGGAAGCGCTCAGTCATTATGACTCGGAGGAGGTAAAAGAGTTCGCCCGTCTGGCATCTGTACAGGAGTTTGAATGCTACGAACATACTCCAGATGGGATCAGGACTAGAATCCCCAGGATTGAAGAGACCGTTCAGTTTGCCCAGAAAAATGGGTTCAAGAGGCTGGGACTTGCCTTCTGCTCAGGCCTGGCCAACGAAGCGAGGATAGTTGTCGATATCCTCGAGCGGAGAGGTTTTGAGGTAATATCAGTATGCTGCAAGGTGGGCGCTATCCCCAAGGAGAGGATAGGCATTGAACCAGAAGAGAAGATATCAGGCCCTAAGTTTTATGAATCCATGTGCAACCCGATAACACAAGCCGAGATACTAAATGAGGAAGGGGTTGATTTTAATATTCTCATCGGGCTGTGCGTGGGGCATGACTCCTTGTTCATTAAGTACTGTCAGGCGCCAATGACAGTACTGGCGGTCAAAGATAGGGTTACCGGCCACAATCCGCTGGCGGCTATCTACCTTTCACATGGCCCTTACTACGGTAGATTGAGGAGAAGGGCACAGGCGTAAAAAGGTGCACTTCGGATTTGACGAAGGGGACATACCACCGAAAGCCCTCTAATTATTGGTTATCCTTTTTTCATATCTTGCTTAATCATGCCCGGCATTATTGGGTTGTTTGACAGTTAAACCTTGGGCCTTTAATATAGCCACATCAGAAAATCTATGGTAATAAAAGTTACTCTGGGGACATATGTCAGTTAAGATTGTCACCGATAGTGTTGCCGATCTGCCACCCCAAACGCTACGGGAAATGGGCATCACCGTCATCCCGTTATATATCCATTTCAGTAAAATGGCATATCGTGATGGTATTGACCTGACCGCTGGGACGTTCTATGAATATCTAGCCAACGCGAAGACTTTGCCAACTACCTCCGTGCCTTCTCTGGGGGAATTTGCTGAGAGCTATGATAGATTGGCTGAGGATACCGACGAGATATTAGTTATTACTATTTCATCAAAGCTAAGCGCTACCTATGAAGCGGCTTTACAGGCCGTAACATTAATGAAAAAGAAGTGCCGTGTAAAAGTGATTGATTCAACACTGGCCATTATGGCCCAGGGTTTGGTGGTGATTAAAGCTGCCGAGGTAGCTCAGGCCGGAGCAAACCTTGAAGAGGTTGAAGAGGTAGTCCGTCATAGTATCCCTCGAGTAGATATGCGGGCCGCGTTTGATACACTCAAGTATCTTGCGAGAGGGGGCCGTATCGGTAAGGCACAGGCATTACTGGGCTCGATGCTGAATGTCAATCCTATTATCGGGTTGAAGGACGGGGAGGTCTTTCCTTTCGGCAGGGAACGCTCCCGGGCCAAGGCAATACAGCACCTTTGCGATTTTACCCGGAATTACGCCAGTATTGAAAAGATAGCGGTAGAGCATGCCGGTTCTCCTGATGACGCTGAGATACTCATTGAGCATTTGTCCCCCTTCTTTCCTAGGGAACAAATCTATATCTCAAGGTCAAGCCCAGTAATCGGCACCCACACAGGCCCCAGCCTCCTAGTTGTAGCATTACTAGGTGACAGGGTTTGACGCAGGTACTGGTAATCTCAGACACTCACGTTAAGGCGTTTTCAGAGCTACCCGAAGGTATTCAGCGGGCCGTACGGGGAGCAGAGTGGGTAGTTCACTGCGGCGATTTCACCAGTGTGGGGGTGCTTGAGGAGTTACGGCGCCTGACACCTCATTTTGTGGGGGTCTTCGGGAATGCTGACCCCAGTAATATCAGACAGCAGCTTTCTCACCAGGTCACGTTCGAGCTCGAAGAGCGAAAAATAGTAGTAGTACATCCCCACTGGGGCGGGCATCCTGATGGACTGGAAAAAGAGTTGGCTCTCCGGTTTCCCGATGCCGATGTTATATTGTTTGGCCATACCCACGAGACCTGTAACCTGAAGCTGAAAGATACCCTGCTCTTGAATCCCGGTCAGGGCTATGCGTCCTTCATGATCCCTGCCTCCATGGCTGTCCTGACGGTTAGCCAGAGCAAACTCAGCGGGGAACTCCTGACTTTGGCTGATGTCGAAGGAGTAGGTTAGGGGCCTGCTCCTTTTTCCCCTAGCTAGGACTCTTCTCCCAGTAGGTGCTTCCTCATCTCGGGATAGCCGGGTGGGTGCTGTGAGCTGTATCTCATCGTAGTAGGGACCGGGTATCTGGCGATACCAGACCTGTAGATACCTTCCAGGCCGCGGACAGTCTGCTCTATCTTACTGATTGGTATTGAGAAGGCGCACTCGTAGTCTTGAGTGTGAGGCCCCAATCGTTCGCCGGTACCGACCAGAGCGAACTTGGCCTCATCGGTTTGTATCGTTCGAGTGATATGGCTGGTACAGCCGGCGCCTGACGTTAAAGTAACAGTAAGTCCTCCTGCCCCTGTCCCTGCGAGGTAGCCGGAAAGCAATACCCATATTTGCGCTGGATTGCCATAGAGCATGATGACATGTGGCTCAAAGCTGGCTCTTTCAATGGGGGATATGAGCACGTACTGATATTTTCCATATTCAAACTTGGGCATGTTCTCGATGGCGGTGGCAGCCCGTTCCTTATTCATTCCCCCCAGACCGATAGATTCCTGAAAACTGCCGTCGACTATATCTGGTAGAAGAGGGAAGAATCCCAATGTTATGCCTGCTACGTAGCAGGTCTGGTATTTATCAACAGCCATCGTCCACCCATAGCGCCGGGCCATAGCAATAGCGTGACAGAGAGAGATATCCAGCCCCAGGTCACGCTGCGGTATTCTGACTCTCTCTGGAAGCTCATCGGCGGATTCGCACATCCTGATTACCACCGGGAAGCTCAGCGGTCGCAGGTAGGTATTAAACGCTTCACTGACTTGTTTCAGGTCTGTCATACTTTTCCTCCTTACGGTTCATGTAAAAAAGGTCTTAGTAGCTTCTGAGGTAAACCTGGTTGTGGTCGATTATATCATGCCAGTGGCTAGGTCGACCATTGTGTTGTGTCTGGTTAGCCGAGTAGTACAGAAATTCACCACTCACCGCTATTGACAAATTCTGATGGTTGCGGTAGACTTCATGTCAATTAAGATGACAATAGATGTATTTAGATGACAATAAATGACGACATGGAGGGAGTAAATGACGTCGGAGAAGACCACTATTCTAATCGTTGAAGATGACGAAAGTATTGCGGATTTACTCTGTGCTGACCTGGACAGAAAGGACGGGTAACGCTGCTCTGCAGTTGCTTCTGGGGAGCGGGCTCTGGAAGAACTGTCTAAGGATAATATCGATGTGATGCTGCTTGACCTCAGATTGCCCGGGATGTCTGGTATGGATGTCCTGGGTGAGGTGAAATCAACCCATCCCAGCACCACGGTTATCGTTGTTACAGCTGTTTGGGATGTACAGACTGCCGTAGAGACTATGAAGATTGGAGCTTCAGATTATATCACCAAGCCTTTTGACCTCAAGAAGGTAGAGAACAGTATAGAGGCCGTCCTCCAAGCCAAATCTGATCCATCAGTAGACTCCCACTTAAGCAAGGCTCTTGATGATATTGGGGATGAAGCATCCCTCTGGATGTCCCGTCTGGACGACATCGCCCGGGGGGTGGAGATGAGAGTGGGCTCACTCATCGGTCCGGCTCTTGCTCAGACAGTGTTGGACAGGACCATTGATACTGCCCGGAGCCTGGGTATACCCAAGGCTCAGATTGATATATGGGTAGATACCCGGAAATAAGGAACCATCCGGTGCTTGGATAGCACCGTCAGAATAATGCAGGAGGTAGTCGGTGTCGGAACTAATGACAGTCAAGGAAGTGGGAGAGTATCTTCGCTTCAACAAAAGAACAATCTACCGTCATTTGAAGCAACGTAGCATTCCGGCAATCAAGATAGGTAACAAGTGGAGATTTCCCCGAGATGCCATTGATGAATGGCTGAATCACAAAATGGCAGGCGTAAAAGCCCGTATTCTTGTTATTGATGATGACGAGTTTGTCTGCTCGCTTTTCAAAGAGACACTAACCAAGGAAGGACATGTGGTGGTGGCCACTCCTAGTCGCGATTTAGGCATTGAGTGTGTGGGAAGTGGGGATTTTGACATGGTCTTCCTTGACCTGAAAATGTCTGATATGGATGGGGCTGAAGTCTTCAGGCAGATAAGAGAAGTAGCTCCTGAGTTATCGGTAACCATCATCACCGGCTATCCTGACAGTAAAATGATGGCCAGGGCTCTCAAGCATGGTCCTTTCAGGATTATGGCAAAACCTTTTGATGCCGAGGCCATTATTAATGCGGTGAATGACCTGCTACCCATGATTCCGACGGGGGTATAGATGTGACGTAAGGTAGTGTAGTAAAAACAGTGGACTGAAATTTTGATCAAAGAGGTCAGTTTAAGGGAGCTGGGGATGAAGTAAGGGCACTGGTATCAAATGGGTACTACATAGATTGCCAGTACCCTTTTCTGTTTCAACCAGTCCTCATATAAGATCTCTTGGAGGTTATCTGATGAAGAATGACTTAAGCAAGACGAAAGTCCAATTGATTGAGGAGTTACAAGAGCTACGTGAGTAGGTGGAAGAAACAGTTTCGTTGCATGAGCGGTATTTTAATACTCTGATGGAGAATATGGCTGATGCTTTCAGTATTGTAGATGCTGATGGGACTATAAGGTACTTCAGTGACTCCTTACCACGAGTACTGGGCTACGGTCCTGAAGAGCAAGTCGGCGACCATTTCATCGAGAAGGTCCATCCAGATGGTGTTGCTATTACCATTAATTACTATGAGCAGCTTCTAAAGGAACCTAGTGGTAAGGTGCAGTTCGAGGTACAAGCACTCCATAAGGATGGTTCCTGGCGCTGACTCGAAATTGAAGGTAGGAACCTTTTTGGTGATTCGGTGGTACAGGGAATTCTGGTAACATTTCGTGATATCACCAAGCGTTAACAGGCAGAAGAGGAGCGCCAGAGAATTGAAAGGCTGGAATCACTGGGCACGCTTGCCGGTGGTATTGCCCACGACTTCAACAATCTTCTTACTGGCATCATGGGTAACATCAGTCTGGCAAGAAGGTATGTAGAAGCGGAGGGCAAAGCTACTGAGAGGCTAC
>CP070842.1:1007510-1012219 GCA_020342155.1 Dehalococcoidales bacterium
CCACCACTGGTCTTCTGAGTGAGCCCACTTGTAAATTACCTCATCGGACACTTGTCCGCTCAACCAGGCTGGTCCCGCCAGGATGCGAGCGAAGGTATCAACGGAACCCCAGCTATTGATACCCTGACCGAACTCCTCCAGTTCCACTTCTCCGATATGTTTAAAAGCTGCTTTGTGGTTCTTAATCAATTCGCAAGCCCATCCACGTTGGCGGTGATTCCGGAAAAGTTCTTTGGCCACGTCGAGAACGAAGTCGGGTGCTACCTGCCTGAGTCTCTGGGAGTACTTACGCCGGACTGCCCGTCGGTTTGCTGTATTCTGGACAGGTAGAGCGCGAATCTCGGCAGCAATCTCTGAAGCGATTGACTTCGCATCTTTCGGATCGAATGCTTGCTCCATTACTCTCCCCTTCCTGTTACTTAGCACCGCCATCATGGCAAACGATACCGCGATTGTCAACACCCCTGCAGTCATCAAACAAACTAAACACCAAGTTTACACAACGTGCCTGCCAATGCTAAGATTGGGAAGCATCATCACTTTTTTATCTTCACAGCTTACCGTGCCTAATAGTCTAAGCCAAGGTTCACTGGAATCAGGCCACTCTCCTGCACCTGATAGCAATCAGAAACACTCAGGAGTGTTCTATGGTTGGTATCTGGTGGGTGGCTGCGTACTCATCATTCTCTATACGGGTGGCGTTGTTCACTTCGGATTCACGGCTGTTTTTGAGCCCATCGCCGATGAGTTCGGCTGGAGTTATGCCCAGATTTCACTCGCTTCTTCACTGCGCGGCTTAGAAATGGGCCTCCTGGCACCTCTCATGGGACTACTCGTCGACCGAGTAGGACCAAGAAGACTGGTCTTTGTTGGTGGTATTCTAATGAGCCTGGGCTTTTTACTACTGAGCCGCGTCTCCTCTATTGCCACATTCTACGGGGCCTTTGCTTTGCTGGCGATTGGTATGAGCTCGTGTACCGGGACCGTGCTCTTAACCGCTGTGAATAACTGGTTTCGCAGGAAGGCCGGATTGGCTACGGGCATTGTTGCCAGTGGTTTTGGTCTCGGTGGCTTCCTTATTCCCGTGGTTACCAGCCTGGTGGACGCATTTCAGTGGCGGGCGGCTATGCTTATTGTAGGCCTCGGTATACTGGTCATACTTCTGCCGCTGTCACTGCTGATCCGTCACAAGCCCGAACAATACGGCTATCACCCCGATGGTGCGGCAATTAGCGTTCCGGAGCCTGGGGAGGTCTATATAGAGCCGGCAGGCATGGAAATCAATATATCGGCCAAACAAGCATTAAGCGGCAGGGCATTCTGGCACGTGGCAATCGCCTCCTTGTGCCATGCATTCGTGGTAGGCTCGATAGTAACACACATGATGCCCTATCTCAGCAGCCTCAGTATCGCCAGGTCTACCTCTAGCATGGTAGCCCTTGTTCTGCCGGTCGCCAGCATCGGAGGTCGTCTTAGTAGTGGCTGGCTCAGCGATAGGCTGGGCAGGAGACAAATTTTTACCGCCAGCTTCGCCTTGATGACGGCAGGGCTACTTTTATTCAGTCAGCTTACATCGGGAATGATGTGGCTAATTGTACCCTTTATCTTAACCTTCAGCCTGGGGTGGGGATTCAGCGTCACTTCAAGAATAACCGTATTACGAGAATACTTCGGCAGGGGCAGTTTTGGTACGATTCTGGGTTCTACTTCTGGCATAATGATGCTGGGAAACCTAGCCGGTGCTCCCCTGGCCGGCTGGATATATGACACCTGGGGCAGCTATCAGGGCGCATGGCTGAGTTTTGGTGCCCTCACTCTTTTGGGAATGGTGATAACACTCACCACTCCCTCTCCCAGCCACACGACCTGACTGTCAAGGGGAACAGATTGATTAATAAAGCCAGGTCTATCCGTGAGATATACTTCGGCTGGTGGACAGTCGTATTTACCGGGGTCCTTTCTGGTGTAGGGCACGGCTTCTACGGACATGGTTTTTCGGTATTCTTCAAGGACCTCGCCGCTGAACTTAAGCTCAGCCGGGCTGTTACTTCCATCGGTGCCGGCATTGGTAGATTGGAAGGCGGTCTTGAGTCTGCGCCTGCCGGTTGGCTGGCCGATAAATTCGGGCCGAAATGGGTCATCTTTAGCGGCATATGTCTCACCGGTTTCGCCCTGATACTGATGAACTTCGTTAACTCCGTCTGGGCTTATTTCCTGGTCTGGGGATTCCTGATAGGCAGCGGGCTGAATCTCAGCTTAACCGTTACCGTCGATAAAACAGTAATAAACTGGTTCATACGCAGAAGGGGTCTTGCCCAGGGTATCAAATTTGCGCTTATCGGTGTCGGTGGGGTGGCGGTGGTACCGATTGTTACCTGGCTGGTGGGTATATCCGATTGGCGGACTACCTGCTTGATATGGGGGCTGGTGCTGTTAGCTTGCGCTCCTTTCGTGCTTATCTTCGTGAAATCAAAAGGCCCAGAGCACTACGGACTACTCCCCGACGGAGCACAGGTTGACCCGAGCCTTTCAGCAAATGTAGATGATATGATAGCCAGAGGCGCCGAATATGCCGCCAGCTTTGAAGAGACAGAATTCACATTCAAGCAAGCATGGAAGACCCGTGCCTTCTGGTTGCTGGTCATAGCCTTCGTAATCAATACGATAGTCGTCGGGGGCATTGGTATACATACCTTCCCCTTTCTGACGGATATCGGAATAAGCGAGACTGCTGCCGGTGCCATGATGGCGATGCAGATATTCTTCACGATACCATCGAGGTTTTTCGGAGGTTTCCTGGCAGACCACATCAGCAAGAAACGCCTGCCATTTCTGATGGCATTCGCACTAGTATTACAGGCTGTGGGGATTGGTTCCTTCCTGGTGTACCGGACTATCCCTTCGGTGTATGTCTTTCTCATCCTCCGAGGCCTGAGCAGTGGAGCAAGTACACCTCTTTTAACCGTAACACTGGCACGTTACTTCGGACGGAAATCCTTTGGTGCAATATTCGGCGTGCTCCGGGCCTTTCAAGGACCGTTCTCATTTATAGCCCCCACCTATGCCGGCTGGGTATACGATACGACAGGGAGCTATACCACCGCTTTCACTGTGTTCGTAATTCTTATTGTCATCTCTTCAGTGTGCCTTTGCTTCGTCCGCCCCCCGAAAGCCCCGGTTGATCCGGCAATTATTTAAATATCTCAAACAGATGTCCTAAGCTATCGCGAAGTCACATTTTTCGGGTAAGGCACACGACATAATATTGCCAATGGTTATTGTGACAGATGCCGGTACTCGATAAGAGGAAACAAGAATCCGACTGATAGCCAGGATATACTTCGTCGACGACCGGATAGACAGAGTGGAAACAATAGAAGTTACTATCCACGATTCTCACCAGCCAGTGGTGAGTAATGATGGGCTTTGATTTATTCACCAACAATATGTATGATACATCCACATCCGAAGAAATAGTACAGCGACAGGGGGGAAGAGAAATGGAAGAGAAGACATCAGATTTCGAAGAACAAGAAGATATCGAGGAACAAAACACGAGTATCGTCAAAATCGACGAAATGAGCCTGGAAGAGACTCAGGTAGCCGAGCAGCTCTATAACAGTGCGGGACTGGACCCGGTGGTGGACGCCGGACTGAAAGACTACAACAAACATATCCAGGTGGAAAACAAGCTGATTAACAAGGTGCTTGGTGCCCGGGGGAGTGACATCAGGGGCTACGGTGAAGCGGTCGCCAAGAGGGTTGCCCTGGCTATATATGACCAGCTAAACCGGCAGTACGGTGGCAAGATGGGCGACCTGCGGTCATACTTAATGTCACTGGAGGAAGACCGCGACCGGGCAAATATCAGGTACGATGAACTCATGGGGAGGGTAATCGGGATACTGGGAGAAGAGTATAAGTCCCTGAGAACCGATTCCAACGCCTTCATGGAAAAGCTGACCACGCTTATTGGAGAAGACAAGGAGGCAGCCAAGATTGACCAGAAGGCGTTGGCCGAGAGCCTGGCCGATATCGATGGGCTGAGAGCACAGATACAGGCTTTTGACGAGGAAAAGAAGCAGCAAAAGGAAAGCCACGAAGCACAGCTGGCGGAGCAGAAAAAGGAGCATGCCAGCGAGCTGGAGAATCTACAGGCGCAGATTAGCAGGCTGGAAACGAAGATTGAAAGACTGGAAGCGGAGAAATCCACCCTGAACCAGAAGCACAACGAGGAGCAGAAGGAGCTGAAAACGCAGATATCCAGCCTTGATACCAAGACCGGAAAACTCGACGCGGAGAAGACCGCCCTCACTGCCGACCTCAAGACGCTGAGGGAGGACCACAAGCAGCTGGTTATGGCAATATCGAAACTGGTCAGCAGTGTACCCAAGGAAGAGATCGGTAAGAAGATGGGCGAGGAGCTGTACGGCTATATTCTAAAGGACTCCAAGGTACCGGACATGGTGATAGAGGGTGTCGGTAAGTTTATCGACTTCAAGAAATACCTGGGGGAGGCAGTCGAAAGGGGGGCTAAAGAAGTTACCAACCGCGTAGAGGAGACTCTTAAGACGGTACCGGGAGACAAGGAGTAAGAGTCGGACTATAGACTTTCGGGCGTGACTAGAGTGGTAAGTCATCGGGGTGATTGCAGAGGAGCAAAACGACATCGATGTTCTTTATGCGTTTACGTGCAAGCTAATCTCGGA
>CP070842.1:1012319-1041325 GCA_020342155.1 Dehalococcoidales bacterium
AATTCGAACTCCCTGTTGTCGACTATATTCTCTTGATGATTTTGCTGGAGTGTCGTATTCAATTGTGAAAGTACTTCGGTTTATCATAAGAGCTGTCAGTAAGAAATAAATGGCGGTGACTGGTGCTCTTTTTTAACATTGAAAAGGAGGTATTCAAATGGACGTTAAGGAATTCGCAGAAAAATTCATTAAAGCCGAGGATGAAGCCTGGCAAAACGGCAATTTTAATGCACTGGAAGCCCTTGAAGACCCCAATGTGGTCTATCATTCGATGACGAGAGGCGAAGACCTGGTGGGATGGGAAGCCCACAAACAGTTAATCCTGGGAAATCGGCAAATTACGTCCGAGCTCCATCAAGACTGGAAATACATAGCAGGTGATGGTAATGTCTTTTCGCTTTCCTACAAATCCCGTGCTAAGTATGCGGTCGAAGTACCACCCTTGTCTATTCCAGCTGGAGCAACTGCTGTTGTTGATGGACTCTTTGTTTTCCGTCTCAACGGTGGCAAGGTAGCTGAGGCTTGGTATCAAAGTAGTGCTTCGGTCCAATAAACTACCCTCTGTTCTATTCTCATCGTTGAACAAGGTTAACAGGTCTTCGATGGTCTGCTAGCTTTCTTCTTTTCAGTGCTTTCACGGTCTAGGAAAGAGGAGCCCTATAGAACTTCATACTGTCTTGAAACGTAACTGACCTTGTATATCTCTGTACCATCTCTAAGCTTTCTCATCTACCCAGGTCATCATATTAACTATGACTTAAGGAATTTGTATGCTCTTCCTATCCTGCCATATTTTACGTATTACCTCGCCTACTTTTCTAAACTCATCATATGTGAATTTGTCACTCTTAGCCATGTTACAGATTGCACAAGCCAAAACACAATTATGAATATCATATCCCAAGCTGTTGACCTTGCGGTCTACCTCCAACTTCCGCCCTCTTCTAAATCCTCCATAGACAGAGCCAACCCATATCTGACGAAATTCATCTTCTGATATTCCGCAATAATGGCAATGTCTCCCGTGTCTTTTATAGAGTGCATTCCGTAATTGCCTTTTTTCCGTGCTTCCAAGTGTAAACTTTCGAACCATTGTCCAGCTCGTCCTTAGTTTTATTAAGTATTTTACACCTGACAACGCCTGGTTTGTCTAGAAGGAATTTGCTAATTAAAAATCCGTCGGGACGGGTATAATTACTCGATTTTTAATTTGTTCGAGCGGGCGTGGTTATATATAACACTTTTAAACGTGGATAGCGGGACGGTTAGTTTCGAATTCATCCTCACATAGTCTCACGCAATTCTTCGGGTAATTCTAGCGTCTCAGTCTTCAATGGTCTGCTAGCCTTCTTCTCGAGATTATCGAATCACTCCAGTTTTACGTAAATATTGTCAGCTGCTTGCTGATCCAGCTGAATGTGAGAATGATTTGTATTTATTTCGACCAAATCATTGGGTGACGTCACCATACTCCTCTCGATAACAACTCCTGTTTTCAATCCCGCTTTTAATAGCCAGCGATGTAGTTCAGGTTTGCCACGAATCTTCATTATTCTGCCTATATAGCCTTGTTCCGTTCGGCTAAGTGGGCTCAACATTGTCTGTGGCCTCCTTTGTACATTTTCCTGTAAGATTGTTTTCTAAATTGCAATGTTAATACTGGTAAGAATGTCCTGCATCCGCCAGCTTGCTTAATTCAGTGAGTACAATAGCGGATTAAGTGATTAAGCAATTTGTGCATTCCGCAAACACATTACTTTTTCCCATATGTTCTGAAGCTAAGTACCTCAAAATTTTCAATTTGTGTGTAGGCGATTGCAACTATCTTTCCTTAATCCTCAGTGAGGAAGCCCCCCCTTTGACTTTCCACGTTTGCGGTGGTATTGTTTGTGAACTCCAATCCGTGCAAATTTACTGAAGAATAAGACGCGGTATTTGGTTTTAGGTGCATAACAGAGGCCTATGAGACTAATAACGAAATGAAAGAGGCAAAAAGATGAGAGGACGGATAAGGTTAGCTGTTAGACGATGCGTTGTGGTAATTGAAGACAACTGGCGTATGACCAGAGATGATGCACGCAAGGCTTTTCTTATCGCCCTGTTGGCAATACCTATTTCATTGGCAGTAGCTACTTTCCTCGGTATGGTCATCATCACGGTAATTATGGTACTAGCAATTGTGATTGCAGTCTTGTGTTTGGTTAGCGTAGTACTAGCAATAGTGTTAGTAATAATCCCGCCAGTTGTATTGATCGGACTCATACTTGCCCCACTCTATTATGCAGTATGGATGTTACGCAGACGTCTGACCAGGTAAAGATATCTGTTCACTCCACCTTTGACTTTACCCCTTTGCGGTGGTATCTTGTGCACAAAATCCAGAAACTCACAGAGGATATAGGAGATGATAATGAAAATCCTGTGGCTATTTCTGAGCTGCCTTTTAGCATTCACTCTAGTAGTAGGGTCATGCGGTGGGACGACACCTTTGGGTGGGGAGCAGGAGGAGGAAGAAGAGGAGGTGTCTTTTACTATGCTGGACCAGGATATTCGTGTAGGAGACTATGTGTTGGAACAAGGGAACTTCGCCAGTAACGACTTTGACAATGACGGCGATGAAGATATTTTCCTATTTATGCAGAAATCCTTAGACTCTGGTAGAGATTGCAGACTCGATATCTATAAAAACAATAATCAAACATTTTCGCTTCATCAGTCTATACCGTTTGGCAACACCTACCCGTATTCCTTGGCAGTAACGGACGTCGATGGAGATGGTTTGACAGAGATCATTGCAGCCTCCGATATACTTAGTATTTTTAAACTCGAGGGAACCTATTTCAGTTTTTGGCAAGACATTGCTATAAGTCCTGTTTGTTCAATCTCTGTGGAAGATATGAACAAGGACGGTAATTCAGACCTTGTTCTTTGCGGCGCCTCCAAAAGAGTTCATGTCTTTGAGAATGATGGTGCGGGATACTTTGGCCAAGTTTGGCAGAGCGAGGTGTTGGATTCCAATGAGGTAGCTGAGTTAAGGGTTGCTGATTTCAATGGAGATGAAAACCTGGACATTGTATCCTTGTCCTTATACGACGGGAAAATTAACATCTTTCTGGGTGATGGTACTGGACGTTATTTCACTAATGTGTACACAAAGGATTTCGGAGTGAGGTCATTCTCTCTTGATATAGGCGATATTGATAGTGATGGGAGGATGGATTTCGCGGTAGAAGTTGGCTGGGGCAGGTTATATGTTTTCACAAATGATGGCGATGGTAAATCCTTTACTCAGTATTGGTTAGGTCCAGATTACGGGAATGCTTGCTTTGGCCTCAAGTTATATGATTTCACTGGTGACGGCGAATTGGATATTCTTTGCTTATTGTTCGATACAGGCGATCTATATATATACGAGAATCATCTGGATCTTGGAACTTTTTCATTGACTTGGTCAGACACATTCCTGAGTATCGGTTATGGCTCAGCTTTGATGGATATTGACGGATTAGGTACAATGGACATAGCTGTCAGTGATGGAGGAACTTTGTACTTCTACATAAACGTTATACCCTGACCCGTATACACCGTTACTGCACCTGTCGACTTTAAGTCTCGAGTTAAAACATCCACCGACTGACAATACTCTATTCAATTGTCAGGGCACTTCTGCTTTTTTGAAACGGTTCTTTTTCCAGGCTACCATCTAACCGAAAAGGTAAATGGTATTAGATAATCGTACGTATGGCTGGACAGACGTCCCGATGTTCGTTTGTTAAAGAATTCTCTTTATTAACTTTCGCACGATTATCACTACCTATTGACAGTTCTGGCTGACAGGTATACAGTTGCCGTACCTCTCACTCCCTACTAATCAACATGGCTAAGAGAAGGCAGATTGTGGGCAGAGTTAGAATTGCCATATTACTGGTAGTAGTCCTACTGACTAGCATTAGCATCACGGGCTGCGTAGATCTGTTTACAAGGCCTGGTGGAACGTATCTTAATCAAGGCAATAAATTGTATGAGCAGGGTCGCCTCGATGAGGCAATAGGCAAATATACTGAATCCATCGGAATCGCACCTGGGTGGGAAGAACCCTGGTACAGACGAGGCGTAGCCTACTGCGACCTTGGTCAAACTGAACGTGGCATCGAGGACTTCAACGAGGCCATACGTCTCTGCCTACGGGAGGGGGAAGAACCGTGGGACAAACCCTACTACAGCCGAGGCTTAGCGTATATGGAACTTGGCATGGAAACTGAGGCGATAGCTGACTTTGAGACGTGTATCAGTCTCACTGACGATCCTGAGTTGATAGAAGAGGCAAATCAGCAGATTGAAGAACTCTCCAGATGATTTGACCTAGCTCACGCTCTTTTCAGTTGTTATATTCATTTCACAGAAAAGGCAAACGGTATCGTCCACGAGTACGCATAGCTGGACAAACATCCCGATGTTTGTTCAACAGCTTCACCTCCGCCCTTTGACTTCCCCACGTTTGTGATGTTATTGTTTGTGCACGATACTTAATATCAAGCAAATAAAGTGTAGAGAGATGAATAACACTCAATAGGGAGGTGTAACAATGATTCGAAAACTGGTGCTTAAACTGTGGGAAGCCGATACCGTAGTCAGTGTTGTTTTTACACTCCTGTACCCAATCGTGAGAGTCTTTGCCCCTCCTAAAAAACTGATAGGACCCTACGTTAAGAATGGTCAGGTGGTTGCTGACCTTGGTTGTGCTACAGGTTACTATGCGATCGCTTTAGCCGATTCGGTTGGTACTGAAGGCAAGGTCTACGCGGTTGACAAGAATAAGAAGAGCATTCGATTGTTAGAGAAGAAAGCCGAGAAAGGCGGTTACCGCAACATAGAAGCACACGCTTCATCTGCTGCCGATTTAGGCTTTATTGAAGACCAGTCGGTTGATTTCGTTTTTGCCAGTGGCCTATTGTGAAGTATGCCTTATGACAGGCAGTTGTCTGTAAGCGAAATGAAGCGAATCCTGAAACCCACAGGGCATGCATACCTTAGCCTGGGTGCTGGTCCTCCTTTTGGTTTTATGGATCGAATAGAGTGGGAAGAAACGCTTGAAGGATTTACATTGGAACAAGAGGGTAGTTGGCAAAAAAAGTGGGCTGTGGTGTCTATAAAACAGGAGTTGCTAGAAACATCAGCAACTGATTATGCTTGCTGATAAGAGCCTAAGCATATCTATTCCCCCCCTAAATGTGAATTATCCTACTTTCTGTAAGGGCGATTACGTTCTATTTTCGTTTTTTCTGTGTGAGGTAGCCCCCCTATACTCCTGTCGTAGCTATCTAGACCAGCGAACCTGGCTGTAATGCTCCAAGAAGTCATCAAACCGAATACTTATCTTATAATTAGGCACTATCTTTAGGCTACTCGCGTGTGCTTAAACCATAAGTCCTGAATAGAAAATCCCCGTCTGCTGGTACACCTGATACGATTCTGGACCCAGACGGATAGTAATTACCACCGTGGTATCTCCAGGCAAAAACAGTGTTTCCACCATCCACGATGAGTATCGTCAATGTACTGTTTACAGTGACGTCTACTCCCCCCTCGAAGTCAAAACGTAGCCAACCGTTAAAACCAGCTAACACGTCCTTGCTAATCGTAGCTAACTCTACCCCCTCATCATCGAGAATCTTCATTGTCAAGGTGTCATCACCTCGTCCTAAACTAGCGGTAATAATGTAAACCTCGACAGTTACGAGCACCGGGTAGTCAGGGACAAAGGTCTGACCTGCCTGGAGGCCAGGAGTGACATAATTGAACGCACCAGTCCAGGGAACTTCAGGCATTTGGTCGATAACGGCCGCCTGTTTCGCCTGTTCCCACACCAGACTACTCTGTAAAGAGGCTACCTGGCTCTGTAATGAGGATACTTCGCTCTGCAAGGAGGCTACTTGACTTTCCAGAGAGGTAATCTGACTCTCCAACGGGGAGAGAAGTTCTTGCGCTTCATTCAGGGCATTTTGTGCAGCTTCGAGATCGTCTACCGCTTCATCGAGTTCACTCTGTACATCACTGAGTTCTCTCTCCAGCGATGACACCTGAGCCTGAGCAGCATTTGCTTCAGCCAAAGCAGCAGCATACTCTGCCTGTGATATGTTGTTGCAACCAACCACTAACAATGATACTACCAACAGAGCTGTGCCTAATAGTAACCGTATCCTCATTTTGTAAACCTCCCGTATTGTAGTCCCGTATGTGTTAAATTTCTCGGTTCTATGCTACACCAGTGCATTAATGTCGTGTCAACTCACCCGCTTTCTCTCACTGGTTCGAAGCTAAAATACTGTGCTATTCAATTTATGTTTAGGCAATTTCAATGGATTGAGGTTGATTCTGTGTGAAGAAGCCCCTTGCCTTCGTGACTTCTCCCGGAAGTCATGTAGTAATAGCCAGATTGGTCTCAATTGAGATATTCGAATTCGCTTGGAGGCACCACCTTCTGAATCCCTCTCTTGCTCAGAGCACCACCACGGAATCCCAATGTGTTATAGTACTTCTGCAAGTACAGGTGCAAATACATAAAAGGGAGGTAATACGTTGGACGTACAATGGGTTTCCGCCGTTGGCACGATAGCTTCTGCCGTTGTTCTTCTCTTGACTCTTCCGTTTCTCGTAAAACAGACCAGAGATTTGGTAACACGTGGCAAGAGCGATACCTATCGTGCTTTAATACAGAATGTGATTGATTATCACAAGTCTCTGATGGAGCATCCTGAAATAGAAAGGGAATTGTTCTCAAGTCACCCAATGAGCCAAGTTCAAAGACACGCTCTGATGCTGTTTAACCTATAGGAGAATCTATGCGTTCAATACCACGAATACCATGCTGTCGATGATAGTACCTGGGGATACTGGACGCAATGGATTAGAGATGTTGCCAAGGAACCAGCCATTCAGCAGACATGGGGCGAGGTACGAAATTGGTATGGCAGCTACCTGAGGAGTCTCATGGACACGTGATACGGCGAGAAATAGCTAACAGAAAGGGAAAATAATAGCTATATTATGACACTAAATTATGATATAGTTATTGTCCGAAGTCACGGAGGTGGCAGGAGGATATTATAGGTAGGAGGTGACAGACATGCCTTATTTTCTCATGCTGACCAAGCTTACGAGCGAGGGAAGAAAGACCATTATGAACAATCCTCGCCGGGTCCAGGAGGTGAACAAGGAAGTAGAGTCAATGGGCGCTAAAATAATAGCCCAATACGCGCTACTGGGTCCCTACGACTTTATGAACCTGCTTGAAGCTCCCAGCAATGAAGCGGTAGCACGTGTTTCTTCAGCGCTGGGCTCTAGGGGAACACTCGAGCCTTTGACAATGACAGCCATTGAGATGGATGGGTTCATTAGAGAACTTGAAACGGCAAAAATTATTAAAAAGTAGATTCCAGATTACTTACCAAGGTTCCTGCCACGCTCGGGAATTTCGCGGTCCAGCCGTTCCATCTCCGGGCAGTTCCGTTGATGCTCAAGGAGCTCGTTGATAGGATAGAGCTTTTCACAGGCAGAACACCTTATCTTCCGCTCCGGCATTAACCGTGACATCAGAACCTACCCTCAAGCTGCTTGTAGGTTTCCTCAAGGGCCTGTGGGACCACACGGATGTCAGCTACTACCGGCATGAAGTTATTGTCGCCCTGCCAGCGCGGCACGATATGGCTATGAATGTGGTCGTCAATGCCGGCTCCAGCCACCCTGCCTAGGTTCATCCCCACATTGAAACCAGCGGGCTCGAATGTGTCCCGCAGCACCTCAATACTACGACTCACGATGTCAATATGCTCGTGAAGCTCCTCAGCAGTCAATCCCTCCATACTAGCCACATGGCGGTAGGGGACTATCAGCAAATGGCCCGGATTATAGGGGTAGCTGTTTAACATAATGAAGTTCTTCTTTGCCCGGTGCAGTATGTAGTTAGCCACGTCGTTATCTTCTCCGGGTTTTTCGCACAGTATGCACCCGGCTGGCTTTTCCATCCGGATGTACTCTATCCGCCAAGGCGCCCAAATCGGCTCCATAACAACCTCCTCGCCGGGTAGTCGGCACCCTTATTGTAATCGGCCCCTGCTTGAAGGTCAAAACCATTGTAATAACTACGGCTATCGGCTATAGTAAAACCGGCGTGAAAGGTAAGAAACAGGCAAACGACACTATAACATTTCTCGGCACTGGTGGCGCCCGATTCATGATAATCACCCAGATTCTGGCGTCGGGTGGCCTGTGGCTGAATCTCAGCGGCACCGAGATACTGATTGACCCCGGGCCCGGCTGCATCGTCCAGACAACCAAGCGAAAGCTCAAGACGGAGAATCTCAGCTCTATTATCGTCTCCCACCGCCACCTTGACCATGCTGCCGATGTTAACATCATGGTCGAGGCGATGACTCAGGGTGGGTTCAAGAGTCACGGACGGCTGTTTGCCCCAGCTGATGCCTTCGAGACCGAGCCGATACTGCTCGATTACCTGCGGGAGCGGCTCGATGCCGTCGAGATGCTGGAAGCAGGCAAAACCTACACAGTTGGAGACATTTCCTTCACCACGCCGGTGCGGCACATACATCCGGTAGAGAACTACGGCATGGTCTTCACCACACCCCACCATACCTTTTCCTATATCTCCGATACCCGCTATTTCGATGGACTGCCGGGATACTACAATAGCGAATTACTGATTATCAACCTGGTCTTCATGGAACCCCACACTCCCGAAAGCCACCCCAACATGCCGATAGACCACCTCTCGGTGCCCGACGTCGAGCGGATTGTCAATGAAATAAAACCGAAGACAGCCATCCTGACTCACTTCGGGATGGGTGTCTGGCGGGCGAAGCCGTGGGAAGTAGCCCGGGAGCTAACAGAAAAGACCGGCGTGAAAGTGATTGCCGCGCGGGACGGCATGAAGTTCGACTTATCTAAACTGGATGAAGGGTAAAGTCGCTCACATCGCAGTTGTTATGTGATTCCGGAGGAAAGATAATTCGTAGGCTAAGGTCTTGTCCTCTCCCTTGAACCGCTGGGAGTACTGCTCACTGTCCATTGGTTCTCTATACTGGCATTCCGCTGACAGGCATCTGGCTGACTTGGTGTGAAGATCATACACGAGGACATCATGACTACACTTCGGGCAGGTCTCCATCTGTACCTTCCTCCCTTTATCATGGCTCCTTTTTCACCAACCACCAAACACTTGATAATACGCTCTCGATTCAATACCCTTGAACAGGTCATGATACAGCTATACATTAGTCACATATTGTGACTAAACTAACACTAAATAGCTGATTTGTCAATATATATTATGCTAATACTTGACACGCTAAGTAACCCACTGTTACTATTACAGTTATGCAACGAGGGAAAAAACGTTCAAAGCAAGCCGCACCGGGGAGCTTCGGCGAGATTCTACGCCAGCTTCGTGAGTCGCAGCAATTAACTGTTAGTGACCTTGCCGATAAAGTCGGTGTTAAACGTTCTTATATCACGATGCTTGAAGAAGGCGATCGCAAACCGTCTCCGAAGCTTATCCGCAATCTGGCAGGCGCCCTTGATGTATTGCCTTTATATCTAAAGCTGACCACCGGCCAGGTAGAGTTCTGGGACCTGTATCCCGTTGACATTGACCAGGCTCCAAGTGGTTACTCACTTTCCGATATCAGCAAGGAGGAGGAGGCTAAGCTCCTCTGGTTTCTGCATTACCTTAGAACCGCCGGCGTCTAGGCGATAATTTCCCCTCCCAGTCATCACCGACTCTTCTTAATTTTTCCATATCCGACCTGACCACTGGCTTGCTTCCCCTGGATTAACGTATAATACCCATATTGGGGAAGATATTGACCAATCTCGATAAAATACTCCACCGCGTTACCCGCCCCGCCCGCTACACCGGCGGCGAGTGGAACAGCATCACTAAGGACTGGGAGGAGACCGCCATCCGGTTCGCCCTATCTTATCCGGATGTTTACGAAATTGGCATGTCCAATATGGCCCTGCCCGTCCTCTACGAGTTACTAAATAACCAGCCGGATGTCCTAGCCGAGCGGGTCTTTGTCCCGTGGGTGGATATGGCCGCCGAAATGCGGTCGACCGGAATCCCCCTGTTCAGCCTTGAGTCACGACGATTGCTCACGGACTTCGACATCATCGGGTTCTCTTTAGGCTACGAGCTCACCTATACCAACGTCCTTGAAATCCTTGACCTGACGGGGATACCACTACGAACTACAGAAAGGGATGACTCTCATCCGCTTGTCATCGCCGGCGGGAGCGGTGCTCTCAACCCGGAGCCAATGTCCGACTTCATTGACCTCTTTGTCATCGGCGACGGCGAAGAGGTACTGCTGGAGTTACTGGATACCTTCCGGGAGTGGAGGCAGACAGGGCAGACCAGGGAACGGCTACTGCGCCAGGCTGCTGCAATCGACGGCATATACGTACCGGGCTTATACCATGTTGAATATCAAGCGGACGGTACCATCAGGAGTATCACCCCGACTGTACCAGAGGCCAGGCCCGTCATCCAGAAGCGGGTGGTGTCGAAGCTACCACCTCCTGTCACCCGACCGGTAGTCCCCTATATCGAGGCCATCCATGACCGGGGGGCGATAGAGATTCAGCGAGGATGCACCCGCGGCTGCCGATTCTGCCAAGCAGGTATCATCTACCGTCCGGTACGGGAACGGCCCCTGACAGAGGTAGTGGAAGCCGCGGAATCACTGATCCACGACTGTGGTTACGGCGAGCTTTCTCTGGTATCGCTGAGCACCAGCGACTACCCTGGCATCGACCAGGTAGTAACACAGCTTTCCGACAGTCTCGACAACGTCACCCTGTCGTTACCGAGCCTTTACATCAACACCTTCAACGTGCCGCTGATGGATGCCCTATCGAGACGTAAAAAAATCGGCCTCACCTTTGCTCCAGAGGCAGGAAGCGAAAGACTACGGCACATAATCAATAAAAATATCTCCGAGGATGAGGTGCTGGAGGCCTTCGCCGAAATTTTCGCCCGGGGCTGGACCAGCCTCAAACTCTATTTCATGGTCGGTCTGCCCGGGGAGGCTATGGAGGACGTCGAGGAGATTGTCCGGCTGGTGGACAAGGCCCGCTCCCTTGGTAGAAGCGTTGCCGGCCGGACCCCTCAGTTACGAATCAACCTCTCCACCTTCGTGCCAAAACCCCATACGCCCTTCCAGTGGGTGGCCCAGGTAAGTGAGGAAGAGCTTAACGCCAGGCAGGAACTACTCAGGGCAGGACTACGCCGTAAAGGCACCAGAGTATCGTGGCAGGATCCAGAAACAAGCCTGCTCGAGGCGGCACTCTCCCGTGGGGACCGCCGATCAGGACAGGTCATCCACCGTGCCTGGGAGCTGGGGTCGGTCTTTGACGCCTGGGACGAGCACTTTAAATTTAACAACTGGCAAAGCGCCTTTAAGGATGCCGGTCTGGATATCGATTTCTATGCCCGAAGACAGCGTTCTCTTGACGAACTGCTCCCCTGGGGACATATCGACATCGGCGTATCTGCTGACTTCCTCAAGAGGGAGTATCAGCGAGCTCTCGACGGTACGCAGACCCCAGACTGTCGCGAAGCCCCCTGCAGCGCCTGTGGACTGGAAAAAGTACTGCCTGCCTGCCAGCAGAAACGACAGAAGGCCACCAAGACCTAGTTAAATAGGGTGTGTCTTGTAAGGTAGGAGGGGGCACTACAAACGGTCCTTATCTTGGGTTAAGAGCATGACTCTCAGCACCGCTATGTCCTCTTCCGCTTCCTCTGGACTAATGTCAGTAACGGCCATAGTCCAGCGGGGGTCATCTACCCGTTTAATCTCCCGAAAACCATGTTGCTCGTATACGGTGTACGGCATCTGTCCAGCCCCTTGCAAAAGCCTCTTGTATCCTGAAACAAGGGCCCAGGACACAAGCCCATCAATGGCCGCCTGTCCGGTATACCACTCGATTACTGCCTCCAGAAGGGCTGTACCGATTCCCCTGCCCCAGAGGGACATATCTCTGGAGCCATCAGGCATCCCTCCCACATGGTAGCAGCCGAGCGTCAGCAATCGACCATACGAGCCGAGTGGCTCCGCTACTTGAAAGTCTGCCCAGCATCGATGACCTGTCCAGCCTCCGGGCTCGCTGAATTCAGGATCGTACTCCTGCAGGTATAGCTGGCCCACGTACTGTTGGCCCACAAACGCCAGCATCGAAGCAATTCCCTGTTGTTCGATGTACTCCGCCACCTGGTCAGCAGATGTCCAGTGCTGGGTTTCTATCACCCCATAATCACTGACTTTCATTGGACGGCATTCAATATCCACGTAACCATCCTCAAGAGGAATATCTGGCAACAGCACTTCCGCTGTTCAAGATACTTCCATCTGGGTAACAGCCACCACCTCATCACCCTCGGCCGGTCGCATCAGCGTCACCCCCTGGGTGCTCCTGCCCTGAACAGTAATGCCCTTTACCGGCGTACGGGTAACGATACCGTTGGCAGAGATAAACATGACCTCCTGGGACGGTACAACTATCCGGGCACTGACTAGCTCGCCCGTCTTCTCAACTGTTTTAAAGGTCCTGACCCCGCCGCCAGCTCGATGCTGTTTGGGATAGTCAGCTACTGGGGTAAGTTTGCCAAAGCCGTTATTGGTAACTACCAGCAGGAAAGACGTCGGATAAGCAGTACCCGCACCAACTACCTGGTCACCGGCCGAGAGCCGAATGCCTCGCACCCCACCGCTGGTGCGGGAACTCGCCCTGATGCTGGATACGACAAATCTGATGGACTGCCCTTTCCTGGTTACCAGTATCACATCATCCTGGTCAGTCGCCAGACGGCCGGCCAGCAGCTCGTCACTCGGCTCAACATCCATGCAGAGCAACCCGCTGCTACGCACTGCTGCGAACTTGTCTAGTGATGTTTTCTTTACCTCCCCAAAACGGGTCGCCATCACCAGAAACGTATCGGGTAAGAATTCCGGCACCACAACAATATCGATAACTTTCTCATTTTCGGAGATGGAGAATAGGTTGACTACCGCCATCCCCTTGGCTACCCGGGAGCTATCCGCCGGTAGCTCATAGCACTTGAGGCTGAAACACCGCCCCCGATTGGTCAGCAACAGTAGGTTATCGTGAGTATCCGCCACCGCCAAGAGTCTGACCGCATCCTCTTCCCGAGTAGTAATGCCGATGATACCCTTGCCACCACGGTGCTGTGTCCGGTAAGCACGGGTTGGTACCCTCTTGATAAAACCACGGTTGCTCAGAATCACCGCCACCCTCTGGTGTGGTATCAGGTCTTCCTCATTAAACTCGGTTATCCCCTCAGCGCTAATCTCGGTCCGCCGCTCGTCACCATACTTGGTTTTAAGCTCGGTCAACTCCTGCTTAACCACACCCAGAATCCTGGCCGTAGTGGACAACAGATCCTCCAGACGAGAGATGGTCTTCAGCACCTCGGCCAGTTCATCAAGTATCTTGTTCCTCTCCATGCCGGCCAGTCGACGTAACGGCATCTCAAGGATTGCATCCGTTTGGATCCGGGTTAACCCGAATTCGCCCATCAGGTTCTGGCGAGCATCGTCAGTAGTCCGCGACTTGCGGATGGTGGCAATTACTTTATCGATACTATCCAGGGCCACCCTGAGCCCTTCCAAAATGTGGGCCCGGTCCCTGGCCTGCTTCAACTCGTACTTAGAGCGGCGAGTGATAACCTCACGCCGGAAATCTATAAAGTACCGTAGCGCTTCCTTGAGACTGAGTACCCGGGGCTGTTGACCGTCGACCAGCGCCAACATGTTGGCGGCGAAGGTAGACTGCAGGGCGGTGTACTTGTAGAGGCTGTTAAGCAGGAGCTGCGGCTGCGTATCACGCTTTACCTGAATGACGATGCGCATTCCTTGCCGGTCAGACTCGTCACGCAACTCGCTGATACCGGTGATTTTCTTGTTAGAGACGAGGTCAGCTATTTTCTCGATAAGGGCGGCTTTATTTACCTGAAAGGGCAGTTCGGTAATCACTATCTGGCGTTGCCCGCCCTCGGTAGTGTCCCCCACGTAGGCCTTGGCCCGCACCACTATCCGTCCGCGTCCAGTGGCGTAGGCGCTTTTAATCCCCTCTTCACCGAGGATGACACCACCAGTAGGGAAGTCAGGCCCCTTAATAAAGGCAGTCAGTTCATCAACCGTAGCCTTGGGATTGTCAATAAGAAAAGTAAGGGCATCACACACCTCAACCAGGTTGTGGGGAGGAATGTTAGTCGCCATGCCGACGGCGATTCCGGAACTGCCGTTGACCAACAGATTGGGCACCCGTGCCGGTAAAACGAGCGGCTCCCGAAGACTTTCATCAAAGTTGGGCGTGAAGTTGACCGTATTCTTGTCGATGTCGACCAGCATCTGCTCAGCAATCGATGTCAACCGGGCTTCGGTATAACGCATCGCCGCCGGTGGGTCGTTGTCAATACTGCCGAAGTTGCCTTGACCGTCTATGAGCACCGCCCGCATTGAGAAGTCCTGCGCCATACGTACCATAGCATCATAAACAGGACTGTCACCGTGGGGATGGTACTTACCCAGTACCTCGCCAACAATACGAGCGCTCTTCTTGTGGGTGCTGGTTGCAGTGATACCCATCTCGTCCATAGCGTAAAGAATCCGGCGTTGCACCGGCTTCAGCCCGTCCCGGACATCCGGTAAGGCACGCTGAACGATAACACTCATCGCGTAGTCGAGGTACGAATTCCGCATCTCATCTTCGATGCTTACTGGCTTAACCTTCCCCAAAACCATTCCTGCACACACTCCTATTCTTCGTCACTGGCATCAAAATCATCATCTGGAGACTCATCAACTAGTATTTCCGCCTCGTCACCGCCAACCACAGTATAGCCGGGGTCATTGCTTATTTCCTCTATCAGTTCGCGCCTGATAGCCCTTTCGCCGTAATCAGGCCGAGCCACGCCTACCCCCTTGGATGGGAAGGAAGACCGCCCCACCTGGCTTGGGTCTTGTTGTATCTCCCTGACGATGACACTGACCATACCATCCGCCAAACTGACAATGGCAGCCGAATACTTGTTTCCCCCCGCCATTAATCGGGCAAGTCTCTGCCCCTGCTCAGGCTCAACAATGCCCAGGTAGTCGCCGCGGCTGTTCTCCGCTGTCAGACCAGTGCCTTCAATCTGTAACTGCACCCTGTCACCTGCCACCATCCTGGCCAATACTTCCGGAGGAGCGAGGTTATTCAGCTGGACAACCCCTGTCTTGCCCACCTCCTCAATAAAGGCCTGCGGCTCAAGTCGGTCGGCGCCACCCTCAGCGGCTCCAGCTACCTCCCTGAGATAGGATAGCCGTTGAAGGTTCTTTACGGCAATGGCGTTGTAAGGGTCAATCTCCGTACTGCGACGATAGGCTGCCTCGGCCTCCTTGTACTCACCCAGTTCCAGATAGGCCCGGCCAAGGCGATTCAAGGCCTCGACATCCTCAGGAAACATCTCAAGTATGTTCTGGTTGACGGCAATTGCTTCTCTCCACCCCCCCTGCATGGCCAGGTCTATCGCTTGCTTGGTTGATTGTCGTCTTAATTTTGACCACTCCGCTTCCTGGTATGACATCATCCTCCCTCTACCCCAAGAATTTCAACATACATTAGCGAAAACTTGACGACAAGTCAATAGCCCTGAAGGATGACATTTGGCGGAATCCGACCGCTCTGCCCGGAATAAGCCTAATCTCCCACATCCAGTTCAAAAGCCTGGTGTAAAACACGGACCGCGTCCTTGACTCTGCCCTCATCAACGATACACGTAATCCGTATCTCCGAGGTGGTAATGAGCTGAATGTTAATCCCTTTTTCACTGAGGGCACTGAACATCCTGGCGGCAAAACCCGGCATATTCAGCATCCCGGTACCGACAATGCTGACCTTTCCCTGAGTAGAATCACTGACACACTCCCTGGCGCCAATCTCCTTCGCAATCGGACTGATTACCTCCATCACCTCGTCGAGTTGTCCCCTCGATACCGTGAAAGTAAGGTCGGTGATGTTGTCTATGCTGGCATTCTGGACAATTGTATCGACGCTGATACTAGCCGCTGCCAAAGGCTCGAATATCGCCGCCGCGATACCCGGTCGGTCCGGAACGCCGACCACCGTTACCTTGGCGACATCAAGGTCATGGGCGATGCCTCTTACCTTGTTACGTACTTCCATTGATACCCCTCCATGAATTAGCGTACCGGGCTTTCCCGTGAAGCTGGAGGCTACCAGGATAGGAATGTGATGGAGCTCCCCAATCTCAACCGCTCGTGAGTGCATTACCTTGGTTCCATGGCTAGCGAGTTCCAGCATTTCCTCATAGCCAATCTCAGCAAGAGGCCTCGCTTCGGGGACAATCCGTGGGTCGGCGGTGTAGACTCCTTCCACGTCAGTGTATATCTCACAGACCTCCGCCTCCAGGCTGGCAGCCAGGGCAACGGCAGTGGTATCAGAGGCACCCCTCCCCAACGTAGTCACATTCATATCCTCGGTAATACCCTGAAAACCGGCAACGATAACAATGTTCCCTTTCTCAAGCTCCTTGACCACTCGCTTCGATTCAACCTTCAAAATCCGTGCCCGGCGATAGGTCGCATCTGTCCTGATGCCTGCCTGACCGCCAGTGAGGCTGATTGCCTCATAGCCCATGGCCTCGAGGGCCATCGTCAACAGGGTACTTGAGACGACCTCTCCGGTGGACAGCAGGGCATCAAGTTCCCGACCGTCCGGTTGCTCGTTGAGCTGGTAGGCCAGTCCAATCAGCTCATCAGTGGTGTTTCCCATAGCAGAAACAGTCACCACCACATCGTTACCCTTGTCTTTAACAGCGGCGATACGCCGAGCGACATTCCTGATTTTATCGGCATCTGCCACCGATGAACCACCATACTTCTGAACAACTAGAGCCATGTCCCTCTTACCTCAAGAGTCCGATAAATGCGTATTATTAGCCGATTTAATCACGCCCGACCAGCCAATTCATAATATTATATCCTGGGTCAATGAGCAAACCTGTTTTATCTGCCTCCGCCTCGGTAAATCGCTTCGTCCCATTTCCAGTAAATCCCTTACCCCAAAGCATGAAGGGCACCGGGTCTCCGCTATGTGTCCGGGTGACGATTGGGGTGGCATGGTCAGGCAGGACCAGTAACCGCAGGTCATCCTGCTTCCAGGCACGGAATTGACCGACCACCTCCCGGTCTATCCGCTGGATAGCGTCTACTTTGTCCGCTATCGAACCGGAGTGGGCCGCCTCGTCCGGGGCTTCAATGTGGACAACCACCAGGTCATGGTCATTAAGGGACTTGAGGGCGCCGGCTGCCTGGACCAAGTAGTCGTTGTCCAGGCCGTCGGTCACCCCCGGGATATCAAGCACGCTAATATCGGCCATTCGTGCCAGACCGTTAAGCAGATCAACTCCTGAAGTCATGGCTACCTTCAAACCATAGACCTGCCCGAAAGCGGGCATCTCCCTTGGCTGACTGCTCCCCCAGAAGAGCCAGATCATCGTGGCCGGGATTTCGCCGACTGCTGCCCGTACCATGTTCACCGAATGTTCCCGGAGCACCTCCTGTGAATCCAGCATCAGCTTCTTTAAAAAGTCACTCCCGGGGCCACTCGGGAGATAGTCTGCAATCGGCCTTTCCGGGATATCATGGGGCGGTGTGCATGTCGCCTCAATAGTCTCTTCATGCCCCTTCAGTTTACAGATATGCCGGTAGCTGACTCCCGGATAGAAACTCACCTCATAACTGCTAAGTTTCTCATTAAGAGCGTCGATAAGCTTCCGGGCATCGTCGCTACCGATGTGTCCGGCGCTGTAGTCCCACATCCGACCGTCACGAACCGCTACTAGGTTACAGCGAAATACGACCTCTTCTTCGCCGATAGGTATCCCCATGCTCCTGGCTTCGATGGCCGCCCGGCCCTGATAGTACTGCGCCGGGTCATAGCCGAGCAGTGACATGCAGGCACAGGCGCTGGAGGCCTCCATCCCCTCCGGCACAGTCCGGATTAAGCCGAGGGTTCCCTCCGGTGCCATCGCGTCCAGGTTTGGCGTCTCCGCCAGCTCCAGACTGGTCTTGCCGCTATGCTCGGGCAGGGGCAGACCAGCCGCACCGTCAATTATCAAAACACCATATTTCATCAGTTTTCCTTGCTCAACAGGTCAAATCCACCTATAATATGGATTACCGGGGCGTAGCGCAGTAGGTTAGCGCGCAGTGTTCGGGACGCTGAGGTCGGCGGTTCGAGTCCGCCCGCCCCGACCATCGCGGTCATTCCCCCACCTCCCGCTTGGCCGCCTCCCAGAGGACGTTCTGCTCGTCGAAGGATAAGTCACCTATATTAACCCCGCGCCGGCGGCAAGCCTCTTCCATGTGGTCAAAGCGCCGGTAGAAACGCTGGTTGGCCTCCCGCAGTGCCGCTTCGAGGTCCACATCCAATCGACGAGCGATATTGGCCAGGGTAAAGAGGAGGTCGCCGAACTCCTCCGCTTGGCGCTTACGGCTTTCTGTCTTGCGGAACTCGTCGACCTCCTCGGCGAGCTTATCGATGACACCCTCGTCATCCTCCCAGTCGAAGCCGACCCGCGCCACCCGACCCTGTATCTCCTGGCTGTATCCCAGGGCTGGCATCTCCTTCGGTACACCGGCAAGTATCGATTCGTCCGTGCCCTTCTCGGCCTGTTTCAGCTGTACCCAGTTATGCGTCACCTCTTCGGCACTTTCGACCTCTGTGGAGCCGAAGACATGAGGATGTCGGGAAACCAGCTTTTCACTGATATTGCGTAACGAGTCCGCTATCGTAAACTCTCCGGCCTCGGCGGCAATCTGTGCCTGAAGGACAATATGCAGCATCAGGTCACCCATCTCCTCACAAAGAGCTACCGTGTCTCCAGAATCCAGAGCATCCAGCACCTCGTAGCACTCCTGTAAAAAGGTCGCCCGTAATGATTGGTGTGTCTGCTGCCTGTCCCACGGGCAGCCATCTGGTGCCCGCAGCCTGGCAACGATATCCACCAGGTTTTTAAACTCATCCATGCTCTCGGACAATACGTCCTCCTCTTCAATCCCTTAGCTCGACGGCAGCACCATGCCAGCCCAGTCCCGCTGTCCCCGCAAGAACTCAGCGGCAGGCATGGCTTGCTTCCCCTCAAGCTGAACCTTCAACACACTAAGCGTTCCATCCCCGGTAGAGACACCGAAAGCCACGTCCTTCCTATCCAGGGCTACCACGTGCCCCGCTTCATCGGTTGCCTGCTCATCCAGAGGCACCGCCTCAAAGATCTTTAACTGCCGCCCCCTCCACGAAGTGTAGCACCCGGGCCACGGCTGGTAAGCCCGTACCTTCCGCCAGATATCCACTGCTGGCAGACGCCAGTCAATCTCTCCGTCTTCTTTACGTATAAGGCCGCTGTAGGTCGCTCCTTCCTCGTTTTGGGGTTGGGGGACAAGCTTACCCTCGGCCAGTGGAGGTAGCACATCGAGAAGTAGTTGGGCACCTATGAGCGACAGCTTTTCCATGAGCGAACCGGTGGTATCCCGCGCTGAGACAGGAACCTGAGCACGGCTTAGCACCGGACCGGTGTCCCAGCCCTCGTCCATCAGCATGACGCTAACGCCAGTGAAACTGTCGCCGCTCAGAATTGCCGTTGGTACAGGCGAGATCCCCCGGTGCTTCGGCAGCAGGGAGGGGTGGATATTAACGCAACCAAATACCGGGATATCTAGGACTGCCTTCGGTAGTTTCTGAGCGTAAGCAGCCACCACGATTACATCAGGTCGGAGCCCGGCGATTTCGGCAATCACTTCGGTATCCCTTAGCTTGACTGGTTGCATGACTAGCAGACCATATGCCAGAGCAGCCTTCTTCACCGGCGGTGAGACCTGAGAACGTCCCCTACCGGCCTCCCTGTCGGGTTGCGTATAGACAGCCGTTATCTCGTACCTGTTGCTGACAAGCTGCTCCAGGGCAGCAACGGCAAACTCTGGAGTGCCCATAAAAACGATCCGCACCGCAGTCCTCCGTGTAACGAATTGTAGCATCAAAACCGTCTCCCAACAACCGTGCCCTCGGGTTACTCTATGAATCAGTTATCTGCCAGCTGGCAAAACTGCCTTCCCTAAATGCCACTTCTCAAGCCTACAAACCGTATTACAGTGGGTAATAAAGGGCATAAAATAGCCATCTGGCCAATCGTACCTACAAGGGAGAAATTGCGATAAAAAGTAAGTAAGACAGACCTTGTAAAGGGGAACGGCGGAGGAAATAAATTCCCGCAACCACCAGCAACCGCCCTGAAAAGCCTTGCCAACCGATATAACCCCCTTTATGCTATTTGATGTTGCGTCCCTCCTCTAACACATAGCCCGACATGCTAAACCTTACACCCCGCCTAGGGTGTTCTCTGTATAGCTTGGAAATGTTGTGATCGAGTGATTAAGAAGCTGCGATTAGATGAGCGTTAGGTCAGCACAGCAAATATGGGAAACCGCCCTGGGCGAGTTGCAGATCGAAGTCAACAGGTCGAACTACCGGACCTGGCTGCGAGGGACCGTCGGCCTCAGCTTTTATAATGGTGATTTCGTCGTCGGCGTACCAAACGCCTTCGTGGCCGAATACCTCGAGAAAAACCTCCGCTCTCTGATTGAGAAGGTTCTCACCGGGCTTGCTCAGAGTAAGGTCAAGGTCGACTTCCACATCGGTACACGGGAAGAAGGTCCCAAATCCCAACATAAAAACCTCCCTTTATTCAACCCCAAGTATACGTTCGATTCTTTTATTGTCGGTAAGTCCAACGAGATGGCCCATGCTGCTGCCCTGAAGGTGGCTGAGCAACCAGGGCAAACCTACAACCCCCTCTTCATCCACGGGCCGGCCGGTCTGGGCAAGACTCACCTGTTACACGCTATCGGACATGCGGCAATGGCCAATGGACTGAACACCCTCTACGTCAGCGCCGAGCAGTTCACCAACGAAGTGGTCAGTGCCATCCGAGATGGTAGGACTGAGGAATTTCGCAAAAAGTACCGTAGTGTTGACATGCTCCTCGTCGATGATATACAGTTCTTCGGCGGCAAGGAACGAACTAGGGAAAACTTCTTCCACACCTTCAACGACCTTTATGCTGCCAACCGTCAGATCACTGTTACCAGTGACTGCCCACCTCGTGAGATACCTCAAATCCGCGCGCAGCTACGTTCACGCCTGGAATGGGGACTGGTTACTGATTTACTACCGCCCGACTTCGAAACACGCCTGGCCATTCTGCAGGCCAAGGCTGCACATGATAGGATAGATATCACACCTGACGTCCTCGAATTCATCGCTCTCCAGATCAAGGAGAACATACGCGCGCTGGAGGGTTCTCTGAACCGGGTTGTTGCCTACTCGAAGCTATTAAGAACCATGGTTACACCGGAATCCGCCGCCCGCGCTCTGGAGGACATCGCCAGCAAGAAACCCGAACCAGCCCCGCTGCCACCAGCCCTAATTGCCGAAGCAACTGCCACCAGCTTCCAGATAACCCTTTCTGACCTCAAAGGTCGGAAAAGGGATGAGGCTACTGTCCTGGCTCGACAGGTAACTATGTACCTGATGAGACAGGAGACTGACTGCTCATTATCAAGAATAGGTCAGGAACTGGGCGGACGCAGTCCGGCGACCATCAGCTACGCTTATGAAAAGATTGCTAACAGTATCAATAACGACCCTCACCTAAGGCGTCAGGTCTTTAATATTCAGCAAAAACTGCACGCCGCTATCTAATAAGCTATCCACAAATGGCCGGAAGATTTGGATAGTTCATCATCATTTTTTAATAAGTCCCCACTCCTTTCGATATACCTAACCAAGTCTATCTAAAGTTTGTACCGCTAAACTTCACAGACCAGCGAATTTAAAGTTCAGCTAATACCTGCTAGTATTAGTAATAATAATTATCAACTATCTCCCATGATCTGAAACCAGTGTTACAGCTAATAAATACCATCTATAAATGGTTATAGGTAGTGCTCGTGTTTGATATAACTGAGATAAGAGTCAGGGCTGGTGATGGCGGTGATGGTGCAATTAGCTTTCGTCACGAGAAGTACGTGCCCTTCGGGGGTCCAGACGGTGGTGATGGTGGCAACGGTGGTAATATCATCATAGAAGCGGATGCCACGATTACCAATCTGCTTAGGTTCCGCCAAGAGTCCACTTATAAGGCAGAGCGTGGCCGTAGCGGGCAGGGTAGTAAGAAGCACGGTAAACGTGGGAAAGATCTCGTACTCGTTGTTCCGGTAGGAACGGTTATTTCTGACAAAGAGCAACAAGGCGAGGGTGCTTCCATTGCCGATCTCGAACAGGATGGACAGCGTGTGGTGGTTGCCAAGGGTGGAAAAGCGGGATTAGGCAACGTACACTTTGCTTCATCTACTAATCAGGCACCGCGGATTGCCCAAAAGGGAGAACCTGGTGAGGAAAAGACGTTGCTGTTGGAGCTGCGGCTTATTGCCGATGTTGGTATTATTGGATATCCGAATGTGGGTAAATCCACACTGCTAACTGCTTCTTCAGCGGCCAAACCCGAGATTGCTGACTATCCGTTCACAACGCGAGCACCAGTAGTCGGTGTAGTCGAGGTTGGGCTGGATACCTTTGTTCTCGCAGAGATTCCAGGGCTAATTGAGGGTGCCCATCGAGGCCGTGGATTGGGCCATGATTTCCTGCGTCACGCCACCCGCACTAGGATGTTTCTGCATGTGGTTGATGGCAGCTTGCCGTCGCCAGCCGAGGATATGACTAGGGTGAATACTGAGCTTGGCCTGTTTGATACTGCCCTGGCACGTCGGCCTCAGCTTGTGGTGGTGAACAAGATTGACCTGCCAGAGGTGAGGGCCAGGCTTACCGAGATAATGGAGAGCTTTCGCAGTATCGGCATCACCCCGCTGGTAATATCAGCGGTAACCGGAGAAGGTGTCGCCGAACTGATGGCACAAACCTGGAACACGTTAAAGCAGATTGACGATACCCGTAAGGAGCTTCCTGAGAAGGTCTTTCGTCCGAGGCCGCAAAGCCCACGTATTGTCGTATATAAAGACAGAGACACCTTTGTTGTTGAGGCGTCGGCGCTGGAGCGTATCATTGCCCGGTCGGACGTGGCTGATGCTGAAGTACGCTGGCAACTAAATCAGCAGATTGATAAACTGGGTGTTAACCGAGCATTGAAGAAGGCCGGAGCTGTTCCTGGTGATAAAATCCGTTGCAGTGAACTCGAATGGGAGTGGTAGCCGGATGAAAATAGGCATACTGGGGGGCACCTTCGACCCGATTCACAACGGGCACCTCGCTGTAGCCGAGGAGGTGAGATCACGGCTCAATCTTGATGAGATACTTTTTATACCTACCGGTCAGCCCTGGCGTAAGGCCGATAGCTCGATTTTACCAGCCGAACACCGTGTAGAGATGGTACGTCTAGCCATCGCTGACCAGCCTTATTACCAGCTGTCCCTCATCGAGTTGGACCGAGGGGGGCCATCGTATACCCTTGATACGCTGACGGAGCTATTATCTAGACTAGGCGAGGGGGATGAGGTCTTCTTTGTTGTGGGTTGGGACAGCCTGAACGACCTTCCGAACTGGAAGGCACCGGAGCGGATTATCCAGCTTTGTCGGCTGGTAGGCGTGCCCCGTCCAGGCTATTCCCTTCCTGACCTTGAGTCCTTAGACATAAAAGTGTCGGGACTATCGGAGCGGGTAATCCTGCTTGATAGGCCTGAGGTGGATATCAGCGCCTCTGAGATAAGGGAACGGGTGGCTCGTGGACTTTCTATAGATAGGCTCGTTCCTGAGCCGGTAGAGCGGTACATCCGGGAGCATAGGCTGTATTCAACCTAGATATCCAGGTTCTTGACGCTCTTAGCGTGGGCCTGAATAAATGTCTTGCGGGGGAGGACTTCCTCGCCCATCAGGGTAGAGAACGTCTGGTCAGCCCTGGCCGCATCCTCAACCGTAACCTGTAACAAAGTACGGGTTGCCGGGTCCATGGTAGATTCCCAGAGCTGCTCGGAGTTCATCTCGCCAAGACCTTTATATCGCTGGATGTTCACCCGCTTGGCCCCCTTCAGTTCCTGCAAAGATTCTTCCTTCTCGCCCTCGGTATATATCCACTGCCCGCCCTTCGAGGCCGTGATGCGGTATAGCGGTGGCTGGGCAATGTAGAGATGCCCGTTTCTGACTAGTTCGGGCATGTGGCGGAAGAAGAATGTTAGTAGCAGGGTGCGGATGTGCGAGCCATCAACATCAGCGTCGGCCATGAGGATGACCTTGTGATAGCGCAGTCTGGCGAGGTCAAAGTCGTCATCGATACCGGCCCCGAGAGCAGTGATGATGGCACGGATTTCTTCGCTGGACAGCATCTTGTCCGGTGGGGCCTTTTCCACGTTGAGTATTTTCCCCCTCAGTGGTAGTATCGCCTGGAAGCGCCGCTCTCTTCCTTCCTTGGCAGATCCTCCCGCCGAGGGGCCCTCCACGAGGTATATTTCGCATAGAGAAGGGTCTTTTTCTGAGCAGTCCGCCAGTTTCCCCGGTAGCGTGCCGGTGTCTAGGCTGTTCTTCCGGACAATCAGGTCGCGGGCTCGGCGTGCTGCCTCCCGGGCCTTGGCTGATAGCAGACACTTATCGATAATCTTTCTGATGTCATCAGGGTGCTCCTCAAAATAGAGGGTCAGCCCTTCACCAACAATGCTTTCGACGTGCCCTTTGACCTCAGGATTGCCCAGTTTCGCCTTGGTCTGTCCCTCGAACTGGGGTTCGGCTATCTTAACGCTGATGACAGCCGTCAGCCCTTCTCGGACGTCCTCACCCGTCAGGTTGGGGTCGTCTTCCTTGATAAGCTTGCTCTTGCGGGCGTAATCATTGAGGGCGCGGGTCAGCGCCGAGCGGAAGCCGGTAAGGTGTGAGCCACCGTCGATTGTGTTGACACAGTTGGCGAAGCTGGAGGTTGACTCGCTGAAGCCATCGTTATACTGTAGGGCCGCTTCAACAATAGTGCTGTTAATTGACTTGTTAATGTAGATAGGCTGGGGGTGGCGTAGTGTCCGCGTCCGGTTAAGGTGGCGGACGAAGCTGGTAATGCCTCCCTCGAAATAGAAGGTAAACGGCTCGCTGTCCCTACGCTCATCTATGAGAGTTATTTCAAGTCCCTTGTTCAGATAAGTAATCTCTCTGATTCGTTCTTTGATGGTATTAAAATCATATCTGGCGTCGCCGAATATCTCCTCATCGGCGAGGAAAGTGGTGGTGGTACCGGTGCTATCGGTCTCGCCAATTACGGTTACATCTCCCTGTGGTATACCCTGCTTGAACTCCATGTGATAGACCTTGCCGTCAAGCCGGACATCCACCATGCACTGGGCAGACAGGGCGTTCACTACCGAGGCACCGACACCATGCAGACCTCCGGATACCTGATAGGTCCTGCCGCCGAACTTGGCCCCGGCGTGGAGCACCGTCATCACCGTCTCCAGGGCGGACTTCTTTGTGGTAGGGTGAATGTCTACCGGGATGCCGTGACCATTGTCTTCTACCGTGACTGACTCGTCCTGATGTATGGTGACACCAATCTTGTCGCAGCGACCGGCCATGGCCTCATCCACACTGTTGTAGACTATCTCGTAGACGAGGTGGTGCAGGCCGCGGCTATCGGTGCTGCCGATGTACATGCCCGGGCGGCGGCGGATGGCTTCCCGCGCGCCAAGTACCTGAATATCACTGGCGGTGTATTCACCACTGCCGTTGAGAGTCTGAGACTTACGTGAGGACCTTGGTGGCATGTTCAGCTAGCTCCTTGGTAGTACTGGGAGCAGAAGAGGAGAGGACTACGGAAATGAGAGAAAAAGAAAAAGGCTGAGAGGTATACACGGGATAAGGTCGGTATACATGATGAGTCACACATTAGCATATTATAGCATATTTGGGCCGGAAAGTGAAGCTAAGGAGGTATACTTTGGTGGTGCGGTTAGATGTGTGTTGTCTGCCTTTATCCTATCGCCGACACACTTGACTGCCCATGTCCACGGCACCGTCATCTTTTAGAGATGTCCCCGGCATGCCGCTCTTGGTGCCTGCTTCTCCCTGTGCTCAATGCTTGGAAACGACAATTAGAGTGTACTTGGCGCCACAGAATCTATTCGTTTGAGCATTTGCGTCAAATCTGCTGTATCATTGCTATGATGCACGGCATCTTCATATGATACGATGTCGGCTTCTACAAGATCAGCAATTGATTGGTTCAGAGTTTGCATGCCATCTTTCCGACCCATTTGTATATTGTTCTGTAACTGGTGGATTTGCCCGTCGCGGATAGTATGCTTTATCGCTGCGGTGCCCACCATAATCTCGCAGGCTACTGCCCTTCCTCCTCCCAGACGTGGTATCAATGTTTGAGATAGAACTGCCAGCAATACCTGAGATAATTGAAGCCTAATCTGCCCATGATGCTCGGGTGGAAATACGTCTATAATACGGTCAATGGTCTCAGCAGCATCAATTGTGTGTAATGTGCCAAGTACTAGATGTCCAGTCTCAGCAGCTGATATTGCTGTAGCCATAGTAGTCAAATCACGCATTTCTCCAACAACAATCACATCCGGGTCGTGTCTTAAGGCATGTTTTAATGCGTTAGCAAAAGAGTCAGTATCATCTCCAACATTACGCTGTATTATCACCGATTCATTGTCTTTATATATGTACTCAATAGGGTCTTCTATAGTGAGAATGTGTCGCTCTTGATTATTATTGATGTGGCTAATCATTGCGGCCATGGACGTCGATTTACCGCTACCAGTCGGACCTGTGACCAGGATGAATCCTCTGGGCCGTAGACATAGCTCTCCGTAGATATCTGGCAGACCAAGAGAGCTAAGGGGTGATAGTACACGCATAAGCAAACGAAAAGCCAGGCTAATTGCCCCTTTTTGAATGCATGCGTTAACTCTGCATCGCCCTATCTGCTCGTCCTCATAGCTGAAGTCCAACTCCTTCTGTTCAAGGAATCTTTTGGATTGTTCTTGGTTGGTGATTACCTCCAGTATTTCCTGAAGATCCTTCTGTTCCATGTCCGGGTAGTTATCAAACTTCCTTAGTTTTCCGTCAATCCGTACGATTGGCGGTCTATCGACGTTTAAATGCAAATCTGAAGCTGACATTTCCTGCGCTGTTTCTAGTAAATTTGCAATCTTAGTGGTCATAGAATTACACCTCAATCCAGACTACCTTGCTTGGCTGTTCAAACTATGTGTGGTCATTTCAGGCGTGATTTCCAGCACCCGAGTCCATGATTAGCGATAGGCGTTCGCCTACGTCCTGTAGGAGCGACAATCTATAGTGTAGACCTTATTGCGTTCAAGTGTTAGGGTAGCGTGGTTCAATTCTGTTATCCAGATGGGTCGTTCTTGTAGGTAATCTTCATTGAGGCCCAGCCGTGGCCAAAACAGTTTGTTTATCCTATCGCCGGGCACGCTTGACTTCCCGGATTGGTTGTGGTAACATCCGCACGGTAGAAAAAGGTCGAAACTAGCAGCTAAATACCGGAAAGGGGGCGTTGATGTTAGTAGTGTCTGTGCGATTAAGTGTTATATCGCGCCCCGGTGGGTTTCCGGCTGAGTAGCCTTTTTTAACTGGCTATCCATAATGGGCCGTTCCTCCGGGAACGGTCTTTTCTTTACTGGAGACCGGCCGCGGGCGTGATACAGCCGCGGCCTTTTCTTTTCTCGGTCTCAGTCCGCGCGAAGATTATCAGCAATCACTTCTTCTCAGTAAAGGGAACAACACAATGAATGTAAACAAAAACGTGAACAAAGAAGAACTTGCCGAACTAGGATGGGATTCCTTCTTAAGGGACCAGTTCCTATTGCTGGAAGCACCGGAGTGTGCACCGGCCAGGGTTGTCGACCAGCGACGGCATTCGTACCGGGTGCACGGAGCATACGGTGAGATGACGGCAATACTACCCGGTAGAATGCTACGCGACGCCAGGACCGGTGGCATGCTCCCGGCCATCGGTGACTGGGTGGTTGTCAGGCCGAACACCAATGAGCAAAAGGGCCTTATATGTGCGGTCCTGCCTCGAAGAAGTTGCTTCTCCCGCAAGATATCCGATGACCGGGCACGGAGATCCGGTGGCCGAACACGTGAGCAGGTACTTGCTGCTAACGTGGACACGGGCTTCATTGTCAGTGGGTTGGACGGCAGCCGAAACCTCAACTTGAGGAGGCTCGAACGCTACCTGACGCTTGCCTGGGAAAGCGATGCGGCCCCGGTAATCATTCTGAACAAAGTGGACCTCTGCCCGGATATTGACGCGCGTATACGGGAAGTCGAACCCGTCGCTTTCGGCGTACCCATCCACGCCGTCAGTGCCACCGAGCGATTGGGGCTGGACGCTCTGGATACGTACCTGGCCAGAGGAAAGACGGCTGTATTTCTCGGCCCATCTGGAGTGGGCAAGTCTGCCCTGATAAACGCTCTACTCGGTATCGAAAGGCAGGAAGTCGGCGAAGTGCGGGACACCGATGGAAAAGGAAGACATACGACTTCACGACGCGAGCTCATTCTTCTTCCCGAAGGTGGGGCTGTCATTGACACCCCGGGCCTGCGGGAGATTCAGATGTGGGCTGATGAAGACAGCCTAAGCAGCGTGTTCGAGGATATCGAACGGTTGGCACGTGATTGCCGGTTCAGGGACTGCACACATCGCTCCGAGCCGGGATGTGCTATTAAGACCGCCATCCAGCTGGGCAGTCTGGACATTACCCGTCTTCAGAGCTACCGGAAGCTGGAGAAAGAGCTTCGGCATCTGGCGGCACGCCAGGAAGACCGGACTCGCCTTGAGGAGCGGGCAAAGTGGAAGAAGGTTTCCCAGTGGTCGAGAA
>CP070842.1:1041425-1049282 GCA_020342155.1 Dehalococcoidales bacterium
ATGTGCGACCTTTTTTGAGAGGGATATCTCCAATGTACAGGAGCTTATCACCGAACTAAAAGCGGGGCGGTTCCGGCCAGTCAACCTCCGCCAGAAAACCTAGCCTCGTTCTCTCTTGATTTTATCCGCTTCTTTTTCTACGGCTGTTCTATCACTTCTCTCAAGAAAGACAAAGGCACGCATAAAATGAAGCAAAACGAATACACCCCAGATACACAGTGGCCACAGGAACCACATATATCCGCCAGGGCTCGTCAATGCCCATACGATAATCAGGACGATATTGACAGCTGCCCATGAACCAAAATTACCCCAGAATTCCTTCTTCGCCTTTACCCTTTTTCTGGCTTCCTCATAGATCTCTTCTTCGGACATCTGTTGCGCCATTCTTTCAACCCCCGTGTATGAACAATACTCGTTTATAACATATTATTGAATAGTACACAAGGCCTGAACAGTAATTACAGCGAAAGCTAGGTGGATTCTACTTCGGTTTAAAAGCACGAACACTCACGCTGAGGATAGCGCCTGCCAGTTCACCTGAATCAAAGCTCTGCTCGGAGACGATTTCTACATTCTCGAAACCGGCGTTGGTTATCGTCGCCAGGTAGTCTTCCCTCATGGAACCCCCGGCAACACAACCAGCATAAGCCTCAAGGGAGTTTCTGATGTCTTCGGGTAGTTCCTTGAGCAAAACTATGTCCGAGACCATCACCCGGCCGCCCGGCTTGAGTACCCGATAGGCCTCTCCGAAGACACGTGACTTGTCCGGTGACAGATTGATAACGCAATTAGAAATGACGGCATCTACGGTCTCATCAGCCACCGGCAGGTTCTCAATCTCACCCAAACGGAACTCCACGTTGTTATAGCCACCGTTCCTGGCATTGTCTCGCGCGCGGTGGAGCATCTCCGGGGTCATATCGACACCGATAGCCTTGCCGGTCTTGCCGACAGCAACAGCCGCCAGAAAGCAATCAATACCACCGCCGGCCCCAAGATCAAGCACTACCTCCCCTTCCTTGAGAGAGGCCAACGCCGTCGGGTTACCACAGCCGAGTCCCATCCTGGCCTCCTCAGGAATTGCTTGCAGTTCTTCCGCCGAGTAGCCGATTGCCATAGCTGCAGTGTCCGCTGGACTGCAGCAACTTGAAGTGCTGGCCGCCTCGCCTGGGGCACAGCAACTCGTAGTATCTGTGGTTTCTGAAGGTGTATTGGTCGTCACCGACTCTGGTGCACAGCAACTAGAACTCTCCTGATTTTCGATTGGTTTTGCAGGCTGGTCTCCAGTGGCTATCTGAGCGTAACGCTCTCGTACAAATTTCCTGATCTCATCGTTGTTCATTATAGTCCCCTCTCACTTTTCTCCTAGAGTATTTCTTTCATGACCGGTCCGAGTGTTGCCTTGACCATGTCGGTAAGCTCTGCCACTTTGGTCATCGTAATGCAACACACCTCTCCGTCCTTCTCCCAGGTGGTCAAGGCCAGCTTGCTGCCAGCCTGAATACCAGCCTTCTCTCTGAGCTCCTTTGGGAGTACCATCTGACCTCTATCGTCGACATTGACCAAGGCCTCAACCTTACAACATGCCTCAACCTCGGGGGCACAAGAACATCCGTCGTTCTCAATCACATTCATTCCATTTACCTCATGAGCTATTTCTATTATTCTGATATATCAGATTATACTGATTATACAGTGTGTACTGATTATCGTCAAGATAAACTTTGAGGAGGATCCGGGCGGGTTTGAACGAAAGAGCGAGGTTAGCTACGTAGAACAGCGCCCAAGTCACTAGAAAGCTTATCGAGAATCTTCTGCTGGACCTCGTTGACCTCTTCATCGGTCAGGGTGTGACTCGGCGACCGGTAGGTAATCCGGCAGGCAAGCGACTTCTTCCCCGATGGGACCTGGTCGCCGGAGTAAACATCGAACAGTGTTACCTGCTCTACCAGCGGAAAGTCCTCAATAATATCAGTTACCTTCTGGTAGGCGGTACCGGCATCAACCACAAGGGCAATGTCCCTTAGCATTGTCGGGAAACGCGGTATCGGCTGGAACATACGATGCTCCTGAGTGAATGATATCAGCGCCGGCAGGCTGACTTCGAAGAGATACACCGATTCGGTTATGTCAAAGCCCTCTAATACAGTGGGGTGTAGCTCCCCGACAACGCCAATCTGGCCACCATCAACCATGATGGCAGCCTGTTTGACGGGATGCAGGGTCTCATCGGTAGATGGCTCGAACCTGGCGGTCGCTCCTAGCCGCCCAAGTAACCCCTCAACAACCCCCTTAGCATCGAAGAAATCGAATGTTGCCTGAGCCGAGCCATCAGATACACCCTGCCAGGACGACTCATCGCGGGGGCCAGCAATCACGCCGCAAAGCATCTCGACCTCATCAGGCAGGTCATTAAAGCGAGGAAGATATACCTTACCCAACTCATAGAGTCGTACTGGACCCTCGACCCGTCTGTTAGTCACCAGTGCTGCCATTAAACAAACTCGCAGGTTGGGGCGGAGGTACTCATGCATTATCGATACTGGATTGGCTAACTTAATTGGAGCTGGAGCAGGTGAGTGCGACTCCGGATATAGCTTATTTACCGTCTCCAGGTTTACCAGTGGATTGGAGACAATCTCGTAGAAACCGTAACCAGTAAGGCTCTCGCTAAGTTTACGTTTCAGACCGATAACAGGCTCGGGACTTTGTCGCGGTATCGGACTATCCAGCATCGTGGTCGGAATTTCGTCATAACCGATAATCCGGGCAACCTCCTCCACGAGGTCAACTGGTACGCTGATATCGCTCCGCCAGTAAGGCGCGAGCGCCACTACCTCTGATGCCGACGATCCGGCCCGGCACTCGAATCCCAGCAAGCTGAGAGTGGACTCAATCTGCTCCCGGCTGAATTTCACCCCCAGTACCCGTTCCACCTCCTCGGTAGTAACAGCCACCGGTTGCGGCTCCACCTTACCGGGGTAAACATCAATGATACCCCTGGCAATCTTTCCACCACCAAGCTCAGCGATAAGCTGCGTTGCCCGTTTTATTGCCGGCATTGTCAGTTCCGGACTGATACCCCTCTCGAACCGCATGCAGGCCTCACTGGGCATATTTAGTGTCCGCCCCGTATAGTGGATGCTTCTCGGATTGAAGCTGGCCGATTCCAGCAGTATCGAGGTGGTTTCTTCGGTGACCTCGCTGTTGGCACCACCCATCACTCCGGCTACTGCCACGGCACGTTCAACATCGGCAATAACCAGCATATTCCCGGCAAGGATTCGCTCGATTCCATCGAGACTAACTATCTCTTCACCTTCATCAGCACGACGAACAATTATCTTCCTACCACCGAGCTTCTCGTAGTCGAAGGCATGCAGTGGTTGTCCGTACTCAAGCATAACGAAGTTAGTCACGTCGACGATGTTGTTTATCGGGCGCATACCATATGAGATGAGACGCTCCTGAATCCACTGCGGTGATTCGCCGATACTAATCCCGGTAATCAGGCTGGCACAGTAACGGGGGCAAAGGTCAGGGGCATCAATCTCCACCGACACCAGTTCTTCAATCGCTGGCTCGGTCTCTTCATAGCTGGTATCAGGCAGGTGCACTGCCTGACCGGTCAATGCAGCCACCTCTCTGGCCAGGCCGATAATCGAGAGGCAATCAGGTCGGTTGGGGGTAACATCCATGTTAAAAATGACATCACCCAGGTAATCAGCCAGTGGTCTACCTGTTTCAGCTTCGTCCGACAGAATCAGGATGCCGGTGTGGTCCTCCGAGATGCCCAGTTCTTTCTCCGAGCAGGCCATACCATTGGAGACCAAGCCGCGTATTTTGGCCGATTTCAGTGTTTCCTGCTCACCTGTGTGCGGGTTAATAAGGCGGGCACCTACCGGCGCATAGGCTACCTTAGCATCGACGGCAACGTTGGGTGCACCACAGACGACCGTCTCCTCACTGCCACCAAGGTCAATAGTGACCAGGGTAAGCCGGTCGGCATTGGGGTGGGAATTTACCGCCGTTATCCGGCCGACGACGATACCTTCCCAATTTTCACCGATGACCTGCAGCCCCTTGACCTCACTGCCAGCCATGGTCAGTCGCCGGGCTACCTCTTTGGGTGCCAGGTTCGTGTCAACATATTGTTTTAGCCAGTTCAGTGAAATCTTCATCTTAAAACTGCCTGAGGAACCTTAAGTCATGTCCGTAGAAAAGGCGCATATCATCAACCCCGTACCGTAGCATCGGCAACCTTTCGACACCGATACCGAAGGCAAAGCTGGTATAGACATCCGGGTCGATACCGCCCCGCCTGAGCACCTCAGGGTGGGTCATCCCCGCCCCCAGTATCTCCAGCCAGCCCTCGTCGCACAGCGAGCAACCCTCGCCATGACATAGGGCACACTCAATCGCCATCTCGACACCGGGCTCAACAAAGGGGAAGAAGTCGCAACGGAAACGCACCTTCCTGTCCTCTCCGAAATAGCGGCGGGCAAACTCGTAGAGCGTCCCCTTGAGGTCGGCCATGGTAATACCCTTATCCACCGCCAGGCCATCAATATGGTAGAACATAATGCCGTGGGTCGCGTCAGTAGCCTCATAGCGGTAGCATTTACCAAATTCGATTACCCTTATCGGGGGTTCCATTGTCTCAACAGCACGAGCTGACACCGACGTAGTTTGCGTACGCAGCAATCCCTTCCAACCTTTGTGAGATGTCAGATGGTCAACCCAGAAGGTAGACTGGTCATCACGAGTAGGGTGTTCCTCGGGAATATTCAGTGCCTCGAAATTGTAGTAGTCCCACTCAACCTCTGGCCCATCGAACACCTGAAAGCCCATCGAGGCGAAGATTTCGCTCATTTCGTTGAGCGTCTGGGTGACGGGGTGCAGTCGACCTACCGGATACGGTCGACCAGGTAGGGTAATATCACCCCGGGCAAGCAGAGCATCATCCACCCGAAGCGACTTCTGCGCCGATTCCTTTTTCAGTTCCTCGGTCTTCTGGTTCAGTCCTTCGGCAAGCAGGGACTTGACCTCGTTGGCACGCGCACCAACGGCTCTTCTTTCGTCAAGCGACAGAGCAGCCAGGCCACGCAGAATATTGGTCAACTCACTCTTCCTGCCCAGATAACGTACCCGCCACGATTCAAGGTCTTTAGCCTCGTTGATGTCCGAAAGTTCTCCCCGGGCTTTTATCAGCAGTTCTTCCAGTTGTTCACGCATCGCTTACTCTCACGTCGGATTATAGGCTATCACTCACCAGAGGGTCAAGAATTCGAATAATTAGCTATTCCCAGTCCCCGAAGCATGTAATCAATACCTCCCATAAAAAACCCCCCTCCTCTGCCAGAGAGAAGGGGGTATTTCTACCTTGGCCAATTGATTATATTTTAGCCCTTAGCCTGCTCCCTGGCCATACTGACCAGGTTGCTAAAGGACTCCGGTTCCCTGACAGCCATATCTGCCAGCATCTTACGGTTGATCTCCACCCCGGACTCTTTGAGTCCATGTATCAACTGGCCGTAGGTCAGGCCTTCAGCACGGCTGGCGGCATTAATTCGCGTAACCCATAAACGCCGCATATCACCCTTTCGCTCCCTACGGTGTGCGTAAGCATAGCTCAAGGACTTGATCATCGACTCATTGGCACGGCGAAATAGGGAGTGCTTGGTGGCACGGTGTCCCTTCGTCAAGGCCAGCACCTTCTTGTGACGTCGATGCGAGGTCACTCCCCTCTTTACTCGTGGCAATCTATTCCTCCTCGTCCACTACGGAACAGTTAATCTCAAATACTCTGGTAAATAACCCGTACTAGTCTAAACCGGTGAAAGCAATTCGGGTAGAGATTACTTTACCCCATAGGGCAGAAGCCTCTTAACCCGGGTCTTATCGCTATTACTCACCGGAACCATCTCATCGTAGAGACGTTTCACCCGTGCTGGTTTACGCCGCCTCAGGTGGCTTTTGCCACCCTTCGCCCGCATTATTTTACCACTACCGGTGATATGGAAACGCCTCTTTGCGCCTTTATGAGTCTTCAGTTTTGGCATATTGTGGTTCCTTGTCCTGTGGCTCTTTGGCCTTACCTTTCTGCGCACTCATCGGGGTCAGAATGATGTTCATCCGCCGCCCCTCCATCGCGGGCTGTCTCTCCAGCGAAGATATGTCTTCAAGCTCCTTCGCCATTCGCTGTAGCAGCTTCCAGCCCAGTTCAGGATGGGTTACTTCCCTGCCCCGGAACAATATCGTTACTTTTAGTTTATCTCCCCCAGTTAGTAATTTTCTGGCGGTTCGAGATTTGGAGTTGAAATCATGGTCACCTATCTTGGGGCGCAGTCGAACCTCTCTGAGCAGTGAAATTTTCTGACTCCGTCTATCTCCACGCTCCCGCTTAGCCTGCTCGTACTTATATTTTCCGTAGTCAAGCAGCCGACAAACTGGTGGCACCGCCGTAGGCGCTACCTCAACAAGGTCGAGGTTGCTTTTGCGCGCAAGCTCCCGCGCCTGAGCCAGAGGCATTATGCCTAACTGCTCCCCTTTTTCCCCGACGACACGAACCTCAGGAGCTCTGATCTGCTCGTTGACGCGCTGTTTCTTAACTATGTTCTAGTTCACCTCTCCCTGAAATATCAGTATATCACGGACACATACAATATCATATCACAATTCATGAATCAAGCGTAACCAGTTCCCGTTCCCGTCCGGTTATCGTCTTTATAAGGGATTCCCTGAATCTACCGGTAGGCTCGTCAGGCAGTTGCCCACCGCTGCGCAGGCGTACGGAGACCGTCCCGTTCTCCGCCTCCCGGTCACCAACGACGAGCATGCAGGGTACCTTGTCAAGCTGCGCCTGCCGAATCTTTTGGTTCATCCTCTCGGAACGAACATCCACCTCGACACGGACCATGTCCTTTTTCAGCTCTGCCTCAATTTTGCGGGCATAATCCAGATGGCGGTCGGCTACCGGAATAATCATCACCTGCACCGGCGCCAGCCAGACTGGAAAAGCCCCGGCATAGTGCTCGATAAGCAGCCCGAAGAAGCGACACCATGCTCCCAGCAAGGCACGGTGCACCATATAGGGACGGTGTTCCTGGCCATCCGCCCCGGTGTAGACCATATCGAATCTCTCCGGTAGATTAAAGTCGAACTGGATAGTCGTCATCTGCCATTCGCGGCCCAGAGAGTCATTTATCTTGATATCAATTTTGGGACCGTAGAAAGCCCCACCACCTTCATCAAGCTCATAGGGTAATCCTTGTTCCTCAAGCACCTTACGTAACGCCTCAGCGGCCTGTGTCCACTGTTCTTCGGTACCTATCGCCTTCTCCGGGCGAGTAGCCAGGTATATTTTATAGTCATTAAAACCAAATGCCTGCCATATATGCAGAGAAAAACGTAGAACCTCGGCTATTTCCCCATCGATTTGTTCCGGTGTGCAGATGATGTGGGCATCATCCTGAGTAAAGCCACGGGTGCGCATCAGACCCAGAAGCACGCCACTGCGTTCGTAGCGATAGACTGTCCCGAGTTCCGCCCATCGCAGCGGTAGTTCACGATAAGAACGAAGCTGGGACTTGTATGCCAGAATATGAAAGGGGCAGTTCATTGGTTTGAGGTAGTACTGCTGTCCTTCGATATCAATCGGAGAGTACATGTTTTCCTGATAGAAATCCAAGTGACCGCTGGTCTCCCACAGCTTGCTGAGGCCGATATGGGGTGTATAGAGCAATTCATACCCGTTGGCGTAGTGCTCCTGCCGCCAGAAGTCCTCGACCACAGTGCGGATGCGGCCGGCCTTAGGACCGTAGATAATGAGACCACCACCGATTTCTTCGGGGG
>CP070842.1:1049382-1052809 GCA_020342155.1 Dehalococcoidales bacterium
AATCGGACGCAAGCCCCTCCCTGAAGCGCCTTACGGCTTTAGTTACCAGGCATCACCTGGTAACCATATTCGGTATTAGCCCCAGTTTCCCGAGGTTATCCCCAACTTAGGGGTAGGTTACTTACGTATTACTCACCCGTTCGCCACTATACCGATAAATCGGAATCGTTCGACTTGCATGCATAAAGCACGCCGCCAGCGTTCATCCTGAGCCGGGATCAAACTCTCCATGCAAAATAATAAAGCTTCTTTGAACCTTCCTTCCACTATCCAGTTGTTAAGGTGCTGTGCTTATTAGCAACTAATTATAGTATCATAGCTACCTTGCCATGTCAAGAAAAAACACCTGCTCTACCAACCTGTTTTATTACGTTATGTCTACTGTTTTTAGTCCTCTTCAGCTGTGGTTGTTTTCTCCAAACTAGTCTCATGTCTGCTGCTCCCTGGTCCTACGACGTGAGGTTTCAAGGTCAAGTCCGGTCCCGCTTCGACCGACTCGCCCCAGAGCATTGAGCTGACGGTGATAGGCAAAAAGAGCTCCCCTACCCATTATCTCCGCATGGGTGTTGAAGGCCTCCTTCTGTATCGCTATGGAGTCCGGCGCAGCCTCAGCCAGCCCCTGTGCCATCTTCCAGACCTCTTCCTCCAGCTTATCTGCCGGTACTGCCCTGTTGATTAGTCCGATACGTTCCGCTTCCTTAGCACCAATAATCTGCTGTGTTAAAAGCAGTTCCTTGGCTTTCCGTGGCCCGAGGTAGGTTATCCACAGAGGCATACTGTCAACACCACCCCGGCCGACAGGATGTCCGAAGAGTGCGTCCTCAGCGGCAATAGCTATATCACACAGCATCTCCAGATAGCATCCCGCGGCGAGACAGTAGCCGTGGACCTGGGCGATAACCGGCTTGGGCAGGTTCATAATCCTCAGATACCGTTCACTGATACTCCGTAAAGCCCCGAGAGCATTGCTGTTGGTCCACTCGTCATACCCCTCAGGAACACTGACGTAATAGCTACCTCTAAGGTCCCACCCGCTACAGAAAGCCGGCCCGGCACCGCACAGAATGACAACCCTGACTTCCCTGTCATTCTCGGCTTGGTCAAAGGCAGCAATCAGGTCGTCCCAGAGGGCATGATTGAGCGCGTTTCTCTTGTCCGGACGGTTCATAGTAATCCTGGCAATATTGTCCTTGACCTCGTAAATAACCGTCTCTAAATTCATGACTATTCCTCCTGTTGTAATTGCCCGATTAAATTATCGCGGGCTAGTGCATCCCATGATACTGTAAAACCCTCCTGCCTACAAGGGATTAATGCCTAAGCAGGATTCATTTTACTTCCAGAATCGAGCATAGTAAAATGATTTAAAGGAGACATTTCGATAATCTGGAGGAGTGGTGAAGAGGTAATGGCAAAGACAAAGAACGCGAAGACTATCGGCAAGCTAAGGGCTTCTGGTTACAAACCGGTCTCAATCAAAGAGGAATTGAGGCGTAACCTGCTTGAGGCTCTAAGGAAGAAAAAGAACATTTTTCCGGGAATAATTGGCTACGAAGACACCGTGATTCCCCAAATTGAGAATGCAGTTATCTCCGGACAGGATATTATCTTTCTGGGTGAGCGCGGGCAGGCAAAGTCGAGGTTAATGAGACAGCTGGTCTCCCTGCTCGACGAGGAGGTACCGGTCATCCAGGGCTGTGAGATAAATGACGACCCCCTGAAGCCGATTTGCCGTTATTGCCGGGACAGGGTAGCCGAGGAAGGTGATGACACGCCGATTGAGTGGCTGCCACGAGAGGAGCGCTACGGTGAGAAGCTGGCCACGCCGGATATTTCGATTGCCGATTTAATAGGTGATGTTGACCCAATCAAGGTTGCCGAGGGACGGTATCTTTCCGACGAGTTGGCGATACATTATGGCCTGATACCCCGGACCAATCGGGGCATATTCTGCATTAACGAGCTACCGGACCTGGCCGAGCGCCTGCAGGTCGGACTTTTCAATCTGATGGAGGAAAGGGATATCCAGATACGGGGTTACCGCATTAGGCTCCCCCTCGATATCTTCCTCGTGGCCAGTGCTAATCCGGAGGACTATACCAATCGGGGGCGGATAATTACCCCGCTGAAGGACAGGTTCGGCGCTCAGGCGAGGACCCACTATCCAACCAATATCGGACAAGAAGTCACTATCATGGACATGGAGCGGCGGCAGTTCGACAACGGTCAAATTGAGAGCCACGTACCCGATTTCATGAAGGAGATTATCGCTGAGATAACCCACCTCGGCAGGAAGAGTCCGGATATTAACCAGCGTTCCGGGGTCAGCGTCCGTATATCCATCGCCAATTACGAGACAATCCTCAGTAACGCCATCCGGCGAGCGGTGATGCTCGGCGAAAAACTGGCGGTGCCCCGGATTACAGACCTCCCCCATATCCACTCATCGACTGCCTCCAAGATAGAGATGGAAGGATTTGAAGAGGCCAGGGAAGACAAGATTATCAATGACCTGACAAGAAAAGCGAGTCTTAATGTTTTTAACCGACACTACCGGTTACACGACCTAGAGGCACTGATCGCCCAGTTTACCGAAGGATTCAGCGTGGAAGTCTTCGACATGATGCCCGCCAAGGCCTATGTCCGCAATACCAAAGAGATTATCGGCCTGCTGGAGGCTATTAAAAAGGTATGTGATTCCGAACGACCGGAGATGATAGCCTCGGCAGCGGAGTTTGTCCTCGAAGGCCTGCATGTAAACAAGCGGCTGAATAAGGCAAAACAGGAAGGAAAGACCATATACCGGAGCTAGCATGAGCATATACCGTTACTCGGAATGGGACGGCACCCAGGACTTGTTTGACCTTGACAAAGACGAGCTGATGGATGAGCTCGCCCGTAACCTCATGGACGATGGCAATATGTCATACTCGCTCTGGAAGATGCAGCACCATGGCATGAGAGACAGTCTGGGAAGGCGGTTGCCTGGCCTCCAGGACTTGCTTCAACGGCTGCGCCAGAGAAGGCAGGGTCAGTTAGAGAAATACAATCTCAGCTCGGTGATGGACGAGATAAAGAAAAAGCTGGAAGACATCGTAAAGACTGAGCGTGACGGCATTCAAAAAAGACTAGATGAAGCCCGGCAAAAAACCGGAGAAGCACACCAGGAAACTGAAGGGGATGCCGAAGGTCTGGGCGATGAAGTGCAGGACAGGCTACTCAAGAAGATTGAGGACATGGCTGCTCAGAACCTTGAGACACTGGACAACCTGCCCAGGGATGTCGGGGGGCAGGTAAAAGAACTCACCAACTACGACTTCATGGACGCCGATGCGCAGCAGAAGTTCCAGGAGCTACTCGAGATGCTGAAGCAGCAGGCTATGCAATCATACGCCCGGGACCTGACCGAGCAAATAAAGGACATGAC
>CP070842.1:1052909-1056763 GCA_020342155.1 Dehalococcoidales bacterium
ATGCGGAGCCTTGCCAGTCAAGTTGGCCAAACCTACGATACTGCATAGCTTCACCTCCAGTATAGTTGTCCAACTGAGCGGTCGGTAATCACGTATTCTAGCTTAGCGCAGGCCAAAGGGCAAACCCGCCGGCAATCCTCGCTACAATCTACGGTAATAAAACCGTCATTTACCTGAGAAGTATACGCTATTCTGGGGACATAATATCTGATTTGTAGTAGGTTTAATTGGGGGAGTGCCCAGGAATTCCCCTAGAATGCACCTGAGAGACCCGAGAAAGGGTATTAAACCCTCTGTCAAGGAGGACTTTCCCCCCTCCCCGCGGCCCAATGCGCATTCATAGTGCTTCTTGTATAATGGAGAATTAAGATGGCCAAACGAGGAGCGATAACAGGGTATTCCAGTAATGGCCTTCCGTATGCCTGTATTGGGAACGGCGCGCGTAACCTCGTTGTATTTGAGGGGTTAGACTTTAGGCATAAACCGCCGTCCGGCATTATGCTGCGTATGAGTACCGGTTATTTAAGGGGACTCGTGAATAGCTACAAGATCTACATTGTAAGCAGGAAGCCCGGTCTTCCCCCGGGATATTCACTGAGCGATATGTCAGATGATTATGCTGTCATGATTAAGAACGAACTGGGCGGTGAAGCCGACATAATCGGCGTCTCTACAGGTGGTACGATAGCCCAGCACTTCGTTATCGACCATCCGGATTTGGTAAGGCGTCTTGTCCTTGCCATGACCGGTTTCCGCCTGACCGAGGAAGGTAAAGGACTGCAGATTAAAGTTGCAGACCTCGCACGAAAAGGCAATCGGCGAGCAGCAGGCGCATTACTGGGTACAGCTATCATGCGGAAGGGAGTAGCAAAACACGTTTTCAAATGGGCTATGTGGCTGCTAGGTCCTCTCTTTATCCCTATCGACCCTTCAGACGGGATTGTGGAAATTGAAGCGGAGGACCGACATGACCTGGGCGACCGCTTGGACAAGATTAAGGCCGATACCCTGGTGATTGGCGGTGAAGAAGACCTCTTTTATCCTGTTCGTGAGACAGCCATGAAAATACCCAATGCCAGGCTGGTCTTGTATCCGAATCTCGGTCATAACGCCATGTTCGCGCGAAGCCGCCAGTTCGGTGAAGAAATAAGAGCTTTCCTCCTGGGCTGATGAATAAGACGTCTCAGCAGGCCTGATTGGCATAGTGTCCTTGGAATTCGCGCTGGCTATCTCTAAATTCTTAGTTTGTTCGGGACCAGAGCAAGGTACAGGCTGCTTCTAGTGTGAAACCAAACTAGCTTCCGGATTTTGCCTTCGGTGCTAATAACATATGTGCTTTCTGGAGCCACTCAGGGATATCGATTTCCTGAGGACAAACATCCATACACTCCCCGCACTTGGTGCACTGGTCGCCACGCTGCTCTTCCTTAAGTTCACTGTAGGCCCATCGGGGTGCCCGGCGGTAATCGTACATTATTGCCTCGTTATACATCTGGAAGATTCTGGAGATTTCTACACCGCTTGAACAGGGCATGCAATATCTACAATTGGTACAGGGGATGGGGGCCAGTCCCTTATAAACTTCCCGGGCCCGGTCGACCAGTGCCAGTTCCTCTGTGGTAAGGATACCGGGCCTGGCACGATCAGCGGTGGCGACGTTCTCCACGACCTGTTCCATGGTACTCATACCGCTGAGAGCTATCGAGACCTCCGGCTGATTCCAGACCCACAGCAGTGCCCATTCGGCAGGGCTACGCTTCTGAGTGGCGTTTTCCCACACTTCAGCCACCGGCCCCGGTGCCTTAGCAAGCCGTCCCCCGCGCACCGGCTCCATGACGACGACCGCCAGGCCCTTGTTGGCGGCGTATTCCACACCGCGATGGCCAGCTTGATAGTCTACATCCATATAGTTGTACTGGACCTGGGCCAGAGTCCAGTTGTCGTAATCGTCCACAATCTGTTTGAAGGTCTCGAAGTTATCGTGGAAAGAGAATGCCAGATAATCGAAGCGCCCATCGGTCATCGCTCCCTCGGCCCAGCGTATCACTCCCAGGTCCCGTACCTTGGGCCAGCTCCCGCTGTTTAGCCCGTGAAGAAGGTAGAAATCAAGCTTCTCTATCTGCAGACGCTCAAGTTGCTCGTTTAGAAAGCGGTCAAAGCTCTCTTCATTTTCTATCAGCCACACAGGCAGTTTAGTTGCCAGTTTCACTTTCTCACGGTATCCGTCCTTGAGTGCATTGCCCACTATCACTTCACTCTGCCCTGCGTGGTAGCCGTACGCCGTGTCAATATAATTAACACCGTGGTCTACGGCGTAACGCAGCATCCTTATCGACTCGGGTTCGTCTACTTTTCCTGTTTCTGTGTCGGCAAGTGGCAATCGCATTGCCCCGAAGCCTAGTACCGATACCTCCCAGTCCAGCTTGCCAAACTTCCTATACTGCATCTCTATTATTCTCCTCTCTCAATAATTCGTTTACGGTACGGGAATGCTGGCTATGTATGGTTGTATCAGGCTACCGAGCCAGAGGTAGCCATCTGCTTCGTTAATGCTGGTAACGGTGTGGTAATGACCGGTATGGTCCTGCAGGTTATGCAATACACTTCCGTCGTGGTCTAAGGCAATGACCAGGGCTATTGGGTCGGGTTCACTCACGCGGAGCGCTTCGGGCAGGCGCATGATTATCTTGCGCAGGAAAGGTCTGGGCATGATGCTGTCTATCGTCTTGTCACGAGGGTATACCAGCGCTACCCAGAAGAGGTCTTTGCCGTTGTAACTCAGATTATCGGGAAATCCCGGCAGGTTTTCAATAAAGATATCGGTTTGCCCCGCTTTTTCGCCAGTCAGCCAGTAGCGCCTGATACGGTAGCGCATGGTTTCGTTCACCAGCACGTAAGCCTCATCCGGTCCGAGCGCCACACCGTTGGCAAATCCCAGTTCCTCTACGTGCACGATTGTTTCGCCGCTGTCCGGGTTCCAGGAGAGCAGGCGACCACTGGGCCGTGACTCGGTGATGTCGAGAACATAGTTATGCTGATCGAAGCGGGTGGATGCATCTGTGAACCAGACCGTGCCGTTGGAGGCTATGTTAAGATCATCGACGAATATCATCTTCTCGCCATCGACCTCGTCGGTAGCTAACTGGACCTGGTGGCCCGATGCTGCCGTGGCACTGTCGATGTAGATTAGACCGGTGAAAGCATCTGCGATGTAAAGTCGGTCATTATCGAACTCAAGTCCTAGAGGCCGGCCGCCGGTATTAGCGATAGCATCCAAAGTGTTACCGTTATCGGATGAGAAACGTACAATTGAACCGTCAGCCAGCCCTGTATAAATCAAGCCATCTGGACCAAGTGCTGTATCCTCCGGGCCGTAGCCATCGGCAAGGGGGTATAGCTCAGCCTGCGCCAATATATTGTTAACATCATAAGCCCCGGTTAAACCTGGATTGTCAGGCGGGGTCCAGGCAACAGGCTCTATCGGTACCGGCCACAATAACAGATAAAGCAGCAGAAGAACCACTAACCCCAGGATCACGTAACGCACTTTACGCATTTTCAACCTCCTCCTTATAAAAATCCTTAATGGTAACTTACATTCTGTCTTATAGCTTCCTCAAGTTCCTGTGGAACATCAGTGCCGATTAAATATTCCTTACCCGTTATCAACTTGATCTGGACGGCATGAAAGCCAGAAACCCTGAACACTGTTCCTTGAGGAGTGAATCGAATACCCCACCCGTAATACCAGGGAAGTCTAACGGCTTGGCACGATTCTATCTCATTCAACCTAAACCGTTTGCGGATTACTCCAGGTCCAAATTGCACTACAAGCTCTTCTCCACTGATGACCA
>CP070842.1:1056863-1092690 GCA_020342155.1 Dehalococcoidales bacterium
AGTCGGAGACAACCTGGCTGGGGTCTTAGGTGAAAGTATAGCAGGTCGAGCATCGATGCAGGCACAAATTGAAGAGCACAATCTAGAGTGGAAGAAGGGTCTCTGTGGTATCTGTCCCGCTGGATGCTGGGTGGAAGCCGGTTTAAATAATGGTATCCTGGTTGATATCAGACCGGATACCAGCCACACACTGGGGATGATTTGCCGGCGAGGCCAGCACGCACCAGAAATCGTCTATTCCGAGCACCGCCTCAAGTATCCCATGAAGCGAGTAGGACCGAAGGGGGTATACGACTTTGAACGTATTACCTGGGACCAAGCCTATAGCATCATCGTAGAAAACCTCAACCGGATTAAGGAAGAATCGGGGCCGGAGGCAGTGGCAATCTATACCGGGCGTGGGGCCCAGGAGCTATCTTTGTGTGATATGTTCCAACCTAAAGGAGTGACAGTATCCTCAGCGTCAAACGTCCTTTTCCCATTCGGCTCACCGAATACTATGGGTGTGGGAGCACTCTGTTACGTATCACTCTACATGATTGCCCCTCTTGTTACCATGGGGAGGATGCAAACCAACATGTTCGCTGACATAGAGAATTCCGAAATGGTAGTGGTCTGGGGCACAAATCCATCCACGGATTCACCTCCCATAGAAATGCTTCGGCTGGAAACAGCCGCCCAGCGAGGTGCCGATATCGTGGTTATTGATCCCCGCCGTACGGAAACCGCGGTCCGAACTGATGCCCAATGGGTCCCTATTCGGCCCGGCACCGACGGTGCCCTAGCTCTGAGTATGATTAAAGTGATGGTTGAAGACGACCTTTACGATGAAGATTTCGCTGAAAACTGGTGCCACGGTTTTGACGAGCTGGTGACCTACGTGCAGCACTTCCGCCCCGAAGTCGTTGAAACTATCACAGGAGTACCGGCAGATACTATACGAGATTTGACTCACCGTATCTGCAACGCCAGCGGCGCCTCCCTGCTGATGTATACCGGCCTCGAATACTCTAATAGCGGTGCCCAGTCCGCCCGAGCTGTGCTAACTCTATTCGCTCTGGCCAACCAGCTGGATGTGCCCGGTGGTATCGGTCTTACCATGCTGAACAGCGAGTTTCCCATCAACCGCTCCTGTAATCAAGAGAATCCTAACTTGGAGAAAGCGGTTGCTCGTAACGAGTTCCCTATCTATAGTAATTATCGGGGCGAATCTCACGCCATCGGTCTCGTAAATTCAGTACTCGAAGGCAGTCCGTACCACATCCGTGGCTTGCTTATTCAAGGTGCTTCGATACTCACCTCCTGGCCACAGACTCCCATCTGGCGTGAAACCCTTTCCGGATTGGACTTTCTGGTCTGCATTGACCGCCAGTTTACGGCTGATGCCGCCTATGCTGATATCGTCCTTCCGGCTACCACCATGTTCGAAAATGACTCATACATGGTCTACGGGCCTATTTTCCGATTACGAGAGAGAATAATCGAGCCTGTAGGGGAGGCCCGAAACGACTACCTTATCATGGCTGAGCTGGCAGAGCGATTGGGCTATGGTCATTTGTTCCCTCAGACCGAAGATGACATGCTTCGTTTCGCTCTGAAAGGTTCAGGCTACAGCCTGGAAGATGTCAAAGCCGGTGGTGGCTGGGTAAAGCTACCGATGCCAATGATGGAGTATAAGAAATGGCAGAAGGGGGGTTTACGTTATGACGGCAAGCCGGGCTTTGACACCCCGACCGGTAAGTTTGAGATAAGGTCCACAATTCTTGAAGAATACGGCTATGAGCCATTGCCTAAGTACATTGAGCCTACCGAAGGCCCTCTAAGCAATCCCCAGACAGCAGAAAAGTTCCCCCTGATTTTCAACTCCGGCGCTCGTCCCCAGACCGATTTTCGCTCCCAGCATCACGGCATCGGGAGCCTGCTAAAAGATAATCCTGAACCCACAGTAGAACTCAACCTTGAAGATGCCTCACAGCGGGCAATTCAGAGTGGTGACCTCGTGGAAGTCAGTACCCCCCGGGGTAAGGTACCATTTAGAGCCCGAGTCACCAGCGACATTGTCAAAGGAGCCATCGAGTGCAATTTCGGTGGGGGCACACCGGTAGGCCCTAAACCCTGGCAGGAGTGGAATGTTAATGAGCTGACGGATATCAACAACTATGATATCATCTCCGGCTTCCCGGTCTACAAGGCCCTCCTCTGCGACGTTGTTAAGATTGGCCAGGGAACACCGGAGAGTATTCCTGTGGTTCATCAACCAGAGGAATCGTGTGCCCTCAATACTGCTCTGCTTCCGAACCGGAAAAACAAGCCTGAAAGACGAATCTACCTTGACAATAACGCCACGACGCAGGTAGCCGATGAAGTACGGCAGGCCATGATACCTTATCTGGAGATGGACTACGGCAACCCGTCCAGCATTCATGATTTAGGCAGGGATGCCCGTGAAGTTATCGAGAAAGCGCGCCGCCAGGTAGCCAAATTGATTAACGCCCGGCCACGGAGGATTGTCTTCACCGGTGGAGGCTCTGAAGCAGACAACCTGGCCCTGAAAGGGGTCGCTTTTACCCAGCACAATAAGGGCAATCACATCATTACAAGCAGCATCGAGCACCCGGCTATTCTAGGCACATGTGAGTTCCTTGAGAGACAGGGCTACAAAATTACCTTTTTAGAGGTAGATAAAGATGGCTGGCTTGCGCCTGACAGTTTACGTAATGCCATCACAGCCGATACCATCCTCGTATCCATCATGATGGCTAATAACGAAGTAGGCACAATTCTGTCGATTAAGGAACTATGCAGCATCACCCATGAGAGAGGCATTCTCTTCCATACCGATGCTGTTCAGGCCGTCGGTAAGATTAAGGTGGATGTAGAGGAACTAGATATTGACCTCTTGAGTCTCTCCGGCCACAAGTTCCATGGCCCGAAGGGTATTGGGGCCTTATATTTGAAGAAGGGTATAGTGCTGGAGCCAGTAATCCATGGCGGTAAGCAGGAGGCTGGACTACGCGCTGGTACGGAGAACGTTCCAGCTATCATTGGTCTTGGCAGAGCATCAGAACTAGCAGTGCAGACATCACTTGATTCTCAAGAGATAGCCAGATTGCGAGACAAACTGGAGGACGAAATTAAGAAGCTGGTACCTAGCGCAAATTTGAACGGGCATAGGGAAAAACGGCTACCAAATACGCTTAACTTGACTCTGCCAGGACTCCGTGGAGAATCTATTGTTCTGGCGATGGACCAGCATGGTATCTCGCTTTCCTCTGGTTCCGCCTGTAAGTCGGGCTCTCCTGAGCCCACACACGTACTCCTGGCCATGGGTAGGACTGAGGAGGAGGCTCATTGCTCGGTACGATTTTCACTTTCACACCACACCACGGAAAAGGATATTACAGAAACAGTATCAGCACTAACACAAATACTTGAGGAAAAGTCCATCGTCCGGTTAATGCCGTGTAAATGAGTCCGAAGATTTATCCTACTATGAGGAAGGTACTGCTGTACTGTCATTTACCAGATATTGGACGCTGAACCATCGCCGCTCGTCGGTCCAGACATGCTCGACCTTTAATCCCGCAGCGACGGCTATTTGTTCAAATTCATCAATATTGTACTTATATGAACTCTCTGTCCAGATACTCTCGCCATGGGTAAAGGTAATGGTTACACCGTTCAGATGGACTGCTTGGTCTTTCAGGCTGACAAGGTGCATCTCGACCCGACCCTCCTTTGGATTGTAGAAAGCGCGGTGTTCGAAACACTCCAGACGAAAATCACAATCGAGTTCACGATTGATCCGCTCCAGCATATTCAGGTTAAAAGCGGCGGTCACACCCTGGTCGTCGTTGTAAGCACTATGCAGCACGGCTTGGTCTTTCTTGAGGTCCACGCCGACAAGTATTCCACCATCTTGACCGCATATTGCTGCGATGTTCTCTAGGATACCCTTGACTCGAACAGGGTCCAGGTTGCCAATCGTAGAGCCTGGGAAATAGACTACCCGACGTTTAAAAGTATGATTCACGGTAGGCAACTCGAAATTACCCGTAAAATCAGCACAGACGGGAAAAACGTCAAGTCCGGGATAATCCAGGGTAAGTCGCTCCGTTACACGTAATAACTGCTCGTGAGAAATATCAACGGGTATATAAGCTGTTAGGCGATACAGGTGGTCCAGAAGTATGCGTGTTTTGGTACTACTACCACTACCGTATTCAATAAGAAGAGCCTCTGGCCCGAGTAGCTTAGCCATTTCCTCGATATTGGTCTCCATGATGGTTACTTCCGTGTATGGAATATAATACTCATCGAGGTTGCATATTTGCTCATACAGGCGAGACCCTTTATCGTCGTAGAAGTATTTACAGGGCAGTTCTTTCTGCTGTTTTCGCAGACCATCCAAGACATCTGCATAAAACTGCTCCAGACCAGGCTTGAAGTCATGCAACTGAATTTGTTTGTTCCCGCCTAAGCTCATGCCCAGCCTTCTCCCCTTAAGCAATAACCTTGCCACGAGTTGATTGCACCTATTATATACCATGTTACTAAACATACAAAGTACTGTTGCTGATCCGTTTCGATACAGGTTGACAGAACCAGCCTGCCCGTGTAAATTGTCCAGTACCATCTCAAACCAACAAGGACACTTCACCAGTAAGAAAAGGAGGTAAATATGGAGTGGAACGACCTGCTATCAGATGGCTACAACCGTATTGTTGATGTGCTGGAGAGAGTACTCAATGGTCTTACACAGGACGATTTAAACTGGCAGCCTCATCCTGACTGTAACAGTATTGGCTGGCTAGCCTGGCACCTGACACGGCAGCAAGATGCCCAGATATCATCACTAATGGGAGAGGAGCAACTCTGGACGAAAGACGAGTGGCACGCTAAGTTCAATCGCCCCGGCGACCCCAGAGACATCGGGTTCGGTAATACCCCTGAGCAAGTAGCGGCGTTTGAATCCCCAGAGGTAGACACCCTGCTCGATTATAACCGGGCTGTAGTAGAGCGTTCGAAGGGCTACTTTAATGCGTTATCAAAGTCTGACCTCGACCGGGAACTCGATGAGACACGGTTCCAACCCATACCGACAGTCGGAGTGCGCCTCGTCAGCATCATGGATGACAGCGTGCTACACGCTGGTCAGGCAGCCTACGTGCGTGGTCTACGTCAAGGTAGAGGCTGGCAGCGTTATTAGCACATTATGTGTCGAGGGAATGCATATTGGCATATTCAACTTTTGCCTCATCGAGCATCAGTTTTATTTCCTCGCAGTAATTCCAATCAAAACGCAGAGCAATGCCACAATCGCTGGAGAACTGACGCGGCGTGGGTATCAGCTTGATAGAATGACCTTCCGTCTTTAACAGCTTCTCTGCCCGCATAACCGATGAGGTTGTATAAAATAGAACAACACCATATTGTGTCATGACTTGATAACCTTTGCGACTGCCTGTGTTGCTTCTTGAATATCGCTCACTGTGGTGAAAATCCCGGGTGCTAACCGTACTGTCCCCTCAGGAAATGTCCCCAAAGTTTTATGCGCCGCCGGAGTACAGTGTAACCCAACACGTGACAATACCCCATATTCCTCGTCTAACCTTAATGCTATTTCTGAAACACTCTTTCCGGTAACTGTGAAAGAGACGATAGCGACCGAGCGTTCGGGGTCCAGAGTCCCGTATATCTTTACCCGTGGAATAATGGACAAACCATCAAGCAAAGCTTGGTTGAGCTCTTTCATATGTTCTCTGATTTCATTAATCGCCTTATCTTTAACCCATTTCAAGCCAGCGCCAAGACCAGCAATACCGACCAGGTTAGCCGTGCCACTCTCAAATTTATCAGGCAGGTCATTAGGTTGTTCCTCTGACTCAGAACGACTTCCCGTTCCTCCGCACATTAGTGGTTCAATCTTTGTGGTGTCAACATCATCAGCAATAACCAGCCCCCCGATACCTGGAGGCCCTTGTAGCTCCTTGTGTCCGGTGAATGCCAGCAGGTCAATCCCCATTGCCTGTATATCCATAGGAAGAGCTCCGGCTGTCTGAGCGGCATCCACCAGCAGCAAAGCACCAGCCTGGTGAGCGATAGAGGCAATCTCAGCAATCGGCAGCAGCGTTCCCACCACATTGCTGGCGTGAGTCATTACGACAAGTCTTGTATTAGAGTCAATCACTTTTATAAGGTCTTTGACGTCAAGAGTGCCGTCAGCAGCGCAAGCAACAATACTCAATCGAATATTCTGTTTTTCCAAATTGCGTAACGGGCGCATAACGGCGTTGTGTTCTATAGAACTGGTTACAACATGGTCACCAAGTTTTAATATCCCTCTGAGGGTCAGATTGATGGCATGGGTGGCACTACTGGTAAAAATTACCCGCATCGGGTCAGTGACGCCAAAGAAGTGTGCTATTTCTTCCCTGGTGTCATATACTGCCCGTGCCGCCGCAATGGAGAGCCGGTGCCCGGAGCGACCGGGATTACCCCCGGCGTGCTCGAGCACATCGGTCATGGCTCTTAATACCTCCGGTGGTTTTGGCCAGGATGTTGCTGCATTATCCAGATAAATCATTTTCTTATCAAGAGATGAACGTCGTCTTCAGACCGTTCATCGACGCTTATTTCCCAGCCCAGGTTTTTAGCAATGCGTGATACATTCTCTCGAGCCGTGCTATTGTCGACAATAAGTTCAAGGGATCCCTCAGTGAGCTTTTGTAACGCCTGACGGGCCAGCATTGCCGGCTGCGGACAAGAAAGCCCGCGGGCATCTATAATATCTAATTCACCCATAAAACTACCTCCTACGTTTTGGCCTCCCGCATCGTCAGTCCAATGATAATGCAGATGACCAGTCCGACTATCACCGCTGCCGGACCAAAAGCGACGACACCAGACGGCGAGCTGGCAATTGAGAAGGTATGAGCAAAGCCACCAGCGACAAGCATCCCGGCAAAGAACATGGCAGCATCGCCGTCACCTTCACCGGCCAGGAAGAGTTGACGTCCGGGACAACCGCCGGCCAGTGTGAAGGCAAGTCCGGCTAGCACCATGCCACCGAAATTCCAGAGACCGTCGGTGTGGGCTACCGGCTGACCTTCAAAACCGGAGTTAAACTGGCCAAGTATGAGATTGGTGATAAAAGCAGTAGCAATCAGTGCCAGTATACCATTAAGCAGGTGATTATCACGGAGAAGTATCATATCACGAATAGCACCGATTGTGCAGAAACGACTGCGTTGCGCCAGGAACCCAACGGCGAGTCCAACTACCAAGGCTACTGCTATAGGAGCGTACATGGCCCCGGGTCCTGATTCAGAGAGGAAAATAGGACCGGTAGGATTGCCAGAAGCGTCCCGGCCGAATTGTGGTTCGACTAACAGCAAGACCAGCAAGAGAATCATAAAAGCCGGCATTATCCAGCCGAGTGTTTTTGGTGCCGGACGATTTCTGCCAAGACTGAATCCCATACGCAGGAAAACAATACCCAACCCGATACCGACTACCAGACCGCAAATACCCAGAATGGCGTTCCAGTCTCCCCCGGCAAGGCGTAGATAAGCACGCCAGGGACAGCCCAAGAATACCAGGGCACCAAACATAGCGAACATGCCAAGGAGAAAACGAACCAGAGGCGCTGAGCCAGTTCGGGGTTTAAATTCGCGGAAAAGGAGTGCTGCCGTAAAGGCACCCAACAAGCCACCAATAATCTCAGGACGGATATACTGCACAACGCTGGTGTTGTGCAGACCCAGGGCTCCGGCAATATCACGGGTAAAACACGCCATGCAGACGCCCATGTTGCCTGGATTGCCCAGCCTAACCAGCACCGGGGCAAGGATACCTATAACAACGCCGGTGATAATCGGCCCCCAGCGCGAAGTTAGAAGGCGAAGAATCGAGGACATAAAAAGACTCCTTTCATCATGAATCTCACCCAGCTACATGGCGAAACTCATGAATGAAGGAGCTTCCTAGCTATTTAGGGGAAGAAACAACAGAGGTAATACTATGAGCATCCCACGCAGCTAAAAACGAGTAATGCGACACGCGCATTACGTTCACACTGGTTCAAACTCAGCGGTATGGTAGCATCACAGCGTTACCTCCTCTCACAATCAAATCAGATAAGCAGTCAGCCGATAGACATTATACAGGAAGCAAATTCTATATTCAACGCCTGCGAAGCCGACTGAATCACCTGTCTATAATCCTGCTAATCTACATAGTAATACCCTTGTACCAGACCAGTAGTTTCTGCTTCCCCATCGTTTCGGTGACTTCGTTCATGTCCCCGAAGTAAATACAATGGCTGGGACAAGCATCCACACAGGCAGGTTTTCGCCCCTTGTCTATCCTGGCTGCACACAGGTCGCACTTCTGCACTACCGCTTTCTCCTCATCGAACTGCATTACTCCGAGGGGGCAGGCATCGACGCAGTCTTTACAACCAATACAAAGCTCTTCGTTAACCAAAACAACGCCGTCATCTCTTTTAGTGATAGCGTCCACCGGGCAGGCATCTTTACACGAAGGTTGGCTACAGTGCATGCAATGTGTAACAACATATCTCAATTGTAGTTTACCTTCTATCTCACGGGGAATATCATTATAGACTCGAATCCACCTCGGGCCTACAGGGAGGCTATGTTCCTGCTTACAGGCAACTTCACAGGCGTTACAGCCAACACAGTCCGTACTATTGACCACAAGAGCATATTCCTTTGTCATTAACCCTCCCCCTCAACCGGGTAGATTTTACAGAGCAAGACTCTTAAGTTGGTTGAACCCATAGGTGGGTCATAGCCTGCCGGGTCATTATCGGTAACAATATTAATATTAGACCTATCCCAGTCGTGGTCTGGTGTCGTTACTTCCGGGAACCACCAGCCGTGCTGAGCAGCGATCACTCGAGGGTCAATTGTGGTGGTGAGTTTTGCTCGCTGCCTGACTTTGCCTCTCGGGCTCTGGATAAATATCCAATCTCCATCCTTGATGCCGTGTCTTTCGGCTGTCTCAGGATGAATTTCGATGATTGGGTCGGGGTGGATTTCACGCAGCCAGGGAATCATGCGGTTTTCGGAATGGAAAAGGGCAGGGACTCTAGCCCCGGTAGTCAGTATATATGGGTATTCGTTGCTCATTTCTGGTCGGCTAACCGGACTTTCTGGTATTTCGCGATATTGGGGTAACGGGTCATAGCCCCAGTTTTCAAAAATAGTAGAATAGAGTTCGACCTTTCCAGTAGGGGTAGAAAAGCCCTTCTTCTCATGCTTCTTGTATTCCATCTCCCCTCTGAGGTAGGGCATCTCCTTTACCTGCTCCCAGGTCAAACCAGACGGTTCCAGGATGTAGTCAAAGGCATCCTCTACCGTATCAAACCAGTATTCCTCCTGCCCCAGTTTTTTACCCAGCTCCATAAACATCTTATGGTCTTGCCAGCATTCGCCAATCTGCACAACCTTTTGCCTCGGGAATATGTACCCGCCACGACACCAGTATTGACCGAGGTAGTTCATCTCGACCCAGGTAGCTGCTGGCAGGACAATATCAGCCAGCTCGGCAGTTGGTGTCAAGAAGAAATCAGCCACCACCAGGAAATCGACCTGGCTCAGTGCTTGGTAGACCTCTCTGGCATTGGCCCGGGTTATCAACGGATTAGAACCATGAAGCTGCACCGCTTTCACCGGATACGGCTTACCGGTCAGGATAGCGTCCCAGACTACCTTTGGCGTGACCAGCGCTACTCGCTGCGCTAGCTTATAGGTATTACCACCCAGATGTTTCTCTCTTTGCTCGGGAGACAGGTCACGATGCATCCCGAACTGGCTCACCGTCCGCATCGGTGGCGGTATGAAGAAAGCATTCCCACCAGGAACATCCAGATTTCCGGTTATAGCCATAAGGTCGGTAAGGATACGATTATTATCGGTGCAGTTAATGGTCTGTTCAATAGCCACTCCCCACTGGATACAGGCAGGTTTGGTCTGAGCGTAGAGCCGGGCAGCTTCCCTTATTTTATCAGCGGGTACCCAGGTGATGTCCTCTACCTTGTCTAGCGGGTACTCTTTTACTCGCTCAACAAATTCGTCCCAACCATGAACATATTTCTCTACGAACTCCTTATCGTACAGGTCTTCGCTGATTATCACATTGGCCATACCCAGGGCCAGGGCAGTATCTGTACCCGGCCTGAGCTGTAACCAGACGTCTGCCCGTCCTGCCAGATAGGTTAGTTTGGGATCTACGATAATGAGTTTCGCCCCCTCGGAGAGCACTCTGGACAGGTTCTCGCCGGTATACTCGTCTGGATTAGTCCAGACCGGATTACAGCCCCACACCATAACGCATTTCGGGTCGTTATCATAGTCGCAAACCGGCAGACCACCACAAGTAATCAGTGTTGCCCCTACTCTGGAGACATAGCACATATGTCCCGCAGTAAGTACGTTGGGTGTCCCTAACAGGTTAGCAAAGCGGTACATAAACGCTTCGTAGTCCCGACCGGTCCCCTGTCCCAGGACAATAGCTTCGGCACCATACTCTGCTACTATCTCTTTGTATTTCACAGCTATGGTATCCAGAGCCTCGTCCCAGGGGATGCGTTGCCACTTCCCCTCTCCCTTCTCACCAGTTCGCTTGAGAGGATGAGTAACACGGTCGGGGTGATATACTAGCTGCTTAAAAGCCAGACCCCTGCTACACATGGTGCCATGATTGGTAGGGCACTCCGGGTCTCCTTCAATATTGGTAATACGTCCACCTTTGACATGCACCAGCACTCCACAGCCACCATGACACCCCCGACAATTACTCCTGATTATCTGTTCTTGAACAGCCTTAATCATGCCGTGGCTATCCCCTTTCTACTACAAGAGATATTAGATGATTTCAGCTAAATCACTTATATTTATCTCAAGCACTTTAATACTTGCCAATATACGATCAGCATTTCTGTCAATGGCTTGGATACCACCTGACATTTCCTTTAATTCAGCAACTTGCCTTTTAATTGCTTCAATTGTTTGGGCTGTTTTCTTTATATCGTCTTCCTTTATTTCTACCCTCCCTTACGCAAATCCTTAAACCTCTTGGCCTTTACATCATATCTTGGTAAGGTACCATACTCATGAAACTCTATGTTGTATCCCAGATTAGTCTTCACTCTGAGCTGGTCAACCAAATTATTCTTGATTGTACCAGTATTGTTCTCCTGCCCGGGAAGCAGCTCTACGTTTAGTGTTATGTCATCTATGTCACCCTGTTTAGCGATAATTACCTCATATTCATCACCTAGCTCTAGTATGCCTCTAACTACTTCCTCAATTGAGGTGGGCGCAAGTAATACTCCTTTGACCTTGGTAATGTTATCTGTTCGACTAATAATACCGTCTTGCAGCAATCGGAAGGTCCGGCCGCATTTACATTCTTCCTCGCTTAACTGCACTAGGTCTTTTGAATCAAACCTGATACACGGTTGAGCCATGCGGTCAAGGGCAGTTATTACCACCTTGCCGGGTCTTCCGGGTTCAGTAATAAATTCACCAGTTTGAATATCTTCTATCTCAACCAGGAATAGAGCCTCATTGATATGCAAACCAGATTGACAAACGCATTCATAGCCCCAGGCACCTATCTCCGTAGCGCCAACATGATCGTAAACCTTGGCTCCCCAGATTTCTTCCATTCTTTTTTTGGTTGCAGGTATGCTACCTCCAGGTTCACCAGCAACGGTTATGGTTCTTATCTGTAAATCCTTGGCTGGATCTATGTCTAGTTTTCTTCTTGCAGTATCGCCCATGCCCAGTACATAGGTTGGTGTTGCCATAAAGGCAGTGGCTCTGACTTCTTGCATTTTCAGTATCCTTGCCTCGGTGTTTAACACTCCTCCAGGGATCACTTCGCAGCCTAATTTCTCTGCTCCATAATGTGCTGTCCAGAAAGCAATAAACACGTTGTAACCAAAGGGGAAGAAGACCCGGTCAGAGTCACGATATCCCTGGGCATATAAGATATAAGCCCAGGCCTCGGACCACCACTCCCAGTCCTGCCATGTGTCGGCCTGGTATACCGGTTGCCCTGTTGTACCACTGGTCTGATGATATTCTGTAACCTGCTCTATAGGCACACACAATATATCTCCGTAGGGGTAGGGTGTTTTTCCTTGAACAACCCGCAGCATCGATTTCTCTGTCTTGGGAACCTTTTTTATATCATCGAATGTCTTGATGTCACCCGGCTCAAGACCGGCATCATGATACAATCTTCGATAGAATGGTGAATTCTCATAAGACCATCTTAATATCCGTTGAAATTTCTTTAACTGTAGTGCCCTGAGTTTTTCCTGAGGTAATGTCTCAAGTATTGGGTTCCAGTATTTTTCAGCATTAGTTGTTGCCATCATAAAGTTCCTTCATTTTGCCAATTATGCCATAAATATAGCTGGTAAGCTACAAGCGGTAATTCAGCTAATTGTGGTTATTGAAGGTAGCTTCTGTAGGGCCTCAAAAGACACGAAGTGTACCTATGCAGATATAATAACACCGGTTGATGTGAACAACAGTGTAAATTGACAACCTTAATGTAAATGGATAGAATCAGACGAGTTTCGTTTTGGCAATGTTATGTGAGCTCATGCCAGTCGGCTTGAAATAAGGAAGGATGTGGTGAAGGAGGAAAGATGGCAAATATACCTAGCAAAATTGAGACGTGGCAGATGGTAGAGCCTGGAAATCTAGCCAGAGCCAGCCTCGATGTCCCTGAGATACAGACAGGGGAAGTATTGGTTGAAATTGCCGGCTGCGGGATATGCCATACCGACCTGGGGTTTTTTTATGACGACGTGCCTACGGTGAATTCACCACCATTAACCCTGGGGCATGAAATCAGCGGAATAGTAGTGGCCGGAGACAACGCGTGGCTGGACAAAGAAGTAATCATACCAGCGGTAATGCCATGTAATAACTGCCCCATTTGCGCTGCTGGTAAAGGCAATCGTTGTCTGACTCAAAAGATGCCCGGTAATAGCATGGAGATTTATGGAGGTTTCTCCAGCCATATTGTCGTCCCCTCGCAGGATTTGTGTCCGGTTGAGGGCAGAGGTGATACACCTCTTGCGCATCTGGCCGTGATTGCCGATGCGGTAACCTCACCATACCAAGGGGCAATGAGAGCGGAACTTCAACCTGGAGACCTGACTATTATCATCGGAGCCGGTGGTGGCCTCGGTACCTATATGACTCAGATTTGCTCCGCCTTAGGGGCTAAAGAAATTATCGCTATTGATATTGTTCCCGAGAGGTTGGAGAGGACCCTGAAATACGGTGCAACCCACGCTATCAACTCGATGGGCAAGAGTACCAGGGAAGTAAGGGACGAATTCAGAGATTATTGCCGGGGAAAAGGCATACAGTACAATTTTGGATGGAAAATCTTTGAGTGGAGTGGAACACTACCTGGACAGGAGCTCGGCCTGGAACTGCTATCTTTTGTTTATACATTGCTCATCGGTGGGTACGGTATGCAGAAGAATGAGTATCAGCTATCAAGATTAATGGCTTTTAACGCTGATATCAGGGGCACGTGGGGTTGTCTGCCCAAGTACTACCCTGACGTCCTCAATATGGTCTTAAACGGGAGGATCAAGATAGAACCGTTCATTGAGGCACGACCCATGAGCAAGATTAAAGAAGCATTTGACGAAGCTCATAAGGGTACCCTGGAGAAGAGGATAATATTAATACCCGATTTCTAGTTTGACTAAACAGAGAAAATGGAGGTACGAAATGGCTTTAGACTGGATACCGAGAGACAACGAGCTCAAAGACCATCAGATTTATAGTGATGAGCACTTTGGCACCGAACCGCCATGTACCATGTTCGAGAAAAGACCCCTGACTAATCCTGACACAGGAGAGACGGTTGATGGGCTTTACACTGCCTGGGTCACCCTCAACAATCCCGCCCAGTACGGTTCCTATACCACCGAGATGGTAAAGGGAGTTACTGCCGGCATGCACAAGGCATCAATGGACAGGAGCATCGTCGCCACTATATTCACTAGTGTTGGTGACAGGGCGTTCTGCACCGGTGGTAATACCAAGGAATATGCCGAGTATTACACCAGAAGACCAAAGGAATATGCTGATTACATGGACCTCTTTTCAGGCATGGTGGACGGTATCCTGAAGAGCCGGGTCCCGGTAATCTGCCGGTGCAATGGCATGCGGGTCGCCGGCGGTCAGGAGATTGGTCAGGCCTGTGACCTGACGGTTGCAGCCGACACTGCTCAGTTCGGCCAGGCAGGGACACGGCATGGTTCTACGCCGACCGGTGGTTCTAGCGACTTCCTGCCGTGGCAGTTACCGACTACGGAGCTGGCAATGTGGAACTGCTTTTCCAATGAAATGTGGAGCGCCTACAAGATGGAAAGGCTGGGCTTCATTACCAAGGCTGTCCCGATTAAGAAGAACGACAAAGGTGAGTGGGTAAGAGACCCGAGGGTTATTACTGATAATTATGTGGAGAACGGAGAGATAGTCTACGGTGAGTTCAAGAAAGGAGACGAATTCAGGCAAGGTACAGACACCCTGAAGGGACTTCAAACTGACTGGTCTTTGCTTGACGATTCCATAAATAAAACGGTCTGGACAATAGCCAACCTTATGCCGCTCTGTGTAATGATGACCATTGAGTCTATAAGGATGAAGAAGAAGTTCTTCTGGGATGAGACCAAGGTGCATGCCATATACTGGCTGGCAGCTAATATGAACACCGAGGCATGGCTTGGCTTCAATGCTTTCAACACCGCAAGCCTGACTGGTCAACGTGAAATAGATTTCATTAAATACCGTCAGCTTGTAGCCCAGGGACACCAGTACGATAATGAGCTGATGGAACTGGTAATGCCCAAACCCAAACAAGAGTAGTTGAAATTACCAGCTAAGAGGTAGAGATATGGAGTTTCAAAATATCACCCTAGAGAAAGAGGGTGGGATAACCAGACTCACTATTAACCGGCCTCCGGTCAATGTAATAAACTATGAGACTTTAACTGAAATAAATACCGCCCTGGAAAAACTGAGGGAGGATGAGGAGATAAAGGTCGTGCTGATTCGCGGGAGCGGTAACCGGGCTTTCTGTGCCGGGGTAGAGGTAAAAGACCACCTCGGAGAAATGATGCCGAAGATGATGGCGGAGTTTGAAAAGATGTTTAGACTCCTAAGAAATCTTGGCAAACCAAGTATCGCAGTGGTGAACGGTGCGGCTTTGGGAGGAGGCTGTGAACTCGTCGCCGGCTGCGATATGGCCATTGCTTCCGAGAAAGCTGAATTTGGTCAACCTGAGATAAGACTGGGGGGTCTGGCACCAGCCGCTGCCGGACTATTTTCAAGACTTATGGGAGAAAAAAGGGCCTTCGAGCTTATCCTCGTGGGAGAAAATATCAGTGCCATAGAAGCAGAGCGGATCGGTCTGGTAAACAAAGTCGTACCGGAAGAAGAATTGAAGAGTGCCGCCGATAAGCTTGCCAGTAAATTCCTGGAGAAAAGCGGCCTCAGTATAAAGCTTGTCAGGGACGCTTTCTATCAGTGTTCTGATGCCACTGACTTTGATAAGGCTATACAAAAGGGAACAGAGCTGGGTATAAAGACCTGGGAAACAGAAGATGGCCAAGAGGGGCTAAAATCATTCCTGGAGAAAAGGCCCCCTGTCTGGAAAAACCGGTAAGTTAGCAATCTCGTTCACAAGAAAGCCGCTGCTGTATTAGACCAGGGTTTATGGTAAAGTGAGTTGCCTTTTCAGAGTTACTGGTTCCGCCTTCGCTCACGGGATTTCAGATGGTAGTGGGGCCCGACCCTTATCAATAAACATCTCTTCACTTGCCCCAAACGTACGGAAGTTCTCACGCGCCTGATTCAGACTCGGATGATTCGCACCACCTGTGTAGTTAGGGTCTGCGAATTGCACAGAGTCATCCTCCCAGAAACATACCCGGCAAAGTAGGAATGTACCTGGAGGCTCTTGGGGTAAAGTCAGGTAACCACAACAGGGACAAGGATACTTAGTTCCCAAGGCCATCAATTCCTCCTAGTTTAGTCTATTCTAGCCGGTCGGAGTTGCCGCTGTCTTCCTATGGATGAAATACTATGCCCCATCCGGCCAAATATGAGGCCTATAACTGTAGCATATTCTACATGGCAAGTAAATGCCCCTGAAATCCATCTCTACCCCCGCCGATTGACTTCCGTTCTCTCGACAATTTCCATTGCCTTGCGTCCCCGAAGACACTCAATACTTGACCCAAAATAGGCATTTTAACGGATTGACAGACTAGTCGGTATGTGATAATATACGTATGTCGTATGATTTACGCACTATGTTAGGAATGACATAGAAATGTTTGGGCCCAGGTCAGCAATGCTAACCCTGTACGGTGACTATGTTCGCCATAAAGGTGGGGAAATCGGTATTGGCAGCCTGATTACACTTCTAGGTAACTTTGAGCTTTCCCAGCAATCCATAAGGTCAGCCGTATCCAGAATGTGCCGAGCCGGTTTGCTCAAGGTCAGACAAAACGGAACGAAGAGTTACTATTCACTAACAAAAGATGGCTCTGAGCTACTGGACAAAGGGGCACAGCGTATCTTCGAGCGAGATAAAAGCAAGTGGGACGGAATCTGGAGTGTCGTTGTTTATTTTATTCCAGAAGAAAAGCGACAGGCCAGAGACCGCCTTCGTCAGGAGCTAAGCTGGATAGGATATGGTCCACTCAGCGGGGCTACGTGGATTTCACCCCATGATTTGACCCGGGAAGTACTCAATATCGCAGAAGACCTTAAAATTAAAAAGTATATCCAGATCTTTCAATCCAAACATCAGGGTTTTGCCGATGCCCAGAGTATAGTATCCCGTTGCTGGGACCTTGACCGGGTGCATAAGAAATACGCCAGCTTCATTGCCAAATACCGTCCCAAACTGGAAAATCATTTGATGTTCCTTCAGGCTGGGAATTCTGTGGAACCGAGCCAGTACTTTGTCGAGAGGTTCAACCTCATCGACGAATACCGGAGGTTACCTTATTTTGACCCTGACTTGCCCGCGGAGCTGCTGCCTCGAAACTGGCTGCGTTCCCAAGCTGACAACTTGTTCCATGAATACCACGATTTACTCACTGATAAAGCCAATGAATACTTTAACGCGGTCTTAGAACAGTACTAAGTTGGGAGTGAGTTAGTAGAATGGAACCAGTCGAAAAATTCACTGATGCATGGCGACACCGCCGCGATTACGCCATAGACTGGAAAGAGAGGACGGGGGGAAAGGTAGTGGGGTATTTCTGCACCTACGTTCCGGAGGAGATACTTTATGCCGCAGACATCCTTCCTGTCAGAATCCTGGGAGGGCACCAGCCACCGAACCTGGTAGCTCCTCATGTATTTGATATGTGGTGCCCATTCTGTCGCGACTGCTTAAACGAAGGGCTGGCTGGCAAGTATGACTATCTGGACGGGATAATGATAGCCCAATCATGTCTCCATATGCGTCAAGCATTTGGCGCCTGGGAAATCCATGTACCTACCCCGTGGAAATACTATCTCTGCATGCCCAATGCTGTGCGGAGCCCAAGAGCAAAGCCCTTCCTTGCTGGAGAATTGGCGGAGTTCAAAGAGGCGGTAGAGGAATGGACCGGAAAGCCCATCACCGACGAAGCCCTCGACAAGGGTATAGAAACCATGAATACCAACCGGCGGTTGATGAAACAAGTCTATGAGTTCCGGAAAGAGGATAATCCTTCTATCATCGGAACTGAAGCTATGATGATGGTCTGGGCCAGCCAGCTTATGGACAAACGAGAGCATAACGAGCTTCTGAAGCAGCTTGTAGAAGAGCTCCCTAACCGTAAGCTTGAGAGAGACCCGGGTATACGCCTGATGATTGTCGGTAGTGAGAATGATGACCGACCGTTTATGGAGATGGTGGAATCGATTGGGGGCACCTTCGTCATCGAAGACCACTGTACCGGCTCAAGGTATTTCTGGGATGAAGTTGTCCCTGATAAAGACCGAATCTCGGCCATTGCGCATCGATATTGTGACCGGATACCCTGCCCTAGCAAGGACTGGGGAGCTACCGACTGGCAGCGGAAGCGGTTCCCCCATATCTTAAATCTGGCGCGGGAATATCAAGTTGAAGGCGCAATTCTAACTCAGCAGAAGTTCTGTGACCCTCATGAGCTCGATATACCCAGTCTAAGGCGGTTTCTTGAGGGTAATGGAATCCCCTGCTATTTCCTGGAGTTTGAGGTTACCGTACCCGTAGGGCAGTTTCGCATCCGGGTAGAAGCTTTCCTCGAGCAGATAAGGGCGGAGGAACTATTCGTTTAGCCCGAGAAAAGTCTCATAAGGCAGGAGCCAGAAGTAAAAAGATGGCGGAAACCAAGTATCACACCAAAGCCTTAGAGTGTTGGGATAAGGCTAAAGAGCTAAGACTGAAATATTACCAGGACTATGCCGAGGCCCACGATAGAGGAGCTCTTCGCTGGGAGGGTGGAGCCTGGTCATTCGACGCCCTTCCCCAGGCACTTGAGGGTGAGGTGTATCCGCTCACCGAGGAGCCTTACGGGGCTAGTATCGGGGCTAATCCCGAGGCGCAAGTCAGGTACCAGGAGGCAGCCGAGGGCAAATGGGGTTGTGCCCGCGACCTCTGCGCCTACTTGCGTAGCTACTGGGGCTCTATAATACTCGATGAATACTTCTTCGGCGGAAAGTGGCCTAAGGCAGATTTCATCTTTCAGAACCACATCTGCTGCAGTCATGGTAAATGGCTTCAGGTGGCTAATGAGATAGGTGGCGGTGATGTTCCCTACTTCTGCTTTGATGTCGGCGCTGGACCTTACGATAAAATAGGCGAGCGACAGATAAATTACGTAGTAGGGCAGCTCTACGACGGAATAGAATTTCTAGAGAAGACCACCAACAGGAAAGTAGTTGACGAGAAGCTGATTCAGAATGTCTACAATACCTACCGATCCGCCTGTTACTGGTCAAAAGTATGCGAGCTCAACCAGGCTGTTCCTGCTCCTCTGGACGAGAAAAGCATGTACTCTTTATACGTTCTGGGAACCTTGCAGAAATCGTCAGAAGAAATGGCAGACTTCTACGTGGAGCTATACGAAGAGATAAAGGACCGTGTGGCCAACCAGATTGCCGCTGTGGGGAACGAGCGGTGCCGAGTGCTGGGTGATAGCCAGCCCCCCTGGGGTTTCTTGAGAGTCCTCCGGTACATGGAGGAATACGGTGTGGTCTCCATTGGCAGTCTCTATACGTTTTCCTTGATTGGCTGGTGGCAGATGGACGACACCGGGAATATGGTACCTTATCCTACTCTCGAAGAGCAAGGCATAACCATCAAGGATAGAGACCATGCCTTAAGACTCCTGGCAGAGGGAGAGCTTAGAGGCAAACTCATGTGGGCACCATTCTATGGGGCAAAGTTCAAGAATGAAATAGTTAAGAAGATAGCCCGGCAGTGGAAGTGCGACGCAGCCATGATTCATCTTAACCGGGGTTGCGAAGGGACAGCCATGCACCAAATGGAACTGAAAATTGCCCTGTCGGAAGCGGGTTTACCAGTAATGACCTATGAGGGGAACATGGCTGATGAGAGGGAATTTGATGAAGCCCGAGATATGAGGCTTATCGACCTCTTCCTTACTGAGACTATGGACCTAAAGAAATTAACGGATTAGGAGAGAGATGTTAGTTGCCGGCATAGATATCGGTGGTAAGAACGTTCATGTCATCCTCATGAAGGACGGCACGATACTGGCGAAAGGTGCGGCACCGACCGGAATAAATAAAACGGAAGCGACAGAGCAATTATACGATAAAGTGCTCCAACAAGCCGGTTTGAGACTGGAAGACATCGAGTGTGTCGTCGCTACCGGTAGCTCTGGTCGCAGGGTTTCTTTTGCACAGGGAGTGATCCCCGAAGCTGCCGCTGATGCCCGGGCTGTAGTCCAGCTTATTCCTTCGGCAAGGACTATCATCGATGTTGGAGCAGAAGAAGGTCGAGCGATAAAGATCAACTCAGAGGGAAAAGTTCTGGACTTTGCTATCAATGAGAAATGTGCTGCCGGCACCGGTACCTTTGTTGACACCATGGCCCGGGCGCTGGAGATAACGATGGAGGAGATGGCCGAGGCTTCACTTAAATCCACAGAATCTATCCCAATGAATGCCCAGTGTGCCGTCTTTGGTGAGTCCGAGGTGGTCTCGCTAATTCATGCCAAGACACCGAAGCATGATATCGCCCGGGCGGTACATGATGCGATAGCAGGGCGGGTGGGTTCAGTAGCCCGGATAGTGGGACTAGAAAATGACGTGGTGATGATTGGCGGCGTGGCCAGAAATACCGGCTTTGTCGAATCATTGAAAAGAGAGCTGGCAACCGACGTGATAATACCGAACGAACCGGACTTTGTTGGAGCTCTGGGAGCAGCAGCCGCAGCTGAGGCTGGAGTAGTCGAGGAAAAGGTCGAGGCTAGAGTGGTGGAGAGGCAGGACTACGATGAAAGTAGCAATTAAGCAAACGCTTAATAAGGGAGGTTTGCTCCGATGGCTGAGGAAGTGAAGGAATTCTGGAGATGGCCAGAGTCCCACTGGACAAATCTGGACATTGACTGGAAACAAGGTAAGATAATCACTTCTGGAGTCGATGTCGGCTCGGTAAGCACCCAAGCAGTAATCATGGTTGATGGCGAACTATTTGCTTTCAGTAGCACTCGTACTGGTTCAGACAGCCCTGACAGCGCTTTAAAAGGACTGGATATAGCCCTGGAAGTGACGGGTATGACAGCAGACAACATTGACTATTGCATAGGAACTGGGTATGGAAGGGTGAATGTACCCATGGCACAGCAGACGATAACCGAGATCGCCTGTCATGCCCGTGGAGCTAACTTTGTATATGGTCCCGCGGTAAGGACAGTGATGGATATGGGTGGCCAGGACTGCAAAGCCATCCGTTGTGATGAGCGTGGTAAGGTTATTAAGTTTATGATGAACGATAAGTGCGCAGCTGGTACCGGTCGCGGCATGGAGGTATTTGCCGACCTTATAGGGGTGCCTGTTTGGGAAATTGGCCCGCGTTCCTTTCAGGTGGAAAAAGAGCCTGCCATGATAAGCAGCACCTGCGTCGTGTTTGCCAAATCGGAAGTTGTTGGACTACTCGAAGAAGGAAAACCTGAGAACGATATCATAGCTGCTTACTGTGCCGCTATGGCCCACCGGATTGTTGAACTACTAAACCGCCTAGAGATAGAAAAGGAGTTTGCCATCACCGGCGGTATAGCTAAAAACGAAGGGGTAGTGAAGCGACTGGAGAACGAAACAGGCGTTAAGACCATGGAGAAGGTCTGGTATAACCCCGAATATAACTCGCGGAACTATCCATTCGATACACAAATTATCGGTGCCCTGGGAGCAGCCCTCTTCGCCATGGCCTTGCTGGAGAGAGGTAGGGTGGAAAGTGCCCGAAAGGCCTGAGGTAAAGTGTGTTAGCCAATTACGGTTTTCAAGACGGCTCGGGCGATTGGTTCCTGGTAATTGATACGGATAAGTGCGATGGCTGCGGTAAGTGTACAGAAGCCTGCCCGGTAAATGTGCTTGAAGTAGGTCCAGATGAATATGACCCCTTTCGTGAAGAGCCAGTGGTCAAGGTAAGAGAAGAGGAACGCAAGAAGATAAGATATAGCTGTGCCAGTTGCCGACCTGGCTACGGCGAGAAACCTGCCCCCTGTGTTATTACCTGCGAAACAGGGGCTATTTTTCACTCAGAGGGATGGAAGCTTCTATACGGCAAATAATAACTCTGTCTCATATTGGGATTTCTTGACCTGCTTGGTGAAACCCGAGGATGAGCATGATTAGTCTTATTATTGACGAAGTCAAGGTTACTGCTCCCGAGGGAACGACGATTCTAGAGGCTACTCTACAGGCAGACATTTATATCCCTCACATTTGCTCCCATCCTTTTCTTCCTGCTTTTGACGGTTTAAAACCTGCTGAATTTGTTTATCAGAGTGCATCACGCCTCGATAATAAGAATACAGACATGGAATACGAAGGTTGCCAGCTCTGTGTGGTGAATATTGAGGGCAGTGAGGATTTACAACGAGCCTGTAATACCCCTGCAGTGGAAGGAATGGTGGTTCATACCGATACCCAGGAGATTCACGAATTCCGGCGCGACCGTCTGACGCATATCTTGAGCAGGCATCCTCACGCCTGCCTCACCTGTGCCCAAAAAGAAGGTTGTGCCCGGTTTCCTTGCTCCACGAACGTGTCTGAGAATGAGCGATGTTGCCCCTTATTCAGCAGTTGCGAATTTCAACGGGTAGCCGAGTATATCGGGATTAAGCCGGAGACCTCACGTTACGTCTTCGAAGGACTGTCTGTTGTAGAGGATAAGCCTCTATTCAAACGAGATTATAATCTCTGCATTGGCTGTACCCGTTGTATCCGGGTCTGTCGGGATGTGATGGGAGTGGGAGCCCTCGATTTTATCTTCGATGAGGACGGCCAAGTGGTTGTTGGCACTGTGGGCCCCACGCTCAGAGAGTCCACCTGTCGATTCTGCACTGCCTGTGTCGAGGTGTGCCCTACCGGTGCCTTGCTGGATAAAGAGGAATTTACAGAAGCCCCTTGCCAAACCTCTTGTCCTGCTGGAATAGATGTCCCCCGTTATGTATATCTTCTTAGCGAGGGAAAATTCGCTGAGGCTGCCGCAGTTATCCGGGAGACCGTACCCTTCCCCCGGGTGCTGGGATACATTTGCCCGCATGACTGTGAGCTGAAGTGCCGCCGTGGAGAGCTGAATGAACCGATTGCCATCAGAGCTCTGAAGAGATTCGCCGCCGAACACGAGGACAAACACTGGAAAGAGAGGCTCAAACCAGTCACCCTTACGGGCAAGAAGGTGGCCGTGGTGGGGTCGGGGCCGGCAGGGCTAAGCGCCGCTTACTACCTGACCAGACTAGGACATTCGGTCACTATTTTTGAAACCGCTTCCAAGCCCGGAGGGATGATGCAGACCGCCATTCCGCGGTTCCTGCTGCCTCAAGAAGTACTGGATGAGGAAATTGAGGAGATTCTAAGTTCTGGCATCGAGCTCAGACTGAACAGTCTGGTGGAGAGTATTGGCAGCCTTCTTGAAGAGGGGTATGATGCCGCTCTGTTGGCCATTGGCCTACAGGAAGGAAGCAAGGTATCCATCCCGGGCAGTGATCTGGAAGAGGTCCTCATTGGTCTTGATTTCCTGAGGGATGTCAGCAAGGGGAAGGAGGTCAGCCTGGGTCAAAAGGTGCTGGTCCTTGGGGGTGGCGGGGTGGCTTGCGATGTGGCACGGACCGCCAAACGTCTCGGGGCACAACTGGTATCCATGGTCTGTCTGGAGTCTCGGGAGACTATGCCTGCCCCTTCGCAGGATATCAGTCAGACGGAGGACGAAGGGATAGAGATTATCCCCTCCCGCTCCATCAAGCAAATTCTTGGCGAAGACAATCGGGTTAAGAGCGTTGAATGCCTCCAGGTGAAATGGGTGGAATTCGACGAAGATGGAAAGCTCCATCTGGAGACAGTCCCTAATTCTGAGCACATCCTGGAAGCGGATACCGTTATCTTTGCCACAGGACAGTCACTCGACTACCAGTTTGCCGAGAAAAATGGACTCGAGCTCAATCGCAGGGGCACAGTAAAGGTTTTCCCTGACAATCCAGAGACCAATTTGAGAGGGGTATTCGTCAGCGGTGACGCTTTAACCGGTCCCGCTTCAGTGGTAGAGGCAGTTGCTGCCGGCAGGAGAGCAGCCATCTCAATCGATACATGCCTCGGTGGGGAAGGTCTGCTGAAAGAAGGACTAAGCGACAAAGAAGTCCCGTCTTACTTGGGTCGGGTGGAGGGCTTTGCAGAAAAAGCCAGAATAAATCCTGCTCTCCTCCCTCCTGAGGAGCGAGTGTGTTCTTTTAAGACAGTGGAGCTTTCTCTGGATACCGAGTATGCAATGGCTGAAAGCATTCGTTGCCTCAGGTGTAATCTGAGGTCCGGCATTCCCAGACACATATTGCCACCTCAACAAAAGCTATGGATAGAGTTCAACCTTGAAAACGTGAGCCTGGTACCCGAGCTAGAGGGGGTCTACCGGCTGCTGGATGAACACGAGAACGTCATTTATATAAAAGGGGCCTTGAACCTGCGCCAGGAGATGGAGGAACAGCTGGGACTACGCGAAACGGCCCGCTACTTCGCCTACGAAGAGGACCCTATGTATACCCAGCGAGAAAGCCAGCTTTTACAGCAGTACATCGCCGAAAACGGTCAAATGCCCGAAGGGAATCGAGAACTAGATGACCTTTTCTGATTCTATTTCTTCTGTATAGGAGGTAAGAGATGGCCGGAAGGAACGCCTGCATAGTCGGGGGTGGTATGTGCAAGTGGGGCGTCAGGGAGGCAAGTTATATAGACATGGCCCAGGAAGCGGCCAAGGAATGCCTCGACGATATCCCCGGACTAAAGCCAGGGTATATCGACGGCTTACTTTTTGCCTCAGCATTTGTAGGAAGGCGATCAGTGCAAATCAATACCGCTCCTGTCGTAGCAGAAAGGCTGGGCCTAAACCCCACATCAATCTGTGCCAGAGTAGATGTTCTGTGTGCCAGTGGCAGTACGGCAATCCTGCTGGCCAAGGGACTTGTAGAGAGCGGGATGTCCGATGTGGTGATGGTTGTAGGCAGCGAGAAGCTCTATACTCCAGAGAGGTGGCAGGTGCAATATGACGAGATTGCTGCCATAGACCATGATTGGGACTCGCCGCAAGGCATCGGCCCTCCGCCAATATGGTTTGCCCTGACAGCCAAGGAGCATATGAAATATTACGGCACAAAAAGAGAGCAGTTCGGAACGGCATCGATAATTAATTATGACTACGGTTTTAGCAATCCGAATGGTCACTTCCAGAGGCAGTTGACAATGGACGATGTCCTTAACGCGACTGAAATAGCCGCCCCTCTTAATCTATACGATTGCTGTCCACTGAGCGACGGCTCGGCAGCCGTGATTATTGCTTCCGAAGAAAGAGCAAAAGAACTCAGCGACAGACCTCCCGTTTATATCCTGGGAGGAGCCCAGGTATCACTGCACAGCGTTACCGCTAACTGGCCAGGAGAGCACCTGGGAGAGTGGCCACATTTAAGGCTGGCAGCTGAAAAGGCATACAAGAGAGCCAAGATAGGTCCTGAAGACGTCGATGTTGCTCAGGTACATGATTGCTTCAGTATTTCTGAGGTTATCGAATTAGAAGAACTGGGGTTCTGCCAGAAGGGTGAAGGCGGGCCTTTCGTCGAATCAGGACAGACAAAGATTAGGGGCAGTATTCCTACGAATACTGATGGTGGTCTTATTTCCTGTGGGCATCCCTTCGGCGCAACCGGGATTCGCCAGGGGATAGAGATTCTAAAACAACTTCAGGGAAGAGCCAACAATCAGGTTAGCGACGCTGCGACTGGCCTTACTCACAACCTGAGCGGCGCCAATGCAGAGCACACTGTTGTTATCTATGGCAGTGAACCGGGGAAATAGAGGAGGCAAACGATGGCGGTATCAGGGATACCTTTCTTAGAGGGAAGATATTCTCCTACCTTTGACCTGTGGCCGATAGAGACCAAGGAATTTAACCGGATTCATACATTCTATGATAATCTCCGTGAAGGCAAGTTCACCACAACGAAATGCAGGCAATGCGGGCGGGAGTCGTATCCGCCTCGCGTAATATGCCCGGAGTGCTACTCTGATGAGCTCGAGTGGATCGAGTTGCCCAGGAAAGGTAAGGTAGAAGCCGTCGTGGAGAAACTGGGAGGTGTCCCAATATGTTTCGAGCCACCCCTAATTGACGCCTGGATTGACCTGGGTGAAGAGAGTCCAGTCAGACACGTTCTCAGCCGAGTAATAAACTGTCCTCCAGAAAGTCTCAAGGAAGATGATAAAGTCCAGCTGGTGGTATTTGATGTTCCATCGCATCCGATTGAAATCAGGCAAGAAACCATAATGGCAGAGAGAGTATTCTTTGCCTTTGAGCCTGTAAAGTGATAGGTTGAGGATTACTCTCAGTGGAACATCCCTTCAGCTTCCACCGTATTCATGTCGACTGGTATTCCATCCGGGCTATGAGATCATCCTGAATCGCTTTGGTTAGCTGCACGAAGTAAGCACTATAACCGGCTACTCTCACAATTAGGTCACGATATTTTTCCGGGTTATTTTGAGCGTCCACTAGTGTATCTCTGCTGATAACATTGAACTGAACATGCTTTCCATTCATACTGAAGTAGGTCTTTATCAGGTCGGACATTTTTCTCAGGTCTTCGGTTGTCTGCAATGCCGACGGATGGAACTTCATGTTCAGCAGTGTTGACTGGAAAGGTACCTGGTCTACTGTAGCGCAACTTCTAATCAGTGCTGTCGGGCCATGAGTATCTTTACCCTGCGCAGCCGATACAGTGCCATCAGCCAGGTTTTCTCCGGCATACCTGCCATCGGGGGTAGCACCAACCAGCGAACCACCTGGCCCATGCGCTGTAATCGAGACACCCGCCGGTTTTATTTTCCCTCCCCAAACTGTGGGAAAGGTCACTGCTGTATCAGTCCAATACTTATAAAGGTCTCGGCCAATCAAATCTACGTATTCGTTACCATTGCCAAACTTGGGCGCTGCCAGAAACAGTTTTCTCAGTTCTCCATATCCATTGCCCTGCCAGTTTTTCGAAAGGGCATCTTTAAGCTCTTTCATGGTGACTTCTTTTTCTTCAAAGACGAGTTTCTTGACGGCCGCCATTGAGTCTGCGACGTTTATCATGCCAACCGCATTCAAGCAAGCCCCGTTCTCAAACGGCAAAGTGCGGTTACAGATATCTTTACCTTCCTTGATGGCATCAGCAAACAGTATAGAGGCGATGGGAGAAGCCTGGAGGTAACTCAGGTGTTTCAGTAAAATATTGTGTTCTTCCGCTGCCATACTCATAAAATAGCCGAGCTGCGTTTTAAATGCCTTCATGAAGTCATTAAATGTTTCAAAGCTCTCAGGGTCACCAGTTTGAAGCCCAACCTGGTCACCGGTATTCGGGTCAATGCCGTTGTGCATGAAAACGTCAAAAACCAGCGGTACAATGAACATACCGTAGGCCATCGTACTACCTGATTTGCCCGGTACATTACCTTCAAGGCACCCACCTAACGCATAATTTCGTGCCTCTTCTAGAGCGACCCCCTGGTTAACGAAGTAATCTATATAAGACTTATCACCAACAAAGGCCGGCATACCAATACCGGTCCTTACCACCTCAAGTGCTTTAAGCATAAGCTCGTCTGGTGTCCCTTCATGAACCCTGACAGTTATAGTATGGTGAGGAGTCTGGCAGTCTTTCGCTGCTTCGAGAAGCAAGTAAGAAAGCTCATTGGTGGCATCTTTTCCATCAGGTGTTACCCCACCGATAACCCAGTTGTTCCACCTGGCCATTCCTGCCCATTTGTCCCGTTGCATCTGGCCACCCGAAATACCGTTTACTTGCATAACCTTGATTCGAAGACATTGCAGTAACTCCAGAACTTCTTCGTCGGTAATTCTTCCCTCTTCTTTGTCCTTCTTGTAGTACGGGTACATATACTGGTCAAACCTGCCACCGGCTGTAGTTCCCCCGCCAATTGTTACCCAGATAAACCAGAATGACTGAATCGCTTCGTAGAAGGTTCTTGGTGGATTAGCCGGCACCCAACTGCACGTTTCGGCTATCCGTTCCAGTTCCATCTTTCGTGTCGGGTCTTTTTCCTTTTCGGTCATCTCCTTAGCCAGATCAGCGAATCTTACGGCGATGCGAACAAGAGCGCTGCAAGACGTAATTACAGCGTTAAGAAAATATGCCTTCTCGATAGATTCGGTACCCATGAATCTCAGGTTTCGCAGCTCTTCTTCTGCGTCTTCTATTATTTTATTGAGACCATTATCGACTGCAATCGCAAAGTCTGGAACGTCCAGACCTCTCGCAGCGGGACCACCGGCTGAAGCACCCCAGCCACTACCAGCAGCACCGTATCCGCGTGCTTCTTCTCTCTTTTTCCATGGTGGGAGAAGAATGCCCGATTTGATGAAAGGCCACAACCTTTCATCGTCGTATAAGAATCCTCTCCTGAAATTAAGATTCGCCGCTCTGGTTTTCCAGTAATCATCCAGCGCCCTTAGTTCGGCTTCATCTTCATCGGAAATTACCAGTCCCTGTTTTTTGAGGCCGACCATTTCTTCCTCAGGCCATGTTGGGCAGCTAGCCTCAAGACCCCATGGTTTGGCTGCCACGTTACCCACAATGAGTTCGCCGTCCTCGATGAAGATGGTCCTCTTGTCAAGGTAGTTGGCAAAAGCCTTTGCTGACCTTAGAATTCGCGGCTGTTCCTCTGTCTCTTTCCATGACTCTGTGATTAACCGAACCCTTTCAATAGAGATTGGATAGTTCTCTAAGTCAATACATTCTTTTAGTTTCTTTACTCTTTCGTTCATTACTACCTCCAGGTTACAATCGCGAAAACCGTGTTCAGCTTAGTTACCCCATATTAACCTAGAGTATACCACTCCGCCACTTTCAAAAATACATAGTATGGTGTTTTTTGCTGCGGGCAAGGCATACCCCTCCGTGTTATACTATGTTATCAATCGTAGTTGTGTTTGTCGACAAAGGGCCAATGACCAGAGGAAATGAAACTCTTATCATCCTGGTCAGGAGACAATGATGAATCCGAGGATAGCAAAACTCAGAGAAGGACTCCAGGTAGACAAATTACCAATCTCTTCTGAAAAGGCCCGACTACTCACAGAATCATTTAAGCAGACAGGGGGTCAACCTCAAATAATCAGAAGAGCCAGGGCGCTAGCTAACACCCTGGATAAGATATCGATATTTATCGACAATGGCGAGTTAATCGTTGGTAACGCCGCCATCAGACCTATGGGACTGGAAATTGATTACGACTACGGAATATGGTCCCAGGAAGAAATAGACTCGATCAAACAAGAGGGCTACACAATCTCTGCCGAAGATGAAGTAGCGATAATAGCCATGAATGAATACTGGAAAACAAGGACGCTTGTCGGCCGGTCAGGCGAAATATTCGATGAAGATAGGTTGTGGCCGTTCAAGCAATCGGGGGTAGCCCTTCCGCCATGGAAAAGTCGAGAAGAGGGAAGCGGAGGAGGCTATGCCCAGGGTGGCATGGGTTTGGGGCCAGGCTTCTACTTATTTGGAGTGGACTTTGCCAAAGTACTCAATGAAGGTCTCAGCACAATAGTAAAAGATGCAGAGGCAGAGCTGAGAAACGTAAGATTTACCAGTGCCGATGCCTTTACAAAGGCGGATTTCCTCAAATCTGTAATCATTTCCAACGAGGCCATTATCCGTTTCGCCAGCAGATTTGCCGACCTGGCAGCAGACATGGCGATTAAAGAACAAGATACGGCACGAAAGAAAGAGCTCAAGCGGATAGCCGAAACATGCCGCTGGGTACCAGCCAACCCGGCCAGGAGTTTTTATGAAGCCATTCAATCATTCTGGTTCACCTTTTTAATGATAAACCCGTCCACTACTGCGGCGGCGGGCAGGTTCGACCAGTATATGTACCCGTTCTACAAGAAAGACAAGGAAGAGGGAAGAATTACCGACGAAGAAGTTCTGGAGTTACTGCAATGCCTGCGGATTAAAGATATGCAGATTAACCGGACTTCGGGGAGATTTAACCGACAGAAGAACGCCGGAATAGCCAAATGGCACAACTGGACCATTGGCGGTCAAACATCTGAGGGCAAAGACGCTACCAACGAACTGTCATACCTCATTCTGGAAGCTGCACTGAGGTGCCAGACCCCCCACCACACCATAACAGTCCGGGTCCACGAAGAGACTCCCAATCCCCTTATGCTGAAAGCCCTGGAAGTTGTTAGGACCGGGATTGGTATGCCGGCATTTATCGGAGACAAGTCTTACATCGAGTACTTGCTTAGTGAAGGTGTACCCCTGGAGACAGCACGGGACTATATAATGACCGGATGTCTTGACGTGAATATCGTAGGACAATCTCGTATTGGGGCCTACGACATGTTTATTGTTCCGCTGGTCTTTGACATTTTCATGCACAACGGCATCGACCCGAACACCGGCAAACATGTCGGCCTCCAGACTGGAGAACCTGAAAGCTTTGAGTCATTTGATGACCTGATGCAAGCGTTTAAGGAGCAGCTAACCCATTTCATGGGTCTGGCGGCGGAAGGGAACAACGTCCATCTGCGAGTAAACGCCGAACTGTTCCCGGACCCATTCCGTTCCTCATTGATGATTAATGCCATCGAAGAAGGCAAGGATATTTTGGACCGTACCCTGCCTCTTGAAAATGCGGCTGTACTCAACGCAGTCGGCATGATAAACGTCGCCGACTCTCTGGCATCGATAAAGAAGCTTGTTTTCGATGAAAAGAAGGTTGCCATGAAAGAGCTGAAAGCTGCGCTCGCGGCAGACTGGCAGGGAGACAGATATGAGGAAATCCGGAAGATGTGTCTGGCAGCGCCTAAATACGGGAACGATGATAGTTATGTCGACTCAATTGCCAGAGAACTCTACCAGTTCTGGGCGGATACGGCAGTCACATTCGATACTATTTTCGGTGGGAAAAACAAACCGACCGGCATCTCAATTTCGGCACAGTGGCCTGGAGGAGCACTAACCGGTGCTACACCTGATGGCAGGTATGCCGGCGAGTGCCTGGCGGACGGTACCATGTCACCCATGCGAGGCCGGGACACTCACGGGCCTACGGCGGTGATTAGAAGCGCAGTTAAAATAGACCAGGCTCCCTACCAGGCTACCCTGCTGAACATGAAGTTCCACCCATCGGCGTTACATACCACAGAAGACTTGAAGAAACTGTCCGACCTGATAAAGACCTACTTCAGCCTGGGTGGGAAGCACATTCAGTTTAATGTAGTCAGTAAGGAAACACTAATAGAGGCACAAGAGCACCCCGAGGACTACCGGGACCTGGTTGTAAGGGTGGCCGGTTACAGCGCCTACTTTGTCCAGCTGGGCAAAGTAATACAGGATGAAATTATCGCACGAACAGAGTACCAGGGGGCATCATAAACAATGGATGAATCTCTAATACTGGCAAAGCATATAGCTAACACTGGTTACGAGGATCTACCCGGTACTGCTGCAGATATCACTAAAAAGAGCCTGCTCGATGGACTGGGCGTGACACTGACTGCCGGTACTATGGGCGAAGGTTGTCGTCAATTTGTTGACCTGGCTATAGACGGAGGCGGTAAAAAAGAGAGCACAATCATTGGTTTCGATGCCAGGGTAACAGCGTCTATGGCCGCATTCGCCAATGGTTCGATGGCGCATGCACTGGACTTTGAAGACTCTCATGACGAAGCACTCACCCATCCTAACGCCGCCGCGATACCGGCTGCCCTTGCAGTAGCCGAATCTATCGGGAACGTGAGCGGAAAAGAGCTCATCACGGCGCTCGTTCTTGGAAGCGATGTTACCTGCCGACTCGGTCTTGCCCTGACAGAGGACCCCATTCAGTACGGCTGGTATACGCCACCAATCCTGGGGGCTTTCGGAGCTACCGCCGCAACCTGTAAGCTGCTGGGTTTGAGCCCGGAACAGATACTGGACGCTTTTTCTTTGACACTCTGTCAGGCAACATGCAGTGCCGAACTAACCCACAGTGACCGCTCGCTGGTAAGGTCTATCAGGGATGCCTTCTCTGCCAAGGCAGGTGTGTTATCGGCACAGCTCGCCGAAAGAGGTGTCATTGGATTCGAGAAACCGATAGAAGGTGATGCTGGTCTTTTCCGGCTATACGCAAGGGAGAACTACGACCTCACGGCACTAACGAATGGACTCGGTGAAATATTCGAGGGCGCCAATGTCAGCTTCAAGCCGTGGCCGAGTTGCCGTGGTACCCATTATTTTCTAGAGTCAACCCTCCAGATTGTGAATGCTCATGATATCAAGCCAGCTGACATCGAGTATATAAAACTGGGTATTGGCCCCAGCCCGCTTGCCAGGGCTCTCTGCGAACCTCTGGAGACCAAGCAATGTCCGAAAACAGCCATCGATGCCAAGTTCAGTATACCCTTTGTGGTAGCCCTGGCCTCAGTCCGGAGGGAAGTTGCCCTGAGGCATTTCACCCCTGAAGCTATACAAGACCCGGAGGTGCTCGAAGTCGCCCGGAAGACAACTTATGAGCAAGACAGTAACCTGGAAGCCAAAGAGGGCATGGTTGAGCTGAAGTCGAAGCAGGGCGTATTCCGCCTGAAAACACCCGAATTCGCTTACGGCCACCCTAACAACCCCATAAGTGAAGAACTGCTGGTCAGGAAGTTTATGGATTGCGCCGCCCATTCGGCAAAACAAATCTCAGACCAACACCTTAATAAACTCGTTGAAATGATTCTGCACCTGGAGGATGTCAGGAACATCGGAGAGATTATGGCATATCTCTAGTTTGATTTCTGCACCGTCTCCAACGAAACTAAAGCCTTTGATTAGGCTTCTTGAATGAGGACCTCGTCACCCTCGATAACGTATTTAGCGTTGAGCTCCTGGTCCCGGGTAATCTCCTCCATGTAACCGACCACTTCACCGAACCGCTCATCCTGCGAGCTTAGAATCTCCGGTTGGGACTGTTTGTTTATATAAGTGGGCAGAAAGGAAACGTTCTTTATCTCTTTGTCGGTGATAACGCACTTGGCAATCATCGTTTTCCTCGAATCAGGGGGTAGGAAATACGTAGGATATTCGGGGTCTGGCTGCCAGCTGAGGTTAAGTGCACTTATTTCTTTATGCCCCGGATTTTCCAGGATTTCCTTGGTTGGAGACAGGTCCAGAGCAAAATTACAGAGGCTATAGAAGACCACCTTGCCTGAATAGACTTCGACACCCTTGAGGATGTGAGCATGATGTCCCAGTATAAGGTCGGCCCCGGCGTCAATCGCTGCACGGGCAACCTCCCTCTGGTAATCGGCTATCACGGCCGGGATGAAATGTATCCCCCAGTGCATGGAAAGGATTACCAGGTCGGCCTGAGACTTTGCCTGCCTGATGTCACTCGCCATCGCCTGCAGGTCATCCTTGCGAGGAAAAGTATGTATCCGACTCGGTGTCCCTGGCTGGTCGTGCTCAATCTGTTCATACACAGTAAGACCCCTCATCGGAGCGCAACCCGGACGGTTTATCTCGGCCCAGTACCCTTGCGGCAAAATTGTATTATAGGATAGAAAGGCTATCTTCGTTCCTTTCGATTCAACAAATGCCGGCTTTCGGGCCTCCTCAATATTACTGCCCACACCTATGACCGGTAGACCCTGTTCCTTAAGGGCATTGATGGTATCAAAAAAGGCTTCACGCCCCCAGTCCATGCAGTGATTGCTGGCAAAAGACACGATGTTAAAACCAGCCTCTTTAATTGCCTGAGCCGTTATCGGGTCGGCCCGCATGGCAAGCCTGGCTTGTGGCAGGGGAGTCCCCCGGTCAGTCAGATTAATTTCGAGCTGACAGAAAGCTATGTCAGCCTTTCCGAGAGTGTCAGCAACACGCTGAAATATCGAGCCGGGGTCTTCCCTGTAGGGGGCCACATCACCGACGGCATACAACAGCAGGTCATCAGTCTTATTTGCCATGTGATTCTCCTTTCGCCGCATGTCTGGAGTTAATCCAGTATAAGATAAATGGGGTATCTTTGCCATAATTGGACACAGACCATTTTGTGCATTATATTATAGTAAAAATTTGCCCCTAACGTTGTATTTTGTGGTAAACAGGTAAATTAGAGCCACGGACTTTATTCGTCATATTTTGTCCCGTATTATCATTACCAGAGGAGGTGATGGACTTTGTCAGAAGGCCTCTTATTAAAGGAACTGTCCCGTTATAACGCCGGCACTTACGTAGACATCATCTACAGAAATGCCCTGCTTTATCCAAACCAAGAAGCCTTCGTGTACGGTGATACGAGGATAACCTTCTCTGAGTTTAATACGAGAGTAAACAAGCTAGTTCATGCCTTACATGAGATGGGCGTAAAGAAAGGGGATGTACTCGGTATTCTATCCTGGAATTGTCTGGACTATGTCGAGGTATATGGGGCAGCGATGAAGGGAGGATTCATTGCCTCACGTTTTAACCCCCGGCTAACGGGAGATGAGCTGGATTACATCATCAACTATTCAGAAGCCAACACCCTCTTTGTGGGCCCTGAATTAGCAGAAGTGGTCAGTTCTATCAGGTCGCGCCTGCCTAAGGTCAGGAATTTCGTCTCTTTCGAAATTGCTGCTCCCGATATGACAGCCCACCATGACCTGCTGGCATCACACGAGGGCAACGAGCCCGATGTCGAGGTGGGTGAGGACGATCCCGTCAGTATCATTTATACCAGCGGCACTACCGGTTTGCCCCGTGGCGCCCTGTACAATCACCGCTGTATCTTGGAAGACGCCAAAACGCTGGTCATTAATATGGGCCTGCAAAGCAACGACCGTCACATCCAGATATCACCCTTCTTTCACATTGCCGGGGATACCATCCTGCGTGCCTTCCTTTACGTTGGCGGATGCAACGTTATCCTGAAATCCTTTGACCCGGCGATTACATTGCAGACAATTCAGGATGAGAAAGCAACCCACATGATGATGGTACCGACCCATGTTGTGGCAATGCTTGGGTTGCCTGATGCGGGCAAGTACGACATCAGCTCTATGAAACTCATGTGGTACGGCGGCTCACCTATGCCTCTCGAGGTATTGAAGCAGGGCATGAAGGTTTTCGGCCCTGTTTTTGCTCAGGGGTACGGCCAGAGTGAAAGCGGACCAGCCATTTCCCACCTGTCGAGAGAGGACCACAATGCCATGTATGGATCGGAGGAGGAACAGAAGAAACTCCTGTCGGCTGGTCGACCGGATGTTGGTGTCCACGTCAGAATCGTAGATGATAAAGATAATGATGTTGGACTGGGTGAATTGGGTGAAATAATAATACGAAGCAAGCATATCATGGTCGAATACTGGCATAGGCCAGAGGATACACGCGCCAGTGTCATTGATAGCTGGCTTCACACCGGAGACGTGGGCTACTATGATGAAGAGGGCTATATCTATATTGTAGACCGGAAAAAGGACCTGATTATTTCCGGCGGCGAGAATGTTTATCCGAGAGAAGTAGAAGAGGTACTCTATCAACACCCCGCAGTTCTGGAGGCAACCGTTATCGGTATCCCCGACCCATACTGGGTGGAGAAGGTCCACGCCGTAGTAGCCACGAAGAAGGGAGCAACCACCACCACCGAAGAGCTTATTGCTTTCTGTAAAGAGCGAATCGCTGGCTACAAAACACCGAAGTCGGTTGAGTTTATGGATGCCCTGCCCAAGAATCCTACCGGTAAGATTCTAAAACGCGAGCTAAGGGAGAAGTACTGGAAAGGGTCATAATAGAGGAAGGGTTTTTGTGAATGTAGCAGTATCACCACAAGCTGCTGGTAATTCACAGAAGTTCGTGTTACAGACTGCAGACAAGATAATGAGCAACCCGGAAGAAGAAACCACCGAAGGCGTGATTTTCAATATACAGACTTATTCCATTCATGACGGCCCTGGAATTCGGACTACCGTTTTTCTTAAGGGGTGCCCGTTACGTTGTCTCTGGTGTCAGAACCCTGAGTCGCAG
>CP070842.1:1092790-1099339 GCA_020342155.1 Dehalococcoidales bacterium
AAACTCAGGTTCACGCCGAACGAACCACTGGTTGCCTTCCGGCAGCTCTTGATGTCCTCGCGTAGCTGCTCCGGTGTCCGGGAGGTAGAGGCAGTGATGAGACCATGAACACCTGCTTCGGCGCAGGCCGCGGCAAACTCCCAGTTGCCAAACCCCGCATAGGCGCCCTCCAGAATGGGGTACTTACAATCGAACATTTCGGTAATCCGGGTATTCCATTCCATCTACTAATTCCTCCTGCAAAGCTATATCTTGAGAATAGCGGAAACGTCTCATAGCGTCAAATCTGACAGCCGGAGGAATAGATTGACGTCTTGAGTTCCGCACGACTATACTGGACTCCTACAGAAGGGAAGTAATCGATAGAAGAGAGGTCCAAAATGCCAGAGATGTATGAGATTCACGCCAAGGTAATCTCTCAAAAGGGTACCTGTGGTGCTGGTCACAAGGTCGGAGACGAGTGGGTTATTGGCTACAAGACACCCGACGGTATATGCCTCTCCGCTTTCGACTCAATGTTCTCCGACCTAATGGTATTTATATTTGGCGGGGCTTTTCCGTGGTCAAGTGACCCTGACACCGCCAGAGTCACCTGCCCCGATGCCGGCAATCCGGTAGTCTTTGAGCTTAAGCGAGTTCGTTAGCCAATTCCAGATAGGAATATTCCCAACCAGACCGAAAGACTGCGGTTAATTATTAATCTACCAACCCGTACTATATCAACCTACGGATGACGATACAGGTCGGCACGGGTGTACAGATAGGTCTTCGCCGGGTCGGCTGAATCGGGCATGACACCCATGTCTATCAGGCAGTCCTCACACAAGACCTCATCGTGATGTACGTACACCTTGCCGGGGTATTCGTTGGGCTGTTCTGAAAATTCACGGTCGCATTTCTTGCACTTTACTTTCATTCCCTCCTCCTGATACCGCCTCTTATATAATCGACCTTAATATAGTCTTTCGTACCCCAGTGTGTCAACAACTTTAATCACACTTTTGGCAACACACTTTAATAGAAATACACAGCCCCACTTGCTATAATACCCTCAGATTCTCTCCGGAGGGGTGTCCGAGAGGCCTAAGGAGGCGGTCTTGAAAACCGCTGTCATCGTAAGGTGACCGTGGGTTCGAATCCCACCCCCTCCGCCATCACTCGTCTTCCACGGATACCAGGTTCAGATTGGCCAGACCCAGCACATTCATGACGTACCCATTCACATGCGGTTTGACCAGCACGTAGTTCTCCTCAAACCATAACGGTAGACAGGCAGCGTCATCCACCAGTATCTGCTCTATCTGCTGGTACAACTCCAGGCTCCTGTCCATATCAAGCTCGGTACCGGCCGCCGCCAGCAGGGCATCCACCTCGGGATTGCTGTACTCACCGTAGTTTTGTTTCGCTTCACTCTGGAACAGGATATCGAGGAAGTCCTGCGGGTGAGGGTAGTCAGCAATCCAGCCCAGATAGTACATCTCGTCCTTCTCTTCCTTCAGGTTGTACAGGAAGAACTCCGGCTCCAGTTGCCTCACCTTAACCTCCACCCCCAGGTTCTGCCGCCACTCATGGACAATGGCTTCCAGGTCACTCCCAATTGACCCTCCCCACCCCATCGTCGTTATCGTAATTGGCGGCAACGCCGAGACACTCCCATACCGGGAAGCCCTGATTGAGGCCAGCGCCTCTTCCACATCGAAATCCAGCCCCGAAAGCGCTTCATTATATCCAAGGATACCCGGTGGCAGTATCCCATCTGCTGGCTCCATCATATCTCGATATACCAGTCTGACCAATTTTGCCTTGTCCAGCGCCTGTGTGAAAGCACGGCGTACGTTTACATCATCGAATGGCGGCTCGTCAGCGTTGAAACCGATATAGATGAAGCTCATCCTGGGCACTACCAACAGCTCAGAATAGAATGGCCCGGTTTCATCCGTCACCCGGTCGATATAGGGAAGTGAGACGCCGGTAACGTCTATCTCACCTGTTTCGTAAAGGTTCATCGGAATGCCGGCCCACAGGTGATAGACCACCGACTCAACTCCCGCCACTGTCCCGTAGAAAGACTCGTTCCTCTCCAGCGTCAGAAGCTGATACTGGTTCCATTCCTGTAGTTTGAAGGGGCCGGTGCCGTTGGGATTATGCCACCAGTCCTCGCCAGACTCCACGTTCACACGATCCACCACGAAGGTAGTGGGATAGGTCAATTTATAGAGGAAATATGACCTGGGGACATCTATCGTCACCTCTAGGGTGTAATCGTTTAGTGCCCTTATCCCGCTGATTTCCTGCGTCTCACCAGCCAACACTGCCTTAGCCCCGACGATGTCACCGAGAAAGGCGGCCGCTGTCTGAGAGCCGGTCTCCGGGTTACAGGCACGTTCCCAGGAGTAGACAAAGTCCTCGGCCTTGACCTCTCGACCATCATGGAAGGTAACCCCACGGCGCAGGTAGAACCTGTAGGTCATACCATCACTGCTTACCGTCCATTTCTCAGCGATATCGGGCTCCGGTTCCAGGTCATCGCCAAGACGGACCAGACCACTGAATATCTGTGTTATATACTCGTGGGACGTCATCTCACCTGAGATGGCCGGGTCAAGTGTCATAGGGTCAATTCCGTACAGCGAAAGACTGCCCTGTCCCAGAACCGGAGGCGGTTCCGGTGGGCAGCCGGTTAGAAGCAAACCCAATAGAAGCGTTACCGAAATCAGAAAGTATGTGGCTCTCCTCATTACTCGGTAGCGCCATGCCCCAGTCATCTTCACACCCTATTCTACCATCTCCGACCAGGACATTACAGAGTGCACGCTCATTCGTACGACCAACAACACCTTAATATTGTTTTGTTTGCCTCACAGCCTGTTTGCCAGTAGTGGCCCCATTCCCCTTGCTCTTCGTCAGATACCCGTACCTGTTTGACAAACCCAGCCCAGTCAGATAGAGTGAAGATAGTAAGATGCTCATTGGACTAATCTCTGACACCCACATTCGTATCCCCGGCCACCGTGCTGGTCTGAGTTCACTAACCGCCGAAGAACTCCCTATTGAAGTCAAGAGGGCATTCAAAGGTGTTGACCTCATCCTCCACGCCGGGGATATCTATACTCTTCCGGTACTTGACTACCTGGAAACGGTGGCACCGGTAATATCTGCCGAGGGTGATGATGATCCCTTTGAATCAGTCAATGACCGCCGTGTCAAGCCCGAACACACTATCATCATCGAGGGGGTCACTATCTGGTTATCTCACTACGGACTCTGGCCGGAGAATTCTACTAAAAAGCTCCCTGATGTCGTCGTTTACGGGCACAGCCACCGTTCTGCCATGGAAACCATTGATGGGACATTACGGATTAACCCTGGCAGTCCCACGTTCCCTCTTTACAATCACCAGATAGGTACTGTCGGCTTCCTTGAGATCAAAGATGGCAAGGTTGAAGCCCGCATTGTACAGCTTGAGGGAATACTCAACGACAGTGGTACCTCAGGTATACCCGGCAAAACCAGCTGACGGCACTGGCACCTCTACCACAGGTGGCTAGGTACTGTGCAAATAATGGTAGTCCAGCGCTTTCTTCAGTGCCCGGGCCCCTCGCTCCAGAGATGTGAATGTGGGGATACCACCGTCCCGGAACTTCTGAGCCACATCTCTAGCCGTCTCGGCGTTCTCAGGACCGAAGGAAGCAAGAATCACCGCTACCGGCTTCGAGGAACGTCCTCTAATCTCGCTTAACATAGCAATGTGCTGATCGATTTGTCCAACCATGCGTGGATTGACAGAGGTGAGTAGCACCAGGTTATCAACATTGCTGTCCCGTTCGAGAATCTCCATGATACGCTTCATCTCCCGGCGGTTAACGTTACCGGTATCAATTGGGTTGCGGTAGCCACCCCCAATCAAGCTAAAGAATGTATCCAGCTCGGCATAGGACTCCTGGGTGAGTGCTGGTACCTTTAACCCGGCCTCAGCAAAGACATCAGCAATAGCGACTGACTGCCCACCGGAACCCCCAGTAATACCCACCCGATTACTGTAGACTGGTGACAGGTACTGGATCGCATTGAGGGCATCGACGAGTTCCTCCATGCTCCTGACACTCACGGCTCCGCATTGCTTTACGGCAGCATCCCAGACAGCCATCGGCACCGATAAGGAACCGGTATGTGAGGCGATTGCCCGGCCCCCTTCCTCGGTACGCCCCCCCTTCCAGATAACAACCGGCTTTCGGGCAGCAACTTCCCTCAGCGTCGTCAGGAATCTCCGACCATCCCGGACTCCCTCGAGATACATGCCGATTGTCTTAATGCCTTCGTCACGACCGAAATACTCCAGGTAATCTGTAGAATCGAGAACTATACCATTCCCAAAGCTGACCGACTTGTTAACCTCCAATCCCTGCTGGTAGGCCTCTTCGGAGAAGGCTATTGCGTGGGTACCACTCTGTGCAATGAAACCTATTGTTCCGATGAAGCCGGTCCTCTGCATCATTGTTTGTCTGATACCCATTTCCGGGTTGTAGATACCCATGCAGTTCGGGCCAATGAGATGGAAGTTTGCCTGGCTGGCCCTCTCTGTAAGAATCCGCTGCAGACCAATACCTTCCTCAGTATCTGTCTCGGCAAAGCCGGAGGTAAAGAAATGGGCCGCTGCAACATCTTTGTTGATGCAGTCCTCTAAAATCCGGGGGGCTATCGGCCGTGGCACCGCCACAATCGCCAGGTCTACCTGCTCCGGGACATCAAGCAGACTGGTGAAGTTCTCTACTCCCAGTGCCTTTATACCGTCTATCTCTTTAGGGTCAACCTGGACAGAATAGAGCTTCCCCTTGAACTCGCTCTGGCCGTGCAGCCACATGTAACCTGACTCAGCTTTATCGCCGACCACGACCACACACCGGGGATTAAAAGCCCTTTCCAGTTTAGTGAAATCCGTCTTCATTTCCCGCTCCGTTTTTTACGTTAGTTCCCCTTCCAGCATACACTGGGTAACCTGTACCCCAGCTTCCTCATCAAGCTCCACCAGAGCCACCGAGCCCGACATCGAAGGCGAACCGCTATAATAAGCCACTGGTTCAAAGCAAACACCCCGGAACATGGGTAGGTGCCCCAGTGCTATATAGTCCCGTCCTGAATCAATAACCTCTTTGTGGCTGATGTGATAGCTGTAAAATAATGGCGGTTCTTTGTCAACGTAATAGCCGTGGGCAATAGCAACGTGCCACCGCCCATTTCCCTGCGGTTGCGGTATGCCCTCTAATGGTAGTACGTCAGCATCGTAGGAATCGATACACTTTCCCCATATTGATACCTCAAGCTCGGGCAGATCCAGCGTTTCTCCCTGCGGTGCCCCGATGACATGAATGTCGACACTATCCCGAAACTCAGCCTGTTCGTAGACTGAACCCGGCACCAGGCAATCATGGTTTCCCGGTAGGATGACAACGGGCACCGGTAGACGCCGCAGTTGCTTTACTACAAAACTGACCAGGTCATTCTCAACCCTGTTATGGTCAAATAGGTCACCCGCAATGATAACCATATCTACCCGCTCACTGATAGCGAGATTAACAATCGCAGTAAGGCTATCGCAGGCTTTGTCTTCTATTCGATCCAGATGGAGGTCGGACGTGTGTAAAATACGCCGCTTCCGGCGGCGTTGCGCTCGACTATCGGGCATGTTTAAGGACTCCTAGCTGAGCGGTTGTAGTTGTTGCTCACTCTGATTAGTTAGAGTATACCATTTAGGGACACAGCAAGGCTAGGACAAAGAAGAGATAGTTTGGCACCTAGTATAATAGTACTGCACGGGTACAGCACGGGATGTTCGAACACGATTTTAAAATTACCTATTGCTAAAAGCATCCAAATAGTGTATTATCACAAAGTCCAAAGATTTTATGTGAATTGACGTCGTATGATTACTACAAGGATTAGTTTGATGCAGCACGTGTTATCAGTAATCTATTTGTGGCTTAGGGGGGGGAACGGAGGACTACTTGAAGCGCACCAGATTCCCCATGGTACAGCCAGAAAACGGCCTCGTTTGGCAGAAGCACTGTGGATTCCTGGACCTGACTACTGAACAATTTATGGCTGTCCAGGAGACTCTCCTGGTCCAGCAACTCGAAAGAATCAATGATTCCCCGTTAGCAAGAAAGTTAATAGGTAACCAGACCCCTAAAACCATTGAGGAGTTCCGCCGTCTGGTCCCTCTGAGCACCTATCAGGACTACGCACCTGAGCTCGAATCAGGCGACGAAGACGCTCTACCAGAGAAACCATATACCTGGGCCCGTACCTCAGGAGGCTCCGGCACCTTCAAACGAGTCCCCTACACTTTCGAATTCTACTATCACGCACTGGACAGCCTGCTGACAGCCTTCATCCTGGCCTGCTCGAAAGAGAGGGGGCAAAGTGACCTGATCGAGGGTGATAAGGTACTGTTCAATGTGGCACCAACTCCTTATCTATCGGGAATACTGGCTTCCGGGGCATACCAGACGTTCAACCTGAAAGCTGTCATGCCTCCTGATGAACACGACA